>JANOVC010000021.1:0-17629 GCA_031417195.1 Rhodobiaceae bacterium
GACTTCTCGCCCTTGCCGGTTATTGGACCTGCAGGCTTTGAGCGCGCAGCCATTGGCTTCACCACAAGGCCATGGGCTGCAATGACAATGAGACGCCGGACAGCAGACTCTGTGGGTCGCAGCAGACGCAACACGCGGCGGTACACGCCGGGTGAAAGCCGCGTTGCCAGCCCCAGCATGGCAAACAGGGTGTCGATGACGGGTTTGAGGGCGGTGCTGTTGAGTGTGATGACGGCGGCCCAGTCCACGGTGGTTTCCTTCAATCCAGTGAATGGAACATAGATAGAACAACAATACTCCTATGTCAAGGACTAAAATCGTGTCTTGGACTTAAAGCGCGCCCATTCTCTCCATCACCGCCCATGAGGCGGTGAACAAGTATCTCACGGAGCATTGTTCTAAAAACAAAAGACGCGTCTCTTTATTTCCTAATCTTTAAAAGGAAAAGGGGACGCTTCCCTTTGTCTCCTTGAGGAAGCGTCACTTTTGTCCTGCTAGTTTTCTTTTGGTGTTTGCTAATGAGACATCAAGACAGGCAAGTCGCTGTCACGGAGCATTTCACGCGTTACGCCTCCAAGAACCATCTCCGTCCAACGTGACCGGCCATATGCTCCCTGAATAACAAGACCGGCACCAATATTCCGGGCGTGCTTTTTTATGACGCCAGCTGCTGTTTGGTTCCCAATTTCAAGCGCTGTGACGTGTATATTTTCGTTCAAATAAGTCAGCATTGGCGCCAATGTGTTAGCGGCCGGTGCAGTATCGATATTTTTTTCACCAATAACAGTAATGATTTCAATTTTCTTAGATTTTTGCAGCAGCGGGATAGAATCCCAAACCGCACGTGCGGCATTAGCGCTGCCATCCCATGCAATGAGAATGTGATCAAGGGAAACACGCGATGCAAAACTTTTTGGAACAATGAGCACCGGTCTTCCGCTTTCGAAGAGTAATGGTTCTACCAACTCATCATTGTACAACTCGCCTGACACTCCCGATTCCATGAAAGCCAAACCATGAATTCTGGCGCGATTGGCAAACCTTCGCTTTATTCCAATAAAGTCGTCTTCGACGATCTCGGTGTGAATGATAACTCCAGAGCCACGTGCAAGCTCAACGACTTTTTGTTGTGAAGCGGCAGCTGATTTCGCTCTCCTGTTGTTTTCGCTTGCAATTAGACCATCAACTGTTGTCGAAGCCATTACGTTTGGGGCGGTGATCTTGAGCGTTCCGATCACTACAGAAATTTGTGCGTCGAGCTGCCGTGCCAGATCAATCGCTATACTCATCGGTCCAAACGCATCTTTTGTTGCAATGTCAGGTGCAAAGAACCCGTAAAATATTGGAAATTTCACATCACATACTCCTGTGGAACTGTCCCGAGATATCAAATCGTAGCACGGCTGTTTCAGTTGACAAAGACCAACTTTTCAGGCAACGCGAAAATAAGGGAAGTGTCTCACCACTGTCCGAAAATTGTAACCCAGCTGTCATCAGCAAGAACAAAATTTTAAGAGTTGTACGGATGACAGCTGGGTCCCGTTTTTCAACCGGATGATGCGTATGGGATGAACTGATGATGACACTTTTCGGGGTCACATGTGATAATGCTTATCTGCGTGAAAGTGAACCTGTGTGACGATACGCGAGCGATGGAGGACAATCATGACCATATCAGGTGGATGCCATTGCGGGGCTGTTCGTTATGAGGCGGACGGCGAAGCCTTAACCCACGCGCTTTGCCACTGCACGGACCGCAGGAGAAGTGCAGGCGCTCCCATGGTGGCGTGGACCATGTATCCTGAGAAGGCCGTGAAAGTGACCAAGGGCGCGCCCAAGATTTACCGCTCCTCGGAAAATGGCAGGCGGCATTTTTGCAAGGCGTGCGGCACCGGCGTTTTTTACACCAATGCCGTGGTGCTGCCCGGCATCATCGATATCCAGAGTGCGACCTATGACAACCCGGATGCCGTTGCACCGCAGGCGCACATACAGGTTGCCGAACGCATCGCATGGATGGAAAGCGCCCACGCCCTGCCAAGCTTCGAACGCTACCCGCCGCAAACATCGTCAGGGCATGGGTGAGACATTGCGATGAAAAACAAAGGGAAGCGTCCCCTTTTAATCCTTTGCCTCAGAATCCTTTGCCTCAGTAACGGGTTCAAAAAGCAAGGTTTAGGGGGAAAAGCGTTAAAACAGCCCTAAGCAAGGATTACGAAACTGTATCAAACGCAATATTTGCTGAAATGACCGATGCACAGATGTGGGCGGGAGGACAAACGGAAGGTAAAATTACCTTTCACCGCGATTCATGGACACTGTTTTGTCCAAATGCCGAGTTCGCGTTTTTTCAGGAGTGGGAAAAAGCCAAATGCTTTTGCGTCTCTGCAGAACGCCCGAAAGTCAATGTTCGCATCCGTATATTCCACTGCAAACACTGCCTTTCCGGCTTTCACCATTGGCTTGAAATCGGCGCAGAATTTATTTTCGTAACAATCCTCCAACAGGGCCCAGTCATAATGTTCCTGAAGAACCGGCAATAAATCAGGCACGTTTTTTATGCCGATCGATAGCCCGCGTAGGTGCGCTTGTTGCGCCAGCCAAATACTGTAATCGATTTGCTGCTGGCGCGTGATTTTAAAGCCGGAGTCCTGCTCGTGCAGATTCATGTTGTCGGGCTCCACGCCCCAAAAACCTTTGGCTTTACACATGTCCAAACGGGCTTTCATTGCGGCTTCGAATTTTGACCTATGGGCAATGTCCAACCACTTTTCACCGGGCCAACCGTCATAATCTTTACCAAGGCTCGCCGCAGGAAAATCTTTTTTATCGGGCCGCCAGTTTTCCCATGAACCGACACTGATATAGCAGATCGTTTTTTTTCCGGCTTTGTTTAAGGTGGAAATGCGTTTTGCACTTGTGTCAAAAAGATCAAGATCGATGACATCGGCGTTCGGAATTTTATTTGTCGCTTTGGAGAGCATCCATTCAAAGCTCGCACCGGGTTTCAATGCGAACGTCTGCTCTGGCTGTGCTGCCAGTACGGAGGAACTCAATGCCACGAAAACGAGTAAATGAAAGACGTGTTTCATGTTTTTAAACTACCGATTGATGGGGCATATTACAAGATGAAGGGCTGCGCATATTGCAATCAAAGTGGTGCTAAAAACTTGAGCGGCTTTGTAGTTGGAGATAGCGTTCCGTTTTTCCGCCTTGTCGTCATTCCGACGAAAGTCGGAACCCAGCTGTCATCATTAAGAGCGGAATTTCAGGAGTCATACTGATGACAGTTGGGTCCCGTTTTTCAACGGGATGACGGTGTGGGGTGGGGTTCTGCGGATAACGTGACGCGTCTGTTTTTATATAACGCTTATGCCGTCACGTAATAGGGTTCCACTTTGCCAGTGAGCTTGACCATCATGGGATTGCCGTGGCGGTCTTTGGACTTTCCGCCTGAGGGCACGCGCACCCAGCCTTCTGATATGCAGTATTCTTCAATGTTGGTTTTTTCCACGCCATTGAACCGGATGCCGACATCGAATGCGAGGACTGCCTTGTTGAAATAAGGGCTTTTGGGGTCGATGCTCAGGCGGTCTGGAAAAGCGGGCTTGGCATCGGAGGCTGTGTCTGTCATTCGGGATGCTCCATTTCGCATTTTACGTTCGCATTCAGACCCAGTTCAAGCCGCCGTTACAAAGCTATCGAGCACACGCTTCTCGCCGGCCTTGTCGAAATCAATCGTGAGTTTGTTGCCGTCGACCGAGATGATGCGGCCGTAGCCGAATTTTTGGTGGAAGATGCGGGTGCCTGTGCCGAGTTCGGGGTTGGGCTCGCCGTGGGTGACCATTTCACCTTCGATGAATTTGGGCGTGGTGCGGAGGCCTTCGCCCTTGCTCCAGCGTTCCTGGGCGCGCTGCCAGCCGGGCGTTGCGTAGGTGTTGGTGAAGGGTTTGGCCTCGTCGAAACGGCTTGCGCCATAGCCGCCCAAGGAATGGCCGCCGAAGGAATTGCTCATGGGGGCGACTTCGATGAAGGCTTCGGGGAGCTCATCGACGAAGCGCGAGGGCAATGCGTTCTGCCACATATTGTGAACCCGGCGGTTTTGCGCGAAGGAAATGGTTGCGCGGCGTTTGGCGCGGGTGATACCGACGTAGGCCAGCCTGCGTTCTTCTTCCAGGCCCGCCTTGCCTTTTTCATCCAGCGCGCGCTGGTGGGGGAACAGGCCTTCTTCCCAGCCGGGCAGGAACACGGTGCCAAATTCCAGTCCCTTGGCGGAATGCATGGTCATGATGCTGACTTTTTCGTCCTCATCGCTGCTCGCGCGGTCCATGACAAGGGCGATGTGTTCGAGAAAGCCCGCCATATTTTCAAATTCACCCATGGAGCGGACGAGTTCTCTCAGGTTTTCGAGCTTGCCTTGGGCCTCGGGGCTTTTATCGTTCTGCCACATTTCGGTGTAGCCGGATTCATCCAAAATCATTTCGGCCAAATCCGTGTGCGGAATGGTTTGCATGGCCTGACGCCAGCGGCCGAAGCTTTCCACAAGGGCGCGCAGGGCGGTGCGGGCCTTGTTGGGAAGATCATCGGTGGTGGAAAGTTCGGCTGCTGCTGCATAGAGCGAGAGGCTTCGCGCGCGGGCAAAGTCGAACATGCGCTTGACCGATGCGTCACCAATGCCGCGCTTGGGCGTGTTGATGATGCGTTCGAAGGCGAGGTCATTGTCGGGTGAAGCGGTGATCTTGAAATAGGCCAGTGCGTCCCGGATTTCGGCGCGTTCATAAAAGCGCGGGCCACCGATGACGCGGTAGGGCAGGCCAAGCGTGATGAAGCGGTCTTCAAAGGCGCGCATCTGGAACGAGGCGCGCACGAGAATGGCCATGTCGTTCAATTTTTCCTGTTTGCGCTGGAGGCTTTCGATGTCGTCGCCAATGGTGCGGGCTTCCTCGTCGCCATCCCAATGGGCGCGGACGGTTACCGGGTCACCATCATTCTTGTCGGTGTGAAGGGTTTTGCCGAGGCGGCTTTCGTTTTTTGCGATGAGGCCGGAGGCAGCGCCGAGAATGTGTGGTGTTGAGCGGTAGTTGCGCTCGAGCTTGATGATCTTGGCGCCGGGAAAATCCTTTTCAAAGCGCAGGATGTTATCGACCTCCGCACCGCGCCAACCGTAGATGGATTGGTCGTCATCACCGACGCAGCAAATGTTCCTGTGGCCCTGGGCCAAAAGGCGGAGCCAGAGGTATTGCGCCACGTTGGTGTCCTGATATTCATCGACCAGCATATATTTGAAGCGGCGCTGGTATTCCTTCAGCACGTCAGGGTGTGTTTGGAAAATGCGCAAGACTTCCAGCAGGAGATCGCCGAAGTCGGCTGCGTTCACCACTTTCAGCCGCGCCTGATATTCGGCATAGAGCTTGCCGCCGATGCCATTTGCAAAGCCGTGGGCCTCGCCTGCGGGCACCTTGTCCGGCAAGAGCCCGCGATTTTTCCAGCCGTCAATTGTGCTGGCGAGCTGGCGGGCGGGCCAGCGTTTTTCATCAATATCATGCAGCGACATCACCTGCTTGAGCAGGCGGATCTGGTCATCGGTGTCAAGAATCGAAAAGCCGGATTTCAGGCCTGCGAGTTCTGCATGGCTGCGCAGGATCTTGACGCCGATGGAATGGAAGGTGCCAAGCCAGGTCATACCTTCCACCATACCGCCGATCAAATGGCCAATACGCTCCTTCATTTCGCGCGCGGCCTTGTTGGTAAAGGTGACGGCCAGCATCTGGTTGGGATAAGCTTTGCCTGTTGCCAGAATGTGGGCGAGACGGGTGGTGAGCACGCGGGTTTTGCCCGTGCCTGCACCGGCGAGCACCAGCAGGGGGCCCTCAGTTGATTCCACCGCCTCGCGTTGTTCGGCGTTCAGGCCCTTGAAATAGACGGGTTCGCTGCCTGCCATGGCGCGCGCGGAAATACCGCCTGCTTTCGCCTGCGGTGTTTCTTCAAAATTGTCGAACTCAATCGGCTTGACGGGCTTGACGGACATAGGGGGTCTCACGAATCTTCGGAAGACCCCTTATAGCAGGGGATCGTGACCGTTAAGCGGCTTTCTTGACGCTATTATATTTCAGGGCTGATTGGACCTTGCGCCAGGTTTCGGCGGTTTCCATGTCACCTGATTTTTCACATAAAATCGCGTGCATGGCAGCCTCGGCTTCGGCCCGTGGACCATGGGCGAAAATCAGGGCTTCGGCAAAATGTTCATATCCGGTCGTCAACATATTCACCTCCATCGCGTTTCTTGTTGGCCTCGGTATGCGAGTCGAATGCGCCGAGAATGTTGCGGGCTTATGACGATTTGGCGGTAAAGCGTTTCCGGCCAAATTTTTATGTCTGGGGTGCCTGGGGTTTGCGGATGATGGCCACGAGCACAAAGCTGATGATCATGAGGAGATACCATGAGCCGAATTTGCCAATGCCAACGGGTGTCCACGTTCCTTTCATTTGATGGGGATAGAGCCAGATGGCAGAGAATGTGCCGATGTTTTCGGCAAGCCAGATAAAAATGGACACGAGGAAGAAGCCCACGAGCAGAGGCATGCGGCGTGGAATTTCATCGCAGGTGAAATAAATCCAGGTGCGCCGGAACAGAAACGCCGTGCTTGCGAAAAGTATCCAGCGGAAATCCATGATGTAGTGATGGGTGAAGAAATTGGCGTAGATCGCAATAGCCAACACATAGGTCAATCGCGGATCGGGATAATGCGAGAAGCGGAAATCGAACAGACGCCAGCAGCGGGCGATGTAACTGCCGATGGTGGAGTACATGAAGCCGGACAGCAGTGGCACGCCCGCAATGCGGATGAGATTGGCTTCCGGGTAAATCCATGAGCCCTTGGCGGTTTTGAAAATTTCCATGACGGTGCCCACGACATGATAGATGGCGATGACCTTTGCCTCGTCCCAGCTTTCAAATTTCAATGCCAAAAGTGCGATTTGGATGAGTACGGCAACGATAAAGAGAAAGTCATAGCGACTGACAAATGCGGTTTTTGGATACCAGAGATAGGTTGTGAGAATGGCCGCAATCAGTGTTGCCGCGAAAAGACAGGCCCAGGCTTGCTTGATGCCAAAAATCAGGAATTCATGCCAGAACTGGCCGAGGGGCAGCGGTACGATTCTACGTTTTGAAATGTTCTTCAGCCATTCAAGCCATCGGTCGCGACGCCTCATTTCCGCGGTATGCCGATCTTGTGGCCGACTTGCGGAGGGATTGGCAACGCCCGATGTGCGTGATGTGCCGACGCAATTTTCTCCAGCACATCGGGGGGAAAAGGGGATGATTTCTTGGTTTGCAGGTCCACATGCATCACGATGTTTTCGCTCACACAGGCAGTCCATCCTTCGGTGGCGTGGCGCATGGTTTGGACGTAGTGCAGGCGTTTGGCATCGTAGTCTAGAAACTGCGTTTCGATGATAACCTGATGGTCGAGATGCAATTCGCGGAGATATGTGATGTGGGCTTCGAGGGTGAAATAGGAATTGCCGGTGCGTGTGACATAGGCTGGGCCCAAGCCGAGCTGCGTGAGGGCCTTGTCCGAATCGCGGTCAAACAAGACGTTGTAGTAAGCCATGTTGAAGTGGCCGTTATAGTCGATCCACTGCTTTTCGATGGCATAGGGTAGGCTTATGATCGGGGCAGGAATTGTCATCGCAATTTTCATTTCATCTGCTAATTTCAGGGCATGCTTACACGAGCCCTGCGCAATAGCACACTGCAAACCATTGCCGAGATTCGGGAATTTCTGGGTGACAGGATTTCCACGGCTGACATCGTGCGCGAACAGCACGGCAAGGACCAGACCTGGGCTGCGGGTGCGCCACCGGATGCCGTGGCTTTCGTAAATTCCACGGTTGAGGTGCAGAAGATTGTATCGATCTGCGCCAAGCACCAGACCCCCATTATTCCGTATGGGACTGGTACGTCGCTAGAGGGGCATATCACGGCTCCTTTTGGCGGGATTACAGTGAACACGGCGGGGCTGAACCGCATTCTGGAAGTGAATGCGGCTGATCTTGATGCGCGGGTGGAGGCGGGGGTTACGCGGAAAACACTGAATGTGCACTTGCGCGACCAAGGGCTGTTTTTCCCGATTGACCCCGGAGCAGATGCAAGTCTTGGCGGCATGGCGGCGACGCGGGCTTCTGGCACCAATGCTGTGCGCTATGGCACCATGCGGGAAAATGTGATGAACGTGACCGCCGTAATGGCAAACGGCGAGATCATTCGCACGGGATCGCGCGCCAAGAAATCATCTGCCGGATATGATCTCACGAAACTGCTGGTGGGTTCCGAGGGAACGCTTGGCATCATCACTGAGGTTGGCTTGAAGCTTTACGGCATTCCGGAAGCGATGACGGCGGGTGTGTGCTGCTTTCCCTCCATTGAGGCTGCGTGCAATGCCACGATTGAAACCATTCAGATGGGCATTCCAGTGGCGCGCATTGAACTGGTGGATGAGGAACATATCAAAGCGTTGAACATCTATTCAAAGCTGAATTTGAAAGTGGCACCCACGTTGTTTCTGGAGTTTCACGGCACCGCAGCCTATGCGCGCGAACAGATTGAAAGCTTCTGTGAGATTGCTTTATCGCACGGGGCAGGGGCCTTTGACTGGGCGGAAAAGGAAGAGGACCGGCAAAAGCTGTGGCAGGCGCGGCATGACGCGTTCTGGGCGACGCGGGCAATTGCGTCAGGAAAGCAGGACGTGTTTGCAACAGACGTGTGCGTTCCTATTTCACGGCTGGCCGAATGTGTGATTGCCACGCAGGATGATTTGCGTTCCAACAATCTGTTCGGGCCGATCATTGGCCATGTGGGAGACGGGAATTTCCATGTGGTGCTGTATTGCAACCCCGGCGATGCGGATGAGGTGAAAAGGGTGAAAGGTTTCTATGGGCGGCTCATTCACCGGGCGATTGCGATGGACGGCACTTGCACGGGTGAACATGGCGTTGGCAGTGGCAAGATCGGTTTTCTGGAAGCGGAACATGGCAAGGCGCTTGGCGTGATGCGGCAGATCAAGCGGGCTCTGGACCCGCTAAATATCATGAACCCAGGTAAAATTCTCGTCATGGAATGACCGCAAAGACTTGCGACTTCATGCAGACATTCTATTGTGTTGTATCATGAAAGTTTGGAAGTCACCGGTTTTCTATTTCGGCATCATTCTTGTGCTGGTTGTTGCCAGCGCACTGCTTGCACCGTTCGTGTTGGATTGGGGCAACTACCGGACAAGCCTTGAAACCTATGGGCAAAAACTCACGGGGCGCAAAATTGAAATCAGCGGACCGATCAGCGTTCGCCTGTTTCCATTACCGCGGCTTACGGCAGGGGATGTGTTCATCGCAAATCCTGACGGGTTCCGCGAGAAATGGCTGGCAAAGGCAGACCAGGTCAGTATTCAAATGACGCTGGGAGCGCTGCTGAATGGGGTCATCCAGGTTGAAAGCATCGACATCACCAAGCCCGTGATTGCACTGCAAAGAACGCAAGCTGGTCTGGGAAACTGGATCTTTGAACCAGCGGTGACCATTCGCAACAGCCCGCTGCTTGAACATATCATGTTAGACAAGATCACGCTTACCGATGGCGTTGTGCGGTTGACCGATGACAGGCGCGGTGGACATCTTGACCTGAAGAACATCAACGGTACGCTTGCAGCGCCAAATTTGGCAGGGCCCTGGAGAACATCCGGTGATCTCACTTATGACGGCCTTGCGCTGGGATTTTCATTGAACACGGGCGAGTGGAAGAGGGATGCGCCATTTACCTTTGGCCTTCGGGTTTCCTCCCAAGAAAACTCCGGCTATTCCTATTTTCTCGATGGTGCAACCCGTGCAGAAACATTCACCGGCAATGCGAGATTGGAACCTGTCGCTGATCCGAGCGGCAAAAGTGATGCCGAGGGACAATTCCGGCTTGTAAGGTCCAAGGCAAAAGTTGTTGCCAATTTTGAGCGGATTGATCTCACAGACATTGAAATCCGGCCTGCCGATGCCAGTGACCAAGGCACCCTTCTGGCTGGAAATGCGAATATCACGTTGGGTAAAAAAGCCACCGTCAAAGCCGATTTTACGGCACCACGTGTTGATTTTGATGCGCTGGCAGGCGCTGGCTCGCGGAATTTATTGCGCAACGGCGGTGGCCTATCACTGGTCAATGGTTTGCTCACCATGCTGCCCAAAGACATTGATTTACGTTCGTCGCTCAAGATTGCCGCGTTGCGTTCAGGGGGAGAGACACTGGAAAACGTGTTTCTCGATGCCTCGGCAAACAACGAGGCCATTCGCATCCACGAACTTTCCGCTTCCTTGCCCGGCCGTTCCAGGTCGCTGTTTAGCGGCGTCTTTTTCCCGGGTGAACATTATGCCGAGCTGGCGGGAAACCTGGCTCTTGAATCCCTTGACATGCGCCAGCTCACGATGTGGCTGTGGCCAGAAAGAAAAGCAGACATTGCAAAGACGTGGAGTGGCACACGGGGCCGCCTGAAGGCCAAGGCCGACCTGACACTGACAGCATCGAAACTTGACTTCCCAAACATTTCCTATGAATTGGATGGTGAACGCGGCAAGGCGAATTTCCTGTTGCTGGTGAATGGTGAGCGGCCAATCATAGATTTGAGGATAGACACACCACGCGCTGACATTGACAGCTATCTTTCAAATGGTTTCACGGCTGTCTCGAACCAAAGCGGCGCCAGCTGGCTGGGTGTTGTGGCAAATTTCATTGAAGAACAGGTCAAGCGTGATCTGCGGTTTACGTTGCAGGCCGGGGTTTTAAAGCTCAATGGCGTTGAGGCGAATGATGTCGCGCTGGATGTGGAAACCACAGTTAAGGGGTTTGATCTCAAGGCGCTCGAAATTGGTTCGGTTGACGGCGCAAAACTCAGTGCGTCCGGCGTTGTATTGAGTACGCCTGAAGGGCCAGATGGGGACATTGAAATATCTGCGCTGGCAGATGACCCCAAGGGTCTTTTGCGCCTTGCAGGCATTCTGCCACGGGACAGGGACCCATTTTGGGTGACCTCGCTTGGCAAAACCGACTTGAAGATCAAGCTAAAGGCAAAGCCTTCGGCAACCGATCCGGCGACAGGGTTCAGCATTCTTGGAAAAGTCGGAGAGCTTTCGATTTCATCGGATGGCAGTTTTACGCCTGCATTGAATTTGGCAAATACCGGCATCAACGGCAGTGCCGAGATTGAAAGCCTGTCGAGTGCGGCTTTGGCCAATCTTTACGGCGCGGAAATTTCGCAACCTGACAGCATACCGGCAAAACTCGTTGTAACAGCGGATGGAAGTTTCAAAGATGATTTTATCGCCGATGTGACAGCGGATATTTTCAACAGCAGCATTCATTATGCCGGTAAAATCAATCCCGGCAAAACGGCTTACGGGCTTAACGGCGATGTTACGCTGGAAAGTGGCGATGCGTGGAATTTGCTGAAAACCTTGCAAATTCCAACACCCCTTCCATTGAGTGGCTCCCTGTTGCTGGGTGCCAAGTTGAATAGCTCTGCCACCACTTTTGCAATTGATGACATAGAGGGAAAATTTAACACCTCGGCGTTCACGGGGTCTGCCGTTCTGGAAGGTGGCAAGAAACTCACGGGTGAGATCAACGCCGACAGGATTTCACTGGCTGGATTGATGGCAGCGGTTTTCCTGCCGTGGGACGGCAAAGTGGCCACGCTGGAGCAAACCTTTGCCAAGGCACTGCCCTATGGTGTGACAGGGGAATTTTGGGTGCGGCCAAAAATGCTTTCAGTTTATTCCGGGCTTGATGTTCCAGATGCACAGATTGGTTTGACGTCAGCCGATGGTGAAACAAAACTGGCACTTTATGCAAAAACGGCCGCGGGTGAAAAAATTGCGGTCGATCTTGCCTCAAAGCCCGTTGGCGGCACACAAAGCCTTGTTGGCCAGGTTGCGATGCCATTTGATCTTACGCAATTACTCAAGCTTGGAAATGGCGCACCCATTGCATCGGGCAACGCTGGGATGGACGTAAAATTTGATGCGAAAGGCTTGAGCCCGGCAGGCGCCTTGTCGTCACTCAATGCCATGGGAACCTTTACCTTCAAGGATGGCCGATTGCTGAATTTGTCACCCGGGAATTTCTCCAAACTGATTGTCGGGGCGAAGGATGATGATGGCCTTCGCGCCGCTTTCACGGCTTTGCACAGCGGTGACGGCATTGCGTTGGGATCCGTTTTTGGCTCGTTGAATATTGTGGATGGCGTGGCAATGGTTTCACCCTTCGGTGTCACCAGTGCCGATGCTGACATTCAATTGAAGCCCGTCATTGAGGTCGCAACTGGCAATGTTGACCTCAATGTATCGCTCAAGCTCAAAGCGTTACCTGATCTGCCCCTCATGCAAATTTCTTTTTCCGGACCACCGACCCAACTTGCTGTTTATGAAGACGCAGCGGCTTTATCGTCTTTCCTGGGATTCAAGGTTTTGGCGCAAGGTGTTGGGGATTTGGAAAAACTGCAGGCGGAACAGCAGCGTCTAGCCGTTGAAGAAGAAAAAATGCACAAGGAAGATGAGGTAAAACTGGCTGCATTCTATGCACAAAAAGTCGAGCTTCGCTTGCGCGTGCGGGAACTCCGGGTGCAGGCTGACCAACGCATTCTTGATGCCGAACTGGCCACTGCCGCGCAACTGCGCCTTATCCAAGAGGGCGAGGCGATGAACAAACTGGAAGTCAGGCAGCGCTTGCGGGAGTTGAAAATGTATCGCAAGGCCGAGGTGGTTGTTCCAGCGCAAAAACCGAAACCAAAATCCGTGGAAGCCATTGACCAGCCAGTGGGGCCAGTGCTTCTCGTGCCACTGGGAAGTGCGCAGTAGTTCAGGTTTTTTTGGCGCGGGCGAAAAGCCAGACGCGAATGGCACTGGAGAGGTTTCGTGTTCCACGGGATTGGTCGATCTCGCCCACAAGTGTTGCCAGTGTTTGTTTTTCAACACGCGCCGCATCCTGCAAGGCCTGCCAGAATTCCGGCTCCAGCGACAGTGACGTGCGGTGACCCGCAATGGTGAGTGAGCGCTTAAGGTCTTTCGTCATCGCGCTTGTGGTCGTCGAGGCGTTTTTGTTCCAGTACCTGTTCTGCCTTGGTCAATTGCTTTTCGGATTTTGACCTGCCGAAGCTCGCGCGATTGGTTGCGGCAACAGCCTCTTTCTCGCTGCGCTCCCGGCGCTTGCGTGCCGTTCGCAGATTGATGATCTCTGCCATTACTTTGGGGCCAACATGTCTTCTGGTTTGACAATGGCGTCGAAGTCCGCGGCGTCTATGCCATCCTTGATGGCCTCTTCGCGCAGTGTTGTGCCGTTCTTGTGGGCTGTCTTCGCAATATGGGCAGCGCGGTCATAACCGTATTTGGGGGCGAGGGCGGTGACCAACATCAGCGAGCGGTTGAGTGCTGCCTTGATATTGTCCTCGCGGGCTTCGATGCCCACCACGCAATTGTCGGTGAAGCTATTGGCGGCATCGGCCATGAGGCGTACGGACTGGAGGAAGTTGTAGGCCATGACGGGGTTGAACACGTTGAGTTCAAAATGCCCCTGTGAGCCTGCGAAGGTGAGGGCGGAATGATTGCCGAAGACTTGCACGCAGACCATGGTGAGGGCCTCGCATTGGGTGGGGTTCACCTTGCCCGGCATGATGGAGGAGCCGGGTTCATTTTCGGGAAGTGATAGTTCTCCAAAGCCGGAGCGCGGGCCGGAGCCCAAAAAGCGAATGTCGTTGGCGATTTTGAAAAGCGATGCTGCCACCGTGTTGATGGCGCCATGGCTCATCACCATGGCATCATGGGCCGCGAGGGCTTCGAACTTGTTGGGGGCTGTGGTGAATTTCATTTTTGTGATGGCGGCAATGCGCTCGGCCACCTGTTCCGCAAAGCCTATCGGCGCGTTCAATCCGGTGCCGACAGCCGTGCCACCTTGGGCGAGCTCCATCAGCATCGGCATGGTTTGCTCAATGCGGGCGATGCCGTTTTCAATCTGCCTGGTATAGCCCGAAAATTCCTGACCCAATGTAACAGGCGTTGCATCCTGTGTGTGGGTGCGGCCAATCTTGATGATGTGTTTCCACGCGTGGGCCTTGTCGTTCAGCGCGTTGCGGAGTTTCTGCAGGGCAGGGAGCAGGGCGTGGTGGATTTCCTCGGCGCAGGCGATGTGCATGGCCGTGGGGTAGGTGTCATTGGACGATTGGCTCATGTTCACATGGTCGTTGGGGTGAACCGGTTTCTTGGACCCCATGACGCCACCCAGCATTTGAATGGCGCGGTTTGAAACTACTTCATTGGCGTTCATGTTGGACTGGGTGCCGGAGCCTGTTTGCCATACAGCAAGCGGGAAGTGATCGTTGAGCTTGCCTTCGATCACCTCTTGCGCGGCTTTCACGATAGTGTCGCCGAGCTTTGCATCAAGACGGCCAAGCGACATGTTCACTTCGGCAGCGGCACGCTTTACAATACCAAGTGCGCGCACCACGGGCAGGGGCTGCTTTTCCCAGCCGATTTTGAAATTTCCGAGGCTGCGTTGGGCCTGTGCGCCCCAATAGCGGGTGTTCTCAACTTCAATGGGGCCGAAGCTGTCGGTTTCGGTGCGGGTGTTTTTCATGGTGTTCCCGTTCTCGTGTTGTTTGTGCCTGAATATCATGGCTAAAGGGTGCAATGCAAAAAATTCCACGCGGCGTCTGGGTTTTGGGGTTCGTGAGCCTGTTCATGGATGTTTCCTCGGAAATGATCCATGCGCTGTTGCCGCTGTTTCTGGTGGGAACGCTGGGTGCAAGTGCCACACTTCTTGGATTGATTGAAGGCATCGCGGAGGCGACGGCCCAGATCATGAAACTGTTTTCCGGGTTGATCAGTGACCGCTTTGGCAATCGCAAAATGCTGGCGTTGGCAGGCTATGGTTTGGCTGCCGTGGTCAAGCCGCTGTTTCCGCTGGCAGACACGGCAACGGCTGTGTTTGTAGCGCGGCTGGCGGACCGCGTGGGCAAGGGCATTCGTGGTGCGCCGAGAGATGCACTGGTGGCGGACATCACGCCACCGGAATTGCGCGGAGCAGCCTTTGGCCTGCGGCAATCGCTGGATACTGTTGGTGCTTTTACGGGGCCGCTCATCGCCTTTGGATTGATGGTGTTTTATGCGGACAGCATTCGTACGGTTCTGTGGTTTGCCTGCATTCCGGCGCTGATTGCCGTTGTCATTCTGGCCTTTGGCATTCAGGAGCCGGAACGCGATGGATCAGCGAGTCGCAAACCCGGATTGAACGTGGCAACCGCGGGGTTGCTCGGCAGCCGCTTCTGGTTTGTGACCTTGATGGCGGGCCTTTTCATGTTGGCGCGGTTCAGCGAGGCGTTTCTTGTGATCAAGGCGTCTGAAGTAGGAATGGCTGCGCGCTATATTCCCTTGGTGTTGGTGCTGATGAGTGTGGTTTATTCCCTCACGTCCTACCCTGCGGGTGTCTTGTCAGACCGGATGGGACGGCGCGGGCTACTGTTTGCCGGATTGGTGGCTCTGCTTGTGGCCGACGTTGTGCTTGGGTTTTCAACGTCGGTGACGGCACTGTTTGCCGGTATCGCGCTTTGGGGCCTGCATATGGGGCTGACGCAAGGCCTGCTTTCGGCGATGGTGGCTGATACGGCGCCTGCGGATTTGCGTGGAACGGCATTTGGTGTTTTCAGTCTGGTGAGCGGTGTCGTGACACTCATTGCCAGTGTTGTTGCGGGACTGTTGTGGGATGCGCATGGTTCATGGGCAACCTTCATGGCAGGTGCCGTGTTCACAGGTTTGGCAATTCTGGCTTTGCCACTGATTCAGAATTCAAAGAATTAAAGTTGGTCTTTCCAGATCGGGTTGCTCCACGCCTTTTTGCCCGCGTGGTCGATGCAGACGACGCGGAACCAAGGGCTGATTTTGTTGAGCAACCAGCCGGTTTCGAGTTTCTTCAAATCGAATGTTGCATTGGTGATTGATTTCGCATTGCGTACGAGCGTGCGGGAATTGCCGCACAGAACAGTGATGTTATCGACGGGTGAACAGCTTATTGCTATTTCACTTCCGCTGACTGTGATGTCGTGAATTTGCGGGCCTTGGCTGGAATAATAATCACCGTGCTTCAAGGCTTCGAGCAACATGTCGGGGCCGAGGCTTTCGGCTTTTACCTGCACCCAGCCGCCGAAATAATCCGGTGATTTGAAATGCGCATCGTCGGTTGCAAAAGCGGTGAGGCGTTTACCTTCGTTCAGCAACTGGTCGAGCAGATACCAGCCATCGCCACGGTCGTTCTCAACGGCGCAACCGTGATTGTAGATTTCAACGGCATGGGCGCAATCCAAGGCGCGGCCATCTTCAATGGTGAGCTGTGACCAGGCAGGATGGGCGATGCCGACGAAAGCGCCGCTTGCATGCGCGCGCCTTGCGAGGTCTTCGCCGCTTTCGGTTTTGCCTGCAGGTGCGAAATCCAACGGCAGGCCTGCTGCCACGATGTGCCAGAATTCGCCTGCTGATGTGACAGGCGCGTGAAGTTCTGAGCCGATAATGGTGGTGAAGTTGTTAGAACGAAGGGAGCGCGTGTCAGCAATGGGCCAATTATAATGACCCATAAAATGGTCGGACAGCATCATGAAATCATAGCCGGCGTTCTTGTAGGCTTCGATGACCTTTGCAGGCTCCAATGCGCCATCAGACAGGGTGGAGTGGGTGTGGAGATTGCCGCGCCAGAAGCGGCCGGGCTTGTAGAAGGGGGACAGACTTGCCATCAGACACTCATTTGCATGCCGAGTTCCACAACACGATCAGGTGGAATTCTGAAAAATTCAATAGCCCGGGCCGACTGGTTTGCCAACATGATGAAAATACGCTGTTGCCAAAAGGGCATAGCGGACTTTGCTGACATTCTGATGACACGGCGGCCGAGGAAATAGGAGGCCTGGGCTGGGTCAATCGAAAGGCCATGGGTTTCGCAGGCGCGGAGGGCCGCTGGAACATCGGGCTGCTCCATGTAACCGAAGCGCGCTTCCACCAGCCAGGCCCCCAAGGGCAGATGTTTGACGGTTACCCGGTTATCAGGGTCCGCGCGTGGCTCGTCCGTCGTCTCAAGGGTAATAAACACAAGGATATCATGGAGAACACGGTTGTGTTTCAAGTTGTGCATGAGTGCGCTTGGCGCATAGATGGGGTCGGTTTGCATAAACACGGCGGCGCCTGCCACACGTGTTGGCGAGCGTTTTTCAAGGCTTTCGAGAAGACCGACGAGTTCAATGGATTCTTTCCGCAGTTTGGCTGCCAGTGCGGCGCGCCCGCGCATCCAGGTCACCATGATGAGTATGATCGTTGAGCCAATCATGACGGGCATATAACCGCCATTTGCCAGTTTCAGACCATTGGCCGTCAGGAAGGTGAGCTCGATTGCCAGAATGCCGAGCAGGGCAGGGATAACGAATACAACAGGTAGGGTCCGGGCTTTCCAGAAAAAGACGAGTGCCAGAATGGTGTCCACCACCATTGATGTATTGACGGCAACGCCGTAGGCCGATGCGAGATTTGATGACGACCGGAACACGATCACCAACAGCGG
>JANOVC010000022.1:0-73993 GCA_031417195.1 Rhodobiaceae bacterium
GGTGTGCAGGATGCCGGTGGCGGGTATGGAGTTCAAGAGGCCCTCTTCCGCCCTGTCGGGCACCTTCTCCCATGGCCTGGCGGCCACGGGCGAAGGGGATAAATTGAGCCCCTTCTCCCGTCGCAAGATGGGAGAAGGTGGCCGAAGGCCGGATGAGGGCCCTTTGTTGGTGTCACTCAGCGGCGACAAGGGGTCTGGCCTCAATACGCTTGTTTTCGTCCTCGCGGATTTCCCAATCTTTTTGCCAGTCGGATTGCTGATTACTCAGCGTCACCTGCACGGCCGTCACCTTGTACTCGGGACAATTCGTGGCCCAGTCCGAGAATTCGGTGGTGATGACATTGGCACCTGACACGGGATGGTGGAACGTGGTGTAGACCACGCCTTGCGCCATGCGTTCGGAAATCCGTGCACGGAGCGTTGTGGCACCCACGCGGCTGCCGATGGACACCATCTGGCCATCGGCAATGCCGCGCAGTTCCGCGTCATGGGGATGGATTTCAAGCACGTCTTCCGTGTGCCATGTCACATTCTCCGTGCGCCGTGTTTGCGCGCCCACATTATATTGCGACAGGATGCGGCCCGTGGTGAGAATGAGCGGGAAGGAGCGCGTGGTGCGCTCGTCGGTGGGCACAAATTCGGTGATCATGAAGCGGCCAAGACCGCGCACGAAACTGCCGACATGCATCAGCGGCGTGCCCTCGGGCGCATTGTCGTTGCACGGCCACTGGATGGACCCCAGACGGTCCAGCTTCTCGAATGACACGCCCTTGAACGTCGGCGTGACGGCGGCGATTTCATCCATGATATCGGCGGCAGAACCATAGCCCATTTCGTAACCCATGGCGTGGGCGAGCTCGCATACGACCTGCCATTCGTCTTTGCCTTGCATCGGCGCTTTCACCTGACGCACGCGGTTGATGCGGCGCTCGGCATTGGTGAACGTGCCGTCTTTTTCGAGAAACGATGTGCCGGGGAAAAACACATGGGCGAAGGCGGCGGTTTCATTGAGGAACAAATCCTGCACCACAACGCACTCCATGCTTTCCAGCCCGGCGGTCACATGCCGGGTGTTGGGATCAGATTGCGCAATGTCTTCGCCCTGAATGTAAATGCCCTTGAAGGTGCCTTCCATGGCAGCATCCAGCATGTTCGGAATGCGCAGGCCCGGTTCGGAATCCATCGCCGTCTTCCAGACATGCTCGAACATTTCGCGCACCGTATTGTCAGATACATGGCGATAGCCGGGATATTCATGCGGGAACGAACCCATGTCGCAGGCACCCTGCACATTGTTCTGGCCCCGCAACGGGTTGATGCCAACACCATCACGCCCCACATTGCCCGTGAGCATCGCAAGGTTCGCCATCGACATCACCATGGTGGAACCCTGGCTGTGTTCGGTGACACCGAGGCCGTAATAAATCGCACCATTGCCGCCCGTGGCATAAAGCCGGGCCGCGCCGCGAATATCCTCAGGGTTCACACCCGCAATCAGCCCCATGGTTTCGGGCGAATTGATCGGTTCACGGATGAAATCGCACCAGCGGCCAAACTCGATGGGGTCGCAGCGCTCGGCGATGTAGGCCTTGTTCTCCAATCCTTCGGTCAGGATGACATGCGACAGCGCATTGACGATGGCAACGTTGGTGCCGGGCATCAGCGGCAGATGATACTGCGCTTCGATATGCGGCGAACGCACAATGTCTGTTTTGCGAGGATCAATGACGATGAGCTTGGCACCGCTGCGCAAACGCTTCTTCATGCGCGAGGCAAACACGGGATGGCCATCGGTCGGGTTGGCCCCGATCACCACGATCACATCTGCTGCATCAACCGATTTGAAATCCTGCGTGCCAGCCGACGTGCCGAATGTTTTGCTGAGGCCATAGCCCGTGGGCGAATGGCAGACGCGCGCACAGGTATCCACATTGTTGTTGCGGAACGCCGTGCGGATCATCTTCTGCACCACGAACACCTCTTCATTGGTGCAGCGTGAGGATGTGATGCCGCCGATGGAGCCGCGGCCATATTTGGCCTGAATGGCCTTGAAGCGGTCTGCCGCAAAGCCGATGGCGTCGTTCCACGACACTTCTTTCCACGGGTCCGTGATTTTGTCGCGCACCATGGGCTTGGTCACGCGGTCCTTGTGGGTGGCATAGCCCCAGGCGAAGCGACCCTTCACGCAGGAGTGGCCTTCGTTGGCGCCGCCATCCTTGTAAGGCACCATGCGCACGACTTCATCGCCCTTCATTTCCGCCTTGAACGAACAGCCCACGCCGCAATAGGCGCAGGTGGTGACCACCGAATGTTCGGCCTGGCCAAGTTTGATCACAGATTTTTCCGTAAGGGTTGCCGTGGGGCAGGCCTGAACACAGGCACCACAGGACACGCATTCCGAATTCAAAAATCCCTCATCCATGCCAGCCGACACGTGGGAGGCAAAGCCGCGGCCATCAATGGTGAGTGCAAATGTGCCTTGTACCTCTTCGCAGGCACGCACGCAGCGCGAACATACGATGCACTTGGCGGGATCGAACGTGAAATAGGGATTGCTCTCGTCTTTTTCCTTGAAGCGGAAATTCTCTTCGCCGCCCACGCGTGTGGCCGTTGTGTGGTTGTCGCCCTCATAGCCATAACGCACATCGCGCAGACCCACAGCGCCCGCCATGTCCTGCAATTCGCAATCACCATTGGCAGCACAGGTGAGACAATCCAGCGGATGGTCCGAGATATAAAGCTCCATCACACCTTTGCGCAATGCGCCGAGGCGATCCGTCTGTGTACGGACTTTCAGGCCGGGGGCAACGGGCGTGGTGCAGGACGCGGGCGTGCCCTTGCGGCCTTCGATTTCAACAAGGCACAAGCGGCAGGAGCCGAATGAATTCAGTGTGTCCGTGGCGCAGAGCTTGGGAATTTTGGTGCCCATCTCCATGGCCGCCCGCATGATGGAGGTGCCTTCAGGCACGGTGATGGAATGCCCGTCAATTTCCAGCGTCACCATGGTGGTGGACTTGGCAAGAGGCGTTCCGAAATCGGTTTCTGTGATCAACATGGGATTACCTCACTCAGCCGCTTGCAGTTTTGCACGGCGGTCAAAATCTTCAGGGAAATGCTTCACGGCACTCTGCACGGGCATCGGCGTCAGGCCACCCATGGCGCAGAGCGAACCATCGGTCATCGTCTGGCATAGATCATCGAGCAGCATCAGGTTTTTCTCGCGCTCGACACCGGCCACAATCCTGTCCATCACCTCAACACCGCGCGTCGAGCCAATACGGCACGGCGTGCACTTGCCGCAGGATTCGATGGCGCAGAATTCCATGGCAAAGCGGGCTTGGCGCGCCATATCGACGCTCTCGTCAAACACGACCAGACCACCATGGCCCACCATTGCTCCATTGGCGGCAAGGGTTTCATAATCCATTGGGAGATCAAGTTTTGACTCCGGCAAATAAGAGCCAAGCGGCCCACCCACCTGCACGGCACGCAAAGGTTTGCCCGTGAACGTGCCGCCGCCAAAATCCTCAATGAGCTGGCGCAGCGTAATGCCAAACGCCTTCTCGACCAGTCCGCCGCGCTTGATGTTTCCCGCAAGCTGGAAGGGAAGGGTTCCAAGCGAGCGGCCCATGCCATAATTCTTGTAAGCCGCGCCACCCTGCGCCAGAATATAAGGCACAGCCGCAAAGCTCAGCACATTGTTGATGATGGTCGGCTTGCCAAACAGGCCTTGCAGGGCCGGGATCGGCGGCTTCGCGCGCACCACGCCGCGCTTGCCCTCAAGGCTGTCGAGCATGGCGGTTTCTTCACCGCAGATGTAAGCACCAGCGCCGCGCCGCACTTCAAGCGTGAAGCAATGCTCCGTACCCTGAATATGATTGCCAAGCCAGTTCGCAGCTGTGGAAATGCGGATTGCGTCCTTCATTGTGTTGATGGCGTCGGGATATTCCGAACGGATATAAACGTAGCCCATGGTAGCACTGGCCGCGAGTGCCGCAATCGTCATACCCTCGATGAGCATGAAGGGGTCGCCCTCCATCACCATGCGGTCGGCAAACGTGCCGCTGTCGCCTTCATCCGCATTGCAGCAGACGTATTTCTGGTCAGCTTTGGCGTCGTGAACGGTCTTCCACTTGATGCCCGTGGGAAAGCCCGCACCACCGCGACCGCGCAGGCCTGAGGTTGTGACGTCGCCAACAATGGCAGCGCCCGTCATGGCCAAGGCTTTTTTCAGACCCGCAAAACCGCCAAGGGATGTGTAATCGGCAAGAGACAGCGGATCGGTAATGCCGCAGCGTGCAAATGTCAGGCGTTCCTGGTTCTTGAAATAGGGGATGTCTTCCGTCAGACCCAGACTGAGCGTGCCACCTTGCGCAAACGACGATGCAACAAGCGCCTTCACGTCGCTCACCTCAACGGGACCAAATGCAATGCGACCCTGCGGCGTTTCCACTTCCACCAGTGGCTCCAGCCACAGCATGCCCCGCGAACCATTGCGAATGATCTGTACACTGAGCTTCTGCGCGTCAGCTTCGGCGCGGATGGCATCGGCTACCTCATCGGCACCCACGGCCCGGGCGGCGGAATCCCGCGGAACATAAATCTTGATCATGATGCCAACTCCGCTGCGAGAGCAGCAAATTTTTGCGGGGTCACGCGGCCAACCGGACGGTCATTCACCAGAATGGCAGGTGCCGTGGCGCACAGGCCCAGACAATATACAGCCTCCAATGTGATCGCTCCATCAGACGTGGTTTCACCGAACTTGATTTTCAACGATTTCTGCGCGGCCTCGGCCAATTCATTCCCCGCCATGGACTGGCAAGCCTCGGCCTTGCACATCTTGACCACATGACGGCCTGCAGGCTTGGCCCTGAAATCATGGTAAAACGTCATCACGCCATGCACCTCGGCGCGCGATATATTCAACGCCTTGGCCAAAACGGGCAAAGCTGCCTCCGGCACATGGCCCATGTCATGCTGCAGGTCATGCAGGATTTCCAGCAAGGCATCAGGCCTGTTGTCATACCGCGCCGCAATCCGGCTCGCCGTTTCATGTTTGGGTGCGCGAAGTTCAATGAGAGTGGTTTTTTTGGACATACCCCAGTATTGCAGAAACCCACGGAAAGCGCCAATTGTGGCGGGCTATGGAGTGATAGACGAAGTCTATGAGAAATGAAGCACCAGCGACTGTTTACAGTCATTTTGTCATCACGTCCAAACTCTCCCTCTAATCGTCATCCCCGCAATAAATGCGGGGATGACAATGGGGGTGGGATGACAAATAGTTGGGTGTATGTTTATGCTGTGCGATGATTTACCGCTTGTCCATGGATGAACGCATCTATGCCGTTTATATTCTCGCGAGCAAGCGCAATGGCACGCTTTACATTGGTGTCACTGGTGATTTGCCAACGCGGATCACGCAGCACAAATCGGGCGAGCACAAAGGCTTCACACAGACTTACAAGGTCCACACGCTCGTATGGTTTGAAAATTTTGCCGATGTGCAACTGGCGATCCAGCGCGAAAAAACCATGAAGAAGTGGCCGCGTCAGTGGAAAATCAATACGATAGAAAGGGAAAATCCGCAGTGGGTGGATTTGTACCCGCAGATTTTGTGAGCGAAATTTTTCCATTGATCTGTTATCACCGCATCACCCCCTATCCCCTTTATTTGTCATCCCCGCACCCCCCTTAATTGTCATCCCGCACCCCCTTTTTTGTCATCACCGGACTTGTTCCGGTGACCCATTTTTCAACACACTCAAACACCAACACAGGGAGTGAGATGGGTCCCCGCAATAAATGCGGGGATGACAATTAAGGAGGTGCGGGGATGACAAATTAGGTTGGGGGATGCGGGGGCAATGATAAAAAATAGAGTGTTTGCTACCTCTACGCCGCCAACCGGCTTTTCTCCTTCGCAAAGGGGCTGAGGCCGAGCCATTGCTGCATGGCGGCGGATATTTTCCGGTCGCCTTGAATGTCGAGATGGCCGCTGGCCACTTCCTTGGCAACGGTCGTGATGCCCATCCAGATCGCGGTCATGGCGCGCAGCGACCCTGACACAAAGAGATCGACATCAAAGCCGGGGTCGGTGCTGCACAGGTCCACGTCGCCATGGGGTTCAACCACAAGCCAATAGCGCTGCGGTGCCTTTTCAATTTCTGGAAAATGATAGGCGATGGTGCAACGCCGCTTGGGCAGGGGCCTGGGGTCCAGCCAGCGGCGCATGTCCCACATCAGCAGCGAGGGATCGAGATTTTTGAGCGAGACGCGCGATTCAATCCAGTGCTGCCCCCAATTGCCCAGCGCCATGACCACGGGTGTGAGCTCTTCGCCCGCTTTGGTGAGTTGATATTCCTTGGCACCCTTAGCTGAGGAAACCTCCTCAATGATGCCCGCCTCGCGCATTTCATTCAGCCGCTTGGAAAGCAGTGACGGCGACATGCGCGGAACGCCACGCCTGAGATCGTTGAAGCGCCGCGTTCCCGCAATGAATTCGCGCAATATGAGGGCTGTCCAACGCGAGCAGAAAATTTCTGCCGCCATCGCAACCGGGCAGAACTGGCCGTAACTTCCATGTTGGGACATCACGCTGACCTGTGTTTACGTCGCCCCCACGTGTTGAACACTAGCATGAAAACAGACCGCCCCATAGTACAGAATCTGTACCACCAACAGGCCTCACAGACCGCCAAAAACGCAGAGCAGTACAGTTTCAGGACTGGCGTGCATCTGCCCATCGGCGCAAAATCAAAAACGGAGGGGGTGACACGACGAGGAGACCGCCATGAACATGACTGCGAAACTGAAAGCCAGCCCGATACAACCCCGTGACCTGATTGCCCGCGCCGATGCGCTGGGACAGGATTTTGCCGCCCGCGCTGCCGTTGCCGATGAAACCGATTGCTTCGTTGCGGAAAATTATGAAGCCCTCAAAACATCAGGCCTTGTCGAGGCAGGCGTGCCGAAGGAATTGGGTGGTGGTGGTGCTGACATCAATGAGCTGGCCGACATGTTGCGCATCCTTGCCCACCATTGCAGCTCAACCGCCCTGGCATTTGCCATGCACACCCATCAAGTGGCCATTCCTGCGTGGCGTTGGCAGCACCAGAAGATCGCGGCAGTGGAGCCATTGCTGAAACGAGTGGCCACTGAAAAGATCATCCTGCTGTCCAGCGGCGGGTCCGATTGGGTGGGAGGTTCGGGCAAGGCCGAGCGTGTTGATGGCGGTTATAAAATCACAGCGCGCAAGATTTTCAGCTCAGCGGCTCCGGCGGGTGGCCTGCTGATGACGAGCGCCGTTCTTGAGGAGGAGGGCGAAGAACCAAAGGTTCTGCACTTCGGCATTCCCATGAATTCACCCCATGTAAGCATTGATCCGGTGTGGCGAACCCTCGGTATGCGGGGGACTGCATCCAATGACGTGGTGATCAATGGCCATGTGGTTCCAGACGCAGGTGTTGCATTGAAGCGCAACGCAGGCGAATGGCATCCCCTGTTCCAAATCATCGCCACGATTGCGTTTCCATTGATCTACGGCGTCTATCTGGGTGTGGCCGAAAGTGCCCGCGACTTGGCCATTGGCATGGCCAAAAAGCGCAGACAGGACCATCATCTTGTTCAACTTGCGGGGCAGATGGAATCCGAATTGCGTGGTGCCCAGATCGCCCACGCCTATATGCTCGACGTCGTAGGCCGCAATGCGCCGTCTGCCGAAACCGTGAATGACATCATGATTGGACGGCGCCTTGTGGCCGAACATGCCATTCGCGCCGTTGAATTGGCCATGGAGGCAGCAGGGGGTGCTGGCTTCTACCGCGCGCAAGGATTGGAGCGCCGGTTCCGCGATGTGCAGGGCGCGCGCTATCACCCCATGCAGCCCGGCCCGCAAGCCGAATATGCCGGCGCCATGGCGTTGGGAATGCCGGTTGATAAAATCTTTTAAGCCGCCGTCATTTTCTTTGCCGCCGCAAACAGGGCGGCAACCAAGGGCGAGAGCGGATCGCGCCGCACCGCTACCAGCCCCACGGCGTGTTCCACGACGGGCTCCACCAAGGGCACGGCTTTGACGCCTTCCATCGGGCCAAGCGCGTTCTGGAAATAATCTGGCATGATGGAGGCAAGCCCCATGGTGCGCACCGATGAAAACAGGTTCATGATCGAATTTGTTTCAAGCCGGGGGCTGGGGTGCGCGTTGGCGGCCACAAAGGCGCGGTCCACGATGCGGCGGTTCTGCATGTTGGGGGTGAGCAGGCACAGCGGAATTTGCGCGGCTTCAAACCACGTGACGGTTTTCTGGGTGGCCAACTCGTGCGTCTCGCTCACAAACAGGCAATAGCGCTCGCGGTAAAGCTCCGCCTGCAGCAGGCCCTCGACCGGCTCATTGTCGAGATAGGTGATCCCGGCCTCGATGGAAAAATCATTCAGTGCACGGATGATATCTTCCGAACTGTGCGACAGGATGGAAAAATCCACCGATGGATGTGCGACCTGCATGGCCTTGGTGAGCTGCGAGACCATGGGCAGCGCCGACGGCACCACGCCCAGCACAAGGCGTCCGACAAGCTCGCCCTTCTTGCCCTTGATCTGCGCCAGCTCCTGATTGAGCGATTGCCAATTGTCGAGAATGAGATGGGCCCATTTCAACACCCGCGTTCCCTCAGGCGTGAGACCGATATAGCGCTGGCCGCGCTCGACAATGGGAACCCCAAGCTCCTGCTCCAGCTGGCGGATACGGCCCGAAAGCGTGGGTTGTGTCACATTGCAAGCCGTTGCTGCCCGCGTGAAGTGTTTCTCGCGGGCGAGCGCCGCAAGGTATTGAATCTGCCGGATGTCCATAGCGGGAGACTAGCGGGGAACCCGACAAAAAAGCCAGCCCATTTCTGGGCTGGCTGATATCTCTCGCGTTAAGCTTTACGCTTGGGTTAAGCGCGGGCTTTACGCTTGCGGCGACTGGCAATGCCTAGAAGACCCAAACCAGCACCGAGCAAGGGCAGGGCTGCCGGAACGGGAACGGTTGAGGCACTGACAGCTGTTGGCGTGTTCAGGCGGATTTCATTGACACCAAACGTGTCGCCACCGAAAATGCTGAAGAAAGCAATGCCAGCACCCGTGTAGGAAAAGGTTGTCCGGCCATTGCTGCCGTTTGGCGGGCCATTCAGCACGGTCGCCAGAACATTCATGGCAATGTCAAAAACCTTCAGTGTCAATGTTCCCACGCCCGCATTTCCGGCTTCAGCGTAAAAATAATTCGTTGTGGCCGAGGTCAATGTGTTTTCGAGAACAATCCGGCCATCAACGCCCGTAACCAAATCGAGGTTTCCTGAACCGTTAATCCCGCCAAATCCCAATGGTGGATCATTAAAAATGCCTTCCACACCACCATAGGAAAAATCAACGCCAAAGGCCTTGTAGTTGGTTCCCAATGCACCGCCTGGAACCAATGAACCGAAGGCAGGCGATACCGGAACGGCAGCGTCACCTGGTGTAAACGTAATCGTTGCAGCATTTGCCAGCGGGGCAAAGCTCACGCATGCCGCAAATGCAGCAAGTATAATCAATTTCTTCATTTTTGGCCGTATTCCTATTTGAGTAAGCACCCTGAGCGACTCAAGGTTGCCGTGTGAACGCATCACGATTTTCATTAAATGAATTTAATGTTGAGTCAAGTCGGTGTTTTCATTCACCAAATGCGCCATTCGCCGCAAGTTGGCCGCCCACTGTGAGGCATGTCACAGCCAAGCGCCCCAGACGGGTGCAGTGCTGGTCCACACCATGCGGGAACCGAGTTTCCCCTGAAGGTGCCAGGCACCGGACGCTTCGTTCGGGCCAAAAACCAGTGTCACATGAATGGAGAATGTCATGAAGCAATCACTCAAAGACAAGGGTATCACACGTCCGGCGCTGACCAGCGAAATGTCCACGGCACGGCAAAACTTCCGCAGCCTGCTGCTTGCGAATCCAGGCTCTTTCGGCAAGGTGCCGACAGACAACAAAAAGGCAGCTTCCAAGGTTGTGCCAAACACATCCTATGAAGAAATTGGCAGTGTTGGTTATCAGCCCCAGTTTGAACGCCTGCATGCCGTGGTGTTTGTGAAGCAGACATCCGGCTACGGCGGCGGTATTTGCCAGCCGGGAACGCCTGAATATGTGCGCTTCTATCTGTCCCATGATGGTGGTGTGACGTGGGCTGACCAGGGCGTTTCCGCATTCAACGCCCACGACGTGGGCCAGAACAAAACGCGGCTTGAATATGCGGTCACCCTGAAAATCAGCCCGCCGCGGCCTATCTGCTTCCATCCCAGCCTGATCAAGTGCCGGGCAATCCTGTCGTGGAATTTCAATCCGCCAGCAAACGACCCCGACTTCCAGCCCGTCTGGGGTGAAGTGCACAACACCAACATTGCCATTGAACCGCGAAAGCTCATCATCTTCAAGGATCTGATTGCGGCTGCAAAGATTGAACTGCCATCCCATATCCACGACATCGTCGATACAGGGCAGGAACTGAAGGTGCTTGAACATGCCAGCCATTCCGCAGGTGACCTGTTCAAGCTCTACAAGGGCACAGACGTGGAACCCCATCGCTTTGCCTTCAAGGAGATGCATGGTTTCCTTGCCAGTGACATGGCGAGTGTTGCGAAAGGTCCGTTCCTCAATCTCGATATTGACTGGTCGAAATATGTCGGGTTCTTCCAGCCGACTGACGGCAATACCTCGTACGAGGAACTGGAATGCGTGGGCTATGACCAGCAAACCGATACGCTGGCAGGTGTTATCCGCGTGAAAAAACCCAACGGCTATTCCGGCGGACCCTGCACTGCAGGCAGCACCGAATATGTCACCTTCTGGGGTGACACGGACAACAACGGCAGTTTCGAAACCTGTTTCGGCACTGCGGCCGTCAGGGTTTACGACTATGCGAAGATGCCCGAGGAAGGCCTCGAATATTCGGTCTTCCTGCAGGCCAACCTGCAGAAATACCGGAAGCCCTGCAAGGAGGGACCGCGCATCATTCCGATCCGCGCCATTCTTTCATGGCAGGTACCCGCACCCGGCAATAACCCGAACCACGTGCCGGTGTGGGGCAACCGTGAAGAAACAGCCGTGCTTGTTGACAGTGGCAACGTCATTCACCCCGGTGATGTCTATCCCGTCGTTGCATCCGTTGGCCAGATGGCAACGCACAAGATCGATGCAAGCGGTTATGCCTCGGGTACGAGCGTGTTTAACGGTTTCACGGCAACGATGAGCCCGTTTGGCGGCCGGGTGGATATTGCCGGCAAGATCATCAATGGTCTCTCGTCCAGCAAATACCGTATCCTCATCAAGCCCCATGGCGCAGCGGATTCGTCCTATGTGCCGCTGGTGAACGAACCTGATGGCCTGACCCTGAGTGTGCTCACTCCGCCGAACATATTTGCGGTCAGCAAAACCATCCATGCCGATGCGCTTGGCTACTACGGCTATCAGGACTATGCGCCACAATTCGTTGACAGCAACATCCTGATGCAGTGGCACACGGGCGCTGCCGAAAACGGTAAAACCTACGACCTGCGTCTTGACTTGAACGTCGATGGAAACCCCGCCCACGACATGCCAAGCACGGTGGTGGCGATCCGGATTGACAACGAGGCACCGGTTGCCGACCTGAACTTCACCATGGGCATGGGTGTTTTGTGCAGCAAGGGTTCACCCGGCATGGTTCTCACCGGGAACTTCACGGCAAGCGACGCGCATTTCCACAGCTATTCCTTCGCTGTTTACCCGAATGATGCGTCACTCAACCCGCAACTGCCGACACCATCTTCCGGTACGTCCGACAAGATTGTCGGAGGCGGCATCGCCGATCCCGGCATTGTAGGAGGTGCATTCACGCTCAACACGGCAGGCATGGCACCCTGCGGTTATGCCCTGATCCTCAGGGTCTATGACCGGACGATCTTGAACAGCGCCTATATCGGCAATTACAATGAGGACTCCGTAGGCTTCTGCCTCGCCTGACAAACGACACGATAAGCAAACCGCCAGGCCTGGAAAGCCTGGCGGTTTTTGTTGGCCGCGGTGCAGCCCTGTTGCTTTCATATTCGTCAGGACCCGGCGCTGACCTGCGGTTTTCCAGAACGGCTTTTGTTTATTGGCGCTGGCTTTGAATCGTGCAGCGCTAGCTCTTTCGAAAATTGCGCCAGCAAATAATCCACCGTGACCCGCACTCTTGGAGCCAAACCCGTACGATGCGGATAGAACATCGACATGCTGATCCCGGTTGCCAGACGCTGACGCGGAAGGAGCTCAACCAAATCACCACGCTTCAATGCATCATAGGCATGGTAACTTCCGACATGCGCAATGCCCATATGGTGTAAAGCTGCATCCACCACGACGTCCGGATCGGAAAGCAGCAACTTGGCATCGGCCTCAAAGATTGTGACGTGGTCCTTCCCGTCAATGGGTTCATTGAAAGCCCAAGGGAGCAAGCGGCCATTCAGGAATTTCACTTTGATAATATCATGCCCTGCAAGATCGTTGCGGCTCTTCGGTGTGCCACGGTTTTTGAGATAACGTGGGCTTGCAACAAGCACCATGGAGATATCGAAAATCTTGCGGGCGATCATGCCTTCCGGAGGCTGACTGCCGCCGCGGATGCCAATGTCAAATCCTTGACCAACCAGATCAACGGTTTGATCATTCAGATGCAGGTCCAACTGCACATCGGGATAGCGTTCATAGAACGCGGGAAGCACTGGCACGATGTAGTTGCGGCCAAAGCCAACAGGGCAATTGATCCGCACCATGCCTTGCGGCTTCAACCCCTGGGCAGCCTGTTTGGATGCATCATCAAGCATCTCCATTCCAACACGCGCCTGGGCAATGAAGGCCTTGCCTTCCTCGGTGAGTGAAAGTCTTCGTGTGGTGCGGTTGAAAAGCCTGACTTTCAGACCCGCCTCCAGCTTTGCAACGTTTTTACTCACGGCTGCCGAGGTGAGATCAAGCACCTTGGCCGCTGCCGTGAAGCTGCCGCTATCAGCCACCTGTATGGCGCTGATCAAGCCCGGCAATGTGGATTGAAGATGTTTCATCGCGCTCCTGACACGCCTTTGATTATAAACTTATAGTTGATGGTTATGTGAATTTCCATGTCTTTTTCATATCTAATAAATCCCGCACAAAGGCCTCGTCAACACAACATCATTTGGAGGTCACTATGAAAATTGCAGTTTTAGGAACAGGTATGGTCGGTCAAACCCTGGCAGCGGCTTTGGTTGCCAAGGGCCACAAGGTGATGATCGGCACGCGCGATGTGGCCAAGTCTTTGGCAACAAGCGAACCAAACGCTTTCGGCATGCCGGCCTTTGGCGTATGGCACAAAACCAATGCGGCCGTGTCCGTAGGCACATTTGCGGAAGCCGCCAATTTTGGCGACATGATCGTCAATGCCAGCAACGGGTCAACAGCTTTGCAAACGCTGACGCAAGCCAGGCTGGAAAAAGCCGGTAACAAGGTTCTGCTTGATGTTTCAAACGATCTCGATTTTGCAAAGGGCATGCCACCGAAATCAGGTGCAACGGATATTGCAGGAACAGGTCTCGGTGAACGCATACAGGCTGCCTATCCAAACCTGCGCGTGGTGAAGTCACTCAACACCATGAATGCCTTTGTGATGGTCAATCCTGCAATGGTTCCGGGCGACAGCACTGTGTTCATGAGCGGTGATGACGCTGAGGCCAAGAAACTGGTTCACGGCTTGCTCAGCGCATTTGGCTGGACCGATATCATGGACCTTGGCGGCATTGCCACGTCACGTGGCGTCGAAATGCTGTTGCCATTGTGGCTCACCATTTTCGGTGTCCTAGGCCAGCCCGCCTACAACTTCAAAATTGTGCGTTGACTGGGCGACGTCACGGTAAGCTGCTATCAGTAAGCTTTATGATGGAGGCTCCGATGGATGATGGCGTGATTGCCGGCAATGTTGAAACCCTGAACCGGGATGGCATTGTTGCGCTTAAAGGCGCGTTCACGCGTGCCTGGGTGGAGGACATGCGCGAGGACATGATGGCCGCGTTCTGGCCCGCCATCCAGCGCCCGGGTGGTGCCGTGGGACGCGGACCACGGCGCTGGTATGTTGAAATTCACCCGCAGGATTTTCGCGGCTTTGCCGGGCTTGCCGCCCACCCTTGGGTGGTTGGCATGGCAACGGCGGTGTGCGGGCCTAACTATGAAATTGTCGAGATCGGTTTCGACACGCCGTTTCAGGGCGCTAAAAACCAGCCATGGCACCGGGATTTTCCGTCACCCCCTGAAACCTATGTGGAGCGGCGCATCACGTCGCTGGCATTCAATCTTACAGGCGTTGACGTGACGCCTGACATGGGCCCCTTCGAAATCGCACCCGGCACCCAATGGGATTGCGGGCGCAGTTGGAACCATGAGATGTTTCCGCCAAAAGACATATGGTCGGCGTTCGCAACCCGCGGTGTGCGCAAGTTTCCGCAGATGGGCGACATCTCCTGCCGCTCGGCCCTTACCATGCATCGGGGAACCACCCACGCCTCACCCATCGCGCGTCCCGTCATGGTGCTCGGCATCGATGCGCCAGGTGCCGGCCACGCGGCCCTGCACGATATGATGGTGACCAAGGACTATCACGACGCGCTGCCCACCACCGTGCGCGACCACCTCATCTGCCGCGTGGTCGATACGCTCGTGCCGATCACCCAGAAACATGACATTGAGGGACTGGTAATGGGTGTGGAGTGACAGAAAGAAACAGGAAACCCTTACAGAAGTATGATATCTGAATGCTTGTGATCGACAGGAGGTCAACATCCATGACAAACAAACGCAATTTCCTCCGCCAGTTGGCCGGAATGCTTCTCGCAAGTGGACCGCTTGGCATCGCCGTGCATGGCAGGGCCCAAGCCCAAGCCGAAACCACGTTCAAATCAATTCCCACGCAATTCCTGGCGGCCCTCGGTGACGCGAGTGCCAAGGGCGGGGTTGGTGCGGAAAACTGGGGCGTGTGGCGGCTGGATCCAGGCCCGCGCGGTGTGAGGCTGCGCAATTATGAGCAATTGATTGCCGATGGCGGCGTAGCGCCGTCGCAATGGAAATTCGACACGTCGGACTGGTGGCTTGAAGAGCATGGGCTGATCATGGAGCAGCCCGACTTCTCCCTTGCTCCCGGCAAGTATCTGGTGAACGGTGACCGCGAGGTGCAAACGACCCTGACCGTTTACCCAAAAGACGCCAACGGAACCCAGCGCTGGGAACTGGCCGACGGCGCAACGCTGTATGATGTCACCCACCTGCGCTGCCGTTCTGCGCGTTACACGCCAGCAGCAAACAGCGCGTCCTGCACGCCGGCCTCGGCGCAGCAAAGCCAGTTCCCGGTCGAGCCGGGTGCCGCGATGCCGCTGGTCGGTGGTTGTGACAAGCAGGACTACGCCGTCCTCTTCATCGTGGGTGTGGAAGGCTGAAACCCACGGTTGGTTGCCACGCGCCATGTCTGGAGTTAATTGCTAACCAGACATAAGGTCAAAGCAGCGAAATTGACGTGAATGACTCTGAGCGGACTGTTAAAGTGGGCGCAACCCCTTTACAGGTGAGCTCCTTTTGCATTGACTGCTATTGTCGAATAATCATCGTGCATTCCATTTTCTTTTCAATTCCAGCAGACGCTCATCATTGTTAAGCGAACTATCGGCCTCAGCAATCCGAGCAATCGTACTTTCGATTTCGTAAGGCCATGCGGAGACTTTATCCGGTAGAACGGCATGGAGGAGGGCTAAAGTTTCAATGGGATGTAGATCTACGATGTTATCCTTGGACCGCCTAAGGTTTGGTAATGACAAATGATCCTGATCAATTTTTGTAAGTAGCGGCAGAACGATTTTGGCTAACTGGGGAAAATGACCTTCGTCCGAAAACGCAATATCACACAGCCCAGCAGATACTAGCCCTGACTTCGCTGCAATTTGGCGTGGCCAAACGTCTCCTAGAAGTTCGACCAACAAAGGAGACCACTTATCCTTATCTTCACGTGACCAACTCTCGGCCTGCCAAAGGACGCGTGTGCGAACATCATCACCGGAATGAAGGAGTACGTCGCGAAGCTCATTGTTCGTAACCCACCTTTTTTGGGTCTCTGCATCTTTGATTGCCCAAGCCGACAGTAGCAATCCAATTAGCACTTCTGCATGACCACGCTTTTCGATGGAGTGCGATTTTGCCAAAGTAAGCATGTGAGGTTTAAGTATAGAAAAAAATTTACTCCCTTCAGCCTTTCCACCCCACAAAAATCCGCTCCATAGTGCTTGGTAGTCTCCTTGGTTTTCTGAAGAAAGTAGCGATAAAAGATTCGCTTTTGTCCATTTTGGATCGACATAGAAAAACCAACTCAGATTGTGGGCAAATATCACCAAAGCGTGCCTGCGAAGATCGCCTGGCAAGGCGAGTAATTTTTCCACGTGGTGCAACCACTTTTGTGGAAATCCTTGCCGGGCTTTCAGATCATTCTTTTGTGGATCGTCAAAAAGAGCCTCGGCAATGTCACCGGTTGGCGAATTGATAGATTCCATCGTCCAATCGGGCTCTTTGTTGCTGCGAACGATACCGCTTGAACTCCCTTTGGGCTCTAAAGCCAAAACATCAGTTGCTTTGGCAACGAGCCGAGAAAACAAATCGGGATATTGAGCAGCAATAACTTTCGCAGATTTCTGAAGCCAGTCAGCTAAAGGCCGAATAACGCCCGCGATATGTTCGCTGCTGTATCTGGTAATTTGCTCGCCAACAAATGCTGTTAGCTTTGGCTTGTCATTTTTGCGGTTCTCTGGATTAAGGAACGTTCTCCAAGCCCATTCAGGGAAATCTTCTTTTTTTGCTGCAAGTCTAATCGCAGCAAATGCTCGAACTGGTCGTTGAATTGATAAACCAGCAAATGGATCGTGTTTGACAAATTCAATACCCCGTCGTCGTGAAAGTTCCTCTGCCTTGGGCAGTATAGTTGCAATTGTTTCATTTACGAGAGCGGAACTTTCAGTATCGGTGCGTACCCAGCTAGTGCGACCCTCCAACGATCGCGCCGCTTCAATAGCAAACTCGGGTTTCCAACTAGGGGCTGCTTTGCGAAGCTGCGAGGTAACTGCTTCAATGTCTAATGAAAGCTTACAACCTTGTGCGTTCAACCAGTTAAGTCGATTGACTGTTGCCCAGGATTTTCGCTCTCCAAATTCCTCGACCGGTTCATTATCCCAAATTTCTGGTCCATCGAGTAGGCGTTTTTCCAGCTTGCGGGTGGTTTCTAGACTCAGCTCATTCCATCTTTTTGAAAGCGTCAAAAGAAGATCGCGCGAATGACCGCTATCCCAAAAAGCTGAATTTGAAATACCCTCAACAATTAAGCCGAAATCATCTCCACCAATAAATTCGCTCTTTCCGGCTGCCCAAATCTTAAGTCTCGCAAATATTGTGTCATCGTCTTTCGGCCATCTGTCGAACTCAGATCGTGCGGCGCTAATGTCTTTCACCAATAGCCTGTCAAAGTGTCTGATAAAACACAAAATCCAAGCAAACAGGCCATGACTTCGCCTGTGATTGTCTCCCTCTGCATTTTCATCGGGAGTAATTGGTGAGTTGATGGAAAGGCCAAAGCCACCAATTTCAGTTTCCAACTCAAGCGCAGTTTCCAAGTTACGTCGCAACTCAACGACCAAAACATTTAACGATTCATCTGGAACTTCAATGTTACTCGGCAGATCGGGATACGAAACATCAACGCTGATCAAATCGCGCATTGAAAAGTCTGTCCCAGCTGTTGGCGGGATAACGCCGCCCCAAAAGTTCTGTTTAACCTCGAGATAGGGTTGGGCGATTACAGCATATTTCCGTATTGCAATTTCTTCCCAACCGCCCTTTTTGATTTCTGCGCCCAATCTATACCAATCACGATTGGATTCTTTATGATCTTCGTCCCAATAGTCAAGAAGGTAGCGCCAAGCCTTTGCTACGTCGGGGGCTATGATCACATCCTTTCTTTCTAGTTCCCATCTGACTTGTTCCCTGATGTCCGGATGCAAACACGTCTGGCGAGCGGCCCACCAAACAGTTGCGGGCTGGTTCGCAATCTTTCTAAACCAAACGCCAAAGTGATCCAACCTTGAAGGGAGACGAGGGACATTCGAAGCCCCGTGCCCACGCAAAGCACCAAAATTTTCATTTCGAAGGTTCAATCGATCAAGTTTGTTTGGTGCAAATGCGTCCCAGACATCTTTTGGCTTTTCACGCTTTGCATAGTGCGATTCAGGGTCAATTTTTTCGGGAACTGGATCGGAATCCAAACCATACAAATCAAAGGGGTCGACGTAGGCGCCTTTCTTGTCGAAACGTCCTTCGTTACCCGGTTTAGCGTAGCGCTGGTAGGGATCGAAAACACATAGCCAGGTCGCGGGTGGAGGTTTGTCAACATCAGTAAACTTGCGGAGCCCTTCAATTGTCGAAACAACATGGGCGACTTGTCCTCGTTCATGGGGCGCTAAAAATTCAGGTCCATTCTTGGCCTTTGTGACAACTCGCTCAATCCATGCATCTGGATTATCAGCCCTTTCGGCCCATACTTCGAGTGTGTGCCACAGTGCGGAGTGCTTGTCTGTCGCTTCATAAGAGATGGCTTCAACACCTTTATGGCTCCACTTAGAGTTCGCAAAGTTGGAATCTCCAGACTGGAAGGCATAGACGCCTTCGAGTTTTCCACTCGACTTGTTGAGCGCCTCGAGGAGGTAGTTTACAGGCGGGTCATCGGCAGCATAACCCACAAAAACCACGTAGAATTTTTCTATGATTTCTCTAAAAAACTTAGTCGCCCAACCATCGGAAAGATAGGCCCTTCCGAAATCTGAACTTGAAAGTATAAACCCGTCACCCTCTGCCCCATCATATTCGCTCGTTACTTTGCCGTGCAAATAAACAACGCCATGGAAATCACTTGGCCTTGACGTTATTGGTAACTTTGGCGGTTGATGGGAAGGCATCTTTGTATGGCAAACATCAAAGAGCCTATCAAAATTGGTAGTTACAAGCCGAACAAGTCCTTCTCTTGTTGTTGCAAGTCTCACGAGAGTTTGATGTGCAGTTAAATCAACGGACGATTTGGGTTTCAGAGTTTCGGCTACAGCTTTTTCAATATCGCGGGTGAGAAAGTCACGCTCAAGCAATCCAAACACGCGGTCCGCGGAAATCAATCCATCGCCTACAGTTTGCGCTGTCCTGAGCGTTTTTAGAGCAGCGCTATCTTCTGAAACGCCAAGTCTGCTGGTTACTTGTTCAGCCAAGCCAAAGAAATCGGGAAGGTCAGCTTTGGCAAGAGAGACACCAGCTCCACAGAAAAAGACCACACGTCCTTGATCACGCGCCAAAAGGAGCTCGTCTGGAATTGCAGGGCCTGATTCAGTAAAACGCATAAACTACATTAACTATAAGAAACTTGATTCTGCTATTAGCCCGTTAATTACATGTGTCCTCCGATAAGGAATATCTGCCTCGCCCCGAAGCGGACATCGCTGGTCGGCGGGGTGTAGCAAACAGGATTATGCCGTTCTCCTTATTGTCGTTGCGGAAGGTTGAAACCATGGCGGCTTGCCGCGCCACTCCTCCTGTTGCACACTGCCGCTAGGTTCAAACTTCGGGATTCACGAAATGGCTAGCATCCGTCACCTCGCACTCATCTTCCTCCTGGCGTCTCCAGCCGTCGCCGAGGATTCCGTCCCGCTGCAGGGCAACGCTTTCCTTGGCGAGGAAGCGTGTGCGGGTGGCCTGAAGTCTGATGCGTGTGTGCTGTCATTCCAGGTCACCGGCAAAGCCGCAAAGCTTCTCTTCGATGGCATGCGCGCAAAAGCGGTGAAAGAGGAATGCACCGGCGGCATGGAGAAAGCTGACGGCAACGGCCTGAATTGCATCAAGTCCTCAGATGGAACCTACGACTGTGACTTCGGCTATTCCTTTTCGCGGAAAGTTTTCACGGGCAGTAGCGTGGACTGTTGACTGCATCACAGCGACACCACCGCAACAGCGCTGAAAAATTGAAGGAGCAGCCTCGCCAGGAATTGCCTCCGCGGCGTAGCCTTCGGAGAAAGTGCCTGGAGAAAGTAGAAAGGGGACGCTTCCCCTTTCTTCAATGGATCGGGTTTTCGCGTTAGATGCCGAGAAGCTTCAACGCCTCACCAAGTTGGGCTTCCGATTCCGCATGGTTGCCCGCCTCGTGGGCAGCTTTGCCGGTGGTGATCAGCTCTGTCACCTTTGCCTTTGTGGCATCGTCCAGTGTTGCGGTTTTCAGGGCTTCTTCGGCTTTTGCTGCAAGCGTGGGGCAGCTGTTGGCAAATGCGGGGCCGGCAAGTGCTGCGAGAATGGCAGCGGTTGCGAGCAGTGATTTGATCATGACGTTCTCCATTTTTCTGATTGTCTGACGTATGCAAGAAACTTGCTAAGGCCAATCTCTCTCCGAATTGGGCCAAAATGTGTCCGTGCACCGATGCGAACACCGGCGCGTTTACAGGAAAATACAAGATGCCATGAGAAACTCAGGCCGCTTTGGTCTCCTGCCCGGCAACACCCGGCAGCGATGCCCGTGCCTCGATGGTATGTTGCATCAAGTCATCAGATGGAACCTACGACCTTCTCTTCGGCTATTCCTTTTCGCGGAAAGTTTTCACGGGCGGAAGCGTGGACTGTTGACTGCGTCACAGTGACACCACCGCAACAGCGCTATAAAAATGAAGCGGTGGCCTTGTCAGGATTCCCCGCCGCGACGTAACCTTCGAATCAGCGTTTGATTTGGTTCCTGTTCCCGGTGAACACCAATTCTGGGTGGCGACGGGCACGGCCGATTGGAGACGACGGCATGAAGAAAACCTTGTTCATATTCCTGTGCCTCAGCGCTGGACTGTTGGCGGATACCGGCACCGTGGCGCAGGCCTCTATCTCGGAGCAGCCGCTGCGCGGATCAAAGGTCGTGCAGAACCAGGAAGGTGTGGCTGCCTTCCGGCGGGGCGACTACAAAACCGCCGTGTCGTTCTGGAGACCCCTCGCCGAGCGGGACTATCCGCCTGCACAGACCAATTTGGGCACGCTCTATTCCAGGGGATTGGGCGTCATCAAGGATCCTGCCGAGGCCGCGCGGTGGTATCGCAGGGCAGCAGACCAGGGCTTTGCCATTGGCCAGTTCAACCTTGGCATGGCCTATTACCGGGGCGAAGGCGTTGCGAAGAATTATGCCGAAGCCTTCAAATGGTATAGCCTGGCGGAAGAACAGGGCAATGCCATGGCGAAAAATTCCTTGGGCGTTATGTATTCCAATGGTCAGGGTGTTCCAAGGGATGACGAGGTGGCCGCACGGTTTTACGCGCGGGCCGCAGAATTGGGACTCGCTTCGGCCCAGAACCGGCTTGCGCTGTCCTACCAGAAGGGATTGGGCGTCAAGAAAGATACGGCCGAAGCCTTGAAGTGGTATCGCAAAGCCGCCGATCAGGAATTTGCCGAAGCCATGAGTCGCCTCGGCGGTCTCTATTTTGATGGGTTGGGTGTAATGAAGGACCCCGCCGAGGCCTTGAAGTGGTTTCAGAAAGCCGCCACCAAGGGAAATGCCCTGGGGCAGACCATGCTTGGCATCATGTATTATGACGGGGTTGGCGTATCCAACAATGATACGGAATCCCTGAAATGGTTTGCCAAAGCCGCAGACCAGGGAGATGCAACAGCGCGCAGCTATCTCGGCCTGATGTACAAGGCAGGGCGCGGCGTGGAAAAAAACGATGTGTCAGCCTATATGTGGTTTGACCTGGCCGCAGGCAGCGGCGATGCCACATCCCGGGAAAATATTGGCGAACTCTCCAAAAAGATGACCGCTGAACAGCTGCGGGCTGCAAACCAGCTCAAACAGGAATGGCTTGCCAGCCATTAGAACGCATTCAGACAAGGATCCGTTTGGCCAAGAGCAGGTAGACCGGAATGCCTACGACAATGTTGAATGGGAAAGTGATGGCGAGTGACATCGGCAGGTAGATTGCTGTTTTCGCTTGCGGAAGGGCCAGTCGCATGGCGGCAGGCACCGCGATGTAGGAAGCGCTGGCGCAGAGAACCATAAACAGTGTTCCAGTGCCGACGTTGAGACCAATGGCATAACTCGCCATCAGCCCAGTGGCAGCACCGATCAACGGCATGTAGATGCAGAAAAGGGCAAGGGGGAGTGTGAAATCTTTCATGTGATGCAACTGCCGCGACACGATGATTCCCATGTCGAGCAGGAACAACGCCAGGATGCCTTGAAATGGCGTGACCAAAAATCCTTCCATTTTATCAAGTCCAGGCTTGCCTGAGAGCCAGCCGATCACGAACGAACCAAAGAGCAGGAGGATTGCACCATTTGTAAATATTTCACGCGTGAGCCTTGGCGTGGCTTGCTTGCCCGACGTGATCGTTTCAGGTGCTGCGCGGTGGGCAATAAACAACGCAGACAGGATTGCCGGCGCTTCCATCATCGCCAAAACCGCAACCATGTAACCCTCATACGCCGTGTTTGATGCGGTCAGGAAGCTCGTTGCTGTCACAAAAGTTACAATGCTGACCGAACCATAGGTTCCGGCGATTGCCGCAAGGGTTGGCCGGTCAAGCCGTGTGGTGGCCTGCAACACGCCATAGGCGAAGAATGGCAGCAGGAAACTCATGAGGAGACCGGAGCCCGATGTCAGGATCAAAGCAAGTGACAGGCTGGGTGTTCCTGCGATGGCGACGCCACCCTTGAAGCCAATAGCCATCATCAGATAGATCGAAAGATATCTGCTGATGCTTTCCGGCACATCCAGATCGGATTTGATCGTTCCCGCCAGAATACCAAGCCCAAAAAACAGGATGGCGGGCGACAACAGGTTTTGGGTAAAAATGTATAGCAGTTCCATGAATCCCCTCGTGATTTAAGGTTGCATAGGAGTTGCCATTAAATTAGAAAAATGTATTATAGTTATAGATGCAATAAGAAAATCTAATGAACATCGATACTGTCACTGTCCACTGTTTCATAGCCGTTGCCGAAACCGGTAGTTTTACAAGGGCTGCGGAGCGCGTTGGACGGACCCAATCCGCGGTGAGCCAGCAGATCGCCAAGCTGGAGGCATTGCTTGGAAAAAAGCTGGTGGAGAGGGGACGCATTCTCTCGCTCACCACTTCGGGTGAAACTTTCCTTGTTTACGCGCGGCAAATATATGCGCTTCACCGCGAAGCCCTGGACCGTTTCCGCGAACCGGAACTTGCAGGAGAAGTGCGTTTTGGATTGCCTGAAGACTTTGCGAGTGTTTTTCTGTCCGACGTTCTTGCAGATTTTGCGCATATCCATCCGCGCATTCTCCTCAACATCGAATGTGATCTCACACTTAACCTCTATAACAGGTTCCGCAAGAACCAATTTGACCTTGTCCTTGTCAAGATGAACCGGCCCGAGGATTTTCCCCATGGTATCGACGTATGGTCTGAGACACTTGTATGGGTGGGTGATCCCAATCTCATTGATCACTCCAAACCGATACCCCTGGTTCTTGCGCCGCAGCCATGTGTGTATCGGGCCAGAGCCGTTAAAGCTCTGGATAGCTTGGGCCGGAAGTGGCGGCTTGTGCTTTCAAGTCCGAGTTATGCAGGAACCATCGCCGCGGTAAAAGCCAATATGGGGATCACGGTGATGCCCCGGGCCATGATCCCTCCGGGCCTTGAAGTGATAAGAAAGCGGTCCCTGCCGGATTTGAGTGACATCCACGTTTCTCTTCTGAAGCGCAAATTGCATGACCCCGCCACGAATTCGCTCGAGGATTTTGTCCTCAAAAAACTGAAGTCGTGATATCCGCTGTTGCACAGATTGCTGGCCTGATGATGAATCCACCTCGTATATAAAATCTTAAAATCAGAAAATAATCCTTGACACCGTACGCTCAATTGGCTAGAAATGACTATACACCACAATTGGGTTTACCTCAGTTCTTTCAATCCCCCCGGTGTTTCAATGAGCGCTTGGTAGCGGATTTTGGGAGCCTGGACGACTGCGGGCGGAAGCGCGATGGAGAGTTCGCGATAGAGAGCCTCGATGGCAGCCGGTTCCGGATGTTCAAGCGTGAGCGAACGCAGCCGCGCACCCAGATCGGGAATTGAGGCCATCGAAGTGGGGTCGCCCTGGTGATCGATGATCGACGGGGCCACGCCATCGAGGGGAAGCGAGCCATCCCTGGGGATGGTGAAATCGAAGGTCGGATTTAAAGTCGGAAGAGAAACCTTGCCGCCGAAGATCGCGCCGTGGATTGAAACAACGGCATCAATTGCAGTCGTGTTGGCAACCCACCCGCGCAGGCAACGGCCTTCGTTCCAGTCCGATCTGACTTTGTCCTGATTGTCCAGACCGAACCAACGCGTCCGGGCAGGCGCGACACCGTCGGGATCAAGCGCCACGATTTCGAGATAAATGTTGTTTCCGAGCTGAAGCCGGTGATTATGGGTGCCCATGTATTCATGCCGCGTCCCGAAAGGCACGTCGATGTCGAGACAATTTTTGACATGCAACACGCCTTCAGTAAGCGTTGGGGCGATAACAGTGATATGGTCAAGCTCTAGCATGTGCAGAGTTTAGCTTTGCTTGGTCGTCCGTCACCATCAAATATAAAGTCTTATACTCCGAAAATAGTCCTTGACACCGTACGGTCATTCGGCTATAAACAGTCATACTCCACAATTGGGTGACAACATGAAAACCGCAGATGAACAATCGGCGGGTGCTTTGCTTTGGCAGGGTGTCCGCGCACGTTACGAAGACCCCTTGCAAAATTTGAAAGCGCTGGCCGATGAACTCGGCATGCCGCGTATCAGGCTTTCCAACGAAGCCAAGAGGTTGGGGTGGACCTTGCGCGGAGCAAAGCCTGGACCGCATTTCAAACTGAAAATTCAATCCACCTCCACCCGTGCAACCCTGCAGCGCTTCAAGGATCTGCTGCAATCGAGGCTGGGCCAATTGGAAAACCAGCTCGCCGTATTGGGCGAGGATATTTCAACCATCGCCAATGAACGCGACATCCGCGCCACCAATATTCTGGTGCGCACTTTGGAAAAGGTTTTGGAACTTGAACGCAAAGACAAAAGCCTGCGCGCCCGAAAAGCCGCCGAGCGCCGCCACCTTGATGATGCCGAGCGTGATGAACTTGCACAGCGCATTGCGGCTCTGCCACCGGAACCGGACATGGACGCCCTTCGTGGCGTCGCTGGAGACACGGCAGGTGAGGGCGATCCTGCGCGACTGGCGCTATTGGGCGAGGCCGGACCAACGTCCGCCGGATGATAGTGATAAACGTTGCTGGCTCATTCTCGGTGGCCGCGGCTCAGGTAAAACCCGCAGCGGTGCCGAATGGGTGCGTGCGGCAGCGTTGGGCGACATGGAACCCACGGTTCCCCGCGCCACGCGTATCGCCATCGTGGCCCCCACATTTGATGAAGCCCGCATGGTGATGATCGAAGGCATATCGGGCCTGCTCGCCGTGCATCAGCCCGATGAGCGGCCGAAGTTTCAATCGTCACGCCGCCTGATCACGTGGGACAACGGCTGCGTGGCGCAAGTGTTCACGGCGGAAGAACCCGACAGCCTGCGCGGGCCGCAGTTTGATGCGGTGTGGTGCGATGAGCTGGCAAAATGGAAACACGCCGACAAAGTTTGGGACATGCTGCAGTTTGCGCTGCGTTTGGGTGACAGCCCACGTTGCGTGATCACCACAACGCCGCGGCCCATTCCGCTGCTGAAACGTTTGATCGCCGATGCAGGAACCATGGTGAGCCGCTCGCGCACCTTTGACAACAGCAGCAATCTGCCCAAGCCCTTTCTCGACGCGGTGTTGAAACGCTACGGCAAGACAACGCTGGGCCGGCAGGAGCTGGACGGCGAGTTGATTGACGATGATCCCGGCGCACCGTTTGATCGTAAATTTATAGAGGCATACCGCGTGGACACAGCCCCCGAGCTCACCCGCATTGTGGTGGCCGTGGACCCGCCCGCAGGCTTCGGCAAATGCAGCAATGCCTGTGGCATCGTGTGTGCGGGGCTGGGCGTGGACGGCAAATGCTACGTGCTGGATGATTGCTCCGTACAAGGATTAAGACCGGCGCGGTGGGCGGCAAAGATTGTTGGCGTCTATCACGCCCGCAACGCCGATCGTGTGGTGGCCGAAATCAACCAGGGCGGCGCCATGGTGGAACAGGTCTTGCGCGAGGTGGATCCGAACCTGTCGTTCCGCCCCGTGCACGCCCTGCACGGCAAACGCGCAAGGGCCGAACCGGTGGCGGCACTCTACGAACAGGGCCGCGTGTGCCATGTGGGCGGCTTTGCCGACCTTGAAGACGAGATGTGTTCTGAGATCATGGAGGGCGCAAAAAGCCCGGACCGCATGGACGCGCTGGTGTGGGCGGTAACGGACTTGATGCTGCGGCGGCGAGCGGAACCGCGGATCAGGGTTTTGTAGAGAATTCTTCCCTTCTCCCTCAAGGGGAAAAGGAAAACAGAAAGAAATGATATGTTCACCAAACTCAAATCACTCCTTGCGGGTGAGCAGAAACGCTTTGCCGCTGCTCCCCTCATTTCGATCCACAACGTAGGTCGCCCGCAATGGACGCCGCGCAATTATGCGAGCCTGGCGCGGGAAGGCTTTGCGGGCAATGCAATTGGCTATCGCTGCGTGCGGATGGTGGCGGAAGCCGCAAGTTCTGTTCCGCTGCTGGTCTATGAGGGGGACACGGAGGTATCAACACATGCCTTGTTGCAATTGCTGGCAAAACCCAATCCGCAGCAATCGGGCCGTGAATTTCTCGAAAGCGTGTTTGGCTTTCTGCTGGTTGCCGGCAATTCCTATATCGAAGTGTCAAGCCTTGACGGCACCCCCCGCGAGCTTGTGGCCCTGCGGCCCGACCGCGTGAAGGTGGTGGCGGGCAGCAACGGCTGGCCTGAGGCCTATGAATATTCCGTGAACGGAGCATCGACACGGCTTCCCGCCGAGACCGTGCTCCACATCAAGCTGTTCAACCCGCTCGACGATTACTACGGCATGGCACCCCTTGAGGCGGCACAGCGCAGCGTGGACACCCACAATGCCGCCGGCGCCTGGAACAAGGCGATGCTCGACAATGCGGCGCGGCCATCGGGCGCGTTGGTGTTTGCGGCAGCGGATGGACCCATGACAACCGATGCGTTCGACCAGTTGAAAGGCCAACTCGATGCCAATTATCAGGGCGCAAAAAATGCAGGCCGTCCGCTGTTGCTCGAAGGCGGGTTCGAGTGGAAGGAAATGGGCCTCAGCCCGAAGGACATGGATTTTATCGAAGCCAAGAATGCGGCGGCGCGCGAAGTAGCGCTCGCCTTCGGCGTGCCACCCATGCTGCTTGGCATTCCGGGTGACAACACCTTTGCCAATTACGCCGAAGCCAACCGCGTGTTCTGGCGCCAAAGCGTGGTGCCGCTGCTGGGCCGCGTAACCGAGGCGTTGACAAACTGGCTCAGCCCGCAATTCGGTGACACTGTACGATTGGGTTACGACCTCGACCAGGTGGAAGCCTTAAGCGCCGACCGCGACGCGTTGTGGACGCGCGTGGACAAGGCCAGCTTTTTGACACCGGCGGAAAAGCGCGAAGCGGTTGGCTACGGGCCAACACCCTAAACTCAAACAACAGGAATTTTGAAAATGCAGACCAGAGGCGAGAAAAGCCGGCTGGGGCAGCCGCTATCGGCTTGCTCGGGCACCGGCGTGTTTGTGGGCTATGCCAGCCTGTTCGGTGTGAGGGATGCCTCCGGCGACATGGTAATGCCCGGCGCATTTGCGACGTCGCTCAAGAAGCGACCGCCCGGAGAGGTGCGCATGCTGTTCCAGCATGACCCTTCAGAACCCGTGGGCACGTGGCTGGAAATGGTTGAGAACGCGCGCGGGCTTTATGTACGCGGGCGTCTTGATCCAAACGTGCAGCGCGGACGCGAGCTGCTGTCGCTGCTGGAATCTGGCGGGCTGGATGGCCTGTCCATTGGTTTCAAGACGCTGGTGGCGTCGCGCGAAAAAATGACCAACACAAGATTGCTTTTAAAAGTCGACCTCTGGGAAGTGTCCCTCGTGACTTTCCCGATGCTCGTCGGCGCACGCGTGAGTGAACTGAAGTTTCACGCACTGGCCGAAGCCGCACGCGTTTTTCAAAGACCAACACGCAACAATGGAGAAATAAAATATGGACTTTAACACCGGACTCGAAACCAAAGTGATTTCCGAAGGCCCTGCAACGGACATCATGTATGCATTCACGGCGTTCAAGGACGCCAATGACGAACGGCTTGACCAGATCGAAAAGCGCATGTCCGCCGATGGTGTCACCGCCGATAAAGTGGAGCGCATCAACAAGGCGCTGGACGAGCTCTCGCTGAAAATGAAACGTCCGCAATTGGGCGCATCCGAGAAAACTCAGCCCACGGAGCATAAGCGCGCCTTTGACGCCTATGTGCGAAAGGGCGAGGCGCACGGGCTTTTCGATATCGAAGCCAAGGCCATGTCGGTGACCTCCAATCCCGATGGCGGCTACCTCGTGCCTGCAGAAACCGAGAATGAAATTGGCGCATCATGTCCAACGCCTCCAGCTTCCGCAGCATCGCCGATGTGCGGCAGGTGTCTGCTACCAGCTATTTGAAGCCCTTTGCAATTGCGGGTGCAGCGAGTGGCTGGGTGGCGGAAAACGGCGTGCGGCCTGAAACCGGTTCACCCAATTTGGCGTCGCTCACGTTCCCCACCATGGAGCTCTATGCCATGCCGTCGGCCACGCAGAGCCTGCTTGATGACAGCGTGGTGAACCTCGACCAATGGCTGGCGCAGGAGGTGCAAACCGTCTTCGCCGAACAGGAGAGCCAGGCCTTTGTGACGGGCAACGGCACCAACCGCCCGCGCGGCTTTACGGATTATCCCAAGGTGGCGGATACCAGCTGGACATGGGGCAATGTGGGCTACCTCGCAACCGGCGTGGCTGGCGGATTTGCGGCAACCAATCCGTCCGACAAGCTCATCGATCTGGTCTATGCGCTCAAGGCCGGTTACCGCCAGAATGCAAGTTGGGTGATGAACCGCAAGGTGCAAGGGGCTGTGCGAAAACTCAAGGACGGGCAGGGCAACTACATCTGGCAACCCGCCGTGGCCGTGGACGGCAAGGCGAGCCTGATGAACTTCCCGATCACCGAAAGCGAGCACATGCCCGACATCGCCACCGACAGCTATTCGCTTTCGATTGGCGATTTCAAGCAGGGTTATCTGATCGTCGACCGCGTCGGCATCCGCATCCTGCGCGATCCCTACTCATCGAAACCCTATGTGCTGTTCTACACGACAAAACGCGTGGGTGGCGGCGTGCAGAATTTCGAGGCGATCAAGCATTTGAAGTTCGGCGTTTCGTAACCAAAGAAGCCCTCATCCGGCCTGTCGGCCACCTTCTCCCATCCTGCTTCGCTGCGCTACGCAGCACGGGCGAAGGGCAGAATTCTCGCCTTCTCCCGTCCAACGGATGGGAGAAGGTGCCCGAAGGGCGGATGAGGGTCTTTCACCACAGAACAGGATTACCCATGCCCGCCATCCAAACCACTCCACCCCTCATCGAACCTATAACACTTGCCGAAGCCAAGGCGCATCTCCGCGTCACCCACGCCGATGACGACACGTATATCAGTACACTGATCAAAACCGCGCGCATGACGGTGGAGGCGCAGACCGGACTTGCCCTCATCACGCAAAGCTGGTCCGTGTTCCTTGATGACTGGCCCTGCGCTGTGCTGACACTTCCGCTGTGGCCCGTGATTGATGTCACTGATATCAAGATCTATGGCGATGACAATGTGGCCGCCACCATCGACCCCGCGCATTATTACGAAGACCGCACGTCGCGGCCCTCGCGCATTGTGTTGCGGGGACAACGCAGCTGGGTGCGGCCGGGGCGCGTGGCCAATGGCATTGAAATTCTTCTCAGCATTGGCTTTGGCGCAAGTGCCGCCAGTGTGCCGGAACCCTTGCGAGAAGCGGCGTTGCAATTCGTGGGCCACTGGTATGCCACGCGCGGTGATGAAACCGGCGCGCTGCAACCCCTGCACATCGCAGAACTGCTGCGCCCCTATCGCCGGGTGCGGCTATGAGCAGTTCATCACTCGCCATTCAAACCATGCTGCGTGACCGATTGCTTGCCCACGCACCGCTGACCACGCTGCTGGGTGGCGGACACGTGTTCGACGAAATTCCGCGCGGGGCACAGGAGCCCTATGTGGCGTTCAGCGCAATCGAAACACGCGATTGGAGCACGCAAGGTGAGAAGGCGCACGAGCATCTCGTGACACTTGAAGTGAAAACCAAAGCGCGCGGTCGCAAGCTTGCCGACCAGATCGTGGCCGAAATTGAAACAGCATTCGAGACGGCAACGCCACTCGCAGGCCATGCGCTGGTGAACCTGCGCATTGTGTTCTGGACCGTGTTCCGGACGGGCGACAATTTCAACGCCCTGCTGCGTTACCGCGCTGCGACGGAACCTTTGTAGGGAGAGAAAACATGACAGCCCAAAAAGGCCGTGACCTGTTGTTGAAAGTGGATTTGACAGGCGCTGGCATCTATCAAACCGTGGCAGGACTGCGCAGCAATACGATTGCGTTCAACACGCAAACGGTGGATGCCACATCGCAGGACTCGGTTGGCGCATGGCGCGAATTGCTGGCGGGTGCCGGATTGAAATCCGCTGGGCTCAAGGGTCAGGGCATCTTCAAGGATGCGGCATCGGACGCAACCCTGCGCAACTATTTCTTCAACGCGGTCATTCGCAAATGGCAAGTGATCGTACCGGACTTTGGCATTATCGAAGGCCTGTTCCAGATCGCGTCACTGGAATATTCCGGCAGGCATGACGGTGAAGTGAACTTTGAGCTGGCACTCGAGTCCGCTGGCGACTTGACGTTTACGGCGGTGTGACATGGCAAACCGACACCGTGGCGAAATCATTGGTGAACTCGGCGGCAAGACTTATACCCTCTGCCTCACGCTGGGCGCATTGGCCGAACTCGAACATGCCTATGGCGACGCCGATATCATCGCCATTGCCGAACGCTTTGAAACGGGCCGTGTGGGTGCAAGTGACGCCATCAAGATCATTGGCGCAGGCCTGCGCGGCGGCGGCAACGATGTGAGCGATGACGATGTTGCCGTCTTGCAGGCAGCGGGCGGCGCTGCGGGCTATCTCGATATTGTCACACGGTTGCTTATGGCAACATTTGTCAGCGGAGACCCCGCGCCGGGAAATCACCCCGCGCTGCCGGGGTGACATTTCCCTGGCAGCGCGTGATGCAACTGGGGCTTGGCGCAATGCGGCTCGCTCCGAAGGATTTCTGGAACATGAGTTTGCGTGAACTCACCGCAACGCTTGGCCCCACAACGCAGAAACTTTCACGCACCGATTTTGAAGACTTGATGAAGAGGTATCCCGACTGATGGTTCAAAATTCCCAAGACACCGTGACGGCGCTGTCGCTGCAAACCGCCCAACTGCGCAACGACATGGCGGGCCTCAGCACCCTCGCGGAAGGCTTCGGCCAAACCCTGGTGCGCTCGCTTGCAGGCGGCATCATCGAGGGCCGCAAGCTTTCCGATGTGTTGAAGGGTGTAGCACTTTCGCTTGCAGGCCAAGCGCTGTCATCGGCACTCAGACCGCTCGGCTCCCTCGCAGGCGACATTCTCGGCAGTGCCATTCCAGGAGCCAACATCGCGCGCGGTGTGGCAGGTGTCATCGTAAATATTTCAACACCCAACGCCGCAAGCTTTCAGCAGTCGCAAAGCCAGGTAGCCAGTATGGTGGCACGGGCCGTGGCGCGCGGGCAAAGGAATTTGTAATCCATGAGCTTCGATGACATCCGCTTTCCCCTCGCTATCTCGTTGGGCTCCACCGGTGGCCCCGAACGCCGCACGGAAATTGTCACCACCGCCTCGGGCGCTGAGGAGCGCAATACACGCTGGGCGGACTCGCGCAGGCGTTATGACGCAGGTTTCGGCGTGAAATCACTGAACGACATCCACGCTGTGGTGGCCTTTTTCGAGGAACGCCGGGGCAGGCTGCATGGCTTTCGCTGGCGCGATTATGCGGATTATAAATCCTGCCCGCCGCAGAATGCGGTCTCGGCAACCGATCAGGTGATCGGCACGGGCAATGGTGTGACGGCCACGTTCCAACTGGTGAAACGCTACGGCACGGGCCTTCGTGACCATGTGCGGAAAATCACCAAGCCGGAAGCGGCAAGCGTTGTGGTGGCAGTCAATGGTGTGGCCAACACCCATGTCACCGTTGATGCGAACACAGGACTTGTGACGTTCCAGCCCGGCTTCATTCCCGGCACAGGACAAACCGTTACGGCGGGCTTCCTCTTCGATGTTCCCGTGCGTTTTGACACCGACATGCTGTCGATCAACCTGCACCAATTCGGTGCGGGCGATATCCCGGATATTCCTGTTGTCGAGGTGCGGTTATGAGGACACTCCCTGCCGGTCTCGCCGCCCACCTCGCAACAGGTACAACCACACTGTGCCACTGCTGGAAATTGGTTCCGCGCGTTGGCGCAACACTTGGCTTCACCGACCATGACAATGACGTGGCATTCGATGGCGTGACCTTTGAGGCACAGGCTGGATTTGAGGCCAGCGAAATCGAATCCTCGCTCGGATTGTCGGTGGACAATCTCGAAGCCTCCGGTGCCTTGGAGTCGGCGCAGCTTGATGCGGAGCGCCTGCGGGCCGGTGACTTCGACCATGCAGCCATCGAAATCTGGAAAGTGAATTGGCAGGATGTGACGCAGCGTCTGCTGCTGCGCAAGGGCCATCTCGGCGAAGTCACCCATGGTGGTGCTGGCTTTACGGCGGAGGTGCGCGGGCTGTCGCATGTGCTGAACCAGACGAAGGGCCGCGTGTTTCAATTTGGCTGTGATGCCAGTGTGGGGGACGCGCGTTGCGCTGTTGATCTGGAGTCAGCGATGTTTCGCGCGGTGGCAATGATTGTCGCTGTCGAGGAAAACCGCAGGCTGACAATTTCGGGTGTGGGCGGCTTTGCCAGCGGCTGGTTCAGCCAAGGTACACTCACATGGGGCAGTGGTTTGAACGCAGGACGATTGGAAGAGATCAAATCCCACGCGGGTTCCAGTGTGGAACTGTGGCAGGCCGCGAGCTTTGCCGTAAGTATCGGTGACAGTGTGACCTTGCGTGCGGGCTGCGACAGGCAGTTTTCAACGTGCAAGGCGAAATTCGGCAATGCGGTAAATTTCAGGGGCATGCCGCAGATGCCGGGGACGGATTTTGTAAGCACGTTTGCGGGCATGACGTAAGCGGGAAATGTGTCAGCCAAAAATCTACAGACTCTGATTTTTACCGTCATCCCCGCGCAGGCGGGGAACCACCCTTTGTTTAACCACAATGGCTTTCCCCGGACACCCCTGCGCCTTCGCGGGGATGACGGAAGAGAGGAAAATTAGATGACGGGAGAGGGTAAAATACAGGAACCCAACATGTATCCCACCACCATCACCACCATCATCACCGTAACCCGCAGCTGGATTGGCACACCTTACCTGCATCAGGCCAGCCTCAAAGGCGTGGGTTACGATTGTCTTGGACTGGTGCGCGGCGTGTGGCGCGAGACGCATGGTGCAGAGCCGGAAACCGCACCGCCCTATTCGCCCGATTGGGCGGAGGCAGGCAATACGGAATTTTTGGCCGAGGCGGCACGTCGGCATCTTGTTGAAGTTCCGTGTACGGAGTTTCAGGCAGGCGACGTTCTGCTGTTTCGCTGGCGGGATTATCTGCCCGCCAAACATGCAGGCATCGCATCTTCATCCACATCCATGGTCCACGCGCAGGATGGTGCCTGTGTGAGTGAAATCACCTTATCGAAGTGGTGGCTGGCGCGGCTGGCCTTTGCCTTTCGCTTTCCCGGAGATGGTGCCTGATGGCAACGGTTGTTTTGCAATATGCAGGCGGTGCGCTCGGCACGTTCCTCGGTGGCCCCATTGGCGGCATTGTGGGCCGTGCAGCAGGGGCCATTGCTGGTAACATCATCGACCAGAATCTTTTCGGCCCCGGGACGCGGCGCATCAACGGGCCGCGCCTCAATGACCTGCGCGTCATGGCCTCGGAGGAGGGAGCCCCCATCCCGCGCCTGTGGGGCCGCATGCGCTTTGCCGGTCAGGTGATCTGGGCGACGGATTTTGAAGAGGTGGCAACGACGACAACCCAGAAGGCATCATCAAAGGGCGGCGGGGCCAAAACCAAGACGACGGAATATGTCTATTATGCCAACTTTGCCATTGGCCTGTGCGAAGGCGCGGTCGATCGCGTGGGTCGCGTCTGGGCCGACGGCAAGGAAATTGACATCGCGGGCTTCACGACACGGCTTTACCGGGGAAGTGAAACCCAAATGCCAGACAGCCTGATCGTGGCGAAGGAAGGGGCGGGCAACACACCGGGCTATCGTGGCCTCACCTATATCGTGTTCGAACACCTGCCCCTCGCACAATTCGGCAACCGCATTCCGCAATTTTCATTTGAGGTCGTGTCAGCGGCGGGTGGTGCTGAAAGCCATGTCCGTGCCGTTAACATCATTCCGGGCAGCAGCGAATTTGGCTATGACACAAAAATTGTAACCCGCAGCACGGCCGCAGGTGTCACCGAAACAGAAAACGCCCACATGTCATCCGGGCGCAGTGACTGGACCGTGTCCATTGATGACCTGACCGCAAGCTGCGCCGCGTTGAAAGCCGCATCCCTCGTGGTGGCGTGGTTCGGCAACGACCTGCGCTGTGGCTCGTGCCAGATCATGCCGGGTGTTGAGAGTGCCGTGAAGGCAACATCACCCGAGACGTGGACCGTCTCCGGCATTGCGCGAAGTGCGGCCCGTGTGGTGAGCCAGGTAAATGGCAAGCCTGCCTACGGTGGCACACCATCGGATGCATCCGTGATCCGCAGCCTGCAAGACATGCGTGCACGTGGGCTGAAGACCGTGTTATATCCCATCGTGCTGATGGACATGGCCACTTACCCGTGGCGTGGGCGCATCACGTGCGATCCGGCAGTGGACAAGACGGCGGCAGCGGCAACGCAAGCGCAAAGCTTCGTGGGCGCATGTGTGCCAGCACAGTTCACGGGCGCGGGCAACACTGTCAATTATTCCGGCCCGGCGGAATGGAGTTACCGCCGCATGATTTTGCATTATGCGAAACTCTGTGCGCTCGCAGGTGGTGTTGATGCCTTTATCATCGGCAGTGAATTGCGTGGTCTCACCAGCATTCGCTCATCGGCAAGTACGTTTCCCTTCGTGACTGCATTGGTGACATTGGCCGCCGAGGTGAAAGCGGTTCTGCCAACGGCAAAAATTACCTACGCCGCCGATTGGAGTGAATATTCTGGTTATCAACCCAAGGACGGAAGCAATGACGTTTATTTCCATCTTGATCCGCTTTGGGCGAGCACAAACATTGATGCGATCGGCATCGATAACTACATGCCGCTCACCGACTGGCGCGATGGCAATGGGCATCTCGACTGGCTGGCGGGAAACACCACGATCTACAACACGAATTACCTGAAGGCAGGCATCGCAGGCGGTGAAGGCTTCGACTGGTTTTATGCAAGCCAGGCCGCACGCGACACGCAGTCACGCACAGCGATAACCGACGGCACCTATGGCAAGCCGTGGGTTTTTCGCAACAAGGATCTAAAATCCTGGTGGGCAAACCCGCATTTCAACCGGCCCCTTGGTGTGCAATCCGGCACGGCAACCGCCTGGGTGCCGCAATCAAAACCCATCTGGTTTACAGAGCTGGGCTGCCCCGCCATCGACAAGGGGACCAACCAGCCCAACGCCTTCTATGATGCAAAATCAAGCGAAAGCACCCTGCCATACTATTCCAGTGGCAACCGCGATGACGTGTTGCAGGCGAAATTCCTGAAAGTGGTTGACGGCTACTGGAGCGCTGCGGGCGCACACAACCCGATATCATCCGTCTACGGACTGCCCATGGTGGATGCGGCCCGCATTTTCATTTGGAGCTGGGACGCACGGCCATTCCCGGCATTTCCCCAGCGTAGTGACGTATGGTCCGACGGAGCCAATTATGCGCGGGGCCACTGGCTGAACGGGCGCATAGGTGCCGTTGGCCTTGATACGCTGATTGCCAATGTGTGCAGTGACTATGGTTTGGCGGCAGTGCAGGTCGACGAGGTGGCAGGCCTGGTTGATGGCTTCATCATCGAGCGGCCCATGTCGGCAAGGGACGCGCTTGAAAACCTGATCGTGGGCTTTGCCCTTGATGCGGTGGAATCCGAAGGTGTTCTGAAGTTCCGCAGCCGCAAACAGGGCAGCGTGTTGACGATTTCCGAAGATGATCATGTCGAGACGGCGGCTGATGCGCCGCTGTTTGCGCTCACCCGCGCCCAGGAAACCGAATTGCCGTCCGGCCTGAAGCTGATATATGCGGATTCAACCGCCGACTACCGCAATGCCGTGGCCGATGTGAAGAAGCAGAGGGGCTTGAGCGCGCGTGAGGTGGTGCTGGAATTACCCTGTGCCACATCGCAATCCATCGCCCTGCAGCGCGCCCATGTGTTGCTGCAGGAAAACTGGTCCGGTCGCGAAACAATGAGTTTTTCACTTGCACCTTCCCGCATTGACCTAGAGCCCGGTGATGTGGTGACACTTGGCCCGCGACAGCTGCGCATTACTGGCATCAATGATGGCGCGGCCCGCAAGCTGCAGACCATGAGCTATGCCGCTGCGGTATATGAGCCACCGCCTGCGCAAGATCGCGTTGGTGCCATCGCGGTGGTTGCCATTTACGGCAAGCCGGATGTTCTGCTGATGGATTTGGCCGTGAATGGTTCGGCATCACCGTGGGTTGCGGCACAGGCGAACCCGTGGCCGGGCAGGCTGTCACTGCTGAAACGCAGCGGGTGAGCAGCTTCGATTTCAATCGCCTGATTGAAGCGCAGGCGACCATGGGCAACGTGCTCACACCACTGGCGACGGGCCCACAGCATGTGTTCGACCGGGCCACAAGCTTCGACGTGAAGTTGAAATATGGCGCGCTAAGCAGTGTCACCGAATTACAAGTGTTGGGTGGTGCCAATATCGCGGCGGTTGGCGATGACGTGAGTGGCTACGAAGTTATCCAGTTTGCATCCGCTGAATTGCTGGCGGCCAGCACGTACCGCGTGAAAACGCTGTTGCGCGGGCAGGGTGGATCGGCACAGGAGATGCTGGGATCAAGGCCCGCTCCAAGCAATTTTGTTTTGCTCAATGCTGCGGTGGTGCAGCCCACGTTGTCCACAGGCCAGGCCTTGGGTGAAAACACCTGGCGCGCAGGCCCGGCACAGCTCGACCATGGCCACAGTTCCTATCTGGAATTTTCCAGTGTGGGCAAAGCCAAGGGCTTGCGGCCGCTGAGCCCGTGCCAGCTTGCAGTGAAAAGGGACGGTGGCGACCTGGTGTTGAACTGGATCCGCCGCACCCGCGTTGATGGCGATGGCTGGGAACTGGCAGAGGTGCCGCTCGGCGAAGACAGCGAAGCCTACCGCGTCGAGATTTTTTCCGGCGCGGGTGTGGTTCGCAGTGGCACCGTAACTGCACCGGTCTATCGCTATGTGGCGGCTGATATCACAACCGACTTCGGCGTCTTGCCATCCACATTGAAGGTGGCCGTCGCGCAGATCAGCGCCACCACCGGACCCGGCACAAAATTGATGAGGACCTTGAATGTTTGATACCCCTTTGATGGCGCTGCCGCTGCTTGAAGCGGCACAGGCGCAGAAGCACGTGACACATAATGAGGCGCTGCTGGCGCTTGACGCATTGCTGCATCTCGCCGTGATCTCACGCGTGATTTCTATACCACCCGTAACCCCTGCCGATGGCGACCGCTATCTGCTGACAGCAGGTGCGAGCGGAGAATGGCTGGGCCATATCGGCCAGATCGCCTACCGCGAGGCGGGAAGCTGGCGCTTTGCTGTTGTGAAGACGGGGTGGAGGCTGTGGGTCGCTGCGGAAAACCTGCTGCTGGTTTATGACGGGGCGGCATGGCGCGATGTGCAGGGTGCGCCAACGCTGCAGAATGTGCCGCTGCTCGGCATCAACACAACAGCCGATGCCACCAACAAACTGGCTGTCTCCTCGTCCAGTATTTTGTTCAACCACGCAGGCAGTGACCAGCGCCTGAAGATCAACAAAAACGCTGCGGGCGACACGGCCTCTCTGGTGTTTCAGGATGGTTTCTCGGCACGCGCTGAAATCGGCCTCACCGGCGATGATGACTTTCATTTCAAGGTGAGTGCAGATGGTTCTGTTTTCTTTGAAAGCCTGTGGATCGGCCGGGCGTCCGGGTTGGTGACAGCCAAGAATGGCTTCGTGTTGGACCCTGCGTCCGGTGACCCCGCAACACCCGTCAACGGTCAGGTCTGGTACAATTCCACACTCGGTAAATTCCGCAAGCGACAGGCAGGTGTATCGGGCGATCTCGACACCACGGGCGGCGGTGGCGCTGCCTGGATTTCGGTGACAGTGATACTTCCCTCCGGTGCCGGTGTTTATGAATGGCGGCAAACCATCACCAATGCCGGTGTCACACCCGCAAGCGTGATCCTGCTCAAGCCAGCACCAGCACTCGAAGCCGATTATCTCGAATATGACCCCGAGTTTACCGACATCATGTCCATGACCGCAGCGCCTGCAGCGGGTTCATTCGACGTGATTCTTACCTTCCGGGAACCCCATTCCGGCCCGATCAACCTCCAATATCAGGTGAACTGACATGCCTAAACTTTCGAAAGACTTCTCCACCGGCAACATGCATCCCCGCGAAACCCTGTTTGCCACAGCCAATCTGGCAGCAGTCAATGCCGCCGTGGGCGTGGCCGCCGACGGCTCGTCGACCGTGTTGCTCAACATCACGGGAACCTATGTCGGCACCATTGTCGTTGATGGCTCCATCGACAATGTGAACTGGTTTCCGGTGCCCATGCGCCAGCAGAATGGTGGCGCTGCAGGTGTTTACGTTATCACCATTGCATCGGGCCTTGCCGGCCAATGGCAGGGCAGTTCTGCCAACGCCAGTTTCATCCGTGCACGGATGAGCACGTACGCGTCGGGTGCGGCAAGTGTTACGGTTGCCAATGACAATGCGGTGAGCGATGTGCAGGCCTTCCTCAAGCCATCCGACCAACATGCCACCGTCACGGCGGCAACGGCGACGGCGGCCACCCTGACACTGCCTGCGGGTGCCGGCTTCTTCCATTACATCACCCGCATCCTCATCGAGCGCCATACCACGGCGCTTCTGACGGCGGGGGCAACGCCCACCATCATCACCACAACCAACCTGCCAGGTGCCCGCGCCTTCTCGATCCCGTCGGATGCGGCAGCCCAGGGACAGGTTTACCGCGAGGTGATCGAACCCACCGTACCGCTCAAATCATCGGCCATCGGTGTGGCCACCACGATCGTGGCTCCGCTCACCACAGGCGTGATCTGGCGCCTGTCGGCTGACTTCTACTTTGCGCCATAAAAAAGAGGAAAAATCATGATGACACTCGATCGCGATGTGGGCGTGCTGCAGGCCCGCATGGAAAGCGTTGAAACCGAACTGCAGGGCATGCGCTCCGACGTGCGTGAAATCAGGGACGCGCTGGTGACGGCACGCGGCAGCTGGAAAGCAATGAGCCTTGTCGTGGGGCTGTCGATTTCACTGGGGGCGGCAGTGGGAAAATTGCTGCCGTTTTTTGTGACACAAAATTAAGGACAGCAAGTATGAACATGAATGAAGCAGGTCTCGCCATTATCCGCAATGCAGAAGGCTTGCGCCTGCGGGCCTACCGCGATGCGACCGGCATCTGGACCATCGGCTACGGCCACACATCGGCAGCGGGCGAGCCCAAAGTTGTGGGTGGCCTGGCGATCACGCGCAAAGAAGCGGAGACCATTCTGGCCCGTGACGTGGCGACGTTTGCAAAAGGCGTGGCCGCCGCCGTGACAGTATCCCTGAACGACGACCAGTTCTCGGCACTCGTGTCCTTCGCCTACAATGTGGGGCTTGGAAATTTCCGTGGCTCAAGCGTTTTGAAAGCGGTGAACGCTGGTGACTTCGAGGCCGTGCCGCGGCGCCTGGGGCTGTGGGTGAAGGCGGGCGGCAGAACGCTCGGCGGATTGGTAAAACGCCGCGCCGCCGAAGCCGCGTTGTTCATGAAACAGGATGGTGTGGAAGGCTCCATCGACACACCCAGAGGCAAGCCCGTGTTGCGCAGCACAACAATCTGGGCCGCAGCGCTCACCGCCATTCTCGCAATCACAAATCATCTCGCACAAGTCGTGGGCTACACCGTGCTGGGCCTTGCCCTCACCGCAGCCATCATCACCGCCGCCATCTGGATCATCCGTGAACGGATCAAAAAATCACAACAGGAAGGTATCTGAACCATGTTCCCGCTTCTCTCCGTCATCAGCCTGCTCGTCAAGGGCCCGCTCTCCTCCATCATCGACGCCTATGTCGCCGACGTGGAACTCCGCCGCAAGCTAAAAGCCGATCTCGAGACGAGCCTGCTCGACCATCTGTCAAAGTCCGGGGAGCTGCAGCAAAACATCATCACCACCGAAATCAAATCCGACAACTGGCTCGCCAGCAGCTGGCGTCCCATCCTGATGCTCGTGCTCATGGGTTTCCTGGTGCTGGTCGGCCTCGTCATTCCGGGTTTGGACTGGATGCTGGGACATGCGATTCCCTACCACCCCCGCTGGAACGACCTCCCCGTCGGCTTCTGGGATTTCCTGAGCGTCGGCGTGGGTGGCTATATCGGCGGGCGCTCGCTGGAGAAGATTTCAGGCCAGGTGTTTGGCGCGGTGGCGAAACGGACGTGATGAGGTCCCTTTAATACACCCTGTAACTAAATGCACTGTCACCGAAACTTTGCGGCGGTGCCTTTCCAGGTGCATTGCGGCGTGGCTGGCGGGGTTTTGCCGCGGTAGAACGTGAAGCTGCCGAAGCCCAGCTTCCTGGCATTCGCGGGGGTGATTGCCAGCAGGCTTTTTTTCTTCAGGTTACCCATGGTTGTCACAACTTCGGCAGGCATGCCGTTTGCGGCCAGATACACGCCAATTTTTTTCGTGATCTCCGGGTCGCGTTTGCCCGTCTTCGGATTGAAGGCTTGGTGGATCCACAGTCCGGACCGCGTGCTGACATAGTGGTTGGCGCCAACCGTGAGGATGATGTTGCAGGCTGAATTGCAGATGTGCCGGGACCGGACAATGGTTTCCACAGTTGGTGCCAAATTCCGGGTCACCTCCGTTATCGCCATCGCGGTCACGATGTTGCCACCCTCGCTGTTGAGATAGAGCCTGCGCAGGGGCGCCAGCGCAATGGCCTCTTTCGCGGTGGCCACGAATTTTTCATAGTCTCCGGGTTTGATTTCGCCTGTGACTTCAATGGCGGAACAGGTTGCACTGGGGTCTGTCGTGAGCCTGAATTTCGCGGCCATGGCATTTGGACACCACCCGCTGGGACACGACCACACGGCAGAGGCCAACACCAAGGCTGCGCTTATGGAAAATAGCCTGCTCATCCCGTGTGTGCTCCGTCCCCAGCTTGCCAGCCGGATGGTAGGATTTATATTGCTGCAAATGATTGCGCATTGGCAAGCCCTGCCTGTTGCAAGAGCTGAGCCGGAGCGCTTTGTGAAGATTATAATCCATTTAATTCGCCAAAAATGACGAGTAGAAATATTTTTCTTTTATAATTCGCTAGAATTGACGAGTTAACTAGTTAACTATAAATCGCCAAAAATGGCGAAATAAATGTATTTTTTATGATAAATCGCCTATATCCACGAGTTATGAAGTATCATATTGAAAATACTGGTGAAACCATTCTTGCCGAGCTGGGTGAGCGGTTGACGGCAGCGCGGCTGGCGCAGAACCTCAAGCAGGATGAATTGGCAGCGCTTGCCGGGCTTTCCAAGCGCACGGTTGAGCGCATGGAAACCGGGCAGTCCGTTCAGTTGTCAAATTTTGTGCGGGCGTTGCGGGGATTGGGCTTGCTGTCAAATCTTGAGTTGCTTGCACCGGAAACCGCACCCAGCCCGCTGGCGCAGCTCAAGCTGCAAAAGCGGCAACGCCAACGCGCCTCGTCACCGCGGGGTGCTACACCTGCGCCCAGCAGCTGGACGTGGAACGACGATAAAAAATGACGCTCGCTGCCATTCACCTATGGGGCAGGCAGATCGGTGCTGTGTCACTCGATGCGAGCCAGCAAACCGCAGCCTTTGAATATGACCCCGCCTTCGTGCGCAGTGGCATTCAGCTGTCGCCAATCGTGATGCCCCTGGCCGAGACGGTTTATTCTTTCCCCGCACTGTCCCCCGAAAGCTTCCACGGCTTGCCGGGATTGCTCGCCGATTCCCTGCCGGACAAATTCGGCAACGCATTGATTGATGCGTGGTTGGCCGCACAAGGCCGCGCACCCCAAAGCTTCGATGCGGTGGAGCGCCTGCTCTACACCGGAAGCCGCGGCATGGGCGCTTTGGAATTCAAGCCCGCCAAGGGTCCGCGTGCGCGCATTTCCCGCACCGTTGATATTGATGCGTTGGTGGCCCTTGCCTCCGACGTGCTCACACATCGGCAGGATTTGCAGGTCTCCTTCGCCGACAGTGACAGGCGCAAGGCCTTGAAGGAAATCCTGCGCGTAGGAACTTCGGCGGGCGGTGCGCGGGCCAAAGCCATTATTGCGTGGAACCCCAAAACCAACGACGTGCGTTCAGGGCAGGTGTCAGCGGGTGCGGGCTATAGCGACTGGATTTTAAAATTCGATGGGGTGAGCGCCAACCGCGACAAGGAACTGGATGATCCAAAAGGTTTTGGCGCCGTTGAATTTGCCTATTACAAAATGGCGATAGCCGCTGGCATCACCATGGCGGAATGCCGCCTGCTGGAGGAAAACAACCGGCGTCACTTCATGACGAAGCGCTTTGACCGCGTCGATGATGGTGGCAAGTTGCATATGCAATCCCTTGCCGCAATGGCCCACTTTGATTTCAATGCGGCAGGCGCACACTCCTATGAGCAGGCTTTCCAGGTGATCCGCAGGCTTGGCCTTCCGATGGCGGCAGTGGAAGAACAGTTCCGCCGCATGGCGTTCAATATTGTGGCGCGCAACCAGGATGACCATGTGAAGAACATCGCCTTCCTGATGGACAAGAGCGGCACGTGGAGCCTGTCTCCCGCCTTCGATGTGACCTACAGCCATAACCCCGGCGGATTGTGGACAGCGCAACACCAGATGACAATGAACAACAAACGCGACGGTTTCACGTTTGAGGATTTCAACGCCGTCTCCCGCGTGGCAGGCCTCAAGCGGGGCAGGGACAAGGCGATTGTGCAAGAGGTGCATGACGCCGTGTCGACATGGGCCAGCCTTGCGTCGGATGTTGGCATTGAAAGAAAAATGATAGACCGGATCGCAAGTGCATTCAGGCTTAGCATTTCGGGATTGAATTAAATCGTGGGATGAGATTGCGAAACCTCACCCCCCATGGAACCATTCCCCACACCACGTGTTTCTCCGGCAGCGGATATATTTTGGCAATCGTGCCAGACAAACTTGCCGCGTATCAGGAGATGACAATGGACAAGGACCGTATTGCAGGATCAGCAAAGCAGGCCAAGGGCGCTGTGAAAGAAGCTGTTGGCAAGGTGTTGGGTGACAAGAAGACTCAAGCCGAAGGCAAGGCCGAAAAAGTGGCTGGCAAGGTTCAGAACGCCGTTGGCGGCGTGAAAGATTCGCTGCGTGAAGCCGTGGATGGCCGCAAGCGCTAAGACGTAGACACACTGTTGCGACTGGACGGCAATTCCCGTCCAGCGTAAACTCGAGTCTTACCCAACCTGTGGGATGAGCGAGGGCCAGTGCCATGCGACCGTCTTTGTTTTCGAAGCTCCTTGTTGCCTTTACAGCTGTGGTTGCATCGCAAAGCGCGTGGGCCGGTCCCGCTCCATGGGCCAGCACTGATTATGTGAATCTCTACTTCCGTATCTATAACGGCCACGTGCCGCTGCCGATGCTAAGCCTTGTCAGGAAAACCGAAATGGCCCAAACTGCAACGACAGGGACTGTAGAATATTCGACTGAGTGGTTGATCCCATTCGTTAGAATCGCAGTGCCTGAAGGCAGGATTTGGAGTTTTTGACATGCCTCTCAAGTCGGACCTGTTTACCAAACCTGAGACAAACCAGAAACTTGAAGATTGTCTCGTCAAGGATTCCGCGCACGTTACCAAAGGTGCGCGTGGTGACCATGTCGGGCTGATCCAGCAATGCCTCACTATTCTGGGTGAGGGGGTCATTGCGCCGGACGAGGTGCGGTTTAAGACCTACGGCACCACGACCGCACGTGCCGTTCTGGCCTTCAAGACCAAGCGCGGCATCATCAACCGCAGCTATCAAGACACTCCCGACGACATCGTCGGAAAGATGACGATTGAACGGCTCGATGCGGAGATCGATATTCTGGAGGATTTGCGCCCCAAGGAACCGCAACTGATCGCAGCGGACTTCATCGGACATCCGCAGCATGACCATAGGCGCTGTCCGTTACCCTCTGTTGACAAAGAAATCGAAATAGCGCCCGACAAGACCATGAGTCATTTCGCGACGCCGATGAATATTCTCGGGTTTGGCCGCAAGATCTGCATCGGCGGCAAGTTCGAGGTCGCCTATCTGGGTTTTGAGGACTTTGTGCCAGACCCGCAACAGGACCCCGACATGGGCATCGCTTTCGTCAACGGAAGACGTTTTACCAGAGAGATCACGCGCAACTCGGTGAGTGATATCTGCTTCCGCAGCACACCGCTGGATAAGTTCATGAAAGAGGAAATTCGGCGCATCTGCATGATGGGTGCACGTCTCACCTTCGCCAGCGATAGCTCCAATGTCATCAGCCTGCTTCCTTATTTTGGTACGCTGGGTCCGATCATTGCGCGGGGGACAATCAAGGAACCTGTCGGAACCGCAAGCCGGGATTTTGCCGTCGTCGGCGTGTTAAACGTCAATCTCAGTTAGGATGTACCGAAATGAAATCCGGTTTCATGCAACTGTCCCTGGTCTTGAAATTGTTTGTTGTTGTGGTTGCATCGCAGAGTGCTTGGGCCGGGTCCATGCCGTGGACGAGCAATGATTATGTGGACCTCTACTTCCGCATCTATAACGGCCACGTGCCGTTGCCGCACCTGCGCGCGGAAAAACAGAAGGCCCTGTTCAACCACCTCGTTGATCCTCAAAACCTTGTGCGCATTCAGTCCGCCGCCCTGTCCGGTGATGACAAGCTGCGCAAACTCAATATCATTCTCGCAACGCTTGGCTCGTATCGGGCACGCTATAATTATGCGGTATTTGTGGGCGAACCGCTGGAACAGGAACTCGCCATGGTTCAGGCCTACCAGCTGCAGGTTTTAAGTAGCATGGCCAGGCTCTCGTCCGCCATCTCGCCGACAGGTGCTTCGCACCCATCGTGGATCACGATGATCGGCGGCGTGATTGATGCGGTGGAAAACCGCAAAATCTATTCGCCAGCTCAAAGCGCCATGATGGCCGACGCCATGGCCCGCAACTATCCAATAATTGCCGCAGTGCTTACCCATGACGAGCGCAACCTCATCCGCGCCGAGGCTCTGAAACTGGACGCTGCCGATGACAACGCGCTTCGCAGGCATGCGACAGAGCAGATCAGGCGTAGCGTTTTTCAATAGGCTGCATCATGGCCCGTTGAGGATGAAGCCATCCCACGTACAGTGCGGCGTTGCCGGTGGATTGCTGCTGCCATAGAACCTGAAACTGCCAAAGCCCAGCTTACTGGCGTTGAGGGGCGTGATCTGCAGCAATTCGCCCGGCTTCAGGGCGGCCATGGTTGAAACGACCTCAGGCGGCATGCCATTGTGCACCAGATACTCGCCGATCTTTTTGGTGGCCCCCGGACTTTCCTTGCCTGTCCGCACGTCAAAGGCCTGATGTATGGCGATGCTTGCTTCGGTGCTGATATTGCGCCGCGCGCCGACGGTCAAAAGGATGTTGCAGGCTGAATTGCAGAATTGCCCGGACTGGACGATGGTTTCGATATCCGGTGCTGAATTTCGCACAACCTCGGTGATTGCTTTTGTCGTCAGAATATTACCCCCGCCGCTGTTGAGGTAAAGACGGCGCAGCGGTGCCAGCGCGATGGCCTGTTTGATCGTTGTGACGAAGCGGTTATAGTCACCCACCTTGATCTCGCCCTCGATTTCAATGGCAGAACAGGTTTTTTTGGGATCGGTTGTGACCTTGAAATTTGCCGCCCAGGCATGCGGAGGCAAAAGCGCCACCAACGCAAGCGCCAAACCGGCAATGATACGGCGAACCGTTTTACCCATACCCAACCTGTGTCGCGTAGCGTGTCATAATGCTCATAACCAACATGCCAGAGCGATACTGGGCAAGCCGTTGTCAATTGGCAAGCCTTAAACGTGGGGAGGGAATCTCACCGCTGAGGGCAAGGTTTTCGCCCATGTTTTTGCGGCAATTCAGGATAAATGCCTGCCGTGAATTCAACCGTTAGGGATGAATAAACCATTGATCTTAATGAATTTTAATATTTGTCATCATTCCTGACATTTTCATTCATCCCCAGTTCAGCTTGCCTCCCCTAAATGGATGACCTGAAAGGTGACGGTTGTATGTTTAGAGGTTTGAAATTTGTGGCGATTGCGCTGGTGACCCTGCTTGTCACCGGGCCTGCTCTTGCGCAAAATTCGCCCCGTGTGCGCATTCCCAACCCCAACATTGTCCGCATTCAGCCGCAGTCCATCAAGCCACCCCTCCCATTGTTGGGGGTGAAGATAAGGCCGTCACAGGCCGCTGCCATTGCCCAAGGCCAAATTCCTGATTCCACCGTTGTGGGCGTCAAGCTCTTGCCTAGCGGCACTTATGCTGTCACCTTGCGCACAGAGAGCAGTGTGGAGCGGGTCATGGTGGACGGCGAGGACGGATCGACCAATTGACCACGTTGCAAGAGACTCCAAGGGGACAGTGAATGCGCATTCTCGTCGTTGAAGACGATCCAGACCTGAACCGCCAGATCGTGGCCGCCTTGGGCGACGCGGGCTATGTGGTGGACAAGGCCATGGATGGCGAAGAGGGCTGCTTCCTCGGCGAAACCGAACCCTATGATGCGGTTGTGCTCGATCTGGGCCTTCCCGTTCTCGACGGCGTGAGCGTTCTCGAAAAATGGCGCAGGGCTGGCAAGAAAATGCCGGTGCTTATTCTCACCGCGCGTGACCGCTGGAGCGATAAGGTGGCGGGCTTTGATGCGGGCGCCGATGATTATGTGGCCAAGCCCTTCCACATGGAAGAAGTGCTGGCCCGGGTGCGTGCACTTCTGAGGCGCAGTGCCGGCCATGCCACGAGTGAACTCACCTGCGGTCCCATGGTGCTGGACACCAAGAGTGCGCGCGTGACGGTAAATGGCACGGCGATCAAATTGACATCGCTTGAGTTCCGTTTGTTGGCCTACCTCATGCACCACGGCGGCAAGGTGATATCGCGCACCGAGCTGGTGGAGCATCTCTATGACCAGGATTTCGACCGCGATTCAAATACCATTGAAGTGTTCGTAGGGCGCCTGCGCAAAAAGCTGGGGGTTGATGTGCTGCATACCATCCGCGGTATGGGTTACTGCATCTCTGAGCCGGATAATGCAAAGTAACTCACTTTCGAACCGGTTGATCCTGTCGTCGGCCGCCGTCAGCATTGTATTGCTGGTGGCGGCAGGCCTGCTTCTGGCAGGGCTGTTCAGTGCCGCCCTTGAACGCAATTTCGATGCGCGGCTGCGTGCCGTGCTTGATGGGCTCCTCGCCAATGTCGAACTTGGAACCGATGGTGCGCCTGTGCTGTCACAACAACTCGCCGACACGCGCTTTACGCTGCCGCTGTCGGGCTGGTATTGGCAGATCGAGCCGCCGCTGGGGAAAAAGATTGCCGATCTTGCGTCTGATTCATTGCTTGAGCAGCGGCTAACGCCCGATGCCGCACTGCTGGCCAATCGCGGCAAGGACGGCGTTGCGAGCTTCTATATCAGCGACTCCAAAACCGTGGAGGGCAGGGCCGTGAAACTGCGCGCCATCGAGCAGGCCTTCACGCTGCCCGGCAGTACCGACAAATATTCATTTCTGGTCTCTGGGAATTTTGATGAATTGCGGCAAGAGGTGCAGGCCTTCCGCCATACGCTGTTTACAATTCTGGCGTTGCTCGGCATGGGCCTTCTCGCTGCCGTATTCCTGCAAGTGAAATTCGGCCTCCGCCCCCTGAAGCGCATGGAGGAAAGCCTTACCGCCATTCGCAAAGGTCAGGCGGAAAAGCTGGATGGGAAATTCCCATCGGAGCTGCAGCCCGTGGCCGATGAATTCAATCTGCTGATCCAGGCCAACACCGAAGTGATCGAGCGCGCGCGAACCCAAGTGGGCAACCTCGCCCATGCGCTGAAAACACCCCTCAGTGTACTGACGAATGAGGCCCAGTCCAATAAATCGCCGCTGGCCCACAAGGTATCCGAGCAGACCCAGATCATGCGCGACCAGGTAAGCCTCTATCTTGATCGCGCGCGCCGCGCGGCGCGGGCGCAGACCATTGGTGCCGCCTGCGAGGTGGAACCCATTCTCAATGGCTTGGGCCGCACCATCATGCGCATCAACCGCGAGCGCGATGTGGATGTGAAAGTCATGGTGGCACCCGGATTGAAGTTCCGCGGCGAAGCCCAAGACCTTGAGGAAATGACCGGCAACCTCATCGACAATGCCGCGAAATGGTCCACAAAAAACGTGCGCGTGACAGCAGATCCGATCAGCGTGGTGGGCGATGCGGGCCGCAACTGGCTGCTCATCACCGTCGACGACGATGGCCCCGGTCTTCCCGCTGAAAAACGCGCTGATGCCGTCAAACGCGGCAAGCGATTGGATGAAACCAAACCGGGATCGGGGCTGGGTCTCTCCATCGTCACCGAAACCGCGCAGATGTACGGCGGCAGCGTCGTGCTCGGCGACGCGGAGATTGGCGGCTTGCGAGTGCAACTTAAATTGCCTGCGGTGGGGGAATGACGGAACGCAGGGTTACGAAACCAACGCAAAATGACGCCAGAACACCCGTGAATTTCAAAATTGAAAACAATTTGGCGTGAGAAAAGTACACGTCAGATGAATTGTGCCGACGCTTATTTAAGTTGATTTCGCCGGGCAGCAATCCTAATGTCAATTTACACGTAACAAGCGCAACCGGGATGATGTTCTCGCATACTGCCCCCGGTCGCGGGAGCATTGAACCGGGGGAGTGGGCTTTTAGGAGTCCGCTCCCTATTTTTACGCGACACGTCCATTGAGGGTGAACACAACGCCGGAGGGCGCAAAGGTCAATTCGGTTTTGCCGTTGAAGTAAGCTGCCACCATGCGCTCAATGAGACGCGAACCAAAACCCTTTTGCGTCGGCACATCGACAGCGGGGCCACTGCTTTCGGTCCAGCACAAGTCAAAAACGAGATCTGGTGAAAGCGTCCAGTCGATGTTGACGCGGCCCTCCGTGTTACTGAGAGCGCCATACTTGGTGGCGTTGGTCGCAAGTTCATGCAAAGCGAGGGAAAGGCCAAGGGCCTGTTTTTGTGACAGCGTAACCTCCGGACCCGAGAGCTGAAAACGGTCGTTGGCCTCGCGGTGGGGAGCGAGGGCCACCGCAATCAGTTTTTCGACATTTAAACTCGCGGATTCTGTTGCAATGAGAACATCCTGCGACCTGCCAAGTGCTGCAATGCGACCCGCAATGGCATCCCTCGCTTCGTCCATGGATTTTGCATGCTGGAATGTTTGTGAGGCAATGGCCTGAACCAGGGCGAGGGAATTCTTCAAACGGTGTGACATCTCCTGCATGAGATCGGCGCGCTGCATTTCGGATTCCTTCAGCGCGGAGATATCACGCGAAACAACAAGGATGCGTTCTGTTTTGCCGTCCGCACCAAAAATGGGTGTGACCTGAACATCCCAATAGCGGCTGGTGCCACGCATCGTGTTGGCAAAACCCTCAAACCTGCCGGCGATGCCATCCCTCGCATTGGCGATCGCCGCATTGGCAGCGATATTTCCGCTGCCCGTCCAGAAGTCGGGCCACGCGCAGCCCTTGATGGTTTCCACATCATCCACTTCCATGACCTGCTTGCCGCCCTCGGTCATATAGACAAGGGCGCCATCGAGATCGACCACCTTGATGCAGTCACGCGATGACTCGAGAATGCCGCTGAGAAAACTTTCGCTGGATAGCCGCTCCAGCATGGCATCGTTACGGTCCGTGACATCATGGCCCTCAACAAGGACACCGTTAATGCGTCCTTGGGAATCTACGATGGGTTGAAAAACAAAATCAATGTGGCGCTCGTTGGTTGGTCCACCCGGTTCCGGTTGAACAGTATAAACCGATGACTTTGAGTGATAAGGTTTGCCACTGCGATAGACATCGTCGAGCAAGTCAAGATGGCCCTGCGCAACAATATGCGGCAACGCGTTCTTGACAGTGAGGCCCACAACCCTGCGATGCCCGATGAGTGTCATGTAATTGGAATTGACAAACTCGATCTTGTGTTCCGGCTCACGCAATATGGCAAGGAACGACGGTGACTGCTGGAACATTTCCATCAGGAGATCAAAGCTCGTGCGCTGGGCTTTTTTTACACGTATCGTCTCGGTCATTTCCGTGACGATATTCATGAAACCGGCTATGGATCCATCACCATGGAACAGAGGGCTGTGGGAAAAGGTCCAGAATGTCTCCTCGGTGACACCATTGCGGGTCATCATCAGGGGGAGATTTTCGATCCACGTTCCCTTGCCAGACAGCGCCTGTTCGACAGAGGGGCGCACCCCTTCAACACTTTCAGCCCAGAACTCCCAGAGGGGTGCACCGATTGAGCCAGCGACGTGATCAGCCAATATCGGCACAAACGCTTCGTTGTAGAACTGGAGAAGCTCAGGCCCCCAATAGAAGCTGATGGGTTGTTTTGAGCTCAGCACTGTTTTCAATGTGATTTTAAGCGCGTCGGACCAGCCCTCGATGGGCCCGAGTGGACTGTTACGCCAGTCATGCCGCAGGATTTTCGGCCCAACGGGGCCAGCATTGGTCAGGAAGTCAAGGAACGGTACCAAACCGCCGCTGTGTGATTGATCATTCAACGCTTCGTAAACCCACCCTAATTACGCCGTTATCCATTTATTTAGGCTATGTGGTCACCCGTGTCCAAGCAATTGCGCCGTATGTGACCAGTGGCTGCGATGCGGGGTGCCGATGATGATGCTTGCTCCTCAAACACGGCAGACTGGTGGACGAGTTCTCCAAACAGCGGATGGGCGACGTGGAGGCTGAACTCAAACAGCTCATCATTAATCGCGCGGTGGGTGACGGTGAGGGAACCGGGTGCTGCCCATTTCGGCAGGCGCAGGCGATGTTTGCCGATGGCGAGAAAATAATACGCTGATGTGAACACGAGTGCGCCGTTACGGACATGAATGTTCAGCGCCATTCCAACACCGCCACCTACATATTCCTCAAGCCCCGTGGGGCCGCCGAAGCGTTTTGACGAATGGATGACCTGCGGAAAACCGTTATGGCGGTTGTAGTGGCGACTCCAGAATTGGCCACCCGTTGCGGGGTCTTCCGTAACCGTGACAACCGCTGGCATATGCGCGTCACGCGACAGGGGAAGGGGTGCGCCAATGAGGCGGCCGAGCTGTGCGAGACACCAGCCCACAGTGCTCATGCGCGTGTGGATGACTTCGCCGCGATAGACCGCTGTTGCAAGGCCAGCAAGCCGCTTTGAAAACCGCTTGCGTACGGGCGCTGGCAATTGCTGCCATTCATCGCTTGTGAGCAGGCTGCGAAACCGGATGTCACCGAGTTCACGTGTTGCGGGTGGAGGTGCTGTGACGGTGTGAAAATCATAGGCGAAACAGGTTGATTTCAGCACGATGCACCTTCCTCTATCTGGCCTTGGGCAGGAAGCCCACGACCTTTGAACCAATCTTGAACAGGTATTCAAGCTGGGCGCGCGGAATGCGCAGCATGTCGCCGTACCACTTGTCCACCTTTTCCGTGAACTGCAGCATGGCGGTAAGCCGCTTCAGCGTTTCCGGATTTTTCTCAACGCCTGCAAGCGCCACGCAATCGCGCAGCGCCACCAATGCAGGGTCAATTTCCTGCTCCTTGCGGCGCGTGGAAATGCGCTTGGCTATTTCCCACACATCGGTTTCGGCGGCGTAGTGGTCGCGCCTGTCATTCGGCATCGGTACACGGCGAATGAGGTTCCAGCTCAAGAGTTCCTTCAGCGACGTCGAAATATTCGACCGCGCCAGCTTCAACGTGTTCACGATTTCCTCTGCGTTCAATGGGCGCTCCGCAAGGTACAGCAGCGCCTGCACCTGGCAGGTGGACCGGCTCATCCCCCAATGAATCCCCATGTCACCCCAATGCAGGACAAAGCTTTGCACGGTGGCGGTCATGTCTTTAATGCCTGATATTTCTGTCATAACAGAAATATCAGATATTACGGAATGAAAGTCAAGGGGGTGAGGGAGGAAGGTTAACGGATATATATTCCACCAACCAACCGCACCATTCGTCATCCCGGCGAAAGCCGGGAACCAACTGTCATCAAGAATAGTATAAAATTTTCTTTCCCGTTGCTGAAGCTTGGGTCCCGGCTTTCGCCGGGATGACGAATATTTGAATAAATTCAATATTTTTATGATTAAAAAATATATGCGCATCCGATGGCATCTTTCGGCGGGATGACGGGCAGAGGTTGGAGATAAGAATTACGCCGCCTGGATAATCGGGATGCCGCGCTCCCGGTAGGGTGTTCTTCCATAAAATGCACGGTAGCATTTCGAGAAATGTGACGGGCTGAAAAATCCTGACGCCAGCGCCACGTTGATGACAGACATGTCGGTTTGCTACAGCAGTGAGCGCGCTTTTTTCAGGCGCAGTTCGAGGTAACAGCGCTTCGGGCTGCGGTTCACATAGCGACGGAACAGGCGATCATGCAAATTGGCGCTGCTGTATTTGCACAGCAAAATTCCAAGGCACATCAATCCCGGCTGGCCTAACAAGAGGTATGACATTGGCGTTGCCGTCTGCTGCCAATAATCCGAGCTTGTTGAGCGCGCGGCGAAAATTATTGTGCTTTACCCCACTGCGCATCGTTGCCAATCCGGTGCAATATTTTGAAACATGTTTGGTAGGATGCTGGTGAAGTCGCCTGAGAATCCGGTCGGCAACGCCGTTACCCTTGGCCGACTTTGCTTCGATAATGAAAAGCGAGCTGTCAATTTGACGTTCACTTCCATCCATTCGGAATTGAACACCATTGTCCAAGGTCATTCGTTCGCCACCGTTCTTGGCAACCAAAGTCATCCGCCTGTAGTGCATGTCGAGATTGCGCGATATTGCATGCGGGAAAGCCCGATGATAAAGTGCAAAATAGCATTCATGAACGAAATCCTCGGCAACCTGGTCAAGTACGCCGAATTTCGCCATATCGTACCGAAGGCGCTTCTTCACTGTCATGCCACGCTTGTCTTTCAGCTTTACTTCGACAAAGCATATTCCTGCTTCGAGGTACTTTCTCATGCGCACCTTTATGCGCTTTTTGCGCGACTGGTGGTGGTCGAAATAACTTCGGCAAGCCACGTCATCGAAATAACAGGTTTCGTAGTTGAAGGCGCGGCACCCATTGATGTCGAGAATGTCAAAATGCTGCACCAGTTCCGGAATTGCCTTCTCCAAAACATGCTGCTCAAGCACATATTTATTGTCGATGCGTTCCAGCATCCCGGCCTTGGCCTCGAGCGCCTTGAGACCTATTGGGGTGAACGGCTCCGTGAGCCAAGTGCTAGCGTTTGCGGCAATATACATTGATTCTGGCCATTTCATTGATGTAGTCAAGTTGCAGGACTTCGTAGGACAAGACTTCGACATCAAGCCGCTCTTCCAAACGTGCGCGCATTGCGACTGGATTGGAAAGCAGCTCTCTGTCGATTTGGTCGAGAAATAATTTTACGCCGCTAACTGACTTCAGCATGCGCGGATGATCGATAATGAAGACCCCGACAAGGAGGAAGACAGTGATCATGGCAGAAAGCATGATTGATGCTCCCTGCACCGAACAGATCACGGCGATGGCAACGCTGCCGAAGAAATACGTCATTTCGGTTTTTTCAAGAGGTTCAGACCGCAAGGTAAAAAGCGCCAGGATTGCGAACAAGCCAAACCCTGCAGTCACGCTAAAATCTACGGAGGATAGGATCGTCAGGACCGAGAAAATAAAAAGATTGAACAGCGCGGCAGCTGTAACAACTTCCTTGTTGTGATAGCGACGGTAATACATGCCAAAGACATGAATCGACATTGCCACAATATTGATGGCCAGCCGGATTAACACTGGCGTATATTGCAAAACAAATTCCTGTGCCGATAAAATTGTCATTTTTTCCTCTTAGTATCGGCGCAGGCATGAGCCGCATTCGGTGCAATTTGCAGGACATTTCTTTTTGTCCCATTGAGTGGTGCATGGCGATTGTTGGCGGGATTGATGTCATGCTGTTGTCATAAAACTATACTAGTTTTTCATATGTAATAGGGGCCTAAGACTTCTCCTGCGCCTTCTGGGCCACATGCAAGTTTCAACCAGACTGTTGGCCGCAGAATCGTGCGGCTAAAGTCTGGCTTGTTTTGCGCCGTGCCAAATGTCGCTGGAATATCAGACCAAAGTCTATTTCGCTTGCGTTCACTGGTCCGATGTCATTCTCCGTTATTGCGGCTATAGTTCAAAATATGAACACTGCTGCTCAACTCGCACAGCTGAATGGTGTCCGCCAAAAATGGTCTGCCCTGACACTTGCCGGCCAGTTCGTGCTCGCGGCGGGTACGGTATTCCTCGCTGGAGCGTTCGTCATTGGATACTGGGTAACACGGCAAATCGAAGATGGTGTTGTCCAGAACAGCGCTGCTGCGACAACGCTTTATGTCGATAGTATTCTGACGCCTATTATTCAAAATGTAGAGCAGAACCGGGTTTTATCACGGGGGGCAACGCAGGCTCTTGATGAAACACTGTCGATGGGAAAACTGGGCAAGCGCATCATTTTTTTTAAACTCTGGGCAAGAGATGGCCTCGTTACTTACAGTAGCGAACCAGGGCTGGCGGGACAGAGGTTTAAGCCGACTGATAGCTTGGAAAAAGCCTGGGGTGGTCAGCTTGCGGCTGAGTTGGACGAGCTAGACGATAGCGAAAACAAAACTGAGCGGACATTGGGGCAACCTCTTCTGGAAATTTACAGTCCCGTTCGGGAGCCATGGTCAGGTGAGGTTATAGCTGTTGCAGAGTTCTATGAAATCGCGACAGATCTCTCCAAGGAACTTATCGCCGTGCGGTTGCGGAGTTGGCTGCTTGTTGCATTTGTGACGATTTGCATGATGGGTATTCTTTCCGGCATTGTTCTACGCGGTAGCAATCTCATCATTGCCCAGCGTAAGGCGGCTGAGCGTAGAGTAGAAGACTTGTCCGGGCTTCTTAAGCAGAATGAAGTCCTGCGCCTGCGCGTGCAGAACGCTTCCAGCCGGGCAACGATCATCAATGAACGTTATTTGAAGCGGATCAGTGCTGACCTTCATGACGGGCCAGCACAGCTCTTGGCTCTTGTTTTGCTGAAAATGGGTAAATTGCCCAAAGCCAAAACGTCTGGTCTCTCAAATGAGATGCCATTTCAGGAGTACATTGAAGAAGCGATGCGCGAAATCAGGAATATCTCCCATGGTTTGACGTTGCCACAGATCGAAACGATGGGCCTTTCCAAACTCGTAAGCGCCGCCGTCAACGCACACAAACGGCGGACTGGAACCCAAGTTACTCTCGACTTGCCTGTCGAAACGGTAAATCTTACCCAGTCTGAAAAAACCTGCATTTACCGTTTCATCCAGGAAGGATTAAGCAACGCCTTTCGCCATGCCGACGGAGTGGGGCAGAGCGTGGGCGTTAATGTGCACGACAATCTACTGGTGGTGTCAATTGCTGACAAAGGTGTTGGTTTTGAAGTTGGAAGTGGAGCCAAAGATGGGATTGGCTTGGCTGGCCTGCGCGAACGGATCGAAAGCCTCGGTGGGGGTTTCGAAATTGAAAGTTCACACCAAGGGACACGGCTGAGGATGGAGCTTAAGATTTCAAATGGAGAGACCATATGAGTGAACTTATCCGAGTTGTCGTTGTTGACGATCATCCGCTGTTTCGCGACGGCGTTATACGTAGCCTGGAAGAATCAGGAAAATTCTTGGTTGTCGGACAAGGGGGAAGCGCTGACGATGCCGTGCGGTTGTCAGCCGAATTGACCCCGGATGTTATTTTGCTGGACGTGAGCATGCCTGGAAGCGGACTCTCTGTTGTCGCCGCTATTGGGCAAGCCTCACCGACAGTCAAAATCGTTATGCTAACCGTATCGGAGGCTGACGATGACATTATCACGGCGCTCAAAGCTGGTGCCAAGGGCTATGTGCTCAAAGGTGTTGGGTCTACAACACTGGTAGAAATCATTGAAGGAACCGCAATGGGTGAAAGTTATGTGTCGCCCTCACTTGCCGCACGCCTTCTTTCCGAGATGGGTACCAGGGTTGCCGACCAAACAGATTCGAACGATCCATTGGCGACATTGACGCGACGGGAAAGAGAAATCCTGCAGCTGGTTGCCAATGGGTTAAGTAACAAAGAAGTAGGACTGAAGCTTGTTCTTCAGGAAAAGACAATCAAGCATCACATGACCAGTCTCATGGGCAAGCTGCATGTCAGGAACCGAACTGAGGCGGCAGTCTTAATGCGTGAAGTGGTGCCTCGTGTCCAATAGGGTGGCACTGGAACCCCGCCATGTCTGCAATGCTAAAAATCACTGGAAGACGTTTCATTTACCAGTGCTTCCAGACGTACTTTATCAGCGCGAGTAGCCACCCGTTCGGCGATGGTCCGACCTTTTGGGTCCGTCAGCTTGTATATACCTTTGTCGATTTGATCTTTAAATCCATCCGAATACAAAATAACAATTTTGTCACCTTGGATGTAAGCGCTACCGTCTTTAATTTTCCTTGTTTTGCCAGAAACACCTTTTTTATCGCTGTTTCCGCTGTTATCTTCAGGATTACCAGATCCCGAATTGTCGTTATCGGACTCGGAACCGCCTCCCGAACCTGAACCGCTGTTTTCACTCTCCGCAGACGCTTGGACAAGCTTAAAAAATACGGAGGTTTTTTCTAAATCAACGCGAAGGGTAATCGGTAATGCTGATAATAAAGCTGCCAAAGAAACTGCCTTCAGCCAGCGGGTAGAAAGTATTTTGCGCCGAGCTACCAAATTAAACCTCATTCCGTGCAGAAATTCATTGCAATATAACAATCAGCTGAAAATGCAAAAGCAGCAAACAAGCTCGAGATCAGTATTGGGGTAATTTTTAACATCTGGCTCTCCTTGGTTTGGAGTTGACGTTACAAATGGGTTAGTGTCATCGTGTTATCTTGTAATAACTACTATGCTAAGCTCATTTATTGCGTGCGAACAGTGGCCTAGGACCTCTCCGCTGCAGCATGGGCTTTTTGCACAACCCGGTACAGACGGATGGCCAAAAATACAGACGACTAAAGTCCAATCAAACTTTGTCGGACAATTTTTAGGGGATGGGGGGTTTACTAAGCCGCCTGGATAATCGGAATGCCGCGTTCCCGGTACGGCGTTCTTCCATAAAACGCGCGGTAGCATTTTGAGAAATGCGACGGGCTTGAAAATCCTGACGCCAGCGCCACGTTGATGACCGACATATCGGTTTGCAACAGCAGTGAGCGGGCTTTTTTCAGGCGCAGTTCGAGATAGTAACGCTTGGGGGAACGGTCCACATAGCGGCGGAACAGGCGTTCGAGCTGGCGCGTGGAGAGGCCCGCCTGTTTGGCAAGCAGGCTTGGTGACAGCGGATCCTCAAGATTGTCTTCCATCTTTTCGATGATGCCGACAAGCTTGGGGTGGCGTGCCCCGATGCGGGCAGGAAGCGACATGCGCTGGTGTTCGCTATGGTGGCGGATGGGCGAATGCAGCACGGCTTCGGCAACGGATGAGGCAAGGTCTGGCCCGTGCTGGCTGGCAATCATCGTCAGCATCATGTCAAGCGCCGTGGTGCCACCCGCACTGGTGAAGCGGTCCCTTTCGATTTCAAACAGGCCGCCGGTTGCATTGATATCGGGGAAGGCTTCCGAAAAGCCCGGGAGGTTTTCCCAGTGGATAGTGCATTTATAGTCATCGAGAAGACCAGCCTCCGCCAGCATATGGGCACCTGTGCAGACCGCACCGATATCATTGCCGCGACGCGCGATCTTGCGCAGCCAGTTGATCAAGCGCTTGTCCGCATGGTGCTGTACATTGAGGCCTGCACACACGATGATTGTGGCGTGCGGCGGAACTGTTTCCAGATCGCCATTGACCATGGTGAGAATATTGCTGGACGCAGACACGGCCTGGCCATCAATGGAATGCATGGTCCATTTATAGAGTGCCTTCTCCGACAGGCGGTTCGCGATGCGCAACGGCTCAATGGCCGAGGTGACCGGCATCATGGTGAATTCAGGCACCAAAATGAATGCAAAGGTTTGTGGGCTTTCTTTGGATTTGTCGCCAAACATCAATTTTTCTCCGAGACTGCATCTTTGCGACAGTTTCAACACTTTGTCCACCAGCGTCATGCCAAGGTCAGAAACCGACTAATTCCATGGTAAATAGTCGTATTCGTATACTTGCTGTCGCAAATCCTCGGGCGGTAGTGTGCGGTTCCCGTCAATTAATAAGACCGTACGTTTGGAGACCGTCCCGTGAATGCGCCTCATTTTCCCAACCCTGCCAAGTCTCATGTGATGGCAAGTCCTTCCGCCGTATTCCTGAAAAACCTCTCGCTTGAAATTACGCCGAGGCAAATCGACAAGCTGCCTTTCCTGCAGGAGCGCCTGCCCAAGGGAACGCCGATCCTGATCGCCCTCATTGATCCCGCCGATGCGCCCGGCCAACTGGCTGCCGCCACGGCATTTCGCAAAGCAGACCTTGAACCCGTCCCGCATATCCCTGCGCGCTTCATCCGCGATGAGGCAGATTTGAAAACCCGTATTGCTACCCTGGCAGGTGAGGCAGGCGTAAAATCCATGCTGGTTCTGGGAGGCGGTGCGCCAACGCCGATTGGAAAATTTGATGCGGCCATCCAGTTGCTGCGCACCGATGTGTTTCAGGCCAATGGCATCACCAGCATTGGCATTGCGGGACATCCCGAAGGCAATGCCGACATCACGAAAATCCATGGCGAGGCGGTGCTTGTAAGCGCACTGCTCGAAAAGCAGGCATGGCTGAAGGCCAATGGCATTGCAGGCTTCATCGCCACACAGTTCCTGTTTGAAGCAGGGCCGGTGGCCTATTGGGCTAGCATGCTGCACGACAATGGCATTGACCTTCCCATCCACGTCGGCATTCCAGGCCCAGCTACCATCAAGACGTTGGTAAAATATGCCGCCATGTGTGGCGTGGGCAATTCCGCGCGCTTCATCCGCAAGCAGGCCTTGAACATTACAAAGCTCCTGACGGTGAACACCCCGGATGAATTCATCGACCAACTTGCCAGACTGCATGTTGACCGCCCGGAACTCAACATCGCCGCCCCGCACCTCTATCCCTTCGGTGGTTTCGACAAGATGTTCGACTGGCTGACGCCGAAGTTGAAAGTTTAATATTTCGGTGCTTATGGGTCACGACTTGAACGACCGCCATGAAAAGTAAAGGCCGGGCATGATACCCGGCCTGACTCCGCGGTCTCCAGCAATTAGCGGCTGGAGCTTGCGTTCTTTTCCTGATTGCGGATGATCAACTCGTCGAGTGTCAATGGTCCGCTTGAACCTGGAACAGCCAAGGCGTAGCCATCGGAACCGTTGCCGTTGTTCTGCACTGCGTATCTGCCAGTATAAGTATCTGAGTCACGCAGGTCATAATTACGGTCGGATGCGAGGGCAACCGTTGATACGGCGGCCAAGGCGATGAGTGAAATTGCGATCTTTTTCATGATAGTCTCCTAAGTGTGTTTGGTATGTTGATTAATCCGTCTTGTCTGCATTAACGCCCACACGATGTTTAAGTTTCATGCGGTCGCCAAGACGGCGGTCACAAGTTTGTTATTGAACGTTACGTTCATCCTGTGCGCGCTTGATGAGTTCCTGCAATGTAAGACTCGATGGAGTATCTACGGTTTTTGCAGCGAATGCCTCAGCTGACGTGTCATCCTGCGTTGCGGACTGTGAATACTTGCCAGTATACGTGTCTGAATCGCGCAGGTCATAATTGCGGTCTGATGCCAGGGCAACCGTTGAAACGGCTGCCAATGCAATAAGTGAAACAATGATCTTCTTCATGATGGTATCCTTTACTTGTTTTAACGTCGGAAGCCGTCCCGGCTCCGTTTCCGATAGACGGTATATGGGGCGCATATCCGTCGTTCCAAGTAAATTGTAACAAAAAAAGTAATATATTTATTACTGTTATATATCAGTATGATAGAAAGAAAGTAATAGTTTATATCCTCACACTTGGATCACAATCCCGTGAGCGCGCGCACTGCCTAAATGCTGTGCAGTTTATGACCGTTGATCGCCAAACAGCCTCACTTTTGAACTCTCCCGCGCCGTGACGAGCAGGAACTCCCAAGTATAGTCGGCGTAGGAGCGGAACACATAGATGTCGAACACGTTGTCTTCAACGATATGTAGCAGCGCTGCGATTTCGGCAAAGCGCATGCGGCGCACGGTGCCTGGTTTGTAATCATCACTCAGCAGATCAAGAGATGAACCTTTGAGCAGAACTTCGCGAACACTTTCGCCTTCAAGCCGCATGACAGCGCGCATATCCGAGACATCGACCACGAGCGAGTGCACGCCTGCAAGTTCAGTCCTCAGTGTACGGATTAGTTCTTCAACTTTAGATTTTGCACACAGCACCAGCCATTGATCGATCGAGAGCCACAGGCACTTCACGTCGCCCCACGACGAACTGGTGCGCGGAGTCTTCGGCAGATCGACGCCCAAAACTTTCTTGGCAGCGGCCATGAATTTCTTGTCGGAGGTGAGCCCCCGCATATCAATCATGCCGCGGTCCTTGATCTCGCGCAGATCAATGCTGAGGTCGCGGGCGAGCTCGCGGTGGGCGAGGGGGCTTTCAATGAAGAGCTCAGACATTCTGGCGCGCCCCTTCTTTGTCATAGAATACAGGATCGACAATTTTGGCGCGCATCACCTTGCCACCCTCAAGCGGGAAGGACAAAGTCTCTCCCATGCGTTCGCGGCCATTTTCAATCAGCGCCATGGCGATGGAGCGTTCAAGCGTTGGCGAGTGATAGGATGACGTGACCTGGCCGATCATTTCCATGGGCGGCTTGTCCTTCACAACGCGCACCGCATAGGCACCATCGGGCAGCACATCGGTGGGTTCTTCAGTGAGAAGCCCCACAAGCTGCTTGCGGTTTGGTCCCTTGAGGTAGCTCTGCTCCAGCGAACGCTTGCCGATGAAGTCGGTCTTCTTCTTCGACACGAGACCATCCATGCCGACGTCAATCGGTGTCGTCGTGCCATCGGTCTCATCACCGATGACGATAAAGCCCTTTTCAGCGCGAAGCACATGCAGCGCTTCGGTGCCATAAGCCTCAATGCCCAATTCCGTACCCGCCTCGATGATGGCGTTCCACAACCCACGTCCCATGTTGGAGGGCGTTGCCACCTCGTAGGACTGTTCGCCCGAGAAGCTGATGCGATAGACGCGCACGGGGTAACCGCCGAGCTTGCCCTCTTTGAACGACATATGCGGGAAGGCTTCGTGGCTGATGTCAAAATCCGGATCAAGCTTGGCCAGAACATTGCGCGCGCGCGGGCCAGCAATTGCAAACTGTGCCCATTGTTCGGTGACGGGCGTCACGAACACTTTATAATGCGTCCATTCCGTTTGCAGCCATTCCTCAAGCCAGGCGGCAATGCGATCCGCACCACCCGATGTGGTGTGCATGAGGAAATGGTCATCGGCCAAGCGCACGGTCACACCGTCATCGGTCAAAAAGCCCAACTCATTCATCATCAAGCCATAGCGGCACTTGCCCACTTTGAGAGTGGAGAACATGTTGGTGTACATGCGGTCCAGAAACTCAGCGGCATCCGGCCCCTTGATCTCAATCTTGCCAAGGGTGGAGGCATCAAGCAGGCCCACCTTGTGGCGTACGGCAAGAATTTCTCTGGTGATCGAGCCCTGCTTGTCTTCACCCGCAGCCGTATAGGTATAGGTTCTGCGCCACTGGCCGATGGGCTCGAAGGTAGCGCCCTTATCCACATGCCATTGGTACACTGATGTGCGGCGGATGGGCAAGAACAGCTTGTTGGTCATCACGCCCGCGATGGAGCCAAAGGAAAACGGCGTGTAGGGCGGGCGAAATGTGGTGACACCGATTTCGGGAATGCTTTTGCCTGTAGCTTCCGCCAGAACACCAAGGCCATTGAGGTTCGACGTTTTGCCCTGGTCTGTTGCCATGCCGAAGGTGGTGTAACGCTTGGTGTGTTCAACGGATTCGTAACCCTCGCGCTGGGCGAGTTCGAGATCGGCCGCGGTCACATCATTCTGGAAATCGATGAAGTGTTTGTTGCCTTCATTGTAATTGCCTGTGGCAGGCGCAAACCACAGCGACTCCAGAGGTGCGCGTGTGGGTTCTTTCACATCGGGTGCCTTGAACTTGGAGAACTTGGCTTTCGGCAACACGGCCTTTGCAGCGGTTTCACCGGCAGCGACAGCTTCCGCAATCGTGCCACTCACATCCATGTTGCCATTGGCAGCACCGACGGCGATCATGCCATCGGCGTGGCGATCCGGGCGGAAGCTTTGCAGGGCATCATCAAATTTGATCTTGCCCGCGTTGTGACACCAGATATGCAGCGCCGGATTAAACCCACCGGACATCGCCACAAAATCACACGCCACCTTGCGCTCGGTAATCACGCGGCCCTGACCCTTGCGGTAGGCCGCGATCTTCACGGCGGTGACACCGAGATTGCCTTCAACGGCGGAAATCACCGAGCCCATCGACACTTCAATGCCTTCGGATTTGGCGCGCTCCACCAATGTGCCATCACTGCGCGAGCGTGAATCCACCACGCGTACATTGATGCCTGCTTTTTTCAGGCTGAGTGCTGTGAGATAGGCATTGTCATTGTTGGTGAACACAATGCCGTTCACGCCGGGGGCCACGCCATAACGCTCCACCATGGCGCTTGCGGCAGAGGCCAGCATGATGCCGGGGCGATCATTGTTGGCAAATGCGATAGGACGCTCAATGGCGCCCGTTGCAAGGATCACCTGCTTGGCGCGCACTTTCCACAGGCGGTGGCGCGGCGCGCCGTCTGCCAGCAGGGCAGGGTCATGGTCCCCCACGCGCTCAAAAATCATAAGGTAGTTGTGGTGGAAATGGCCAACGACAGTGGACCGCGTCATCACATGCACATTTTCAGCGGCGAGCAATTCAGCGCCAATCGCGCGTGCATGGTCAATCACACAAGCGCCATCAATGCTGCCAGCGGTCAAATCAACAATGCCGCCGAGTGTGGGGTTTTCATCGGCGAGCACAACTTTGGCACCTGACGCAGCAGCCGCTTTCGCAGCCGTGAGACCGGCAAGCCCACCACCAATCACCATCACATCGCAATGAACATGCATATGCTCGTAACTGTCGGGGTCGCGGCCATCAGCGGCGCGGCCAAGACCAGCCGCCTTGCGGATGATGGGTTCATAAATATGCTTCCAGAAACTCTGGGGCCACATGAAAGTTTTGTAGTAAAAGCCACCGGGCAGGAAGCGCGCGAATTTGGAGTTGATTGCGCCAATGTCAAACGCCAGCGACGGCCAGCGGTTCTGGCTCACCGCATGCAGGCCGTCAAACACTTCAACCTGTGTGGCGCGCAAATTGGGCTCGTGCCGCACACCTTCACCCACACCGATGAGCGCGTTCATTTCTTCTGAGCCCAAACCCACGAGCCCGCGCGGACGGTGATACTTGAAGCTGCGGCCAAACAGCTTCTGGCCATTGGCCATGACAGCGGACGCAAGCGTGTCACCAGCAAAGCCCGTGAGAGACTTTCCGTCAAAGCTGAACTGCACTTTCTTTGTGCGGTCGATATGAGTGCCACCCCGAGACAGGCGATACGGCTTGTTGCTCATGATGCTGTGTCCGCTTTCAGTCTGTCTTTAAAATATGTGGCCCATTCGCCCGTGGCTGCATCCATCAAGTCGCGCGGTGGCAATTCGGTGATGCCGTAGAAGGCCTTGAATTCCATGGTGACGGTATCGCGCGCCGCATGGAACCACTTCCCGCAGCCCCGGTCACAGCGCCAGCGCTCGAAATGCAGGCCCTTGGCGTTATGGCGGATGAACAGGTAATCCCGTTGATCGTGATCGGATACAGTTGCCGGATCATGGGTTGCAGGGCGGCGCACATGGGCCTGGCCACCACCATGAAAATCCGTCTCGTCACCTTCCGCACCGCACACCGGACAATGGACCATTAACATGTCATCTCTCCCTTAATGCGCCACTGCAGCTGCAACGCTCTCGTCGATCAACCGGCCCTCGGCAAAACGGTTGAGCCCGAAAGGCTCGGCAATTTTGTGCGGACGGTCGTTTGCGATGGTATCGGCAAACACAAAGCCCGATCCCGGAATGGCCTTGAAACCACCCGTGCCCCAGCCGCAGTTCACGTACAACCCTTCGATATCCGTTTTGGAAATGATTGGCGAACGGTCGCCTGTCATATCCACGATGCCACCCCACAGCCGCAACATGCGCAGCCGCGAGATGATCGGGAAGGTTTCGATGAGCGCCGTGATGGTGTGTTCAAGCGACGGGAAGGACCCGCGCTGCGAGTAATTGTTATAGGGGTCCGTGCCACCGCCGATCACGAGTTCGCCCTTGTCGGACTGGCTCATATATCCATGCACGGTATTGGCCATGACGACACAGTCAATCACGGGCTTGATCGGTTCAGACACCAGCGCCTGCAGGCACAGGCTTTCAATCGGCATCCGAACACCAGCGGTTTGCATGAGGTGGGACACATTGCCCGCCGTGACGATACCAACCTTCTTCGTTTTGATCACGCCGCGTGTGGTCTCTAATCCAACCACCTTGCCACCCTCGCGCATGATATTGGTCACTTCGCAATTCTGGATCACATCAACGCCCATCTGGTCAGCGGCGCGCGCGTAGCCCCAGGCCACGGCATCGTGCCGGCCTGTGCCGCCACGCGGTTGATAATAGGCACCAAGAATGGGATAGCGGCAATTTGGATTATCATTGATGATCGGGCAAATCTCTTTCACCTCAGCAGGGGTTACCATGCGGCAATCCAGACCGGCCAAACGGTTGGCATGGGCCGTGCGCTTGAAGGCGCGCAGTTCATGTTCGGTCTGGCACAGCATGAGAACGCCGCGCGGGGAGAACATCATGTTGTAGTTCAATTCCTTCGACAGGCCCTCATAGAGCGAGCGCGCCAGCTCATAGATGGCGATGGATGAATCCTGCAGATAATTGGAGCGGATAATGGTGGTGTTGCGCCCCGTATTGCCACCACCCAGCCAGCCCTTTTCCACGATGGCGATATTCGTCATCCCGTGGTTCTTGGCGAGGTAGTAAGCGGTGGCCAATCCATGCCCGCCAGCACCCACGATCACTGCGTCATATTCCACCTTGGGACTTGGCGAACGCCAGGCGCGTTCCCAATCTTTGTGGTAGTTGAGGGCATTACGGGCCAGCGAAAAGATGGAATAACGGGATTTCATGGGACAGTCCTTAACTCCTTCGGGTTGTAACAAATAGCCCCTCAAAGAACTACAGCTTTCCGACGCCCCAATGCTGCCATGCGACAATGCGACGTGGCGTTGAGGCGATAGGGGTTGTAATATGCCAAGTGACAGGAAAAACGAATAATCTATGCTGATCTGGTTCATTCTCGCGTGCATGACCGTGGCTGTTATGGCCACGCTGGCGATCCCGTTTTTGCGCAACACGCCCACCGCCGGAACCCGTGACAGGGATTTTGAAACGGCCATTTACCGCGACCAGTTGCAGGAGCTGGAGCGCGACAAGGCACGCGGCATCATTGGCGGTGTGGAGGCAGATGCTGCCCGCAATGAAATTTCACGCAGGCTTTTGAATGTGGGTTCAGCACAAAAACCAGCGGCCCGAAGCGCCTCGCCGATGGCAAAACTGGCCGTGCTTCTGGTGCCGCTGATCGCCATTCCGCTCTATGCGAAATTTGGCAACCCAGCTGCACCCGACGTGCCGCTGCAGGCACGGTTGAAGGATGCCATCGTCAATCAGGATATGGCAGCTTTGATGGCCGAGGTGGAAACGCGGCTTGCGTCCCACCCCGACGACATCAAGGGCTGGCAGGTGTTGGCTCCCATTTACAAGCGCGAAAGGCGCTGGCCCGATGCGGCGCAGGCCTATGGCAATATCCTGCGGTTGGCACCGGCAACAGCCGATAACATTTCCGACTATGCGGAAATGCTGGTGTTTGCCAACGAAGGCATGGTGACTGTGGATGCTGCGAAAGCGTTTCGAGAAGCCCTCAAAGCCGATCCCAAAAATCCACGTGGCCGGTTCTTTACAACCCTTGCCCTGAAACAGGAGGGAAAGTCCGAAGAGGCAAAAAAATTGTTTGAAAATTTCTTGGCCGAGTCCCCCGCCGATGCGCCGTGGCGCGCCATGGTGCAAAATGAACTGGCTGATGTGAAAGCAGCCAAGGCCCCCGCCTTGAGCAACGAGCAGATTGCCGCCGTGCAGGCCCTGCCATCCGCCGACCAGGCCACGATGATCAAGGGGATGATTGAGGGGCTGGAGACAAGGCTTGGAACCGACAGCCGCGACCTCCAGGGTTGGCAACGCTTGATCCGTGCACGAATGGTTTCGGGTGATGGCGCGAAGGCGAAAGCTTCGCTTCAGCTGGCACTCGGGATTTTCAGGGATGAGCCCGCAAGTATTGCCAGCTTGAATGGCTTGGCAAAAGAGTTGGGGATCAATGACCCGTAAACAAAAACGCCTCACCATGATCGTCGGTGGCCTCGCTGTTCTCGGCGTGGCGGCGGGGCTTGTGCTCTATGCCTTGCGCGACACCATCGTGTTTTTCTACACGCCAAGCGAAGTTGCTGCGAAGAATGTGGGTGTAGGAACACGGCTGCGGCTCGGCGGACTTGTTGAAAAGGGCAGCATCACCAAACCCGCTGGCACAACGGTTACCTTCATCGTGACCGATCTCACCAAAACCATGAATGTAACTTACACCGGGCAATTGCCGGACCTGTTCCGCGAAGGACAGGGTGTGGTCGCAGAAGGCGTGCTCACCGCGGATGGTGGATTGACGGCTGATACAGTGTTGGCCAAGCACGACGAGAAATACATGCCGAAGGATGTGGCGGACCGCCTGAAAGCCCAAGGCGTTTGGAAAGGAACAACACCATGATTGCCGAAGTTGGCCATTTTGCCTTGATTTTGGCGCTTGCCGTGGCGGCGTTCCAATGCGTAGTGCCGCTGGTCGGCGCACATCGCAGCAACGTGCCGATGATCGCATCAGCCGTTCCGGCAGCCCTCATCCAGCTCATTCTGATCTATGTGGCTTTTGCCGCATTAATGCATGCCTATGTCACTTCGGATTTCTCGGTGCAGAATGTGTTCGAAAATTCCCACTCGGCAAAACCGCTGCTTTACAAGATTTCCGGCGTGTGGGGAAACCATGAAGGTTCCATGCTGCTCTGGGTGTTCATTCTGGCGATTTTTGGCGCAGCCGTAGCCCTGTTTGGTGACAATCTGCCACCAACACTCAAGGCACGCGTGCTGGCCGTTCAGGGTTCCATCGGGTTTGCCTTCTTGCTGTTCATTGTTGCTACATCCAATCCATTTGCCCGGTTGAACCCCGCGCCCATCGAAGGCAACAGCCTCAACCCGTTGCTGCAAGATCCGGCCCTCGCGTTCCATCCACCGTTTCTCTATGCGGGCTATGTCGGTCTTTCGGTTGCCTTCTCGTTTGCAATCGCTGCCCTCATCGATGGCAAAGTGGATGCGGCGTGGGCGCGTTGGGTAAGGCCGTGGACGCTTGCCGCCTGGATGTTTCTTACCATCGGCATCAGCATGGGAAGCTGGTGGGCTTATTATGAATTGGGGTGGGGCGGCTGGTGGTTCTGGGACCCTGTTGAAAATGCCAGCTTCATGCCGTGGCTCGTTGCAACGGCGCTTCTGCATTCCGCCATCGTCGTTGAAAAGCGCAACGCGCTGAAAATATGGACAGTGCTACTTTCCATCCTCGCATTTTCATTGTCACTCCTTGGTACCTTCCTCGTGCGGTCTGGCGTGTTGACATCGGTCCACGCTTTCGCCGTCGATCCCGAACGCGGCATATTCATTCTCGCAATCCTCTGCGTCTTCATCGGTGGCGCACTCACACTTTTTGCATGGCGCGCGCCCACTCTGAAAGCCGGTGGTGTGTTTGCGCCGGTCAGCCGGGAAGGGGGATTGGTTCTCAACAACCTGTTCCTCTGCGCATCCTGTGCTGCGGTTCTGATCGGCACACTTTATCCCCTCGGTCTTGAAACACTGACGGGTGAAAAGATTTCCGTTGGTCCGCCCTATTTTGATTTGACCTTTGGCCCCATCATGTTGCCGCTTCTCCTGCTGGTTCCAATCGGCGCACTTCTGAGTTGGAAACGCGCCGATTTGGCCGCAGCGTTGCAACGGCTGTGGGTTGCAGCAGCTCTCGCTTTGGGCGTGGGGTTGCTTGTGTTGGTGTTCACCCAACGTGGCCCATGGCTCGCGCCCCTTGGCATTGCCCTTGGCGCGTGGCTGTTTTTCGGCAGCTTTGTTGATCTGGCAAATCGCATTGGATTGTTCCGCATGTCACTGGCCACAAGCTTCTCGCGTCTCACGGGATTGCCGCGCTCGACCCTCGGCATGACCTTGGCCCATGCCGGCCTTGGCGTGATGGTTGTCGGCATCGTCTGCATCTCCCTCTGGAAGGTCGAACACATCCTCACCATGAAACTGGGCGAACGTGCGGATGTGGGCAGTTACACCGTGGAGTTCACCTCTGAAGCGCCCATGACAGCGGCGAATTACACAGGCACCGCCGGACATTTCCGGATTTATCGCGGCGGCAGGGAAGTGGCCGATGTGATCTCGGAAAAGCGCAACTTCAAGCCCAGTGGAAACACCACCGAAGTGGGCCTGCTGCAAACCATGTTTGGCGACGTCTATGTAGTAATGGGCGACAAGACAACAGACGGTGCCCGTGTCGTGCGCATGTATTACAATCCCTTTGTCAGCTTCATCTGGTTGGGTGCATTGATCATGTTTATTGGCGGCGCGCTCTCGCTCACGGACCGGCGTTACCGCGTTGGCGCGCCAAAGCGCAGTGCTGCCGGAGTGCCAGCCGAATGAAACACTGGCTCCTGTGTTTCATGTTGTTGCTGACACCTGCCTATGCCGTGCAGCCCGATGAAATTTTAAAGGATACACAACTTGAAACGCGTGCCCGCCATCTCTCCGAAGGCTTCCGGTGCCTCGTGTGCCAGAACCAGTCCATCGACGAGTCTGACGCGTCGCTGGCCCGCGATCTGCGCATTCTCATTCGCGAACATTTGAGCAAAGGTGACAGTGACCAGCAGATCAAGGATTTCATCGTGCTGCGCTATGGCGATTATGTGCTGTTAAACCCCCGCTTGAACGCGCGCACGGCGGTTTTATGGGTAGCCCCGTTTCTGATTATAGTTGTAGGTTTCGGATTTTTTCTGCGCAAACGAAAAACCTTGGCACAGGGGGAAGCACCACTGTCGGAAGCGGAAAACCTTGCATTGGGCAAATTGAACAACGGGCCTAACCCACCGCGCCAATAATACCATCAAAGATATCCGCCACACGGGTTTGCGTATCGCGCAACAACGACTCCGCCGATTTTGTATCCGGCACTATGGCCGCCCGTGAAATGATCTGGTTCAAACCCAGGGGCGAAGTCTCAGGGTCGTAAGCCCCGGAAACGCAGAGGCGCAGAACCTGCGTGATGCGGTGATACAACAGGCAGGCCTCCTTTAGGTCATGCGCCACTGCCGCTTTCAACAATCCGTTGCGGCCCAGGGTGTCAAGCGCCCCATACGTGTTTGTGTCCAGGATACGCGGATGTGCCGCTGCATGAATGAGCTGCAGATACTGCGCAATGAACTCAACCTCAACCAGGCCACCCCGGACCCGCTTGATATCCCAAATCCCGGCCGGTCCCTGTTCTTTCAGCATCAGGCGGCGCATGTCCAAAACATCGCTGCGGGTGGAGGCCTCATCCCTTGGCGCGCAGAGGCTTGCAGCGATGGCCTGGGTCAGGGACTGCGCGAGTTCACTGTCCCCGCTCACCACGCGCGCCCGCGTCAGGGCCAGCTTTTCCCAGGTCCATGCGGAATTTTTCTGGTAGTCGCAAAAGCTTGCAAAGCTTGTGGCAACTGGCCCCTTGTTGCCCGAGGGCCGTAGCCGCATGTCAACCTCATAGAGCATGCCTTCACCCGTCGGTGCCGTTATGGATGTAATCAGCCGCTGCGTGAGCCTTGTGAAATACTGGTTGACGCCCAGCGGCTTTGTGCCATCGGAGGTTTCCCGACCACCAGCATTTTCAAACACCAGCATCAGGTCGAGATCGGACGCCGCCGTCATCTCACGGCTCCCCATTTTTCCCATGGCAACCAGGCAGCTCCGCCCGCCGGGAACCTGCCCGTGCCGCGCTTGCATGTCCTGCAACACAGCGTTGTGCAGGCGTTGCAACAGGATCTCCGCAATCGACGAAAACACCGAACCCGCTTCCACGGCACTCACGGTTTCGGACAGGACGCGCACGCCAACACGGAACATCTGTTCACGGCCAATGATGCGCACCCGGTCCACCACCTCGTCAAGCGGTGTGGCATCGGGGATCATGCTGCTAACAGCGGCTTTCACCTCATCGGCGCCGGGCAGTGCGCCAAAGAAGCCGGGATCAAGAACCGCATCCAGCACGCGTGGCCTTGCACTCAGCTGCTCGGCAAGCCGTGGAGCCGTGCCAAGAATGGTGGCGATGAGATCAAGCAGGTTGGGATTTGCCTTCAACATGGAAAACAGCTGTACGCCCGCCGGAAGCCCCGCAATGAAACGATCAAACGCCAGAAAAGCCGAGTCTGCTTCACCACTGCGCGCCAAGGCAGCGAGCAGAAGCGGCATGAGTTCGGTGAGCAATTCCTTTGACTTGCCACTGCGCGTGGCCGCATAGCGCCCGAAGTGCCAGCCGCGAATGGTGGCAGAGAGTTCACTGGGTTGTTTGAACCCCATGCGCCGGAGGGTCTCAAGGGTTTCGGGATCGTCCTCGCCGCCGGTAAACACCAGGCTGCCACCCGCATCCCCCAAATCCGTTGCGGTTTCAAACAGGGCGGCATAGTGGCCCTGCACCAGTTCAAATGTTTGCCGCAACTTGGTTGAAAAATCCTTCGACGATATAAATCCGCTGAGACGCGCGAGGCTTTCAAAGGATACAATATCTTTTGGCAGCGTGTGGATTTGCTGGTCGTCCACCATCTGAATGCGGTGTTCGATGCTGCGCAGGAAGCGATAGGCCGCTTTCAATTCGTTGGCGGCCTCTGTTGTTATCCAGCTCGCCGCAGCCAGCGCATCCATCATGTCAAGCGTTCGAAGGCCGCGCAATGACGGGTTGCGGCCACCGGCAATCAGCTGTTGGGTTTGCACGAAGAATTCGATTTCACGAATGCCGCCGCGACCAAGCTTGATGTTATGGCCCAACACGGTAATCGTGCCATGGCCTTTGACCGCATGGATCTGGCGCTTCAGCGATTGCACATCGGCGATGGCGGCGAAGTCGAGATATTTACGCCAGATATAAGGTTTGAGACGGTCCAGGAATTCCGCGCCCAAGGCGAGATCACCACCTGCGGGCCGCGCCTTGATCATGGCGGCGCGCTCCCAATTCTGCCCCATGCTTTCATAATAAATCGCCGCCGCTTCCATGGAGATGGCAACCTGCGTGGCGCGCGGATCCGGCCGCAGACGAAGGTCAACCCGCAAGCCATAACCATCTTCCGTGATATCCTGCAGAATGGTCACCAATCGCTTGGTCATGCGCACAAAAAACATGGCAGGTTCCACGCCATCAGCGACCGGCGCAGTTTCAGGATCGTAGAGAATGATGAGGTCAATATCGCTGGAATAATTCAGCTCACCCGCCCCATGCTTGCCCATGGCGATGGCGACATAGCCGCAGGCCTGCGAGGGGTTTTCAGGGTTTACAGGAGTGATTTTTCCGGCGCGCGCCGCATCGTTGAGCAGCCAGTTGAGTGTCGCTTGCAACATGGCATCGGCAAAGCGGGTGAGGTTTTGGGTGACGTCATCCACAGTCCACACCTGCCCAAGGTCCGCAAGTGCAATCAGCAACGAGACCTTGTCCTTGGCAAGGCGAAGCGCGCGCATGATGTCTGGCTGTGTTGCCAAATGGGCAGCGGCTTGAAGATCAGCACAGACCCCGTCAAGACGTGTTTCGGGCGAAGCGGACATGACCGCCACCACAAAATCCGGATCGCGCAGCATCAGCGCACGCAGATAGGGCGACCCTCCGGCCACGGCTTGCAGGAAGGCGTGATGTGGCTTCAGCTTTTCGCAAAATGCCGCCCCAATGTCATCCCAAAATCGCTTCGCAGCGCCCACTTCGCTGGAGGGTGGCAAGGAATGTCTGAGTTGTGTCACAGGAGTCCCGGTCATTGCAAGGATACTACAGCACAAAGGGGCTTCACGGAACCAGTCCGCAAATCTGTCAACGCCATTGCTGCTGGGTTGGGCTCAGGAGGTATCTTCCTTGAGCGCATATCGGGCCAGCGCGTGGCATTCCGTCAAGACCAGGTCGACCTCGTGCCTGGGCTTTTTCCGGTGGCCGGGTGGTTGCCCCGGACGCATCGGTGTCTTGAAAACGGGACGTTGAATTCTGTCGCGTCTGATTTTCCAGCGCGCCATGCGCAGGGCTTGGCGGGGCAGGTCGTCGAGCGCCATTTTGATTGCGGCGAGACGGCGCTGGAGTCGTAAAGCACTAACGGTTCCATCCGCTGCTGCCACCTCGCGTTTGGGCGGTTGGCGTGAGGTAGGCCAAGAGTGAGGCTTGGGTTGAAACATGGGAACCAAATGAGGGTCGCCAAGACTGAGAACCCGGAAGCGGGACATTTTGACTGGCGCAAGCTCCGCAAAATATTTGCGTGTGTCGAACAATTGAAACGAGATGCGTCCCTTAGCCTTTTCGGCGACAGCACGCGGGGCGATCACACGTCCCTTGGGCATGGCACGCGAGACAGGAACCTTCACCACAACCTCACGTGCTGCGATGACAATCAGGCGGCGCACCGCTGATTCAGCGGGAAACAACACACGCACCACCGCCCGGTAGAGCGGCTGCGGCAAACGATCTGCGGCAGCACGGCCTGCAAGTTCCAGCATGGCGACAAGGGCAGCCACGATGCGCGAAAGCGCTGAATGATTGATCTCAATGGCTCCTGCCCAGTCCATGAATTACTCCTTAAAATTCTATTAGAACATAATAGGAACATTGTCAAGAGCCCATCATAGTACTCGACGCAGTTGGATAAGGCGCTGAAACGATTCATAAAAGGGATTCCACCCC
>JANOVC010000023.1:0-4356 GCA_031417195.1 Rhodobiaceae bacterium
GGAAATTCAGCACGCAGTTTGCGTTTGCCAAAGAAGCGGTGATCGGGCAGGGCCTTCACCTTGCGGTTATAGAAATCATAAATTTGAAGTCCAATTTCAATAAGCAGCGCACCACGTTCCTTGATGCGCGCCTTGAAGCCGAGATAGCTAAGCACAGCGTCTTGCAAACCCGCGAACCAAGAGTTGACAGGAAATACGACTTCCAGCGCCTTCACATAGTGTGGCGCATTGTTGAGCAGGCGGTTTCGCTCGATGGCCGATTCACGCACCAAACGGAATTCATTGGTTTCAAGATATTTGATACCGCCATGAATGAGGCGTGAAGGTGCGGCACTGGCACCACTGCAAACATCTACACGATCAACCAGAAGGCAATCGACGCCTTGCAAACAGAGATCACGAAAAGTCCCACAGCCATTAATGCCCGCACCAATGATCAGAACGGAATAATGTGATTTTTCTTTTTCAGACGATTTCGCGGGCATTTTAATCCTTGGAGTTTTACATAAGTTATCAATACGCGATCGACCGCTTTCAAGTTATGTTTTTGTGGGTCTGCGACCAAACGCAACAGCCAGAATAATCAAGCCGCCAGAGATCATCATCTGTTCACTGACATCAAGCCCCATAATGATCAAGCCATTGTTGATGGTACCTATTAACAGCGCTCCGACAAAGGTGCCGATGACTGTGGCTTTGCCGCCAAACAGGCTTGTGCCACCTAGAATAACCGCTGCAATCGCTGCCAGTTCAGCACCTGTTCCAAAGGTGTAACGTGCTGTCTGCATCATACCGGAATAGAGCAATCCGGCCAACGCGCCGGATGCGCCGCTGAGCAGAAAACAGTACATCTTGATGCGTTCCACCGGAACACCGGAGTAACGTGCGGCCACAGGGTTGCCGCCTGTTGCCAAAACTTGACGCCCGAATGTAGTATATCGCAACACGACGTGCGCAATAATCACGACCAAAAGCGACCAGACAAAAAGCGATGGCACCGGGCCAATTTTACCACTGCCGAACATACTGTTGAATGTCATCTCAGAAATTGCCACAGGCTTTGTATAGGTCAGGCGCATATCAAGGCCGCGGATCAATTGCATAGAACCCAAGGTTACAAGAAAGGATGGAATTTGCAAAACCGTGACGAAAAAGCTGTTCAGAGCGCCAACGGCCACACCACTCAGAATGCCCAGAACAACGCCAGCAAAAATTCCATAGCCCGCGGTCATAAGGAGAGCCGCAACCAATGCCGAAAGCGCAGCTGATGAGCCAATTGAAAGATCAAGTTCCCCCGCCGCGATGACAAAGGTCATGGCAATCGCCATGATGGCAATCATCGAAGTGGTGCGCGTAATATTGAAAAGATTTGCGACGGTCAGAAAGCCTTTGTCCCCAATTGTTAATGCGAAAAATACCAACACAACTGCGAAGAAAATATAGACGATAAAGTCACGCCATTGAAATTGTCTGGGCTTGGGAACAATAGCTGGTGTGGTATTGGCCACATTCACACTAACTTTGGACGGCATGATGAAGGGCCTCTTCTGATGCTATGTTGCGGCGATCAAGTTGGTTAGTGAGATGACCGTCCTGTAAAACTAGGATACGGTCGCTCATGGCAAGCAGTTCTTCAAATTCGGATGAGATAACCAGAACGGCAGCGCCATTATCGGCGAGTTTACGCACAATGCCGACAATGTCCGACTTTGCACCAATGTCGACACCAAGAGTTGGCTCATCAAGAATAAGCAACTTTGGTTCACGCACAAGCCATTTCGAGAGAACGACTTTTTGTTGATTTCCACCAGACAGTTCATGAACTTCTTTATCAGGACTGTCTGTCTTGATGCCCAGTAGTTTTATGAAATCCAAAATCTTGCGCCCAGCACCGCGCTCACCCACAAAAAAACTGGTCCTGAAATGATCAAGGTTTGGCAGCAGGAAATTTTCTGCAACACTGTGGTCAAGGATAAGGCCCTGCCTGCGGCGACTTTCGGGCACGAGGGCGATTCCTGCGGCAATTGCATCGGCAGTCGAGGTAATGGTTTTGCCGTTGAGACGCACCACACCGCTGTCTGCTGATGCGATGCCAAAGATGGCCTGTGCAATCTCGGTGCGTCCTGACCCCATCAAGCCTGCAAGGCCCACAATTTCCCCTGCATTGATCTGGAAACTGACATTTTTATACGCGCCGTCCGACGTAATGTTTTCGACTTCAAGCACAGCGGGTGCATCAGTGCGCGCGTTGCGTTCGAGCCATTGCAAAGATGATCCTGTGCCTGGCCCCAACATGGCGTCAATCAAAACCTGCATCGAGATATTTTTGCAAGTGTCGGTCAGCACAATGCCGCCATCCCGCATCACGGTCACACGATCACAGATTTCAAAAATTTCCGCCATGCGATGTGAGATGTAGATGATGGAAATACCGTTGCTTTGTAGTCGGCGTACAATGCGGAAGAGGGCGCTTGTTTCATGTTCAGACAGTGACGATGTGGGCTCGTCCATGATCAGGATTTGCGCATTCTGCGAAAGCGCCTTGGCAATCTCAACCATTTGACACGCACCTGAACTGATGTCTTCGACGCACGCATTCGGATCAATGTCTTCACCAAGGTCGGCAAGGATTTCGCGTGACCGGCGTACCGCCTCGTTGTCGTTCAGCAGATAGCCCATGCGTGGCTCGCGGTGGAGGAAAATGTTCTGTGCGACCGTCAATGTCGGGATCAGGCTCAACTCCTGAAAAATCATGGCGATGCCAGCCGCCTCGGCGTCACGCGGTGTGGCGAAGTGATGGGACTTGCCGTTGATGACAATCTCACCGGCGTCACGGCTGTAGACCCCGGTCAAAACTTTCATAAGCGTGGACTTTCCAGCGCCATTGCCACCCATGAAGGCGTGGACCTCACCCTTTTGCAGCGCAAAATTCACCTTCTTCAGCACGGGGATGTTGCTAAACGATTTTTGAATGTCTCGCATTTCAAGAATGTTGGTGGCGGCCACTGTCGTATCCTGGGCGTACTGCGCATGTGGTGTGCAGATGCGGCCAGCAAGGGAGTATGCTGGCCGCAGCTTAGTATGGTGCCGAACTTAGTTCTTGAGATCAGCAGCCATTTCAGCAGGCAATTCCTTGCGGTAGATGGTCTTGTAAGACACAGGAAGATTGCCGCGGTTTACGGCCACTGGAGGGACCACAACATAGGGAGGGATCTGCTCACCAATCAATGCAAGCAAGCCCACTGATGCTTCAGCCACACCTTGGTCATAAGGGCGTTGCGAAGAAATGCCGGCGATGAAACCGTTCTTTGCCATGTTGGCTGCAACGATCTGGTCGAAGTTCTCGTTGGCAATCTTGAACTTGTCTGGCGTCAGGCCCGCCGTTTGTGCGGCTGTCACGGCACCCATGGCAGGAATGCTCCAAGATGCATACATGCCGTTCAGGTTTGGATAGCGCGCAAGCAATGCCTGGGTCACTTCCTGGCCTTTGTCCGGATTGTCGTGACCAACGGCAGCTACCAGCTTGATGTCAGGATATTTTGCCATCAGGCGGGCAACGAAGCCGATGTAGCGGAGGTTTGTCACGTAGAAATCATTGGCGAAATACATGGCAGCAACTTCGCCTTTGCCGCCAAGGGACTTTGCCAGTTCGTCGGCAATGTACATGCCGAGTGCAAGATTGTCCGACGACACGATTGAGACGTAATCCTTGCCCGGATCCATGCCTTCAACAGCTTGGTCGATGAACACGACTTTTGCGCCACCGTCTTTGAGGGCTTTGAAGGCAGATGCTGTTGTCTTGCCGTTCAAGGGAATGGAAACCACAAGGCTTGGCTTCAAGACAGCGATGGTTTCGAGGTCGGCGATCTGCTTGGCATCGTCCCAATTGGCATTGGTTTCGGCAACGACTTTGACGCCGTATTTTTCGAATGTTTCCTTGAGACCGATCAATTGCTCGGAAGCCCAGTCATCGCCGAGCCAGCCCATGGAAAGACCGACGGTGAAATTGCCAGCCCTGATCTTGGCTGCCTGTTCATCGGTGATTTTAATGGACGAACCGAGCACGCCAGTTTCACCGCGCTGGCCATCGCTGACCACTGTGTTTGACAGGTCGTCAATCTTGGCCAGTTCAAGTGTTTTCGCCGATGGTGCAGTATACCAAAGGGGTTGTTTGATATCGGCAGCGATGTTGTCAGCTGCGAATGTCATAGTAGACATGGTCATGCAAGCGAGCAATGCGGTGGTTGCTTTGAGAATTCGGCGTCTTGTAGTTGTCATGTTTCGTCTCCTGTTGATAATTAATTTAGTTTCTTCAGCGGTTCAGCATGAATTCACGCAGCATCTTGGCCAGGCGGT
>JANOVC010000024.1:0-52562 GCA_031417195.1 Rhodobiaceae bacterium
CAAGGGTACGTTACTCCCCGGCCCGCAGGCGCCACATTCACCCCATCAAAGCCACCGTCATGACTGGACCTCTTCCGGAGTGAACACGTCCGCACTAGGACTATACCTAACTCCTTGTCAAGGACTATTTTCATTTTACCGTAAACTATCCCTCGAGGCCGGGATCGTCGAGGGGCGGGGAAGTTCGCTTTAATTCGCCCACCTGATAAACAGCAGCGACTTGATCAGCCCGTCGCGCACCTCGTAAATCGCCATAAGGTGCAGTTCTCCCGCTGGCAGGCCGGAGACGGTTTCCTTGTCGATGGCGTGGGTTGGGCCTTCCATGCGCTGGTGGACGATGCAGTGGAGGTTGGGGTGGTCCGCAAAGCGGGCGGTGTAGACCTTGCGGATTTCGTCGATGCCATTGCAGATCATCTGACCCGTGACCAGATCGGAAATGGTGGCGTCTTGCGCAAACAGTGCGCAGTAGCCTTCAATGTCGTGGGCGTTATAGGCCGTGAGCTGGCGGTTGACGATATCTCTCGGGGTTAATGTGCTGGGCACTGATGTGTTGTGCATGGGCGTTGTGTCCGTTGATGGTGTTGCTCTTCAACTGTGAATTCAGGAACCCCCCCGTGTCAACCTCAGAGAAGGGAACTTTTCAGCAACTTCAGCGTTTGAAATCGTGGAACCAGACTGCGGACAAGGAGGACTTTCAGTGCGCGGCATCGCTTTTATCCTGTTTTTGTCATGCCTTGTCGTGTTGGCCGCGGGTTTCGTGCCGACCAAGGAACCCCGGTCGACAGTTCACAGAAATTTTGTGCAAAACAACTTTCAGGCCTATTCATTGTAACGCTTTAAACGCTCTCATTCTCATCGGGATAAATGCCCTTCAGCACAGTATCGAAATGCGCCCTGACGGCATCATTGCAGGCGCAGGATTTTCGAATGAGAAGCTCACGGTTCAGGATCACCAGATAGCCCCTGCGCACGCTCAATATGTTTTCTTGCTTGAAGCGGCCGATCACCCGGCTGATATAGCTGCGACCCACACCGAGCATGGCGGAGAGGCGCTCCTGCGTGAGGGGCACTTCCGTTTCCCCGGTTCTGTCAACGGCTGCGAGAATCCATTTTGCAGTTCGCTGTTCGATGCTGTGGGCTGCATTGCAGGCCGTGGATTGAAAGATCTGGGCCATGGTGCAATCGGCGTAACGCGCAAACAGATTGTCCAGCGAACGAGATCTGGATTTTGCCGCGTCCAATACATTGATCGGCAGCGTGAGAAAATCGCCGCTGAACTGCACCATGATTTTTGAGTAGGCCGGCAATTTGCCCTGACTCACAATGCCGCCAACAGCCCCTTCACGCCCTACCAACATGGTTTCAACGGCACCGCCATCCTCTGTTGAAATCAGGAATGACACCAGCGTTGTGCCGCAGGGGAAATAAACAGTGCCGATGTTTTGGCCATGATCGTAGAGAATCTGGTTTGACGCTGCATGGATGGGTTTGAGATGATCCGAAAGCAGATCAAAATCACTCTGCTGCAGCCGATCAAGCAGGTTGTTTTTTGTTTGCATGCTGTCTGTTTGCCGTGAATTGAAATTAATATTCATGGGTGTTCACTTGTGGACAGACTATCACAGCTCATGTGTGTATCCAGGGACATAGTGAACTCACCCGAATGCGCTGCTGAGCGATTTGGCGAGTTGCACCAAATTATGGGGATGGGCTGGTTTGGATACAAACGGCACGTTCCTGAACTCATCTGGCAACAGGGCCTTGTTTTTCCCCGACACAAAAATTAATGGGATTTTGTTTTCCATGAGTTTTTGCGCAACGGGATAGCTCATGCCGTCGTGCACATCTATATCCAGGAAGGCCAAGGCAATGTCATCGGGAATCATTTTTAGTGCCTGCACAACACTTGTTGCCATGACGGGTGTTGCGTGCAGGCTGCGGGTGACCATATCTGCAATATCCTCACAAATTATAAAATTGTCTTCGAGGATCAGAACATGTGGTTTCATGACTGTTAAACGCCATATCCAAAGCTTTGTTCCCATTTGTGTCACGTGTCGCGGGTTTGAACCCAGCCTTGTGGCCCTCGAAATACACAGGGGTTTCAGATCATGATCAACGCGGATGACTGCTGCCTGATCGTTGAAGACAACTTCGTCATATTGATCGACCTGGAAGACATGGTGCAGTCGATGGGGTTCAAACAGGTTGACCACGCTACAAATTTGACCGAGGCGATGGCGCTGATCGAAAAGAAGCGTTACCGCGTGGCTTTTCTTGATATCAGGCTGGGTAAGGACAATGGCCTGCCGATTGCCAAGGCATTGCAGAAACACGAAATTCCTTTCGCCATCACGTCAGCCTATTATGATGAAAGCAGTCTTCCCCCGGAGTTTCACCGGGTTCCACTTGTCGCAAAGCCCTATTCCATGGGTGCAGTGAGAAAGGCCTTGGCTGATTTACTGATTTTTTCTTCCATGCCATGATGTGTGCCTTTGTTTGACTGGCAAGCCGGGCTTTGACCTAAGCCCCAACTGCCCATTGGCCCGCATCATCACGTGCGGCGATGAGGGCGAGGCCCTTGGCGATGGAGATGAGTTCGTTGCCGGATTCAACGCGGGGTGCGCCGAAGCGTTTGGTGAAGAGGTGGCGCACTGCGGGGACGAAGGATGTGCCGCCCGTGAGGAAGACGCGCTCGATGTCTTTTTCGGTAACGCCGCTTTTGCGCAACGTATCATCAAGAGTGGTTTCGATGTTGTGCAAATCGCGCGCGATCCAAGTCTCGAAATCATGGCGCGTGATGGTGACTTCAAAATCCTGACCGAGGGGTGGAAATTTTAACGTCGTGCTATCGTCTGACGACAGCCGCATTTTGGCTTCGGACACGGCTTTGTAAAGCGGGTAACCCTGATTGTCTTCCACCAGATCAATGAAGCTTTGAATCTTATCCGGCTCCTTGCAGTAACGCAGTAGATGTTTGAGTTCCCGGAATTCCTTGGAGGCTTTCAAGAGCGAGAGCAGGTTCCACCTTGCAAAGCTTTGAAACGGGCTGCGTGGCAGCATGAGGGTTTTGCCCATGCTGGCATAGGCGCTGCCCTTGCCCAAGCACGGCAGCAGCACATGGTCGATGATGCGGTAATCGAAATGGTCACCTGCAATGCCGATGCCACCATGGGCCAGCGGTTCGGCCTGCAGCCTGCCTTGCGCGTGATCCAGCTTCACGATGGAAAAATCCGTGGTGCCGCCGCCAAAATCGGCCACCAGAACGGTGGTGGGTTTTGTGATCGTCAGTGCAAAGAAGAATGCGGCTGCCAGCGGCTCATAGACATAGAGAATTTCCTTGAAGCCAAAACGGCCAAGGGCTGCCCCATAGCGCTGCATGGCGAGGGGTTCGTTTGGGTTGGCGCCAGCAAAGGTTACCGGGCGACCCACAACGACACGCTCGGGAAGGGTTTCAAGTTGGGCTCCTGCATAGGTTTTGGCGCAAGCGAGGAAGGCTGCCATCAGGTCCTCAAACTGGTACTGCTTTGAGAAGATATTGGTGCCGGTGAAAATGGCGCTGGCGGCAAAGGTTTTGATGGATTGCAGGAAGCGCGATTCCCACGGGTCATCGATGAAGTGCTGGATGGCGAGGGAGCCAGCGGCGATATCAACGTGATTGCGGTGTTGCGGGTTGATCGGCTTTGAAAAGCACAACGCTGTGCGCAGGGTTTCGGACTGCTGGTTCTCGAACGGAAAAAAGATGGAGCTCACGCTGCCATCGGCTTGCGCCTTCGCCAGAACCGTGTTTGTTGTGCCAAAATCGAAGCCAAGGGAGCGTGTCATATCGATCTCCCATGGCTAGCGTTGGATTGAAGAGTGGTGACCCCGACGTGATTCGAACACGTGACCCCCGGTTTAGGAAACCGGTGCTCTATCCAGCTGAGCTACGGGACCACTAAGCTTTCTTATACTGGGGATTGGCTGCAAAAGGAAAGGCCTGCCTTATCGGTGCAATCTGGTACTAGGCCGTGCGTGGGTGAGGGCGTAGAAATGCTGCATATTCAAATCTGGAGCCCGCAGCCGATGAAAATGACCACGGAAGAAGCCTTTGTGAAAGTGTTGCAGATGCATGGCATTGAAAATGCCTTTGGCATTATCGGCTCGGCAATGATGCCGATTTCGGATCTTTTCCCCAAGGCTGGCATTCATTTCTGGGACTGCGCGCATGAGTGCAACGCCGGCATGATGGCCGATGGCTTCACGCGGGCCACGGGCAAGATGTCCATGATGGTGGCGCAGAACGGGCCGGGCATCACCAATTTTGTGACGCCGGTTAAAACCGCCTATTGGAACCACACGCCGTTGCTGCTAGTGACGCCGCAGGCCGCGAACAAGACAATTGGTCAGGGCGGCTTCCAGGAAATCGAACAGATGAAACTGTTTGAGCAGATGGTATGTTACCAGGAAGAGGTGCGTGACCCCACGCGCATTGCTGAAGTTTTGAACCGCGTGATTTTGAAGGCGTGGCGCGGCATGGCGCCTGCGCAAATCAATGTGCCGCGGGATTACTGGACGCAGGTGATTGATATCGAATTGCCGCAGATGGTGAAGATCGAGCGGCCACGCGGCGGCACGGAAGCGATTGCTGAGGCTGCAGCGCTGTTGTCGAAGGCTAAGTTCCCGGTGATCTTGAATGGTGCTGGCGTTATCTTGTCGGGTGGCATTGCGGCGTCCAAGGCGCTGGCGGAAAAATTGTCGGCACCGGTGTGTTGCGGCTATCAGCACAATGATGCGTTTCCGGGTTCGCATCCGCTTGCCGTTGGGCCGCTTGGTTATAATGGCTCCAAGGCGGCGATGGAGTTGATTGCGAGGGCTGATGTGGTGTTGGCATTGGGCACGCGGCTCAATCCGTTTTCCACACTGCCGGGTTATGGCATCGACTATTGGCCGAAGACCGCGACCATTATTCAGGTGGATATGAATGCGGACCGCATTGGCCTCACCAAAACAGTGGCCGTGGGCATTCAGGGCGATGCGAAGCTTGTGGCCGAACAGATCTTGGCGCTGCTTTCAAAAACGGCTGGTGACGCTGGACGGAAAGAACGCGAGGCGCTGATCCACCAGACCAAGTCGGCTTGGGCGCAGCAGCTCACCTCGATGGACCACGAGGATGATGATCCCGGAACCAACTGGAACGACCGCGCGCGGCGCAAGGAACCGGACCGCATGAGCCCGCGCATGGCATGGCGCGCCATTCAATCGGTGCTGCCGAAACACGCGATCATCTCATCGGACATCGGCAACAACTGCGCCATCGGCAATGCCTATCCGAGTTTTGAAGAGGGCCGCAAATATCTGGCCCCCGGCCTGTTCGGCCCCTGCGGTTATGGTTTTCCCTCCATCGTGGGTGCGAAAATCGGCAAGCCCGATGTTCCCGTTGTGGGCTTTGCGGGCGATGGCGCGTTTGGCATTTCCATGAATGAAATGACGTCGGTTGGCCGCAATGATTGGCCAGCGGTCACCATGGTGATTTTCCGCAACTATCAGTGGGGTGCCGAGAAGCGCAATACCACGCTGTGGTATGACGACAATTTTGTTGGCACGGAACTGAACCTCGGCGTTGAATACGCCAAGATCGCACAGGCCTGCGCCGTGAAAGGCGTTCAGGTGCGCAGCATGGATGCGCTGAAGGCTGCTTTGACGGATGCGATCGAAGGCCAGATGAAACGCGGTGAAACGACGTTCATTGAAGTGGTGCTCAATCAGGAACTGGGCGAACCGTTCAGGCGTGACGCGATGAAGGCACCGGTTGCCGTGGCGGGGATCAGTGCAAGCGATATGCGGCCACAGGTAGGGGCTTAGTCTTTGTTAGGTAAACAATAAACGTGCATCCAAAGCGTGAGAAACAACATGCGTCAATAATTTATCAAGGCTTTAAAACTTCTATCTCCTTGAATTAAATTAACGATGAGTGGTTATCACATCATTTTTGATTTCAACGTGGAGACGTCGGGAGGTTTTTTCCTCGCTGAACACCCATTCGTGTTCGATAAGTGACATTGTTTGCATCAGACGGTTGAGAGCCTGTGCGTGCCCACAACTTAGTTTTAGAAGGCTGAGTTTTTTGTATAGTCCGTTACTTACACCATAGCGCTTAACCAGCTGTCTCATATCACCATCGCAAGCCACAAGAATTGCATCGTTAGCCTTCGCTGCTTTACATACCAAAGGATCGGATGAACCAGTTGTTATGCTGTCACGCATAAAAATTGCTTCGTGGCCTTTTTCGCGCAAAAATACACCTATGGAGTTTGGAACCCCTTCATCTAGAAAAAATTTAAGACGAAGGGGCGCGATTATTACGCAGCCTTTCCGTGAGCCAAAGCAGCTATAACATCATCTTTAGTTATCGACGGATACTCTTGGAGTATTTTTTCAATCGAATAACCTGCTTTTTCAAATGACTGAATAGCAGCCACGGGGACGCGAGTTCCACCGATTACCCATGCGTTATGAGAAATATTTCGGCTCCGCTCAATTTTCCCGACCTTTGTCACATCTCTCTGCCGCATTTCGGCTACACGTGACTCCATACCTGATCGCACAACCTCAAGTGCGATAGGCGGTAGCACTATTTGCCCACTAATCACACCACGTCTTTCGTCGGCATCTTCATCATGAAAAACGACTTCTTTTTTCACAACATACAGCTTTGTCCGCGACCATTTTTCGTCCCCGAGATGAGAAAGTTTTTCTTTCACGTCTCTTAGGTGCTGTAGCGATATGTTGAGGTCATTCTTGAGTGCGCCAAGTATTTGAAGAGATAGCAGATCCCTGAAAGAGTAGACACGACTGTAAGAGTTGCGTCTATTTGGATCAGCAAATTCCGGACTATAAAACTTTGTGCTATCCCAATAACGAAGCAGATGAATGGTGCAGCCCGTTAGCCGTTCAACCTGATCCTCAGTGAACGCCGAAACGACAACATTTGAATCTATATTGGTCATGGATTTATGTTAACTGCAAATTTTGGCGATAAGAAGAGTCAATTCAGCCTATAGGCTAGAGCCATGTAACACTTTCGGAAACGTTAAAAATTGATCATTTACATGGTCTTATCGCTGAAAGAGTGACCAAGATGCAGTTTTTACGACAAAGCTAATTTGACGCATTAGCAAAGCAGACTGTAAATTACCCTGCTACTCGGAAAATAACTGGCCTTCGTTTGAGGGTATGTCATGACAGCTGCATATCCAATTTAGACGTTTTTGTAATTTTGTGATACGTAACCACCAATGTCTGAAGTAATAGTTTATTCCAAAAAATAAAAGGCCCGGGTTGGTTCCCGGGCCTGATTGTTTGAGCGCCTGTTTTGGAACTTATGCGGCTTCTTCGGCGGCCTCGGCGGCTGCGTCTTCGGCGGCTTTTTCACCGGCGACCTGGACGCGCTTGGCGTTTTTAGCGAGGAACTCGGAGAGTTCCTTCACTGATTGATCGTCGTCGATCTTCCTTACGGCTGCAAGCTCGCGGGCCATGCGGAAGAGGGCTTGTTCGAAGAGCTGACGTTCGGAATAGGACTGCTCGGGCTGGCGGTCGGAGCGATAGAGATCGCGCACAACTTCGGCCACGGCGATCAAGTCACCGGAGTTGATCTTCGCATCATATTCCTGCGCACGACGCGACCACATGGTGCGCTTGATACGGGCGCGGCCACGGATGACCTTCATGGCGTGCTCGATCAGGCCACGGTCGGCCAGACGGCGCATGCCCTTTTGTTCGGCACGGTTGGTTGGCACCTTGAGGCGGAGTTTTTCACGCTCGAAATCCACGATGTAGAGTTCGAGCTTGGAGCCTGCAATTTCCTGCTCTTCGATGGCGGTGATTTTGCCAACGCCATGGGCGGGATAAACCACAAGTTCGCCCACCTTGAAGGACAGCTTCTTGGGTACAACTGGAGCTGCTGCAACGGCCACTGGCTTAGGGACCACGGGAGCGGGTGCTGGTTTTACAGCGACAGGTGCTGCGGCCACGGCTGCTGCTGCGGCTGCCGATTTCACGGTACCGGTTACCTTGGTAAAGGCTGGCTTCTTGGCCACAACGGGTGCTGCCTTGGCCTTAACAACCGGCTTTGCCTTGGCGGCAATTGGCTTCTTAGCGACGACGGGTGCTGTTTTTGTCTTCACCGCTGGCTTGGCTTTTGCCACAACCTTGGCTTTTGCGACTGGCTTTTTGGCCTGAACCGGCTTCTTTTTGACTGGAACTGCTTTTTTGACGGGTTTTTTCATTTTTATCCTTTGCCCCTTGCCCACGCCCCCTCTTAATCCACCAATCCGGCGAAAAAATAACCGAGCTTTCGAGGCTCGGGTTTGCTGTATTGCGGGGGTAATCGTTACATTGGATAAGACCATACCACAAATTTAAGCAAAATTAAAGGGTGATATGTCCGTGTACGGCCTATCTCAGGCCCTTATGGGGCGTTCTTTGTGGCATGGTTAACGAAAGTCAATCGCCTTCACCGGGCGCTTCCGAGAAATGGGCTTCAAATTTTCCGGCCACACCGTCAAATTCCTTGGCATCGGACGGCGCATCGCGCTTTACAGTGATGTTTGGCCATTTAGGGGCCAATTCCGTGTTGATTTTCAGCCATTTTTCGAGGCCGGGCTCGGTGTCCGGCTTGATCGCGTCAGCTGGGCATTCAGGCTCGCAAACGCCACAATCGATGCATTCATCGGGGTGGATAACGAGCATGTTTTCACCCTCATAAAAGCAATCCACGGGGCAAACCTCAACGCAGTCCATATATTTGCACTTGATGCAATTTTCAGTGACGATGTAGGTCATAACGGTCCATTTGTTCTTTATATAGAACGATCACTAGCAACATTTTCGGTCTTATGCACGGTCTTTTTCGTCACGGGAAGGGGCAGATGTGAGATCTTCGTATAGCTGGCATGCTTCGGCGAAGGGGCCACGCCTTGTGCCTGTGTCCTTCACGCGCAGCACGCGAACCGTGTCCTGAACCGTGATTGTGAGCACATCGGCAGGTTTCACGGCGTGGGCTGGCTTTATAACTTTGGCGCGATTGAGGCGCACGTGGCCTTCTTCGATGAGGGAGGCGGCGAGGGTGCGATGTTTGACCACGCGGGCGAACCAGAGCCATTTGTCGAGACGTTGGGCCAGCGCTAGTTTCCTGTCATTTTTGCCTTCAGCGCCAGCAACGCGGCAAAAGGCGAATTGGGGTCGATGGGTTTTTCCGGGCGGCGCGGAGGCGGCGGGGCTGCGTCTTTTCGCTTTTCCTCGCGGGGCTTGCGCTCAGGCCGTTTGGGACGCTCTGCCGCCTTGGGTTTTTTGAACTCGGGTTTGTGGCGGAAAGGGCCGGTGTCTTTCGGCCACCAAACATCGATTTCAATGTCTTCGGATAGAGGTTCTTTGGCTGGCGCATTTGGCGCTTCGGGAATAGGTGCTGCTTCTACAGACTCTTCCAGTGCGACGGGTTCCACTGCCTCTGTGGCGACCTCAGGAACTGCTGGTGGTTCGGGTGGTGCTGGTAGGACCACAACGGGGCGCTTCACCTTTTTCTTTTGATTTCGGAAGCCCAGGCTCTTGAGAATGCCTTCAAACTCTTCGCCGGAGCAGCCGACGAGGGACATCATGTCCGCGACAATCGTAAAACCGCCACCTTCAACGGAACCTGCGGGGCGCATCTCATCGGGAAAGCGTGGTTTCCAGAACACGCGGTCGCGCACGAGATCGGCCAGGCGCTCCAGCATATCAATACGCACCACGCGGTTGCCACAAATGCGATAACCACACACGCCATAGAACCCAACGGGGGTTGAACGATCAAACACGGCTGACGTGAGGCCTTGGCCGGGCGGCGTTGGAAGATTTGCCAGATCGAGTGTTCCGACTTTCTTCAATTGCAAGGCCCAGAGCAACAGGCGAAGTTCCGTGGCGGCAGGTTTCAAAAGTGCCGGAGTAAAGATATGAAAAGCACCGAAGCGCACGCCTTGGCCGCGCAGTGTTGCGCGGTCTTCTTGGCTGAGCGACTTCACATCTTCCAGAACGGTTTCACGGGGCAACACACCAACGGTTTCAACAAGGCGAAAGGCAATGCCACGCGCGATGCCTTGCAGGGTTTCGTTTTCGTGCAACTTGATCAGAGGTTCGAGAAGCGATGCGATGTGACGATCGATAAATTTTTGCAGGCGTGATGTTATATCTTCGCGGGCCAGGCCGGAGAGTAAGTCAGAGGCAATAACCCGCGCGCGGGGCCCAAGCAATGTATCGCCTGCTTCCACGAAGCCGATGGGCGCATGGCTCCAGATGATCTCGCCATTCCTTGTGAGTTTCAAATCCGTATCGGCTGACATGGAGGCGGCATTGGCGCGTGCGAGGATTTCCGCCGCAACGGCTTGCACGGCTGCGGCCTTTAATGTGCGCTGTTCATGACTCTCACTCACCCCATCCGGAATAAAATTAAAACCCTTGATGCGGCCAACATATTCGCCTTCCACGTGGATGGCGCCATCCTCTTCAACAGTCGACATCAATTCTTCCTTCTGAGCCAGACGGCGCATCAATACACTGGTTCGGCGATCAATGAAACGCTGGGTTAGCCTTTCATGCAAAGCATCCGACAATTTTTCTTCTATCTCGTGGGCGCGGCGCTGCCAATAGATGGGCGCTTTCAGCCAGTTTCCACGGTTTGCAATAAAGGTCCAGGTGCGGACATGGGAAATGCGGTTCGACAGCGTGTCGAGGTCGCCTTCGATATTATCGCAGTGCTTGAGCTGGCGCGAGAACCAGTCCTCGGAAATGAAGCCCTTGCCCGTGACCAGATATTGAAACACGCGGCCCACGAGATGGGTGTGTTCGCCGGGTGAGATGTTGCGGTAGTCCGGAATTTGACAGGCGGACCACAGCAATTCCACATCGGTCTTGGATTTGACGAGATCGGCGATGTTGGCGTCGCGTGCGATGGCTTCTAGCGCATCTACATCGGGGCCTGATTGGGCGCGGGTGAGGCCGTCCTGCTTTGGAAAGGTGGAGAGGCTGCGGCGCAGGCGTTCCAGGGTATTGAAATCAAGGTCAGGGTTGCGCCATTGCAGGGTGCGGACAGGATCGAAGTGGTGGTTTTCGAGGCGCTCGACCATTTCCTGATCGAAGGCATCGGCCTCGCCGGTTACACCGAAGGTGCCGTCGTTCATATAGCGGCCAGCTCTCCCTGCAACCTGGCCCAATTCACCGGGGTTCAATTGACGGAACTGGAAGCCATCGAATTTGCGGGTGGCGGAAAAGGCCACATGGTCCACATTCATGTTGAGGCCCATGCCGATCGCGTCTGTCGCTACGATATAATCCACGTCACCGGATTGATAGAGAGCGACTTGGGCGTTGCGGGTGCGCGGCGACAATGCGCCGAGGACGACGGCGGCACCGCCACTTTGACGGCGGATGAGTTCGGCCACCGCGTAAACCATATCGGCCGAGAAGGCGATGATGGCTGATCTGCGGGGCAGGCGGCTCATTTTTTTCTGCCCGGCATAGGTAAGCTTGGAAAAGCGCGGGCGGGAGATGAATGTGGTTTTGGGCAGCATCGCCTCAAGGATGGGCTTCATGGTGGCCGCCCCCAGAAGCATGGTTTCCTCATTGCCACGGCGGTTCAGCACACGGTCCGTAAAGATATGGCCACGTTCAAAATCAGCACAGAGCTGCACTTCGTCAATGGCAAGAAACGGTACGCTGATGTCCGGCGGCATGGCTTCGACGGTTGCCACCCAATAGCGCGGGCTTGCGGGAATTATTTTTTCCTCGCCCGTGACCAGCGCTACCGCATGGTCACCCGCCCTTGCGCGTACACGGTCATAGATCTCGCGGGCCAGCAGGCGCAGCGGCAAGCCGATCATGCCGCCGCCATGGGCCAACATGCGCTCCACAGCCATATGGGTTTTGCCGGTATTGGTTGGCCCCAACACGGCTGTGACATTGTGGATTTTTGGCATCCATTAAAATTACTTGGGAAATAGCCGATGTCAACCGTGTCATGGTGCGACATCATCTTAAGAGATAGATTCAAAGGGGAACGAAAGACGCCCGAATCGCTATCACATGCAGATTCATTTTATGTTCCCACGTGTTTGATATGTTTCAGGAAATGCCTGTTGTTAAAGTGGGCTCGAATTCACATCAAGTTCCTTAAAATTTGATTCAAGTTGTTAACTTTTGGGATGAGGTTCTTAGAAAAAGTGAATGATTGGCATGATGCCGAGGCTGTGAAATTAACAAAGCGTTCCATTTGAGAACAGAAGGTGGGCGAATCGGATGTCGCGTTGTTTTCACTTTTTGTTCTCACAAAATGTGGTGGCTTGCGTCGGGCCATATTACTAAAATGATCAAAGACTTTGGGTTATGTGGGTCGTGTGAGCCGATTTTTACGAATTGCCGTTAACTATTTTGCACCAAAGCGGGACGGCCAAGTTTTGGCCAATAAAGTGGGCGTTCTGCTTGACCACCGGAACATCACCACCTATAGAAGCGCCAACCGTGCCAGACTGAGGTCTGGCCCTATTCTTTTTGGAGTGATGCATTATGGCCCGAGTTTGCGAGTTGACCGGCAAGAACCCGATGTCGGGGAACAATGTGAGCCACGCGAACAACAAGCTGCGTCGCCGCTTTTTGCCAAACCTGTGCAACGTAAGCCTGATGAGCGAGGCCATGGGCCTGACCTATCGTTTCCGCATTTCAGCCCACGCGCTCAAGTCAGTTGAGCATCGTGGTGGATTGGATGCCTTCCTAATCAAGGCTGGCAAGGATGAGCTTTCTGATAAGGCCCGCAAGCTCAAGGCATCAATTGCCAAGAAGCTCGTAGCCAAGGTTGCCGCTTAATTCTTTCAAGCAGTATGAATTTACGAAAGCCGCTCCTTACTGGGCGGCTTTTGTTTTAGGCTTGGCCCATAAGCAAACCACCCAAACGACATTCTCCACTGGCCTCACGCGATGGTGAGCCGATTGTTCATGCATCAGCTGTGTTACGCAATGCGAAGCTAGGGCGCTTTACCGAAATCAACGAGCGGGTTGCGTTTTCGGATTCGGAACTTGGTGACTACTCCTATATTGAGCGACACGCAGAGGCGATTTATGCGCGGATCGGCAAATTCTGTGCGATTGCTTCGGGGGCAAGGATCAACGCGCTCGAACATCCGATTGAACGGGTGAGCCAACACAAAATGACGTATCGCGCCAATGAGTATTTTCTGGGAGCCAAGCTGGATGGCGAATTTCGCGCGCGGCGGCAGGGAAAGACTGTTGAGATTGGCCATGATGTATGGGTGGGTCATGGTGTGGTTGTGATGCCCGGCGTGAAGATTGGCCATGGTTCAGTTGTAGCCGCGGGGGCCGTGGTGACGGCGGATGTGGAACCCTATGCGATTGTGGCCGGGCTGCCCGCAAAATTTTTGAAGTGGCGTTTCGAACAAAAGATCAGTGAACGGATCATCGAGCTTGCATGGTGGGATTGGGAGCACGACCGGCTGGCAGGTGCGGTGGAAGATATGCGTGTGTTTGATGTTGAGGCTTTCTTGGAGAAGTGGGAAGGAGAAAATTAAAGACTCTTGCGATGATACACTATCGTGGGTTCGCCTTTGTAAGTTGTCTGCGCCACTTCCTTGTAGCCCAACTTGTCAGCCACGCGAATTGATGCCGCGTTCTCCGGGTCGATGATGCAGCAGGTTGTTCTCTGTTGCAAATTTTTGTCGCCCCATGCAACGATGGCATTGAGGGCTTCTGTGGCGTAGCCCTTGTTGTGGGAGGCGGTATTCAATACCCAGCCAAGCTCTGGGGTTTCGCCAAGCGAGGGAACAATGTCGCGCTTGTAGTTCAGGAAACCCAGCTGACCGCTAAAATTCCCCGAGTTTTTTTCCTCCAAGGCCCAGACACCGTATCCCAGTAATTTCCAATGCCCGGTGGCGTTGAATATACCCTTCCAGGATTCCTCGTGTGTCGAGGCGCGTCCCAGAATGTGTTTGTAAAACAATGGCTCACACCACATGGCATGAACGGATTCGAAATCATCCAATCGGAGCGCACGCAGTCTCAATCGCTGTGTTTCAAGCGCGGGCGCGGCGCTTGGGCTTGGCTTCCTGGGGGACATTTTCATCAAACAGCTCCGCGAGTTTTTCAGTCATGGCACCGCCCAATTCCTCGGCATCAATGATTGTAACAGCGCGCTTATAGTAACGCGTCACGTCATGGCCAATGCCGATTGCGATGAGCTCGATAGGAGAGCGGCCCTCAATGTCGGCGATGACCTGACGCAAATGGCGCTCAAGATAATTGCCGGAATTTACCGAGAGTGTTGAATCATCGACGGGCGCCCCATCGGAAATCACCATGAGAATGCGACGTTGTTCGGTGCGCCCGAGCAAGCGATTGTGGGCCCAGATCAGCGCTTCACCATCGATATTTTCCTTAAGCAGACCCTCGCGCATCATGAGGCCGAGATTGCGCCGCGCCCGACGCCAAGGCTGATCGGCTGACTTATAGATGATATGGCGAAGGTCGTTCAAGCGACCGGGATTGGTGGGCTTGCCTGAGGCAAGCCACTTCTCGCGCGCTTGACCACCTTTCCAAGCCTTGGTGGTAAAGCCCAGAATTTCCGTTTTGACACCGCAGCGTTCCAACGTGCGTGCGAGAATATCCGCACAGGTTGCAGCAACAGTGATGGGGCGGCCACGCATGGAACCAGAGTTATCAAGCAGCAACGTGACCACGGTATCACGGAATTTTGTGTCCTGCTCAACCTTGAACGAAAGTGGATACATGGGATCGATGATGATACGCATGAGGCGCGAGGTGTCCAGCACGCCCTCTTCAAGATCAAAGTCCCACGAGCGGTTTTGTTTCGCCATGAGGCGACGCTGCAAGCGGTTGGCGAGGCGCGCCACAACGCCTTGCACATTGGTGAGTTGTTTGTCGAGATAGTTGCGCAGGCGCGTGAGCTCCTCTGCGTCACACAAATCCTCGGCGGATATTTCCTCGTCGAACTGATTGGTTGAGACCTTGTAGAAATCCTCATTCGACAGAGATGAAAAGGGCAGCTGCGGACGCCATGGTTGATCGCCATCGTCCTGCTCTTCGCCTTCCATGTCATCAGGCGTATCATCAATTTCGCTTTGCTGGCCTTCAGTGTCCGACGCATCGGTTTCACCCTCGGTGTCCTGCAATTCTTCGGCGGCGGCCTGTTCGCTTTGCTGCTCTTCACCCTCAGGTGATTCCTGCCGCTCGCCCCCATCGGGCTCGGCCTCATCGGTCTGTTCGTTTTCATCAGACTGGTCTGGATCGTCGCCTAACTCATCAGCCATATCGAGGGCCGCAATGATGTCACGCGACAGACGGGCGAACTCGGTTTGATCGTGGATTGCAGCTCCTAAATTGCTGAGACGCGATGACGCTTTTTCTTCAATCCATGGGCGCCAAAGATCAACATAGATCTTTGCGTTGGCAGGTGGCGCTTCACCTGTGAGGCGCTCGCGCACCATGAGGGCCACGGCTTCCTCGAGAGGTGTATCGCGTCTGTTGCTGGAACGGTTGACCACCGCCTTGGAGAAGCGATCCTCCAAAACAGCGGTAAGATTTTGGCCCATACCGGGCATTGCATTTGCCCCCAATGCCTCGATACGAGCTTGCTCCACGGCCTCAAAAACGGCGCGGGCATTCTTGCCCTCGGGGCAATATTTGCTGTGAACGCTGTCAGAGTGATTGGAAAGGCGCAGCGCAAAGCTGTCTGAAAGGCCACGTGTAATGGCGATTTCCTTTGCCGTTGCAGCACTTGTGACTTGTGGCAGTCTTACGCGATTTCCCGAAAGGGTTGGCGGCTCATTGCCGAAGGTAACTGACAATTCCGGATCGTCGGCAATGGTTTTCATGGCGGTACTCAGGACGCGCTTGAAAACCTCTGATTTACCTTCGCGCTCGCCCGCCATTTTTATCAGGCGATAGCAACGTGGGCCGACGACTCCGGTAGCTCCTCACCGAAGCAACGCTGGTAAAACTCAGCGACGATGGCACGCTCAAGCTCATCACATTTGTTGATGAAGGTGAGACGGAAGGCGAAACCAACGTCGCCGAATATCTCGGCGTTCTGTGCCCAGGTGATGACGGTGCGTGGACTCATAACCGTGGAGAGGTCACCCTGCATGAAGGCGTTGCGGGTCAAATCGGCGATGCGAACCATGTTTGAAATGGTCTTGCGGCCCTTTTCATTCTGGTAGGACTTGCACTTGGCGAGAACGATTCCGGTTTCATCATCATGGGGCAAATAGTTGAGTGCGGACACGATTGACCACCGGTCCATCTGTGCCTGGTTGATTTGTTGGGTGCCGTGATAAAGGCCTGTGGTGTCGCCGAGACCCACAGTGTTTGCCGTTGCAAACAGGCGGAAGGCCTGATGGGGGCGGATGACTTTCGACTGGTCGAGAAGCGTGAGCTTGCCTGATGATTCTAGGATACGCTGGATCACGAACATAACATCGGGGCGCCCCGCATCATATTCGTCAAACACAAGCGCTACATTGCGCTGATAAGACCACGGCAAAATGCCTTCACGGAATTCAGTGATCTGCTTGCCGTCCTGCAGCACAATGGCGTCCTTACCGATGAGATCGATACGGCTGATGTGACTGTCCAAGTTGATACGGATGCAAGGCCAGTTCAGGCGCGAGGCAACTTGTTCGATGTGGGTTGATTTTCCGGTGCCGTGATAACCGGAAATCATCACACGGCGATTGAAGGCAAAGCCTGCAAGAATGGCGAGAGTGGTCTCGCGGTTGAAAAGGTAGTCTTCGTCGAAGTCCGGCACATGCTCGCTGGTTTTGGAATAGGCTGGAACCACCATGTTGGATTCAAAGCCGAATAACTGGCTTACAGACGCCGTCGTGTCCGGCATTCCAAGATCTGCAGCGTCGACCATATTGTTCATGGGATCATTCTTTTTCAAGTTGCGTGTCATATATTTACGTTTCTAACGGGTTGCCAGACCAACGGCAAGTTGGTCAATCAGCAGAAACCGCTGGAGCGCAATGTGTCATAGGCATGGATGACGGCCTTCAGGGTTTCTTCATTATCGCGGCTGCCGCCATTGGCATCGGGGTGAAGCCGTTTCACCAGTTTCTTATACTGGGATTTGGCCATATCCGCTGTAGCATTTTCATCCAAACCAAGCGTGTTTAGGGCCTTGAGCTCGCCGCGGCGCAGGCTGCGCGTGGGTTTGGCGGCCTCCTGAGCTGAGGCAAACATTGCAAACGGGTCGTTCACATTGCGGGCCTTGCGGCGCACCCCATTGATATTGGCATATGCATTGTTGACGGAGGCGGCGTTCTGGCCGAGTTTCCACGTGGGGCGGTGACCGGTTTGGGCGTCTTTCTGGAAGCCAGCGACGTCGCCATCCTTCATGCCTTCGAAGTAATTGTAGGTTTTGTTGTATTCCTGCACATGGGAGGTGCAATAATTGTGGAACTGGCCTTCAGCACCCCGTCCCTTGGGAGCTTTGTGCCGTGCAGGTTTATCACAACCCGGCCATTCACACACGAGCGGGGCTGGCGGTTCCTTCTTGTTGGGACCGGTTTTGATGCGTATTTTATCGAAATATTTTGAATCTAGTTTCATGGCCCATTATTATGGGGTTATGAAGCGAAAGTCGCAACCCTGAACACACACTGGATGCAAAATGATTTTAGGATTGGTTGGTAAAACCCTGGAAAGCAAACTGATTGCGGCATTTTCGCCGGTGTCGTTGGAGGTTATTGATGAATCGTCGCACCACCAAGGTCATTCGGGGGCGCGACCTGACGGTGAAAGCCACTTTCGGGTCAAAATTGTCGCAGCCACGTTTCAGGGCAAATCACGCGTCGCACAGCACCGCATGATCAATGTGATTTTGGCACAAGAGTTGAAAGAGCGGGTTCATGCGTTGGCGATTGAGGCTAGTGCACCAAAAGCGTGACGGGCTTTTCTTTTGTAACACTGATCGACACCAACTGGTGTTTGCGCTTCTTGAGAATTTCAAAACGGAAGCCGTGAAAATTGAAAACCTGGCCCACATCCGGAATCATGCGGGCATCGTGGATGACGAGGCCTGCAAGCGTGGTTGCCTCTTCATCGGGTAAATGCCAGTTGAAGGCACGGTTGAGATCGCGCAATGGCACGGAACCATCCACAACATACGAACCATCCTTCTGGGGCTTGGCACCGGTCGTGACGACATCATGCTCATCCTTGATGTCACCAATGATTTCTTCAATAATGTCTTCAAGGGTGATCAGACCCTGCACCTCACCGTATTCATCAACCACAATCGCAAAGTGGGTTTTGCGGCGAAGGAAAGCTTTGAGCTGGTCTTCCAGTGGCCGCGTATCCGGCACAAACCAAGGCGGCGTCATGATGTCTTCGATGTTGACTTTGGTAGCATCGCCGCCTTGTTCCTGAAGAGCGGCGAACAAATCCTTGGCGTGAATAACACCAACGATGTTGTCCTGGTTGTCTTTCCACAGCGGAATGCGCGAGTGGCCTGACTTCAACAATTGCTTGACGATTTTTTCTGGTGCATCGCCGAGATCGAGTGACACCATTTTGGTGCGATGGATCATGACGTCAAGATTTTCCAGGTCCTTGAGATCGAGAATGCCGCCCATCATGTTGCGATCATTGGTGACGAAGGTTCCTTCCTTGTGGTGAAGGTCAATGGCGCCGCGCAGTTCATCATGCGCCGAGAGTACGTCACCAACATTCGATACGTTCACCCCAAACACGCCCAGCACCTTTTTGACGATGTATTCAACGGTGATGACAACGGGTCCAAAGATGGCGACAATAACGCGCACAACGGGTGCCACTGCAAGGGCTACTCTGTCTGGATAGGCAATGGCGTAGGTTTTCGGCATCACCTCGCCAAAAATAAGGACAAGAACTGTCATGACTGCAGATGCAATGACTGCGCCACTGTCGCCAAATGCCTTTACCAGAATTGCGGTCGCTATTGCCGAGGCGGTAATATTTGCAACGTTGTTTCCCAGGAGCAACGCACCGATAAGGCGTTCGCGGGTTTTTGTCAGCTTCAAAACAAGTGACGCGCGCCAGTTTCCGCGCCGCTCCAGCTCGGTGAGACGTGCGCGGGACGTGGCCGTCATGCCTGTTTCTGCACCGGAGAAAAATGCCGACACCAAAAGCAGCAGAAAGATTGGTATGACAGCCATAAGAATTTCAAAGTTCATTTGGTCTAAAGATCCTCTTTTAGAAATGCGATGACATCCGCATCTGGAATGTTTTTGGCAATGAAGGCATCGCCGATAGCGCGGGCCAGAATGAAGGCGAGCTTGCCGTCTTGCGCCTTCTTGTCCTGCCGCATGATTTCGACGAGATCGGCTGCAGGCGGCAATTTTCCTTCGATTTCACGCATATGGGTGGGAAGGCCAATACCCTTCAAGTGTTTGGCAACACGGTTTGCGGTTCCGGCTTTGCAGAGCCCCTGCTTTTCAGAAAAGCGGAAGGCCTGTACCATGCCGATGGCAACACCTTCGCCATGCAGAAGACGGTTACTATATCCCGTTGCGGCTTCAAGCGCGTGGCCAAATGTGTGACCCAAATTGAGGTGCGCACGAACGCCTTGTTCGGTTTCATCTTCAATGACGATGGCCGCTTTGGCACGACAACTTTTGTGGATCGCATAGCTGCGGGCCTGACTGTCACCACGCATTATAAGTTCAGCGTTTGACTCCAGCCATTCAAAGAACGGAAGATCGCCGAGCAAGCCATATTTGGCGACTTCGGCATAGCCTGCTGCAAGCTCTCGCCGCGGAAGTGTTTCGAGCAATTTTGTATCAGCCAGCACCAGAATGGGTTGGTGAAAAGCACCGACAAGATTTTTACCGTGGCTCGTGTTGATACCGGTTTTGCCACCCACCGAACTATCGACCTGTGCCAGCAGCGTTGTCGGAATTTGGATGAAGTCCACACCGCGCCGGAGAATGGCGGCCGCAAATCCTGTGAGATCGCCGATAACGCCGCCACCGAGAGCGATGATCTTGTCGTGCCGCTCGATGCCTGCACCCAGTAGCCTTTCACAGAGATCGCCGAGAGCCGCAAAGCTTTTGGTTTTTTCGCCTGTTGGCAAAACAATAGCCACTGACTTTATTGCGAACGCTTCCAGCGAGTCCTGCAAGGTTTTGAGATGAAATCCGGCCACGTTTTCATCTGTTAAAATGGCTGTAAAAGGACGCTTCAGGAGTGGCGCGATGAACTCTCCTGCGTCTTGCAGCAGCCCTTCGCCGATATGAATGTCATAGGTGCGGCTTCCGAGTTCAACGGTGACCATATCCCGGTGCATCTCTTTAGTTTGCATGGTTCAAACGTTCCCAGCCTTGCCATCTGGCAAGGACCTTAATGACTTCATTTACCATTTGAGTGTGCTGGATATCTTTGCTTTCCACCGTGACGTCGGCTTTTTCGTAGACAGGATAGCGCGAATCCATGAGCCGCTGCATCACAGCCTCAGGGTTTTCGTTTTGCAGCAATGGTCGGTCGGAGCGTTTCATCACGCGCTTCATGAGCAACGGCAAATCTGCTTTCAACCACAGTGAAACACCACGCGCCGCAATGCTGGCTCGGGTTTCGTCATTTATAAAGGCACCACCACCTGTGGCTAGGATTTGTGCGCCATTTTTGATAAGGCGGGAAATCACGCGGCGCTCACCTTCACGAAAATAGACCTCACCATGGTCCTTGAATATTTCCGCAATGGATTTGTCCGCTGCAAGTTCAATTTCATGGTCGGCATCAACAAAAGGCAATTCGATTTTTTCAGCAAGCCTACGGCCAATGCTGGACTTGCCTGCCCCCATCAGTCCCACCAGCACAATTGGATGGTTGCCAAGTTTTTCGCGAATATCCTGAATCTCTTTCGTGAGAGATCGCCGTGCCATAGTTTCGCTCCTTTTCTCAAGAGCTTTTAGAACGGCTTTGCCCAACACGCCAAGGTTTTTGATGGGATGGTTTTTGGTGAACCGATGATGTATGTTGCAAATTCATTGGAGTCTCAGGTGCCGGATAGTCTTCGTTTTTTGTTTGTTGTCCTGATTTTGGGGGGGGCTGCTTATGGTGCCGTGTGGGGATTATCGCATTTTCCGCCAGAACAAACCGACATTGTGAAACCCCTGCCGCATGAAAAACTCAGGACAAAATAAGACGTCCAAATCTTTCCGCCAAATGGACCGGTTTCTGGAAATGATGAGTGCCGAACGCGGGGCTGCAGAAAATTCCCTGCAGGCTTACCGCCGTGACCTCTTGCATTATATGGATTTTCTGGAAACCAAAAGCCTTGATCATATGTCGTCGTCCAGTGATACCATCCGCGACTATCTTGCTTGCCTTGAGGAGCAAGGCTTTGCCCGCACCACAGCGGCACGGCGGCTTTCGGCGGTACGGCAGTTTCACCAGTTTATGCATAGTGAGGGCGCAGTGCCTGCAAATGTGGCAGCGATTGTGCAAAGCCCCAAGACGGCGCGTCCCTTGCCCAGGGTTTTATCAATTGCCGAAATCGACATGCTGCTGGACGAGGCCCGCATGCGCGTCCGCAAAGCCGAGGGCAAGGTGCGGTTTAAAGCCGAGCGATTATTTTGTCTGCTGGAATTGCTGGCGGCCACAGGCTTGCGGGTTTCTGAACTTGTGGGTCTTACGGTTCGTGCGGTAACGACAGATGATGCGTTTTTGAACATCAAGGGCAAAGGCGGACGTGAACGATTGATTCCCGTTTCGGACCGGGCGCGGACAGTGCTTGCTGCCTATATCAAAAGCCTGGAACCGAGTTCGAAATGGTTGTTCCCGTCCCATGGGGCCAGTGGCTGCCTGACGCGGCAGCACTTTGCGCTGGAACTTAAAGGTTTGGCTGGGGTTTGTGGACTTGATCGGGCTAAAATTTCCCCGCATGTGCTGCGTCATGCTTTTGCAAGCTATCTTTTGGAAAAAGGCGCTGATTTGCGCAGCGTTCAGCAAATGCTGGGACATGCGGACATTTCAACAACGCAAATCTACACCCATGTGCAGGCCAGTCGCCTGCAGGCTGTGGTGGAAAGCCACCACCCCTTGGCTAAGAAAAGTTGACTTTATGGCATCTGACGGCCACATCTTGCCTCCATTACACTAAGCGGTATCACGGACATTATGCATTCCTACCTTGATTTTGAAACATCTGTTGCCGAGCTTGAAGGCAAAATTGCAGAACTGCGCGCATTGGCTGCGGGGGACTCGACGGTTTCAATTGCCGATGAAGTGAAAGCACTGGAAAAGAAGGCGTCCAAGAGCCTTGCCGATCTCTATTTGAACTTGACGCCTTGGCAGAAAGCCCAAGTGGCGCGCCATCCCGACAGGCCCCATGCATCGGCCTATATCGCTGCCTTGATCACGGATTATGTGCCGATGGCTGGCGACCGTAAATTCGCGGAAGATTTCGCCGTTGTAGGCGGAATCGGTCGGTTTCGTGGACAATCGGTTGTGGTTATCGGCCAGGAAAAAGGCGCCGACACACAGTCTCGCCTCAAACATAATTTTGGCATGGCGCGGCCGGAGGGCTATCGCAAGGCCGTGCGGCTGATGGAAATGGCAGAGCGGTTTGGCATTCCAGTAATCACCCTGGTTGATACGGCGGGTGCCTATCCTGGTCTCGACGCCGAAGAGCGCGGACAGGCTGAGGCCATTGCGCGCTCGACCGATTGTTGCCTTGGATTAGGTGTTCCGTTGATTTCATTAGTGATCGGTGAGGGTGGATCCGGCGGCGCAATTGCGATTGCAACTGGAAATAGTGTTTTGATGATGGAGCACGCCATCTATAGTGTTATTTCTCCGGAAGGTGCCGCCAGTATTTTATGGCGCGACGCTGCGCGGGCCAAGGATGCTGCTGCGGCTTTGAAAATTACCGCGCAGGATCTGAAAAAGCTTGGTGTTATTGATGATATCGTGACGGAGCCGCTCGGTGGGGCGCATCGCCAGCCCGAGCAGGCCATATCGGATGCAGGGGACATGATCGGGCGGATGCTGGATGCATTTTCCGGCGTTTCAGTGGATGTGTTGCGAACACAGCGGCGGGAAAAATTTTTAGCGATTGGGCGTACTGCCTGAGGTGATGTAATTTATTTAAGGGTAGATTTAAGCCTATATAATTGGATTTTTAAAGTTATTCGAAAAGTTTAATTCAAATTTGAAAATATTGTCACTATTTCCTGCAGCTTGAGACTTATGGCAGCCGTTATGCTTGGAAATCCGCCTATTATGGCCAAGGACAAGGCCACAGCAATAAGGGAATATTCGATGGCAACCGCGCCATCTGTCGAGGCAAAGTAATTTTGAAATATACGTTTAAAATTTCTCATCGCCAAAGTTCCTAAACTGAACAAATCCCTGTTCTTTTTACATATCTTAAAGATGACATGTTTTCATAATCTTAAAGGAAAGGACATTTTTGTAATTTCCACATAAACATATTCTTAATCCTGAATTTTAGGCAGTTTTTCCATGGTTTTAGGCCGCCGACAGCTATTGATGGGTTTTTGCACACTGCCTTTTGTTTCGCAGGTTGCAAAGGCCTCCGGTATTGCGAAGCTGAAAGTGGCAACCCGGATTATTGAGGTAAATGGCAAGCCAGCCAAGGTCTTCGGCATTGCAAATGACACTGGTGGCCAAGGGCTTTCGGTGCTTCTCAGTGATCGGTTTCAGGTCCGTGTGCGAAATGATTTGTCGGATGACACGCTCATCCATTGGCATGGGCTGAAACCACCGTCAACGCAGGACGGTGTGCCGATGCTGTCGCAGAATGCACTGAAATCTGGTGAAGTATTTGAATATGATTTTCTCAATACCCGTTCTGGTACCCACTGGATGCATTCGCACCTGGGGCTACAAGAGCAGCAAATGCTATCAGCGCCTCTTATTGTTCGGGAAACCGACGCGCCACTGCTGGATGAGCAGGAACATGTGGTCATGCTACATGACTTCACGTTCCGCGATCCGCAGGAAATTCTGCAAGAGCTTAAAGCTGGCGGCGGCGGTCACGCTGACCATATGAACATGCCGGGAATGGGCGATGTGAAATATGATGCCTATCTCGCCAATGACCGAACGTTGCATGACCCTGAAATCATACGCGTTGACAAAGGTACACGTGTCAGACTGCGTATCATCAATGCGAGTGCTGCTAGCAATATGTGGATTGATTTGGGAGCCATGCAAGGCGAGCTGATCGCCGTGGACGGCAATGCGGTTTATCCGGTGAAGGCTTCGCTGTTTCCGATTGCCATGGCGCAACGGGCTGACATTCGCGTGGAAGTGCCAACCGCTGGCGGTGCGTTGCCAATTCTGTTCAGGCCAGAGGGCGAAGTTGTTCGTACGGGCATTGTTTTGGCCACGCAGGGTGCGGAAGTCATGAAGCTGGCAGAACAAGGTGACATTGCACCGGAGCTGGATTTGAAGTTGGAAATGAAATTGCGATCCGTTGCCGTATTGCCGTCTGAGCCTGTCACGCGTACGGAAATCCTGCAGCTCACAGGCGGTGAAGAAGGCTATCTCTGGGGATTGAATGGCAAGCCCTCGATGCATGAAACCCTGTTCACGGTTCGAGAGGGAGATCGGGTTGAGGTGATCATGCAGAACATGACATCAATGGCGCATCCCATGCATTTACACGGACATTACTTCAGGGTTTCAGCCATCAACAACCGGCCCATCACGGGTGCTTTACGTGACACGGTGTTGGTGCCGCCATCCACATCGGTTGCCATCCAGTTTGACGCGGACAATCCCGGCAACTGGGCGTTTCATTGCCACCATCTCTACCACATGAACTCCGGCATGATGGGGGCAATGACCTACAAGCAGGCTGTTTGATCGTTAGGTAAAGGCGCCGTGGCAATGCTTGTATTTTTTGCCGGAGCCGCAGGGACAGGCATCGTTGCGCGATACACGACTCCAAGTTTCCGGTTTATTAGGGTCTGCTTTGGCTGCTGCGGTTTCCTGGCCAAACGCTGGCATTCCTGCAAATGCCATTTCATCATTGCCTGACGTTGCATCAATGTGATGGGCTGACATTACGGGAAGGTCGTGTTCACCTGACAGCATGTCACCATCCTGTTGGGTCTGGATTTCAACACGCATGACTTGGGCGGTTGAGGTTTCGCGCAGTTTGGCGACCATCGCTTCAAAAAGATTAAAACCCTCTGTTTTATATTCATTGAGCGGGTCACGCTGGCCATAGCCCCGCAAATGGATGACCTGGCGGAGTTGTTCGACGGTGACGATATGGTCACGCCACAATTGGTCGAGGGTTTGCAAAACAACTGCTTTTTCAACCTGCTGCATGATTGCTGGCGTGAACTTTTCGCGTTTTGCGGCATAGAATTCATCAGCAGCCTTCATAACACGTTCATGGATTTCTTCGTTGGCGATGCCTTCTTCCTTGGCCCAATCCTCCACCGGAAAATCAATGGCAATGGCCTCGCGCAGGCGTTCACGAAGGGCCGTGGTTTCCCACTGCTCGGCATAGGTTTTTTCGGGCATGTGCTTGGAAATAAGATCGTCGATCACCTGATGGCGCATGTCATCGACGGTTTCGGACACGTCTTCGCCCTTCATGATGCCAATGCGTTGTTCAAAGATGACCTTGCGCTGGTCATTCATGACGTTGTCAAATTTCAGCAGGTTCTTGCGGATGTCGAAGTTGCGCGCTTCAACCTTTTGCTGGGCTTTTTCCAATGCCTTGTTGATCCATGAGTGAACGATGGATTCACCTTCCTTGAGGCCAAGCTTTTGCAACATGGAGTCCATGCGCTCGGACCCGAAGATGCGCATGAGATCATCTTCCAGAGAGAGGTAGAAACGCGAACGCCCGGGATCACCCTGGCGACCGGAACGGCCACGGAGCTGATTGTCAATGCGGCGACTTTCATGGCGCTCGGTGCCAATCACGAAGAGACCACCAGCGGCCAAAACCTTTTGCTTGTCAGTTTCGATTTCAGCTTCTATGGCGGCAATGCGCTTGTTGCGTTCGGCACCCTCTGGAACATCGGCGAGTTCAAGGGTAACGCGCATGTCAAGGTTGCCACCGAGTTTAATATCTGTGCCGCGGCCTGCCATGTTGGTGGCGATGGTGACGGCTCCCGCTACACCAGCCTGGGAGATGATGGCAGCTTCCTGCTCGTGATAACGGGCGTTCAACACGTTGTGTGGCACGTTGAGAGAAGCGAGCAGGGCAGCCAGCGTTTCAGATTTTTCGATGGATGTGGTGCCGACAAGGACAGGCTGGCCGCGGCCACGAGCCTCCTTTACCGTTTCAACAATGGAGGCAAATTTCTCGCGAGTGGTGCGGTAAACCTCATCATCCTCGTCTTTGCGCGATACTTCAACGTTGGTCGGGATTTCAATGACTTCAAGCTTGTAGATATCCATAAACTCGTCGGCTTCGGTTGATGCAGTGCCGGTCATGCCAGCAAGCTTTTCGTAGAGGCGGAAATAGTTCTGGAAGGTGATTGAGGCCAGCGTTACGTTTTCCGGTTGGATGGAGACGTGCTCCTTGGCTTCAAGTGCCTGGTGCAAGCCTTCGGAATACCGTCGACCTGGCATCATGCGACCGGTAAACTCATCGATGATGATGACCTGATCATCTTTGACAATATAATCCTTATCACGCTGGAAAAGCGTGTGGGCACGAAGCGCCTGTTGCACGTGATGCACGATCGTGACGTTTTCCGCGTCATAAAGATTATCACCCTGCAGAAGCCCCGCTGCTCCCAAGACCTGTTCAAGGTGCACATTGCCTTTTTCTGTCAACGTGCATGAACGCTGCTTTTCGTCGAGCTCATAATCGTCGGCGACGAGCTCAGGAATATATTTGTCGAGTGTGTTGTAAAGGTCCGACTTATCATCCAGCGGGCCGGAAATGATCAGTGGCGTCCGGGCTTCGTCAACGAGTATCGAATCCACTTCGTCGACGATTGCAAAGTGGTGTCCGCGTTGGACCATTTCATTCAGGTGATACTTCATGTTGTCACGAAGGTAGTCGAAGCCCAACTCGTTGTTGGTGGCGTAAGTCACGTCGCAGGCGTAGGCTACACGGCGTTCATCATCCGACAGGCCATGGACGATTACGCCGGTGGTGAGGCCGAGGAAACTGTAAATCTTGTCCATCCAGGCGGCATCGCGCTTGGCGAGATAGTCGTTTACGGTCACGACATGAACGCCTTTGGATTCCAAGGCATTGAGATAAACCGCAAGGGTAGCCACCAGGGTTTTGCCCTCGCCGGTTTTCATTTCGGCAATAGCACCGTCATCCAGCACCATGCCGCCAATCATCTGCACATCGAAATGGCGCATGCCCAGCGCGCGCTTCGATGCTTCGCGGACCACTGCAAAGGCTGGTACCAGAAGATCATCGATGGCTTTGCCATTTGCGATTTCGGTACGGAAACTTGCAGTCTTGGCTTTAAGGTCTGCATCGCTCAAGACAGCAAATTCGGCCTCCAACGTGTTGATTTCTTCGACAGGCTTGCGGTACTTTACAACCTTGCGGTCGTTGTTGGTGCCGAAGAGTTTTGCCGCGATTGACCGCAGTCCGAGCATGTGATTCGTTCCTTCGTTGGAAGAGTATTGGTAAACGTGTTCAAAGAAGTGATGCCTGATAAGGCTTCATTTCCCAAAGGTCTAGACTTAGTTGTGGGCGGCTTTGTTGCCTTTGTTGAGCCCACATCATCAATTAGGGCGCGAAACATGATATTTCAATGTGTTGCAGGGGTGCAACAGGTGGCTAATCTGCTCGGCTCCCCTCTTGCGTGGTTATTGCAACGAGACCATTGTGCATTGCGATTTGTGCACCGTACTGTTGTAAGAGTGGGGAAAATTGGCTTATTCCTGCCTTTTTTAGTGGCCATTGAGCGTTATGACGGAAATCTGTTTCCGTCTGAAAATAGAATTTGGACGATGGGTTTCATGCCGCGCATTCAAGATTATTTGAAGACCACTTTACTGGCAGGCTTCCTGAGCGCGGCGTTGGTTGTTATGGCCCACGCCCAAGACGCGCCGAAGAGCATTGCGGGCTCTGCTGAGGACAAGACTATTGCGATCGTCAACGGCCATGAGATTAAAATTTCCGAAGTGCAAATGGCGACCGACGACATTATCGGACAACTGCCTGATTTGCCGCCGAAGCTGCGCTATCCCTTCGTTGTCGAGTTTTTGGTTGAGCGCCATCTTCTGGCACAGCTCGCCGTAAAAGAGGGTGTTGCCGATACGGACGAATACAAGCGCCGTCTGGCGCTGTACCAGGCCAAGGCTTTGCGCGACGCGTATTTCTTCCAGAAAATTCGCCCGCAAGTAACCGACGAAGAGATCAAGGCGTCGTATGACCAAGAGGCTGCAAAGGTTGCGCAGACTGAGCGGGTTCGGGCACGGCACATTCTTTTGGGATCCGAAAAGGAAGCCCAGGATATTGAAGCACGCCTGAAGGCGGGTGAAAAATTTGAGGACCTTGCCAAGAAATACAGCCTTGATGGTTCCAAGGATTACGGTGGTGACCTCGGTTATTTTACGGCACCTGAAATGGTGGCGGAATTCTCCAAGGCGGCTTTTGCATTGAAGCCCGGTGAAATTTCCGCTCCGGTTAAAACCGACTTCGGCTGGCACGTGATCAAGGTCGAAGACCGGAAGCTGGGAGCCGTGCAGCCCTTCGACCAAGTAAAATCCGCCATCCGCAACGTGCTTTTACGCAAAAAAGTGCAAGAGACTATGGATGAGCTGCGGAAGACCGCAAAAGTTCAGGTTCTTGATGAAGACCTCAAGAAATATGCCGCAGAAGCCGTGGCCAAGCGTAAGGCACTGCAGGAACAGCAGAATGGGAATGTTGTGGCCGAACCGCCTGCCGACGGCGGTGCCGACACGGGTGGCAAGGGCGATTTGCAAATTCCGGAATAATTCAAATTCTTTGAGGTTAGCCCCATGGCGCATACCGTTTCACCGCTTGCACCCCTCAAAGTTCCGCTCCTGCCTGCCATTGACGGTGTAAATCTTGCGATTGCCGAAACGGGCACTCGTTACAAGAACAGGCCTGATGTGCTCCTGGCTGTTGTGGAGCCTGGAACAACTGTTGCCGGATGTCTGACAAATTCAAAATCGCGCTCTGCACCGGTTGACTGGTGTGCGGCGAGTTTAAAGACTGGTCGTGCGCGTGCCGTTGTCATCAATGCTGGCAATGCGAATGCGTTTACAGGCAAAGCAGGTGTCAACACGGTTAAGGCAGTGGCCAAGGCGGCGGCGGGATTGTTGAAATGCAAGCCTGTTGAAATTTTTCAAGCCTCGACGGGGGTGATTGGTGAACCGTTTAACCCAGCACCTATTATAAATGCGTTACCCGATTTACTGGCAGGTGCCACGGCGAGTTGTTGGGATGATGCGGCACGCGCCATTATGACCACGGACACGTTTGCCAAGGTGGCAACGGCTTCGGTGAAATATTCTGGGAAGACAGTCACCATCAATGGCATTGCCAAGGGCTCCGGCATGATTGCGCCCGACATGGCGACGATGTTGGTGTTTCTTTTCACGGATGCGGCCATTCCCGCGAAGATTTTGCAGGCCATGCTTTCGAGCGCCGTTGCCGCGAGTTTCAATTGCATTACAGTGGATGGCGATACATCAACATCTGACACGGTTTTATTGTTTGCAACGGGGAAAGCCGGTGCAGCGCCTAAGAGATTGAAATCTGCTGGCGATGCGCGGCTCAAAGGCTTTGCCAAGGCGCTTGACGGCATTTGTCTTGATCTCGCGCAGCAGGTGGCGCGGGATGGCGAGGGCGCCGAGAAGCTGATTGAGATTGCGGTGACGGGTGCTGCGACAGATGCAGCGGCCCATAGAATTGCCATGTCGATTGCCAATTCGCCCCTGGTGAAGACCGCAATTGCCGGTGAAGATGCCAACTGGGGTCGCATTGTGATGGCGATTGGCAAGGCAGGAGAGAAGGCCATTCGCGATAAGCTCCGTATACGGATTGGTGGCGTCGTTGTGGCCAAGAACGGCATGCGCGATCCCAATTACGAAGAATCAGAGATCATACCCCATATGAAGGGTCGCGAGATTGTGATCGAAGCTGATGTGGGTGTGGCCCAGGGCAAGGCGCGGGTTTGGACGTGTGATCTCACACACCGCTATATTGACATCAATGGCTCCTATCGCAGCTGATGCGCATGCTTCTTGTGGTGGCGGTGGCGCTGGTTGACGCCGATGGCCGTGTGTTGCTGGGCAAGAGGCCCGAGGGGAAATCCCTTGCTGGACTGTGGGAGTTTCCCGGTGGCAAGGTGGAAGCGGGTGAACGGCCCGAGGTAGCGTTAATCCGTGAGTTAAAAGAAGAACTTTCCATTGATGTGGCCGAATTCTGCTTGGCCCCGCTGACCTTTGCCAGCCATGCCTATGCTGATTTTCATTTGTTGATGCCACTTTATGTGTGCAGGCGGTGGAAAGGCGTTGTTGCCTCAGCCGAGGGGCAGGAACTGCAATGGGTGCGGCCTTTGAGAATGAAGGACTATCCGATGCCACCTGCGGATTTACCGCTCATCCCGCATTTGATCGACTTGCTTTAGTTCAGTTTTGTTTCAGTAACCTTCAAGGCATCGGCCAAGCGGAATTTTGCCGAACCGGGTTTCAATGGCTTTTGTTGGCTTTCATGGGGTGCCCAAGCGGTAGCCCAAGCCACTTCGATCGTTGCACGCACACGGCCATCACCGTCGGCAAATTTTTGTTGATAGATGGAGATGGCTTCACCGAAGAGATTGCGCGTGATGGGTTTGCGCGACCTACCTGTCATGGGATTTGAAAAACCAAGTGCGCGGATTTCATGGATGAGCGCGATGGGGTCGGGGTAACGCACGATCGTGCGGTCGAGATCGACGACAGGCAACGCCAAATCGGCGCGCTGCAACAGGCCTCCCAATTCACGCACGTCAATCATGGGAATGATGCGGGGCGACACACCACCTGTAACGTGTTCTTCCGCTTCAAGCCATGATTGGCGAAGTTCTGTGAGGGTTTGACTGGCGAAAAGACAGGCCATCATCAATCCATCCGATATCAATGCGCGGCGGAGCTGTATGAGTGCGCCAGGAACATCATTGACGAGATGCAGATCGAAGATGCTGAAGATCGCGTCATATGTTTCGGGCTCAAGTGACAAAACCTCCGATGCTGTGGGCGCCATGATCTCCACGTTTTTGACCTTGCCGGATGCGAGAAGTGCAGTGGCGATTGGTTCAGGATCAATGGTGATCAAGCAGGCTTTGTTGAACACCCTTGCGATGGGTTCGAGCCGCTCGCCGAGCTCTGTAGCGATGGATGTTGACAGGATATCGGGACGTGTCGATTTTGTACGTGCGATGTGGGCGAGATAGAGATTACGGTCAAACAGGTTTTCCATCGCGGATCAGCCGATGAGGCCGTCGCGGATGATGTGCCACGTTTCCTTGTTGGGTGCCGAGATGATGCCACCCTCAAATTTGGTGGGTGCGTAGGGTGTGCCATCAAGAAGGGCGGAATAACCGCCCGCTTCGGCATGAATCAACACTCCTGCGGCATGGTCCCACGGCATGAGCTTGTAATGCAACGAGAAATCAACGAAGCCTTCGCAGATGACGCGGTATTCATAAGCGGCACAGCGATAGGCAAAGCATGCCTTGGTTTTTGCAATGTTGGCGGCCACGCGTGAGCGCATGGGTTCGGGCATAAGGTACCATGACGTGGTGCCTGTCATGTTTGCAAGGTCGGTTGGTTTTGAAACCTTTATATCGCGGGTAATGCCGCTCTCGGACTTGGCCCATGCGCCATGGCCCTTGATTGCGAAGGTGCAGTCACGTCCAACAGGATCATAAATGATGCCACCAATGGTTTCGCCTTTGGCAACGACAGCAGCAAGGACACCAAACAACGGCAGGCCCCAAGCGAAGTTGCTTGTGCCATCGACGGGGTCGATGATGATCGTCATGTCGGCAGCGGCGATTTTATCAAGCAGAGTGCGATCTTTTTCAACAGCCTCTTCACCCACAAACAAGGCTTTGGGAAAGGCCTTGGCGCAGGCTGCTTTGATGGCGGCTTCGGCTTGCTCGTCAGCGTCGGTGACAAGATCAAGTGCTGAGGTTTTTTCGCGGATGCCGCCCTCGCCGAGGCTTCGGAAGCGTGGCATGATTTCCTGATCGGCGGCGATGGATACAATATCGGCAAGACGTTCCAGATCACTGCGGGCGAATGGCATGGGGTAAACTCCTTATTTAGTTTCACATAGGATGCTCGACGAAAAAAAGCCATGGGCGCAATTTTATGTTAGGAAAAGCGCCATGGATGATGAGGCGACACCATTTCAATTTCAATTTGCGGCGTGGGGCAAAGTGGCTTGGCGCAACCTGATTGATTTTATTGTGCCGCCGAAATGCCTGACCTGCCGCGAGCCCGTGCTTGATCCCGCCAGTCTGTGTCTGGCCTGTTGGAGCAAGCTCAAAAATATTGAAGCGCCGGTTTGTAATATCATGGGAACACCGTTTGCCTATGATCAGGGGCTGGGGGCAGTCAGTGCTGCGGCGTTGGCGGACCCTCCAAACTGGGACCGGGCGCGGGCAGCAGTTGCCTATGACGAGGCATCGCGCGGGCTTGTTCACGCACTCAAATATCGTGACACCATGGAGGCAGGGCTTTTCATGGCGCGCATGATGGGGCGAGCCGGGCGCGAGTTGGCAGGCGATGCAGACATCATCATTCCGGTTCCGCTGCACCGCTGGCGGTTGTGGAGCAGGCGTTTTAACCAAGCGGCGTTTTTATCACAGCATTTGGCACGGAGCTTTGGCAAACCTGCGCATATGGATGTCTTGTTGCGGCTGAAATCCACAAAATCGCAAGTGGGTTTGAAACAGGATGAGCGGCGTAAAAATGTTGCCAAGGCTTTTGTGGTCTCACCGGAAGAGGTTTCCCAGGTCGCCGGCCGTCGGGTTTTGTTGGTGGACGATGTGATGACAACAGGTGCTACCGCGGGCAGTTGTGCGGAGGTTCTCAAGGCGGCAGGTGCGGCTCAGGTAGACGTTCTTACCTTCGCCCTTGTCATCTCGCCTGCGCGGTCTCATATTGAGTGATGGAAGAAGACCATGAGCAAAATTACGATTTATACCACCAAGACCTGTCCCTATTGCTATGCCGCCAAAACGCTGCTGGCCAAAAAGGGCGCTAAATATGATGAAATTGACGTGAGCTATGATGCTGATGTGCGCCAGCGCATGATGATCAAGGCGAATGGCCGTCGCACGGTTCCACAAATCTTTATTGGCGAAACCCATGTGGGTGGCAGTGACGACTTGCACGAGCTTGACCGCCGCGGCCAACTTGATGGGCTTTTGAGCGCGTCGTGACCTTCAAAGCAGCACTGGTGCAAATGCGCTCTGGCATCGACATGGCGCGGAACCTGGCCGATGCCAGTGATCTTGTTCGCGCTGCCCATGCGAGAGGTGCGCACTATGTGCTGACACCGGAAGTAACCAATATTGTTGATGATGACAAGGAGCGCGCCAAAGCTGTGGTATGCTATGAGGCTGATGACATATCAGTTAATGGTTTTTCAGCGCTTGCGGCGGAACTTGGCATTTGGCTGCATGCAGGTTCGCTGGCGCTTCGGGTTTCGCCGGACAAACTGGTGAACCGATCCCTCCTGTTTTCACCCGCTGGAAAAATTGCGGCGCGCTATGACAAAATACATTTGTTCGATGTGGATTTGCCGAGTGGTCAACGCATTCGCGAGTCCGATACATTTGCGCCCGGGGAAGAAGCGGTGGTGGCTGATTTGCCATGGGGTAGGCTGGGCTTGAGTATTTGCTATGACATGCGCTTTCCCAAATTGTTCAATACGCTGGCAAACGCAGGCGCGGATTTTCTTGCCGTGCCTGCCGCTTTCACGGTGCCCACTGGCAAGGCGCATTGGCATGTCCTGCTGCGTTCGCGCGCCATTGAAACGGGAAGCTTTGTGTTTGCGGCAGCCCAAGGCGGGCATCACGAATGCGGGCGACACACGTTCGGCCATAGCCTTGCCGTGAACCCGTGGGGCGAGGTGATTGCAGAGATGGATACGGAACCTGGCGTGGTCGTGTTTGACGTGGATCAAGGCTTGGTGGCGCGTGATCGTGGCCGCATCCCGGCGCTCAAGAACGCGCGGCCCTTTAAAGTGACGCCCCTGTGATCCGGTATGACCTCGTGTGCGGCAAGGGCCATGAATTTGATGGCTGGTTCCGCGACAGTGATGCGTTCGACAAACAGATAAAGCGCAAACTGGTGCAGTGCAGCCACTGTGGCTCTGACGCTGTTGAAAAGCAGATCATGGCTCCCGGCATCCCTGCGAAATCCAACAAGGCTTCGCAAACGATGGTGGGCGGCCCTGTTGATCCGCGCACGCAAGCGCTTATGCACATGATGCGTGAAGTGCGCAAAAACGTGGCCGAGAATTCTGAATATGTGGGCGACAAGTTCGCCGATCAGGCCCGCAAGATGCATTACTCGGAAATCGAAAAGCGTGGCATTTATGGAGAAGCCAAACCGGAAGAGGCCAAGGCGTTGATTGACGAGGGAATAGAAGTGCATCCGTTGCCAAGGTTGCCTGAGGATTCGAATTAGGTTCTTTGTACGCCGCTATTGAAAATGGTAGTAAAAATTGCTATCATCTTCATATGGTTACTGTTCAGAAGATAAGCATTGCGCTGCCTCGTGAAATGGCTTCGCAATTGAAGCAAGCCGTATCTTCGGGTTCATATTCTTCCGCGAGTGAAGTTGTCCGTGAAGCCTTGAGGGACTGGAAAGATAAGCAAGATCAAAAGGAGATCGTGCTGGCTGAATTTCGTAGGATGTGGAAAGAGGGCGTGGATAGCGAGCCAGGCAATTTCAAGTCGATGGATGAAATCAAGGCTGAGGCTAAACGCCAATTTGAACTGCAAAAACACTCGCTTTAAATGGGATTTTTTCGCGTCAAGGTTACGGCTCTTGCTGAAAAAGACCTGATTCAGATTTGGCTTTCAATTGCAGAGAATAGTGTTGCCGATGCTGATCAATTTCTTGATCTGCTGAATTCCCGCATTGATTCACCGGCCGATTTTCCCGATCGTGGTCCTGCTCGGCCTGATATTGCGAGAGGTGCGCGCATCTTGATTGAAGGAAACTATCTCATTTTTTACCGCCAGCTTAAATCCGACATTGAAGTTTTGCGTGTGGTTCATGGGGCAATGGATTTGAAGAATCTGAAACCCGTTTAACCCTTCTGCCCCACCAGCATGTAGTTCACATCCATATCCCTTGAGCGTTTCCAGGTGTTGGCGAGGGGATGGTAGGTAACACCTGTCTCATCTTTCACGTTCATGCTGTTGTCGCCAAGCCAATTTTTCAACTCATCGGGCTTGATGAATTTTTCCCATTGGTGGGTTCCCTTGGGTAGCCATCGCAGGACGTATTCGGCGCCGACAATGGCGAGGCCGAATGACTTTAATGTGCGGCTGATAGTTGCCACGAACATGAGGCCTTCTGGCTTGAGCATCTCACAGCAGATGCGGGTGAAGGCTTGGGGATCGGTTACGTGCTCGATGACTTCCATATTGAGGATGACATCGAATTTTTCGCCAGCGGCGGCTAGGTCTTCGGCGGTACCACAGCGATAATCGATCATAAGTTCGGTTTCATCGGCATGGACTGTTGCCGTTTTGATGTTTTTCTCGGAGGGGTCAACGCCTGTGATTTCTGCACCCAGCCGTGCCATGGGTTCGGTCAGCAAGCCGCCGCCGCAACCGATATCGAGAAACCGCAGTCCGGTAAAGGGTTTGGCATCGAAGGGATCGCGCGCAAAGCGGGCACAGACCTGCTCCTTGATGTATTGCAGACGCACAGGGTTGAAGACGTGCAACACGCCGAACTTGCCCTTGGGATTCCACCATTCAGCGGCCATTTTGGAGAATTTTTCGACTTCGGCGGGGTCTATGGTTGTGGCATTCATGGGGTATATCCAATATTGAAACCGCATTATTGCATAAGCGAAGGCCCTCATCTATGAGTACCTCACGTCGCACCCTTTATGGGTGCTTTTTGGTTACGAAAGGTTCTGGCCGATGGGCCGTTTGGTAATGAAATTTGGTGGCACGTCGGTTGCGGATATTGACTGTATCCGCAACGTCGCGCGCCATGTCCTGCGGGAAGTCAAAGCCGGTCACCATGTAGCGGTGGTTGTGTCCGCCATGTCGGGTACCACTGACCGGCTTGTGGGTTGGTGCAAAGAGGCGGCTCCCGTGCATGATGCCCGTGAATATGATGCGATCGTGGCGTCCGGCGAACAAGTAACGGCTGGACTTCTGGCAATCATATTGCAGGATATGGGCGTTTCGGCCCGCTCATGGCACGGCTGGCAGATTCCCTTGAAAACAGATGGCGTGCATGCTTCGGCCCGCATTGCTGAAATCGATGCGACCGAAATCGGGAAGCGCATGGAGCAGGGGCAGGTTGCCGTTGTCGCCGGCTTCCAGGGCATTGGCCCGGACAAGCGGATTACCACGCTGGGGCGCGGTGGTTCGGATACGTCTGCTGTGGCCATTGCCGCATCACTTGATGCTTTCTGCGACATCTATACGGATGTGGACGGCGTTTATACGGCGGACCCCCGCATTGTTACGGCAGCGCGCAAGCTGGACCGGATTTCCTATGAGGAAATGCTGGAGCAGGCATCCCTTGGGGCGAAAGTCTTGCAGACCCGTTCTGTTGAACTTGCCATGGTGTATAAGGTGCCATTGCAGGTAAGGTCGAGCTTTGAAGCGCCTGATTCACCCAACCAAAACAAGCCCGATGGTAGCGGGCCCGGAACACTCGTTTGCGATGAGGATCGTATCTTGGAACAGCATGTTGTCAGCGGAATTGCCTATTCACGGGATGAAGCAAAGGTTTCCATCCGTAAGGTGAAGGACCAGCCCGGTGTTTCTGCCGCGGTATTCGGACCGCTGGCCGAGGCCGATATCAGCGTGGACATGATCGTGCAGAATGTGTCCACCGATGGTTCAACCGCCAACATCACGTTCACAGTGGCGCGCAAAGATTTGCGCAAAGCCATCGAAGTGCTGAACAACAACAAGGACAAATTGGGTTTCCTCGAGCTCACCCACTCGGCGGATGTCGCCAAGGTTTCCGTGGTTGGCATCGGCATGCGGAGCCACGCGGGCGTTGCCGCCAAAATGTTCCGCTCGCTTGCTGACAAGGGCATCAACATTCAAGCGATCACGACGTCTGAAATAAAAGTCAGTGTACTGATTGATGAGGCTTATACGGAACTGGCAGTTCGTGCACTTCATCAAGCCTATGGACTTGAGACGGCCTGAACATGCATTGCTGCATCCGTCATAAACAGATGACCACCTGGTGCCATAAACGCCAGCGCGAGGACACCTGCTAATGGCATATTCCGCCCTTGGCCCGCGTGTCCTGCTTCGGCGGCTCCGCGAGGTCATGGCGGAGCCCGAGACGGCACAAAAGCGGCTAGACAAGATTGCTACGCTGATTGCCTCGAATATGGTGGCCGAGGTCTGCTCCATTTATGTGATGCGGCCGGGGCAGATACTTGAACTATATGCCACGGAAGGTTTGAAGCGGGCCGCTGTCCACAAATCCAAACTAAAAACTGGCGAAGGCCTCGTGGGTTTGATCGGCGAGCAAGCGATCGGGCTTAACCTGGCTGACGCACAGCATCACCCCTCGTTCAAGTATCTTCCTGAAACCGGAGAAGAAATCTACAACTCCTTCCTCGGTACGCCCATCATGCGGGGCGGCACAGTGATCGGTGTTCTTGTTGTGCAGAACCGTACACGGCGGCAATATTCCGATGAGGAGGAGGAAGCGCTGCAGACCACGGCGATGGTTTTGGCAGAGGTCATTGCTTCCGGTGAACTTCGCGAAGTTGCCAAGGAAGTGGCGGCAGACGTAGCCCATATGCGCAGCCATCATTTGCGCGGCGAGTCGCTGGCCGATGGTATCGCACTTGGCCACGTGGTTCTGCATGAACCGCGCGTAACCGTGCACAACCTCATTGCAGAGAGTGTTCCGCTGGAACGCAAGCGGCTTGCGGCTGCGGTTGAGCAGTTGCATTTGCAGGTTGATCAATTGCTGGATGGCACAGAGTCCATGCGCGGTGGTGATTACTCTGATGTTCTCGAAACCATCCGGATGTTTGCCCACGACAAGGGTTGGGTGACCCGTTTGGGCGAAGCGGTGGATACAGGGCTTACGGCTGAAGCCGCAGTGGAGCGTGTCCAGAACGACAACCGCGCGCGGATGATGCGCACACCAGATGCTTATTTGCGTGACCGCATGCATGATCTGGATGACCTCTCCAATCGCCTGATGCGGATTTTGACGGGCGCTGTGGCCACTGCTTCGCGTAGTGACTTGCCAGCGAACGCGATTATCGTTTCGCGCAATATGGGGCCTGCGGAACTTCTTGATTATGACCGCACGAAAATTCGCGGCGTCATTCTCGAAGAGGGTGGCAAGACCAGCCATGTGGCCATTGTTGCGCGTGCGCTTGGCATTCCCGCTGTTGGTCAGGCCAATGGGTTGATAGATCTTGTGGATACGGGAAGCTCCATCATCATTGACGGAAGTTCCGGTGAATTGTTCGTGCGGCCATCGCCTGATTTGCAGAAGTCCTATGCCGAGAAGGTGCGGTTTTATGCGCGCAAGCAGGCGCAATATGCCGTCTTGCGCGACGTGCCGCCGATCACCAAGGACGGTGTGCGCATCAGCCTCAACATCAATGCTGGCCTGATTGTCGACCTGCCGCATTTGAATGATTCCGGTGCGGAGGGTGTCGGGCTTTACCGTACGGAACTCCATTTCATGATGGCCAACCGCTTCCCAAGGCTTGCTTCACAGGTCAAACATTATGAAGCCATTCTTGATCAGGCAGGTGACAAGCCTGTGGTGTTCCGCACACTTGATATTGGTGCGGATAAAGTCCTTCCATATCTTCGCCAGCCGAAGGAAGAAAACCCGGCGCTGGGGTGGCGTTCCATTCGCATGGCGTTGGACCGGCCTGCGCTGTTGCGATTACAGGTGCGTGCGCTTTTGATGGCTGCTGCGGGGCGGAAACTCAAAGTCATGTTTCCAATGATTGCGGATGTGGATGAATTTTTGCGGGCCAAGGAAATTGTCGAGATTGAAAAATCCTATCTGTTGAAGCGCGGGCATCTATTGCCGAATGTGCTGCAGCTTGGTGTGATGATCGAAATTCCAGCCTTGATCTGGCAGCTCGACCAGCTGCTGCCGCTGATTGATTTTGCGTCTGTTGGCTCCAATGACCTCGTGCAATTCCTTTTTGCCTCAGATCGTGGCAATCCGAAGCTTGCAGGCCGCTATGACCCCTTGAGTCCAGCGGCCCTTGGTGCCATGCGGCTGATTGTTGAGAAGGCGGCAACGCACAACAAACCCGTTACACTCTGCGGTGAGCTTGGTGGCAGGCCGTTGGAAGCCATGGGACTGCTGGGTATTGGACTTACGTCAGTATCCATGGTGCCGTCTGGCATTGGCCCTGTGAAGGCGATGTTGCTGGCGTTGGACCGGGGTAAACTTTGGGACTTCATGGCTCCGCTTCTCAAGAGCCCCGCCCACTCCATTCGGGGCGATCTTCTTGAATTTGCCCAGCGCAACGGTGTGCCGGTATAATTTAATGTGTCTTTCCTGGCTCTGTTAGGCTGCTGATAACCATTCTGCGGCATTCTCTCAAAAATAACCTTAGCAATAAGTAAATTTTGTAGTGCGAGAGAGTAAACCCATGGACGATCCACAGCTCGATTTTGGCCAAGACGACACCGCATATCACGAGAGCAAGACAGCATTTCGTGAGAAACCGAATGGCGCTTCGGATCCTGCCGGTGAAGCGGGGTGGTTCTTGCAACGTGAACGCGAGAAGCGTGAGGAAACACTGGAATATGCTGGTGAAGCCACGGGTATTCACCCGTATCATATTGAAGCTATTGAATTCGGTGACATGACGCGCATGCCAACGCGGCTCGAAGCGTTGGAAATGATTTCGGCCTACGCGCAGTATCTGGGTTTTGATCCTGAGCCGCTCATTCATCACTATGTCAGATTCTTGCCAAAGCCAGCGATTGCGCCGCGTGCGCATCATCCGGCCAATCCGGCTCCCCTGAGCAGCGCAAAGATTCTGGCCTTTGGCAAAATACCCAAATTGCCGCCCCTGAATTTTAATTTCAAAAACATTCCTGGTGGTGCAGGTGGTCTCGTGGCGTCGGTTGCCGGTGCGGCATTCCTGTTTGCTAGTGCAAGCTGGATGATGATGCCTTCGTCCGAAGGCGTTGAAAAACAACAGCAGGTGGCTGAAGTGGCAGACCCCATGCCGACCGCATCCACAGGTCTGGAAGTGGCCACTGTAAAAATTACTGAAGAAAAAATGACGGATGATCAACTGGCGAGTGTCGAGCAGCCATCCCCAGCTGATGATGCGACGGACCAGTCTGGCAATACGTTGGACGGGTTGGGTGCATTTATTGCTGAACAGGTTCCTGAGAAGGTAACACCTGCCAATGCCACAACAGCGAACAAGATTCCTGAAGCCACGGCTTCTGCAGCAGATGTTCAGGAAACGCCTGAAGGTCGCGTGTTTGGTTCTAAAAATGAGCAGGCCCGCCTTATATTGAAAGCCAAGGCGCCGGTTTGGGTGCGCGTGGAAGATGCGCAGGGCAACGTGGTGATGACGCAGATGCTGATGAAGGGTGATACCTATAAGGTTCCGGACCGCGAAGGCTTGGTCGTGATTGCCAGGGATGGTGGTTTACTCAGCTATATCATTGACGGACAGGAAAAGGGCATCCTTGGAACGCCGGGTGAAATTCTGGTTGGCCGTTCACTGAACATTTCAACGTTCACGGGTTAAATACAGGCTCTTGGCGAAGGGGTGTAGCATCCGCTACAAGCCCCGTTATGACTGCAATCAAAATTGAAAAGCTTGACCGGATCATCCACCGTTTTGTGAATGTTGAGCATGATCTCTCATCGGGGCCGTCCGGTGACATGTTTGTGAAGCTCAGCAAGGAATACGCAGAACTCGGGCCAACGGCCAAGGCTGCCCAAGTCTTGAAACAAGCCTATACCGAGCGCAGGGATGCGCAAGAGATGGTCAGGGCTGGTGGTGAGATGGCTGAAATGGCCGAAGCTGAAGTGCCTGCACTCAATACAAAGATTGAACAACTCGAACATGAGATCCGGATATTGCTGCTTCCAAGGGATGCAGCAGATGATAAAAACGTTATTCTTGAAGTGCGTGCTGGAACAGGTGGAAATGAAGCGGCAATTTTTGCAGGTGATCTGTTTCGCATGTATCAGCGTTATGCAGTGTCGCGAAACTGGAGGGTGGAAGTCATTTCATCCAGCGATGGCGAGCACGGCGGGTACCGTGAAATTATTGCAAATATATTCGGCAACGGTGCCTATGCGCGGATGAAGTTTGAATCTGGCGTGCACCGCGTGCAACGCGTACCCAATACTGAAACTCAAGGGCGCATTCATACCTCAGCCGCAACTGTCGCTGTTCTTCCAGAAGCGGAAGAGGTTGATATCAAGATTGAAGACAAGGACCTGCGCATTGACGTTTACCGCTCATCTGGCCCTGGTGGGCAATCGGTGAACACAACGGACTCAGCGGTGCGCATCACGCATTTGCCCACCGGGCTTGCAGTAGCACAACAAACAGAAAAATCCCAGCTCAAGAACAAGAATGCGGCGATGAAGCTTTTGCGGTCGAGGCTTTATGATCTGGAACGTAATCGCATTGACTCGGAGCGTTCGGCACAGCGCAAAGGCCAGGTGGGTTCCGGTGATCGCTCGGAACGCATTCGCACCTATAATTTTCCGCAGGGGCGCATTACCGATCACCGCATCAACTTGACACTTTACAAGTTGGATCAGATCATCGAGGGTCCCGCTCTTGAGGAAATGATACAGGCGCTCATGGCGGACCATCAAGCGGAATTGCTGGCGACCGAATCGAATGACGTCTGAGACAATCACGGGGGTCATTCGACACGCAGCAAAACAGCTTGCATTGCGCGGAGTCGAGACACCGGCGCTTGATGCGCGGCTTTTGATGCAAGCAGCGGCGGAGCTTAGACATTCAGATATCATTGCCGAGCCGGATGTGGTTTTGGCACCAGATGTTGTGGCCAGGTTTTGGGTTTTCATCGAGCGACGCTCGGCTTTTGAACCCGTGTCACGGATTTTGGGGATACGCGAATTTTACGGTCGTGAGTTTTGCGTGACGCCTGCTGTGCTGGATCCCCGCGCCGATACGGAAACTTTGATCGAAGCGGCACTTTCGATCGTCCAAGGACAGAGCCCATTGCACATTCTTGATCTTGGTACGGGGTCAGGCGCAATCGCAATCACGCTGCTTGCCGAGCTGCCAGGGGCTTCCGGTGTTGCAACCGATGTTTCACCTGATGCCCTTGTCGTTGCCAAAGCCAACGCAGAATCACTCGGTGTTTCAGGCCGTCTTCAGTTCTTTCAGGCGCAGTGGTTTGACGGGCTTGAAGGAAAATTTGACCTTATCGTTTCCAACCCTCCCTATATTCCTGAATGTGATATTGCCGGGCTAGCAGCAGATGTGCGTGAGTTTGATCCCTTGCCCGCACTTGCCGGAGGAGAGGACGGTCTCGCGGCCTATAAATCGATTGCGCTCGGGGCAAATGGCTTTTTATCGCCTAATGGCCATATCCTGCTTGAGATAGGCGCTGGCCAGGAAATTGCTGTTCAAACGCTGTTCGAGGGGGCTGGATTTGGTCTTATGGGCCGCTACATTGATTTAGTCGGGCATATTCGCTGCCTTGCCTTTGGTAAGGTTTGATCAACACCGTTTGAAAAAACCCTTTGGAAAATCATTTCATCTGGGCTAAGGGTGTATCAGTAATTCATTCTGCCCTTGCGATGGCGCGGGACGGCATGTTGGGAACGGGTCCGAGGACTAGAAAATTCCAGACATCTCGGCTAGCTGCAGTTGGGGACGATAGGTCCAAACCGGGACATATCTGCGGCAGAAGTTTGCAACCTTTACCAGCGGATTAAAATGAGTTCGGTCTTTGAATGGACTGATTTTTAAAATTCTAACGCAAAGTTTCAACAACTGAGGCGGCATTTTTGCCGGAGTGATGACTTGAATTTTGACAACGGACATCGGCCTCGCCAAGGCCAACACAATAACAACAACAAGAACCGCAACCGGGGTCGCAACAACCGCAGGCCAAGCGGCAGCGGTATTAACCCAAACAGCGGCGGCGGAAATCCCCTGAACCGGGTTTATGAAAGCAATGGCCCTGACGTGAAGGTGCGTGGTACCGCGCAGACGATTGCGGAAAAATATCTGCAGCTTGGCCGCGATTCACAATCGTCCGGCGACAATGTGATGGCTGAAAGTTATTTCCAGTTTTCCGAGCATTATTTCCGTGTGTGGGCCGCAGCCCAGCCGGTGGGGCAACCCACCCAGCAATTGCGCCGTCCTGATGATGAGGAATATGAGGAAGATCGCGAAGAGTCAGGCGAGGGTGACGTTGAGGGCGGCATTGTACCGGATGGTGAGCCGTCGGGTAGTTCCGAGCAACCCGTCCTGCAGGTTGAAGGCGTCCCTGCCGAGCAGGATGGGGAGCGATCTGAGCAACGCAATAACAGCCGGCAACGCGATAACCGTGAACGCTTCCGCCCACGCTGGCAGAATCGCCGCGACCAGCAAACCCAAGACCAGCCCCGTGATGGTGATCCTGAACCTCGCGTAATGGACGCTGATGTTCAACAAACGCGTGAAGCCGTTGTTGATGTGCATCAACCAACGGCTGAGCTTGATACAGGCGTTGGCCAGTGGGAAGCCCCGTCTTTCCTGCGGCGTCCGGCTCCGGCTGTTACCGCAGAGGATGTCGCGTCTGAACCCGTTGCCGAAAAACGGCCCCGTACCCCACGTCGTCCACGTGTGGCCCTACCTGAACCGGATGACACGCCCACAAATGAATAGGACTTGATGGGGGCAAATTCGCCCCCATATCTTCACATGGGCGTAAGTGAGCTGCCTTTTGGGCCTCGCCGTATGTGCCAAGAGGAGTCGCCATGGATTTTGAGAAATATACCGAGCGTTCACGCGGATTTATCCAATCTGCCCAGAATTTGGCCCTGCGTGAGGGGCACCAGAAATTTTCACCTGAACATGTATTGAAAGTTCTTCTTGATGATGAAGAGGGGCTGGCTGCTGGTTTGATCAAGGCTGCGGGTGGTGATAGCCGCTTGGCGCTTAAGGACACGGAAGCTGCCCTTGCCAAGATGCCAAAGGTTTCAGGTGGCGGAGGCGGGCAGGTCTATTTGTCGCCCGAAATGGCGCGGGTTTTTGAAGCCGCGCAAAGACTAGCGACTAAGACTGGCGACAGCTTTGTGTCTGCCGAGCGCCTGTTGCAGACGCTGACAATTGAAACCTCGGAAGCGTCCAAAATTTTGAAGGCAGCAGGTGTGACTGCCCAAAAGCTCAATCAGGCAATTGATGCGGTTCGCAAGGGCCGTACGGCTGATACGGCCTCTGCCGAGCAGGGTTATGACGCACTCAAGAAATATGCGCGTGATCTCACTGAGGCTGCCAAAGAGGGCAAGCTTGATCCTGTGATCGGGCGCGATGAGGAAATCCGTCGCACCATTCAGGTGTTGTCACGGCGCACCAAGAACAATCCGGTTCTCATCGGTGAACCCGGCGTTGGCAAAACGGCAATTGCCGAAGGTCTCGCCCTTCGCATCGTCAAAGGCGATGTGCCGGAAAGCCTGCGCGGCAAGAAGCTCATGTCTCTGGATATGGGTTCGCTCATCGCGGGTGCCAAGTTTCGGGGTGAATTTGAAGAACGCCTGAAAGCTGTTCTTTCAGAAGTTACGGCGACTGACGGCGGTATCATTCTGTTTATTGATGAAATGCACACGCTGGTGGGGGCTGGCAAGGCTGATGGTGCCATGGATGCGTCCAACCTTTTGAAGCCCGCACTGGCGCGGGGTGAATTGCATTGCGTGGGCGCCACAACGCTCGACGAATACCGTAAGCACGTTGAGAAGGATGCGGCCCTTGCGCGTCGGTTCCAGCCCATTTTTGTGGGCGAGCCCTCCGTTGAGGATTCGATTTCTATTTTGCGCGGCATCAAGGAGAAATATGAGCTGCATCATGGGGTGCGGATCACCGATTCCGCCATTGTTGCAGCAGCCACACTCTCCAACCGCTATATCACGGACCGGTTTTTACCGGATAAGGCCATTGATCTGATGGACGAGGCCGCAGCGCGGTTGCGCATGCAGGTGGATTCCAAGCCAGAAGAACTGGATGAAATTGACCGTCGTATCATGCAGCTGCAAATCGAACGCGAAGCCATGAAGAAAGAAACCGATACGGCTTCGAAGGACCGGTTGTCAAAACTGGAACTGGAACTGGCCGAGCAGGAGGAGAAATCCGCCATTATCACACGCAACTGGCAGGCAGAAAAAGCCAAGCTTGCGTCCGCGTCCAAGCTCAAGGAAGAGCTTGAGAAGGCACGTTTGCAGCTTGACCAAGCCCAACAGCACGGTGACTTTGCCAAGGCAGGCGAGCTTGCTTACTCAACTATTCCAGAACTTGAGAAGAAAATGAAGGTGGCCGAGGAAGCTGGCGACAGTTCCATGCTCGAAGAGGCCGTCACCGAGTCACATGTCGCGCAAGTGGTCTCGCGTTGGACCGGCATTCCCGTGGATAAAATGCTGGAAGGTGAGCGCGAGAAGCTGCTTCAGATGGAAGTGGAATTGGGTAAGCGGGTTGTTGGTCAAGCTGAAGCCGTGGAAGCTGTTGCAACCGCTGTGCGCCGTGCACGGGCTGGCTTGCAGGATCCCAACCGTCCGATTGGTTCCTTCATGTTCCTCGGTCCAACGGGTGTTGGCAAAACTGAACTCACCAAGGCTCTTGCCAATTACTTGTTTGATGATGAGCATGCTTTGCTGCGTATTGACATGTCGGAATATATGGAAAAGCACTCGGTCTCGCGCCTCATTGGTGCGCCTCCGGGTTATGTGGGTTATGAAGAGGGTGGGGCGCTGACAGAAGCAGTTCGCCGCCGCCCCTATCAGGTTGTGCTGTTCGATGAGATCGAAAAAGCCCATCCCGATGTGTTTAATGTGCTGTTGCAGGTTCTCGATGATGGCCGTTTGACCGACGGTCAGGGCCGCACGGTTGATTTCAAGAACACGCTGATCATCATGACATCCAATCTTGGTTCCGAGTATCTTGTGGCACTTGGTGAAAACCAGGATGTGGATGAGGTGCGTGAACAGGTCATGGGTGTGGTGCGTAGCGCATTCCGGCCCGAGTTTCTCAATCGTCTTGATGAAATCATTCTGTTCCACAGGTTGAAGCGGACGCATATGGGCACAATCGTCGATATCCAGTTGCTGCGGTTGCAGAAGCTGCTGGTTGATCGCAAGATTGATATCACGCTGAATGAGGCAGCGCGGGAGTTGCTGGCTGAGAAGGGCTATGATCCGGCTTATGGCGCACGGCCGCTGAAACGTGTGATCCAGAAGTCACTTCAGGACCCCCTCGCGGAAGAAATTCTGGCAGGCCGCGTAAAAGATGGTGATGCCGTTGAGGTAGGGGTGACCGATGGCAAATTTACGTTTAACGGATTGATCATGGGCGACAAACCCAAGATCAGCAATGTGGTGACCCTGCACTGATATGTTATGATCCTGAATGGAAAAATTTCCGCAGGTTGTCCTGAAAGTCGATTTTGGAGCCGGTCTCCGTTTGGGACGGGGTAAAGTACGGCTGTTGGAATGTATTGCAGATACCGGTTCAATATCGGCGGCGGCGCGGAAGATGGAGATGTCCTATCGGCGGGCGTGGTTGCTGATTGAGGAATTGAACGAAATATTTCAGTGGCCAGTTGTGGAAACTGCTGCAGGTGGCAGTGGCGGCGGCGGCGCCAAAATTACGGATTTTGGCAGACGTGTCATAGCCGTTTTTCGAGAATTAGAAGTGGGCACGGATGCCTTGGTCAAGGCACACATGAAGTGTTTGAAAAAAGCATGACACTTGCTGGTTTGAACAGGTTTTGTGCCACCCTGCCGCATGCAACCCATGTGGTGCAGTGGGGCGGTTCGCATGTGTGGAAAATTGGCGGCAAGGTTTTTGTGATTGCCAGCGTTGAGCGCGATGTTGCTTTGGGAGTCACGTTCAAATGCTCTCCTTTCAGTTTTGACCTGCTGAAGGATCAAGTTGGTTTGCGTCCCGCGCCTTATCTTGCCTCGCGCGGCATGTTGTGGATTCAATGGATGAGTGACCAGACGATGGATGATACGACACTGAAGGATTACGTGTGCGAAAGCTACCGGCTTGCGTCACTCAATGCTACGAAGAAAGTGCAGCGCGAGTTGGGATTGAACTTAGGCTGAGGCAATCCAGCGTTCGTCAATGGATACGGATTTGAGCAGGCACCACAGGGGCTTTCCCTCTTTCAACTCCAATTCGTCCATGGCCTTGCGGGTCAGGGCTGCGGCCAGGTCTTCACCACCCGCCAGCTTGACATGAATGATTGCGGTGGGGCTTCCGTCAACTTCGCATTTTGAAATGATGCCCTTCAACATTGTGCGGGCGGAGATATTTTGTGGTGGCGTGAGGGCGAGGGTGACATCGGTTGCGCGAACAACAATTCGCAATGGTATGTTGCTGATCGGCAAATGGCCTGCGAGTGAGATGTTGCCTGCGGGATGCTTGAGGGTAGTAAGGCCATAGGTTTCATCAAACGAAAACGCCTTTCCTGTCAGAACAGACGTCCGGTCAAAGCGGTTGCTCTCGTTTGAAACATGGCCATTGCTCAAAACAACGACGTGAGTGGCCAGGCGTGAGACTTCTTCAACGGAGTGGGAAACATAGATGACAGGAATATTGAATCTGCCCTGCAACTGTTCGATATAGGGAAAAATTTCGCGTTTCCTGTCCATGTCAAGACTGGCAAGGGGCTCATCCATCAGAAGCAGTTGTGGGGCTGACAACAAGGCCCGACCGATGGCGACACGTTGCCGTTCGCCACCTGAAAGTGTGGCGGGCCTGCGATCCAGAAGATTGGCTACGCCCAGAAATTCGGTGACAGTGTTGAACTCCATGGCACCTTGCCTGAACCCATAGAGAAGATTGCCGCGTACTGAGAGGTGGGGAAAGAGCAATGAATCCTGGAACACATAACCAATCCTGCGCCTGTGGACAGGAATATCAATTGCAGCATCCTTGTCGTAGAGCACTATGCCGCCGATGCTTAATCTGCCAGCGTCCGGCGTTTCCAAACCGGCCACCAGATTTAGCAGTGTAGATTTTCCCGACCCGGAAGAACCGAAGAGGGCCGTGACGCCGTTTTGCAGTTTTATTTCAACATTGAGGTCAAAATTCTTGCGTTTCTTTTTAAGCGACACTTCAATCATGACTCGCCCAACACACTTCGGTTAAGGCGCTTGGTTAGCAATTCCGACGCAAGCAATGCAAGGAATGCCAAAGCCATGGAGAGAAACGTCAGACGCAGGGCTTCAGCATCGCCATCCGGTGTTTGCAACAAGCCATAAATCGACAGGGCGAGTGTTTGTGTTTCCCCGGGAATGCTGGCGACAAAGGTTATTGTTGCGCCAAATTCACCGAGTGCTTTCACGTACGTGATCATGGTTCCGGCTAAAAGTCCGGGAGCGGCGAGCGGCAAGGTTATTGTGGCAAAAACCTTGAAGGGACTGGCACCGAGAGTGGCTGCGGCACCTTCCAGGCGGCGATCAACGGCTCCCATGGAAACCCGTATGGCCTGTACCGTGAGGGGCAGGGCCATGATAGCGGCAGCCAAGGCCGCACCGGTCCAGCGGAATGAAAATACCAATCCAAAGTAATGCTCAAAGAAAGCGCCGAAGATGCCCTTCTTTCCAAATGCCAGGAGAAGCAGATAGCCGGTGACAACTGGCGGCAATACAAGCGGCATATGGATGAGGCTGTTAAGTGCGGATTTTCCCCAAAAATTCCTGTGGGTCAGCACCCATGCCAAACCAGTTGCGATGGGCAGGCACATGAGAGTTGCCAAGAAGGCAACCTTCAGGCTGAGAACGATGGCGGTCCATTCTTCCGGCGACAGTGTCATTCCAGCAGGGTGAAGCCATTTTCCTTAAAGATCAATTGCCCTTCTTTCGAGTGTAGAAAATCAAGGAAATCCGGTGCATCCATGTTGGTTGATGCGGCGATGACTGCGGCTGGATAGAGAATTGGTGAATGTGAGCTATCAGGAAAATCTGCAACGACATGAACCTTGGGTTCGGCCCTTACGTCACTTCCGTAAACAATACCGAGTTTGGCCTCACCACGGGCCACGAGCGCCAAGGCCGCCCGAACATTTTCCTGCATCGCCAAGTGCGGTTCGACTGTGGTCCAAAGCCCTAATTTTTCCAGCGCTGCTTTGGCGTATTTTCCGGCGGGTACAGACTTCACATCGCCAACTGCAATTTTTTCATCACCAAGGATGGTGGCCAAATCTTTGGGATTTTTCAGGTCAACCTTGATATCGCTGCCAACGGCAGCAACCATAACCAAGGTGTTGCCCGCAAGGTCCTTGCGGGTATCGGGCTTGATCAGATTTTTCTTGGCGAGATCGTCCATCCACGCTTCGTCGGCTGAAATGAAAATATCCGCGGGTGCTGTTTCGGCAATTTGTTTTGCAAGGGCTGCGGATGAACCATAGGTGGTCACAATATCTTTGCCAGATTGGTTTTTGTAAGTTTTTGCCGCTTGGTCCAGGGCTGTTTTCATGCTGGCTGCTGCAAATACATTTACGCTGCTGGCATTGGCCGATGACAGTGGTGTCATGAGGACAAGTGCCAATACCGAAAGATGGAAGAGTGATTTCATAATTGTTCTCGGTTATATCTTTACGGATATAACGTTTCCCAAACAGTGTCAATTTTGACGAAGATTCAAAAGTTCAGATTATTACTGACCGGCTTGGGCGACTTGCGTGGCTGATGGTGCGGCTTGCATGAGGGCCAGCACTTTTTGCTTGTAAAGCTTGAACTTCTGCATCTCTTTACCAGCTATTTGCTTGCCGCCTGTTGCCTTGACATTCTGCGGGTTCTTGGGTCGGCCACCCACAAGAACCTCATAGTGCAAGTGGGGCCCGGTTGAGCGGCCTGTGGATCCCACATAACCGATGATTTGACCCTGGTTGACCTTGGAACCCTTGCGGATGCCAGCTGCCAGTTTGCTCATGTGGGCATAAAGCGTTTCGAATTTTGCGTTATGTTTGATTTCAACTGCGATGCCATAGGCACCGTGGCGACCGGCAACTTCGATCACACCTGAGCCGGCTGAGCGAATTGGTGTGCCATAGGGAACCCCGAAATCAATGCCGGTGTGCATTTTGGAATAGCCGAGAAGTGGATGGCGACGCATGCCAAATCCGGAGGTGATTTTAGAGCCGGCAACCGGAGTTTTCAGAAGGGCTTTTGAAGCGCTCCTGCCGTTTTCATCAATATAGTCAACCTGACCGTCAGCATTCACATAACGGTAGTAGGTTTTTGTCACACCATCGAGTGTGAGTTGCGCGTAGTGGAGAACTTTACGTTTGGTTGAAGACCCCGTCAGCGGGTTGCCGTAGAAAACCTCAAAGGTGTCGGATGGTTTTACCTGGCGCTGAAAGTCCACATCATACGAGAACACACGCGTGAGTTCCGAAACAATATAGTCTGGAATCTTGTTGTCCTGTGCTGTTGCGTAAAGGCTCGGCCCCACTTTTACCTTGGTGCGGAATTGCGTTATTTGGGCATATTGGGACTGGGCGCCACCTTTTTTGCCATCCACACTTGCAACGAACCGACCGTCATCATCGGATTGAACCGTAATGGTTTCCTTTGGTCCGGGCTTGAAAGACAGTTCCACGGGGAATGTGGCGTCACGTCCGTAAAAATCCTGCTGCCGGTCAAGTGTCAAAGAAAATTCTGTTCCAGCTTTGAGCATGCGGGCCGGAAAGATTGGTTCAACGGCCGATGCCAGGGACTGTGCCACTTCCTTCGTCACGCCACGGTCGACAAGCTCGTCAACCAGTGTGCGGCCTTTGGCAATCCTGAATGTTTCGTCTGTTGGTTCGGCAGGTGCCGACTTGCTGATGGTTGTGATGTTACCCGATTCAGATTCAGATGCCTGAATTTCGGCATCCAGAACGACGGTTTTGCCGTCACCATAGGGAAGCTCGTCGGCGGTTATTTCCGGGTAGTTGTTGTTACCCGAAAGATCACGCTCGGGAACGACTTCAACGGGTTGTTGGGCAAGTGAGGCTGTGGTGAGCAGTTTGGTTTTGTCTTTGATTGTTTGGGTTTGGGCAGACTTGTCTATTGCTGCGTATGCGTCGCGCGGTGCCGCGTTCTCCCCAAACAGGCCAAGGGCTGTGCCTCCAACAACAATTGTTCCCACAATGCCGGCAATGCAAGTCGTTAACAGCCAGCGGTGATGTACGGGTTCATCATGAAAGGGATCGTTGATATTTGATTGAAGACGGTCAGCAAACACGGGAGCGGGCTGCACACGGACAGGTGCACGTGGGCGGTAAGTCGGTTTTTTACCGTTGCTCTTCAATCCCGAGGTCCCCTCACTTCGCTTCAATTGGCCAGTGCCACTTTTTGTCGAGCGTCTAAGCTCAAACCATTGGCATCTGTCAACACTATAACTTGGTCCTCATTTACCAATAAAAGCAATGAGATTTTAGGATACTGACATCAGACCGTTACAGGTTAGTTAACTATGACAGCAATCCTGCTTAATGATGGCGGTAATGGGGCATTGTGCCGTTATTTTGCACAGGCTGCGGGTTATCTAAACAGAGGGTTACAGAAACCCTGAAAATCATCCAAATGGCAAAAAAATGAAAATTAATCCGTGTAAAGAGCGAGTTGCGCACGCTAACAATCGCATCAAAACCCTTGTAATCATGAGTTTCTTCGCAATTGCAAAATAATTCTAACAATCGCTTGACACTTTGACGAGGGCGGAACTATAAACCGGCCACTGAGGGATGTGGCGTTGAAAACAACAGCCGCCGTTCTAACGTGAATTCAAGATGCAGCTGGCTGAGACGCCGGTGTGACCTGAAAGGGGAGCCGGTGGATTTTCCGTCGACTGCATGAATTGGAAGGTAAAAACTTCCCTGCTGTTTGACATTGTAGATGAAAGAAAAAGAAACGCAGGCGGCGTGTGTCCTGGCGGTTCGAGCGGGTAACTGCTTGAACAACCGAAACATAGTCGTATGCGTTTTATATATAAAGAGAAGACAATGCTTTGGTGGCAACACCTAGGCACATGATCTCCGTCAATTTAAATACGCTAATGCGACCATTTTCTGGTGGATTTATCCATCAGAAGAGCTGTTTCAAACTTGAGAGTTTGATCCTGGCTCAGAACG
>JANOVC010000025.1:0-71493 GCA_031417195.1 Rhodobiaceae bacterium
GAAGACGCTGAAGACCGAAGAGGTCGGTGCCAGCAACTTTCAAAACATCGCGGAAGCCCGCTAGTCCATCACTCACTTCATCGACACCATCTACAATACCGAGCGCCTCCATTCCGCGCTCGGCTACCTCCCACCCCTTGAATTCGAAACCAAATTCGCGCTAACCCAAACCCAGTAAATAGAAATGAAAACCAACCTGTCACGGAAATTATCGTGTCTCAATTATGGGGTGCAGTCCAGCACTGTCACCGTAATACTAAACTAAAGTTGCGTCCTGCATATTTTTGTTGCATGACAGTTGACATCATGCAACCTCTAATACTCGGCTTGTTTTTGTTATTCGTGGGGATGGTCGACTTGAAGCGACGCACGTCGCTTGCAAGAGTGGTTAACACAAGGCCAGAACACGCGAAATATTTGCCTTGGATAATTCTCACTTACATTTGGGATCCGAACGGCTACTTTGCCGTAAAGGTCTGCACATTTTTCCCATTTGATAACAACAATAGCGCGCTGTGCAAGATTGTGAAGCGCGGATGGTACATAAGGATAGTTTTTTTATTTGGAGCAGTGTTTGTGTTTGCAGCGTTGTTTGCAATTGCTGGGCTGGATGAATTACTTAAACAATAAGAAAAATAGGCAATAAGAAAAATAGGGAACGCTTCCCTTTGTTTGCAATCTCCACCCCCGTCATCCCGTTGAAAAACGGGACCCAGCTCTCACCAACGGGAAAGAAAATTCAAGACCGCTCCTTCTGACAATTGGTTCCCGGCTTTTGCCGGGATGACGGGTTGGGAGGTGAGGGTTTTTTGGGGTGGCTTTGCCCTGTTGGTGATATGGGTTCACCGCCTTGATGCGGAGATGGCGGCAGTCTAGAATTGATTCAATAGAATTCCATCAGGAGAAAATAGTCCTTGACAGGGGATGGTGGTGTGGTTTATTCGTTCGCGTTATGTTCACTTCGTCTGATCCCTTTGGTTGGTCCTTTGCCGGCGTCATCGAGCGCAACACAGGCTTGCTCAAACCCATTGTCGCTGCCCTGTTTGCCATGCTGTGCGGTGCGACACGGCTTTCGCCCGGGGTGTACCGGAAGGTCATGCTCTTGCTCAGGCCCACGGAATCTGCGGTGCGGCGTCTGATTGTCATTGCAGCCCGGGATATTGTGGCAAAGCCCATAGATGTTCGGCCAAAGCCTGCGGCTCCCATCATCTCCGGCAAGGCTGGGACATCACGCTGTTCCTTTGCCCTGTTTGATCCCCGCAAGCGCTTTCCCCAGTTTCAGCAAACACAGAAGAGAAAGATCACCAAGGTTCCGCCCCGCTTTTATCGCGTGGGCTCTGATCCTCCGGGGACAGCCCCCTGGTATGCCCAGCCGTGCCCGGTCCCTCCTGTCGTGCCAGTGCTGCCACCCCTATCCGATGGTCTTGTGGATGGTGCCCGCGTCTCCCGCAGGCTTCACGCGCTTCAATCAGCCCTTGCCGATATTCCCCGCCAAGCCCAGCGCCTTGCCCGCTGGCGGCTGCGGCGCCTCAGCAAACCCCACTTACGAAAGATGGATGTCATGCGCTACGGCAAAGCGCCGGGCTACCGCAAACAGAAAACCCGTGAGATCGACGACATTCTCGCCGATTGCCACTATTTCGCCTGTGAAGCCTTAAAGAAGAAGCCAGATACCTCCTGAGGTGCCATCACCTGCCACACCAATGCGAAAGCGGTAGCGACCGGTTTCACAAGAGGCGGAGTCATGTCCAACTCTTTCTGCCGTCCCGGCGGGAGTCGGAATGACGAACAGAGGAAGGCGGGGTTCCTTAAATTTTATATCTGCTTTATTTGAAAGTGTTATGCCCCAGAGTTATTCCACATCACCTGATTTCAGTTTTGAACTCGCCGCAACGGCGCGGGGCTTTTCCATTATCTGCGGAATTGATGAAGCCGGGCGCGGGCCGTGGGCGGGACCGGTTGTGGCGGCGGCGGTTGTTCTTGATCCCAACAATATTCCACCCGGCCTCAATGATTCAAAGAAGCTCACCGCGGCGAAGCGCGACATGTTGTTTGCGGATATCATGACGTCAGCGAAAGTTGGCATCGGCATGGGTGACGAGACGCGCATTGACCGTGACAATATTCTGGCGACCACCTTGTGGGCCATGGCGCAAGCGGTGGACCAACTCGAAACAAAACCGGATTTTGCGTTGGTGGATGGCAATCGTGCGCCCACGCTTTCATGCGGTGTTCAAACCATTGTTGAAGGCGATGCCAAATCGCTTTCCATTGCAGCGGCCTCCATCATCGCGAAAGTCACGCGCGACCGCTTGATGGTGGAGATGGACGTTGCGTTTCCCGCCTATGGTTTTGCCCGCCACAAGGGCTATGGCACGGCGGCGCACCATGCGGCTTTGCTGGCCCACGGCCCCTGCCCGCACCACCGGAAAAGCTTCAAACCCATCGCCGCACTCCTTGCCCGTTAACCATTTTTCCGGAATTCGATTCACTGCAAGTCCGCAAAGATTCATACCATCAATTTGAATCAGTTTGTTGCGTTGGGGATGTTGCCTTGGGTTATGAAACGAAGCCGGATATCAGGCCGCTCCACAACAAAATCCTTGTGGGCGATTGTCTTGAAGAACTGAAGAAAATTCCGTCGGGTTCGGTTGATCTCGTCTTTGCTGATCCGCCCTATAACTTGCAACTCACGGGCAATCTCACGCGGCCTGACCAGAGCAAGGTTGATGCCGTCAATGACCACTGGGACAAGTTCGCGAGCTTTGCGGAGTATGATGCCTTCACCAAGGCGTGGCTTGCGGAATGCCGCCGTGCATTGAAGCCCAATGGTGCGCTGTGGGTCATCGGTTCCTATCACAATATTTTCCGTGTCGGCACTGTATTACAGGATTTGGGCTACTGGATTCTCAATGATGTGATCTGGCGCAAGACCAACCCGATGCCGAATTTCCGTGGCCGCCGCTTTACCAATGCGCATGAGACGATGATCTGGGCGGGCAAAAGTGCAACGTCCAAATACACCTTCAACTATGAAGCGATGAAAATTTTCAATGACGATTCGCAGATGCGGTCCGATTGGACGCTGCCTTTATGCACCGGCGGCGAACGTTTGAAAAATGCCGACGGTGACAAGCTTCACCCCACGCAAAAGCCGGAGTCGCTGCTGCACCGCATTTTGCTTTCGTCCACCAATTCAGGAGATGTCGTGCTTGATCCCTTCTTCGGCACCGGAACCACCGGGGCCGCCGCCAAACAATTGGGCCGTGTTTTCATCGGCATCGAACGCGAGGAAAATTATGCGCGCGGCGCACTGGCACGCATCGCCGATACAGAACCACTTTCCGATGAGGCACTCAAAACCACAACGCCCAAACGGGCCGAAGCACGCATCCCGTTCGGTTCGCTCATCGAACGTGGGTTGGTGAAGGCTGGCGACACCTTGGTTGATCCCACGCAACGCATTGCCGCAAGCATTCGCGCCGATGGGTCCATCGCCTGCAAGAACAACAGCGGTTCCATTCACAAGATTGGCGCTTTTGTGCAGGGTGCTGAGGCCTGCAATGGCTGGACCTTCTGGCATGTGCGAAAGGGCAAGGCGCTCGTGCCGATTGATGTGCTGCGCCAACAAGTGCGGGCGGAATTGGGATCGGCTGCATAACAGCGTTACACGATTACCAATTGCGCCCAAACTGCATCGGCGGTAGGTCCACATGAAACGTGGAGTATGTTTTCATGAAAGCCCGCCAGCAAACGTCTTTCCTCTTCGATCTTGATGGAACGCTTGTTGATAGCGTTTATGACCATGTGCTGGCGTGGAATGATGCACTTCACAGGGAGGGCATTGATGTTTCCGTGTGGCGCATTCACCGGCGAATTGGCATGTCGGGCGGCTTGTTCACGCGCGCTTTGGCACGGGAAACCGGGATTGATTTCAATGCCGAAGTCCTGACACGGCTGCGCGCTCACCATGCCGCCCATTACAATGCGCATTCCGCCAACACGCGACCGCTACCCGGAGCAAAGGCGCTGCTCAAATACCTGACAGATAACGGCATTCCATGGGCCATCGCCACATCTGGCCGCATGCTCACCGCCGGGCCGGTTCTGGAAATTCTTGGCGTGGACGGCACAAAGGTTCCCATTATCACGCGCGACATGGTGGCCTATGCCAAGCCTGATCCGGACTTGTTTTTGGCGGCTGCCGAAAAACTGGGCGTCGATATTGAATCAGCCTGCGTGGTGGGCGATAGCATCTGGGACATGTTGGCGGCGCAGCGGGCACGGGCTTTGGGCATAGGTTTTCTGTCCGGTGGTTATGGCACCGACGAACTGCAACGCTCTGGAGCCTACCGCGTATTTGAAGACCCGGCAGACATGCTGGCACATATCGATGAAATCGGCGGACGGCGCTAATTTTCCTTAACATTCCAAAAATGGGGTCAGTAACATGTATAAGCTTTACAACGTCAAAGCCTGGGGTTCTTTGGCCATCCATTTTCTTCTGGAAGAGATGGCCGTTCCCTACACCAATATCTGGATGACGCCTGAGCAGGTTGCGGCACCGGAGTTCAAAGACATCAGTCCGTTGGGATATATTCCAGCGCTTGGGCTCGATGATGGAACCACACTTTTTGAAAGTGCGGCTATCGTGTCATTCCTGGTGACAACGCATAATGACAAAACCATGGCACCAGCGGTTGGCACGCCTGAATTCGGTGAGTTCCTGTCGTGGCTGCATTTCATGAGCACCAATATCTATCCAACAATCAACCTGAGCGAACATGGCGCAGGAGACGCACGAACCACAGAAAAAACCCATGAGCTTTGGGCAATTGTTGAAAAGCGACTGCAAGTCGAGGGACCTTGGATGATGGGAGCCACCTATTCGGCCCTCGATGCCTATGCCTTCATGCTGACGCTGTGGAGTAAACCCGGTGAACGCGCAGTACTGGCAAAATTTCCTGCTGTCGCTGAATTGGCGCGCGCCGTGCGGGCAAGGCCATCGCTTAAGGCAGCCCTCGAAGCGCATGGCGTTATGGAACCGCGAAGTTAACCCATCGCATGACTTGCGATTTTTCGCATGACAGTGGGGAGTGCTTCCTCATGAAACTTGTCACGCGGCACCCATGTGAAATCATGGTCGTCGGGTAGGCCAGCATTTTTTAACTTCGTTTTCCACACCACAATTTTAAGATGAAAGTGGGTAAAGGTGTGCTCGACGTGTCCCGTCAGTTCTTTCCAGTACGCCTCAACCGGAGGCATGATATCTATAGGCAGCTTTGCGGCCCACTCCGTTGATGGAACCTCCATCATGCCGCCGAGCAAGCCTTTTTGAGGGCGGCGACGCAGTAGAATGGCACCGTCTTCGCGTTCAATCCAGAACGCGACACCATTGCGCGTGGGCACTTTCTTCTTCGGCAATTTGCGCGGCAGGGTTTCGGCGATGCCAAGCTTTCGACCCGCGCAGTGCTCCGTCCACGGACAAATTAGGCAGTTCGCCGTGCGCGGGGTGCAGATGGTGGCACCCAAATCCATAATTGCCTGGGCGAAATCACCAGCGCGTTTTGCTGGCACGAGCGCTTGAGCCTTTTCCCGGATCAGCGGTTTGGAAAGCGGCAACGGTTCCTCAATGGCATAAAGCCGCGATATCACCCGCTCCACATTGCCATCAACGGCGGCATGACGCGCATCAAACGCGATGCTGGCAATCGCGGCAGATGTATAGGGGCCGATGCCGGGAAGCGTTTGCAAAGCGGCCTCGGTATCAGGGAATTTTCCGTTCCATTGTTCAACAACAACCTTTGCGCAGGCATGCAGGTTTCGGGCGCGGGCGTAATAGCCAAGTCCCGCCCAGGCCCGCAGAACATCATCCTGACTTGCGGCGGCGAGACCATCCACTGTGGGCCAGAGCTTGAGGAATTTGAGATAATAGTCTTTGACCGCAGCGACGGTTGTCTGCTGCAGCATGATCTCGGAAAGCCAGACGTGATAGGGATTGGCGCGCACGCCCGGTTTTGAACGCCATGGCAAAACGCGGGCATGACCGTCATACCAGCCTAAAAGTTTTGCCCGCAAATCTTCGTGAAGCCCTTGTTCTGCCATTCTCTTCGGTCAATACATTCTCAACATTCGACTGGCGTAGTATAGACTTCACATGGAACGTTTGGACAAGCATTTTGCAGCAATTACCAAAGCGAGTTTTGCCCGCTATGGTTTTGCCTATGGTGAATTGCTGTCACGCTGGCCGGAAATTGTGGGGCAAAACCTGTCACAATATTGTGAGCCAGAGCGAATCAAATGGCCACGCGGTGTCGGCGAAATGGACCAAAAGAACGGCGGAACGCTCCACATACGGGCCGAACCGGGCCGGAGCCTGGAGCTACAGCACCAGACCCACCACATCATCGAGCGCATTAACCAGTTTTATGGCTATTGCGCGGTGACTTCGGTAAAAATCACCCAGTCCCATGAACCTGTCCGCAAGCCATTGAAAAACAAAAACAATATTCTGGATGTACAAACGGAAAGCGCGCTTGCCACAGAGCTCGCCGCTGTTTCAGATGAAAATTTGCGGGCGGCCCTGCAGAAATTGGGGTCAGGCGCCTTGGCCAAACGCGCAACTTCTCCACAAGGCAAATAATCAATTGGTTCCAACCCTTAACTTCTAGTAGGAAACTCCCATGAAAAAGCTCACCAAACGTAACTTCATGTTCGCATCGGTCGCAGCGACCGGAATGGCACTGGCGGCACCCCTTTCCTTCGCGGCTGTGGATGTGAAGGTTTTGAACACGGCTCCTGCCGAAGGTGACATGAGCATGGGTCCAGATACGGCCAAGGTGACGGTGATTGAGTATGCATCCGCCACCTGCCCCCATTGCGCGGCGTTCTACAATGATGTGTTCCCGGCCTTTAAAAAAGAATATATCGACACAGGCAAAATCCACTTCATCTTCCGTGAATACCCGCACAATGATGCTGCCCTTGCCGCGTTCATGGTGGCTCGCTGTGCACCGAAGGAAAAATATTTCCCGCTGGTTGATGTGTTTTTCTCCACGCAGCCGGAATGGACGCAAGATCCACTTGCCGGCCTGAACAAGATCGCCCAGCAGGCTGGCTTCACCAAGGAAAGCTTTGATGCCTGTTTGAAGAACGAAGCCGTTGCAAAGAATATTCTCGATGTCCGTAAAACCGCTGATGGGCTGGGCGTCACGGGTATTCCGACATTCTTCGTCAATGGCGAAATGATGGAGAGCGGTGAAAAGACAATTGAAGAGATGCGAAAAAAGATTGATCCGCTTCTGAAGTAAGAAGCGGTCTGGCTGGGGTTGAGAACATATGAAGTTTACGCGGTTAAGGCTGTCTGGGTTCAAATCATTTGTTGAACCCACCGATCTTTTGATTGAGCCGGGCCTTACTGGCGTTGTTGGTCCCAATGGCTGCGGCAAGTCCAATTTACTTGAAGCGTTGCGCTGGGTGATGGGCGAAAGCTCCTACAAATCCATGCGTGCGTCCGGTATGGATGACGTGATTTTCTCCGGCACCACACAGCGGCCTTCACGCAACATGGCGGAAGTTGTGGTGACAATGTCGAACGACGACCGCACAGCACCTCCGCAATACAATGACAGCGAAGTCCTGGAAATTTCGCGCCGCATTGAACGCGAGGCGGGTTCTGCCTATCGCATCAACGGCAAGGACATGCGTGCGCGCGATGTGCAGCTGCTGTTTGCGGATGTCTCCACAGGTGCGCGCTCGCCTGCCCTCGTGCGGCAGGGGCAGATTGCGGAAATCATCAATGCCAAGCCGCAGGCACGGCGTCTCATATTGGAAGAAGCAGCAGGCATCACCGGTTTGCACACGCGCAGGCATGAGGCTGAGCTGAAGCTGAAAGCGGCCGAAACAAATCTTACACGGCTTGAGGATGTAACGTCGCAGCTCGAGACCCAACTCAACAGTTTGAAGCGGCAGGCGCGGCAGGCGCAGAAGTACAAGCAAATTTCCGCCGAAATCCGCAAGCTGGAAGCGGCTGGACTCTATGTGGCGTGGAAAGAAGCGGCGGAGCATGCAACGCGTGATGCAAGGGCGTTGGATGAGGTAACGCGGCTTCTCGCTGAGCATATCCGCTCATCGTCTGAAAAACTCCGCGCGCGCGATGAACTGGGTGAGAAACTACCTGCCCTTCGTGAGCAGGAAACAATCCGTGCAGCTGTTTTGCAGCGTGTTGCACTTGAGCGGAACAGTTTGGACGAAGAAGAGCGCCGGGTTGAAGCGCGGCGCAAGGAATTGGACCAGCGCCTTGTTCAGGCCGTGGCCGATCTCTCACGCGAGCAGGACACGCTGGGTGACACGGATGGGGTGATTGCGAAGCTTTCCGAGGAAGAGGGCGTTCTCAAAGCCGCCCTCGGCAATGATGGCGAATTGCGCGCAGAGGCAGCCCTCGCCCTGCAGCAGGTTGCAAGTGCCCTTGCAGAAGCCCAGGAAGAGGCCGATGCGGCCAGCGCACAACTCATGGAGCTTGCAGCCAAGCGCAATGCAATGGGCCGCGCGATTGAAGAGCAGAAGGAACGGATCGCGCGCTTTGACCGCGAAGCGTCCGAAACATCAGCAAAGCGCAATGCGCTACTTGCCCAAATGGGCAGCACGGGTGATGGACCAACACTGAGTGCTGCCGTTGAGGCCGCACAGGCGGTGTTGGCATCCAATGAAATGGCGGCTACCCATGCGGAAGTTGCCGTGCGCGTGGCACGTCAGCTGGAAACTGATACGCGCACATCCCACGATGATGCGCGGCGCAAGGCGGAGAGGTTGCAGACAGAAGTCCGTACACTGACAAACTTGTTGAAAGTGGGCGGTGATGACCTGTGGCCCGCATTGGTGGACCAGATCACGGTTGATCGCGGCTTCGAGGCAGCGCTTGGTGCGGCTTTGGGTGATGATATTGATGCGTCTTCGGATGAAGGTGCGCCAGCCCATTGGCGCGGCCTTCCACCATTGGATGTAGCGGCAACACTTCCTGGCGATGCGCAGCCTCTTTCCAGGTTTGTGAAAGCACCACAGGCCTTGGCGCGCGTGCTTTCGCATATCGGCGTGGTTTCGCAATCCCTCGGCAAGGCGCTGCAGGCACAGCTGCTACCCGGACAGCGACTGGTGTCACGTGAAGGTGACGTGTGGCGCTGGGATGGATTTACCTCTGCGGCGGACGCACCCAGTGCGGCGGCCAAGCGTTTGGCAGAGCGTAACAGGTTGGCGCTTCTTGACGTTGAAATGCAGGACGCGGCCAAGCTCACTGATGAGGCGCGGCACAAGTTTGATTCAGCCAGGCAAGCCGTTGAGGCAGGGGTTCGCAGTGAGCGTGAAAAACGCGATTCATGGCGGGCGGCAACGTCTGCTGTTGAAGTGGCGCGGCAGGCCTTGGCGCGGCATGAGCGCCAAGTGGCCGAGCACCTGGCACAGACCAGCGCTATGGATGAAGGTTTGCGGCGGATTACGGCGTCGCTGGAGGAGGTATCATCCTCACATGCCGTAGCGCTGGCTGAACTGAATGAATTGCCGATGCTTGAAGGTCCGACACAGAACGTCTCAGCCCTGCGTGATGGCGTGAACCGTGAACGCGCTGCCTATGCAGAGGCCCGCGCCACGCATGATGGTTTGGAGCGCGAAGCCAAGGCCCGCGCCGACCGGATTGCCGCGATTGTAGCAGAAACCAAGCAATGGTCGGACCGTGCGAAACGCGCAACCGAGCAGATTGCGCATCTGACCGCGCGAACCGAGGAAACACGCGAAGCCATCGCCGAGCTTTCCGGCATGCCACAGATTTTGGCGGACAAGCGCCACAAGCTCTTGAACACATTGCAAGAAGCCGAAACCGAACGCAAAGCGGCGGCGGATGCACTGGCAGAGGGTGAAAATGCAGTGCGAGCGGCGGATGCAATCCTGCGTGAAGCACAAGAACTTTCGTCTATGTCGCGTGAAGAGCACGCGCGGCTGGGTGCACGGCTTGAAGCTTCCAAACAGCGCCATGAGCACTGTGAACAGCGCATTTCCGAAACCCTGCAATGTGCGCCTGCTGACATCATTGCTCAGGCGGGACTTGAACTCGACAAAATTGAACCCGGTGATCAGATCGAGCGCAAACTTCTAGGCCTGCGCGAGGACCGCGAACGCCTTGGTGGCGTGAACCTCATGGCCGATCAAGAAGCAGAAACCGTTGCCGCACAGCTTTCCACGCTGATCAGGGAGCGTGATGATCTCGTGCAGGCCATCACAAAATTGCGTGGTGGCATTTCCAGTTTGAACAAAGAGGGCCGCCAGCGCCTGCTTGATGCGTTCGGCACCGTGAACGAGAAATTCGGCGAGCTGTTCACCACCTTGTTTGGTGGCGGCAAGGCGGAACTGCAGTTGATCGAATCCGATGATCCGCTGGAAGCCGGACTTGAGATCATGGCAAACCCACCGGGCAAAAAGCCAACGGTTCTGTCGCTGCTGTCGGGTGGCGAACAAACGCTCACGGCACTGGCGCTCATCTTCGCCGTATTCCTGACCAACCCGTCGCCGATTTGCGTGCTCGATGAAGTTGACGCACCGCTGGACGACCACAATGTGGAACGCTTCTGCAATCTGCTGGATGCGATGCTGGAGCGCACGGAAACACGCTTTCTCATCATCACCCACCACGAGCTTACCATGGCCCGCATGCACCGCCTGTTTGGCGTCACCATGATGGAGCGTGGCGTTTCGCAGCTGGTGTCGGTGAATTTGACCGAGGCTGAGGCGATGGCAAAGGCCAGTTAATCGTTTGCCGAGGAGTTTGCTGCCCCTTGAATATTGTCTTTGATCTTGGAAACGTTGTATTGCGCTGGGATCCACGCTTTCTATATACGCAATATTTTGACACTGAAGAGGAAATGGAATGGTTCCTCGCCCATGTCTGCACCGCTGCGTGGAACCTTGAGCAGGACCGTGGCCGTAGTTTTGCAGATGGGGTCACCGAACTCACGCCCAAGTTTCCCGAACACGCAGAAGCGATTGCGGCCTTTGACACCCGCTGGCACGAAACGCTTCCCCATGTCATTGAAGGCACGGTTGCCATTCTTGATGAACTGAAGTTGCGTGGCGCGCGCCTCTATGCGATCACCAATTTCAACGGTGACAAGCTGCGTGAAACCATCGTGCGGTTTCCCTTCCTGAATGATTTCCGTGATATCGTTGTTTCAGGTGATGAGAAACAGCTGAAACCGGATGCAGCAATCTACAATGTTCTCCTGGCCCGCAATGATCTCGCCGCCAGGGACTGCCTGTTTATTGATGACAGCCTTGCAAATATCAGGGGTGCTGAAGCCGTGGGCATGAAGGGGCATCATTTCACGTCACCGGAAAACCTGCGGAAATAGCTGCAGGCCTCCGGATTGCTGTAACATGGCTTGAGTGCGCTTGATTTTGCATGTAATAATTTCACCGGGGGGCATGCAACTTGCAAAAGGGATCACGCCCATGACGCACAAAAAGTTTGTCAGTCTGGCTGCCGCAGCATTTTTGGCACTTGCTGCCGGAATTGCAGTACCAGCCAAACCCGCACAGGCTGGCTTACATATTTATTTCGGGTTTGATGGCTACCGCCACTGCCATCGGAAACGCCACTACATGAGGGTTTGGAGCCGGCATCATCACAGGTGGGTGCGGGTTCGGACCAGCCGCCGGTTATGCTGGTAAGCTAGTGCAGAAGCGTCCCAGGTTCAGGCGCATGTTTTTCCTGCCCCTGTGATTGGGGTGATCGGCGGACGATGACTTGAGCCGTTTCCGGATCATCGGCTCTCGGGAGCATGTCTGGTGGGTAGGTTACTTTGCGTCGACTCATTTTAAATATCTTATGTGGCCAGCCTTGACTGAAGCTGGCGGAGGTCTAAATGGCACACGAACAATACTTCATTGTCTTTGAAAACAATGAATGGAAGATTAGTTTCAATAACAAATTTTACGGTCCTTACCCAAACCAGCAAGAGGCAACCGATGCAGCAGTTTATGCTGCACACGCAATGGGCGAAATTGGCATTGACGCACAGGTTCTGATACAGGACCGGGACAACGCGTTCAGGGAAAAATGGACCTACGGGAAAGATTACAATTTGCTGGAGTGGTAAGTGGTAACTTCGGGCACCGTTGACCCTAAAGTTCAGTAACCACTGTTACGCCAGCACTTTCAAACTTGTCCATGTTCATCAGTGCGGGAATGGATTGTTCCAAACTAATGGTTTTTCCCACCAGTTTTTCCATTGCAAGCCTGCCGGACTGCAGCATGGCGTACATGGCGTCGTAGCGATGGGCCTGCATGCCATGACTGCCATAGATTTCCAGCTCATTCGCAATCACCTTGGCCATGGGAATGCGGGGCTCGCTGTGATCGCCCAGCATGAGACCGACCTGAATGTGCCGCCCGCGCTTGCGCAGACTGTTAATGGAATTGAAACAGGTTTGCGGCTGGCCAAGCGCATCGATTGAGACATGCGCGCCACCCCTCGTGATTTCGGTAATGGCTGAGACAACATCCTGGTTGTGTGCCGCATTCACGGTGAAAGCAGCACCCAGCGATTTCGCCAACGCCAGCTTGTCATCGGCGATATCCACCGCCACCACGTTTGCCCCCATCGCACCTGCAATCATGATGGCCGATAACCCCACACCGCCGCAGCCATGAACAGCCACCCATTGGCCAGCACTGACCCTGCCCTGATCAACGACGGCACGAAATGAGGTCGCAAACCGGCAACCCAAACTTGCCGCAGTGGCAAAGTCCATCGCGTCTGGCAGGCGCACAAGATTGGTGTCGGCATAGTGAATGGAGACATATTCGGCAAATGAGCCCCAATGGGTGAAACCGGGCTGGAACTGTGCGTCGCAAATCTGCTGGTTGCCGGAATGGCATTGCGGGCATGAACCACAGCCACCAACAAACGGCACAGTGACGCGGTCCCCACGCCGCCATTTGGTCACGTCTTTTCCGGCTGTTTCAACAATACCGGCCAGTTCATGACCAGGCACATGGGGGAGCCTGATATCAGGATCATGCCCTACCCAGCCATGCCAGTCACTGCGGCACACGCCGGTTGCCATGACCTTCACAACGACGCCGTGAAATTCCGGTACAGGATCAGGAACGATCACGATTTTTGGGGCAACAGAAAAGGCTTCGTAGAGAACCGCTTTCATTTCATGACCTGCTTTTAACTGCGCGCACAATTGCGACCAGAGCCAAACCGCACAGCAGAACAATGGCTGTCATTGCAACCGCGTTCCGAAATACAACGGCATATCCCAGTTGATTTACGTCGACAAAAAAGTAGGGATACCAGCCATCCAATCCACCCCGCATGATTGCATAAGCAAAATAGGCGACTGGAATCACGATCCAGCGAAAGGGGTCCGCATAAGTAAGCTTGTCCTTTGGAACGCATGTGAACCAGAAAATAATTGAAAGAGCCGGAATGATGTAGTGCAATGTGCGGTCAACAACCCAAGGCCCCGCTTCAAGGGCCGGAACATGGGCCTTAAGCACGAAGTGATAGACAAAGCCGACGATGGCGATTGTAAAAACAACACCGGTCAAAGCGGATGGTGCTGATGCGGGCCAGTATCCCAAGGCAACACGCGTCATTGTTATCGCCACAAGCATATTGGTGATGACGGTGAAATATCCGAAATAGCGCCATGCTGCGTCCAGCACCGTGCCACCCTGGTTTGAAAACAGCTGAACCGAGATCGCAAACTGCGCCACGAGAGCCACCCAACCGATAAGTGCAATGGCTGCTGCGAAAATTTTTGTTTGGTTCATCGTTTGCGCCCGAATTGATCATCAACCTTGTTTCTATTTGCCTGCCTTGGCAAGGCGGGCACACAAGAATCACCGGCATTGCAGCCCTGAACGAAGCACAAATCGCCGCAATCCATTGCCCGCTGTATAAAACCATTGGAATCAGTGGGTTAAATACATCATCCATTTCTTGACACATTCTGGCCTCGCAACTAATGTCCGGCGAGATTTGGAGGGGGTCTTTCCATTTGAACGCAATATTTGTGTGGAAAGTCAGACATCATGGCAGCACCACGCAAGGGTAGTGACAAAGGCCAAGGCTCCCAACCTGATCTGGGCGACCTTTCAGAGCGGCTCAAAGACCTTTCCGGTCGCATCGATGCGGAGAAAATGGAGCGCACTGAAAGCCAAAAACAGCCTGCAAGCTATGGTGCGGCCACTGGTTATGCCAAGGGTTACAGATTGGCGAGCGAGTTTGTGGCGGGAACATTGGTGGGCGGGCTGTTTGGTTATGGCTTTGACCGTTTGTTCGGAACTCTGCCCTTCGGCCTGATAATTTTTCTGCTCCTTGGTTTTGGTGCCGGAATTCTGAACATGGCGCGCGCCGCCAACAGGGTTCCACCTCCCCAGGAGCGACTTGGTTCAAATGCGCCGCCACCCGCGGTCAACGATGATGAAGAGGACTGATCGTGGCTAACGATCCCATCCACCAGTTTCAAATCCAAAACTATGGCAGCCCTGTCAATATTGGCGGCGTTGAGCTGAGCTTCACCAATTCCGCCCTGTTCATGGGTGTTATCGTTGCAGTCATCACCGGCATGCTGCTGTTTTTCACGCGCAAGGCTGAGTTGGTTCCGAGCAAAGGCCAATCTGTTGGTGAGTTGTGGTATGAACTCGTCAACAACATGGTGAAACAGGTTCTGGGTGCGGAGGGCAAGGCATTCTTCCCACTGGTGTTCTCACTTTTCTCATTCGTTCTGATTGCCAACCTGCTTGGCATGTTTCCGTATTTCTTCACTGTCACCAGCCATGTGATTGTCACCGCTTCGCTTGCGCTGTTTGTGGTACTGCTCGTTGTGGTGGTTGGCATTGCCAAGCATGGTTTGGGCTGGTTCAAGCTGTTCGTGCCGCATGGCGTACCTCTCGTTATCTTGCCTTTCATTTCGCTGATTGAAATCATCTCGTTCCTGTCGCGCCCCATCAGCCTTGGCCTGCGGTTGTTTGGCAACATGTTGGCGGGCCATATCGTTCTCAAGGTTTTCGCCGGATTTGTGGTGAGCCTTGGTGCGCTCGGCTTGGGTGGCATTGTCGGTGCAATAGCCCCTCTGGCCATGGCCGTTGCCTTGACCGCTCTCGAATTCCTTGTCGCTTTCCTGCAGGCCTTCGTGTTTGCGATTTTGACTTGCGTTTACCTCAACGATGCGCTTCATCCGAGCCATTGAATTTCAACCCATCAACCAATCACTTTCAAACTCAAGGAGACTAAAATGGACGCAGACGCAGCAAAACTCATTGGCGCAGGCATCGCATGTATCGGCATGGGCGGCGCCGGCATCGGCGTTGGCCACATTTTTGGCAACTACCTCGCAGGTGCGCTTCGCAATCCATCGGCGGCTGCATCGCAGTTCACCAACGCCCTCATCGGTGCTGCACTTGCAGAAGGCTTGGGCATTTTCTCGCTCGTTGTTGCCCTCCTGCTTCTGTTCGTTGCCTGATCGCTAGCGAATTTTGACCCAAGTGAAGCCGCTTCCATTTCTGGCGGCGGCTTTCTTTTTTGAGGCGTGAGACATGACGACGACAGCAGCCACAACTGAAACAACCGAAGCGCCGGGTGGCGAACACGAGGGATCAAAGTTCCCCCCTTTGGACACCAAGACCTTTGGTTCGCAAATTCTGTGGTTGGCCATCTTTTTCGGTTTGCTCTATCTCCTGATGAGCAGACTGGTGTTGCCGCGCATTTCCGCCATTCTCGAAACCCGCGCCAACCGCATTGAAGGTGACTTGGCAAAAGCCAAAGCCCTGCAGGAACAAACGGCAGCAGCCGTGACAGCCTATGAAAAAGCGCTGGCCGATGCGCGTGGCAATGCCACCTCCATTGCGCAAGAGGCACGCGGCAAGCTGCAGGCTGAGGCCGATGCGGAACGCAGCGCCCTGGAAGCAACGCTCGCCAAGAAGATCACCGCTTCAGAAGCCAAGATTGCAACATCCAAGAACAAGGCGCTGGCCGAAGTCAGTGCCATGGCAACCGAGTCAGCCATTGCCATCGTCGAGCAATTGACCGGTGCCAAGATCACCAAAGCAGCGGCTGCCAAGGCCGTTGGCGGAAAGGCCTAAACCATGCACTTGGACAATACATTCTTTGCCTTTGTCGCCCTGGTGATATTCCTCGGCATCGTGTTCTATGTTGGCGCGCACAAAAAGATTGCCGTGGCCCTCGATGACCGTGGCGCAAAAATCGCCAAGGACCTGGATGACGCACGTAAGCTGCGCGAAGAAGCGCAGGCATTACTGGATGAATACAAACGCAAGCGCGGCGATGCCGAACTGGAAGCCAAATCCATCATTGAGCAGGCCAAGCGCGAAGCGGAATCACTTGCTGTTGAAACCCGCACGAAATTGACTGACATACTGGCCCGCCGCACCAAGCAGGCCGAGCAGAAAATTTCGCAAGCCGAAGCTGCCGCCGTGAAAGAAGTTCGCGCGCTCACAACTGATGCCGCCATCAAAGCCGCCGGAAAGCTGATGGGCGAAGTCACCATTGGCCCCAAGGGTGCCAAGCTGATTGCGGACTCGATTTCTGCGGTGAAGAGCAGATTGAACTGAACAACCCGGCCATCGCGCCGGGTTTTTTATGCGCCGTTGAAGCGCTCGCCTGTCCACGGGTTGAAAATGGGAACACCCGTTTTGACCAAATCTTTGGTGTTTCGTGTTACGACCGTCAGACCATGATATTTTGCTGTCGCTGCAATCCAAACATCCACGAGAGATACGTTTTTCCGCTTCGCATCAATTTCGTCAACCAGTGTGATTGCTGTTAAAATAATATCTTCAGACAAGTCCAATATTTTCTCGCCGAAGTAGGGGCGCAGTGTTCTTTCTAACCAATCCATGAGCGATTGTCGAACTTCGCTATTGATCGCCATCTCAATACCTTTGCGGATTTCGGCAAAACATACTGTGCTCGTGAACAGTTTTGACCTCGGCTGTTGCGTCAGAAAATCAACAACGTGGCGATCAGGTTTAGGTTTTCTCCATTCCGAGATGACGTTGGTATCAAGCAACCAACCCGTCATAATTCAATCTTGCGATTGCTCGCCTTCATGGATGATCGGTTGAAATCACCCTCGCCAAGCATTCGTAACGGCGATGTATTGAGAAGTTCAATAAGGCTGGCCCCAGTTGCGCCATCACCGACGAGATCGTTTTCATCATCCAAAACAATTTTTACAGCTGCTTTCCCATGCAGGGTTACTCGCTGTGGTCCTTCTGTCATGGCGCGTTTCACAACTTCACTGAGTTTGGCCTTGGCCTCCTGTAAAGACCAGGTGGGGGAATGCTTGTTCATGGTTTTCTCCAATTCTGACTAGTCAGACTAGTCAGAATTGGCGTTTTTGTCAAATCGCGCTACTCCGCCGCTTCCATATATGTCTCCATGGGTGGACATGTGCACACCAGATTGCGGTCGCCGAAGACGTTGTCGACGCGGGCGACCGGGGGCCAGTATTTGTCTTGCGGGTAGCCCTTGAGCGGGAAGAAGGCTTTTTCTTTTGAATAGGCGTGCGTCCAGTCACCAAGCAACAGGCGATGGGTGTGGGGTGCGTTTTTCAACACGTTGTCGAGCTTGTCGGCTTTGCCCTCTTCCACTTCGGCGATCTCTTTGCGGATTTCGATCATCGCATCGCAGAAGCGGTCAAGTTCGCGCTTGCCTTCGGATTCGGTGGGTTCAATCATCAGGGTGTCCACCACCGGGAATGACATGGTAGGCGCGTGGAAACCGTAATCCACCAAGCGCTTGGCCACGTCCTCAACGCTCAGGCCCGTGCGTTCCTTCAGCCAACGCAGGTCGATGATGCATTCGTGCGCCACAAAGCCGCCGGGGCCGGTGTAGAGTACAGGGAAATGCGGGTTCAAGCGCTTGGCCATATAGTTGGCATTGAGAATGGCAACGATCGTGGACTTGCGCAGGCCTTCACCACCCATCATGGCGATGTAGGTCCATGAGATCGGAAGGATCGATGCCGAGCCCCAGGGGGCAGCTGACACAGCGCCTTGGGACTGGTCGCGGCCTGCTGCAGGGTTTACACCGTCCACCACGCTGTGGCCGGGGAGGAATGGTGCGAGTTGCGCCTTCACTCCAATGGGGCCAACGCCGGGGCCACCGCCGCCATGGGGAATGCAGAACGTCTTGTGCAGGTTCATGTGGCAGACGTCTGCGCCGAGTTCAGCAGGGCGCGTGACGCCAACCTGTGCGTTGAGATTGGCACCATCCAGATAGACTTGCCCGCCATTGGCATGGACGATGGCGCAGATGTCTTTCACCGCGACTTCAAACACGCCGTGGGTTGAGGGATAGGTGATCATGAGGGCTGCAAGATTGGCCTTGTGTTGCTCGGCCTTGGCCTTGAGATCATCCACGTCGATGTTGCCCTGCTCATCGCAGGCCACCACCACAACCTTGAAGCCCGCCATCACGGACGACGCAGGGTTGGTGCCATGGGCGGAGATGGGAATGAGGCAGATATCGCGGTGCTTATCGCCGCGTGATACGTGATAGCCCTTGATGGCAAGAAGGCCTGCGTATTCGCCTTGGCTTCCGGCATTGGGCTGCAACGACACAGCATCAAACCCTGTAATTTCCGCCAACATGGATTCCAATTCTTCAAACAGCTGCTGATAACCTTGCGTTTGCTCCAATGGCGCAAAGGGATGCAGCAGCGAGAAGCCACGCCATGTCACGGGAATCATTTCCGTGGTGGCATTGAGCTTCATGGTGCAGGAACCGAGTGCGATCATGGAGCGGTCAAGCGCCACATCCTTGGCCTGCAGATGGCGCAAGTAACGCAGCATTTCGGTTTCCGAATGGTACATCTCGAATACCGGATGGGTGAGATAGCCTGACGTACGTTGCAGGGCTTTTGGAATGGTTTCCTTCACGCGGGCGTCAACGGCATCGATATCGATCACCACATCGGTTTTAAAAACGGTGAGCAGGCGGTTCAATTCCTCGCGCCGCGTCGATTGATCGAAGCTGATCCCCAAGTGATCGGCATCGACAAAGCGCAGATTGATGCGCTTTTCCTTGGCACGGGCAAACAGCGTGTGGGCGCGGCCCGGCACGTGCACTGTCACCGTATCAAAATAGGTTTTGGTTTTCACCTCGTAGCCAAAACTTGTGACAGCGCTCGCGAAAATCTCCGCCATGCGGTGGGTGCGTTCGGCCATTTTGCGGATGCCTTTCGGGCCGTTGTACACCGCAAACATGGAAGCCACGATGGAGAGCAGAACCTGTGCGGTGCAGATATTGCTCGTGGCCTTTTCGCGGCGGATATGTTGCTCACGGGTTTGCATGGCCATGCGCAGTGCTGGCTGGCCCTCTGCATCGATTGATACGCCAATGATGCGGCCTGGCATGGCGCGCTTGTAGTCTTCGCGTGTGGCAAAGAAGGCGGCGTGGGGTCCGCCGTAGCCCATGGGCACACCGAATCGTTGTGTAGAGCCGATGGCCACATCCGCACCGAGTTCTCCTGGTGGCGTGAGCAAGGCAAGTGCGAGCAAATCCGTTGCCATGATGGCGAGGGCGCCTGCGCCATGCAGCTTGTCGATGATTGCGCGGTAATCGCGGATTTCACCGGATGAGCCGGGGTATGACAGCAAGGCTGCGAAAACGGATTCGGGTTTCAAATCCTTGGCGGGATCGCCCACCACAACATCATAGCCAAAGGCTGCCGCACGCGTTTGCACAACGCCGATGGTTTGCGGATGCGTATCGCTGTCGATGAAGAAGGTGTTAGCGGTGGTCTTCACCACGCGCTTGGCCATGGCCATGGCTTCAGCGGCGGCGGTTGCCTCATCGAGGAGGGATGCATTGGTGAGTTCGAGGCCCGTCAAGTCAATGATCGCCTGCTGGAAGTTGAGCAGTGCTTCGAGGCGGCCCTGGCTGACCTCTGCCTGATACGGCGTATAGGCCGTGTACCAGCCGGGATTTTCCAGCACGTTGCGCAGGATCACCTTTGGCGTCACCGTGCCGTAGTAGCCCATGCCGATCATCGAGATGAACACCTCGTTGCGGTCCGACATTTTGCGCAAATAGGACAGTGCCGTGCGTTCGGCCTTGGCTTTGGGAAGATCAAGCGGTTTGGCGATACGGATTTTTTCCGGCACCACCTTGTTGATGAAATCTTCCAAGGATTTCGCGCCCACCTCGCGCAGCATGTCTGATGTTTCGGTTTCGCTGGGGCCGATATGGCGGCGAATGAAGTTGGAGCCGGGTTCAAGGTCTGCAAGGGATGCGCGGGTCATGGGGTTTTCCTGTTCAGTTCAATGATGATTGTGTCAACGATACCAGCCATGTTGGTATCAACTTCAAAATTCCAAAATCTCAATACGCGGTAGCCAAGGTTGTTGAGAGCGGTATCACGTCTTATGTCTTTCGCGAGATGGGCATCCTCACCATGCTGTGAGCCGTCCACTTCAATTGCCAAGCAGGACGTCTTCTCTGCAAAATCAACGATAAAAGACAGGATGGGTACCTGCCTGCGAAAGTGATGGCCACTGCGGTTGAACTCCTTGAGCTGCACCCAGAGCTTCACCTCTTGGGGTGTCATGTTTTTGCGCAAGGTACGGGCCACCAAATTTACCATGGGCTATTCTCCTTCTCCGGCTTCGCATGCGAAGCTGGGGAAGGTGGCGCGCGCGGGGTTTCCCGCACGTGACGGATGGGGGCCTTTGCACAACACAGACCCCACCCGTCGCCGTTGGCGACACCCTCCCCGCTGCGCGAAGAGGGAGGAGTTAAGCGGCCACAAATTTATCATAGGCGGCCCTGTCCATCAGCTCGCCCAGTTCGGCGGCATCGCTGAATTTCACTTTCATGAACCAGCCATCGCCTTCAGCACCACGGTTCACAAGTGCGGGATCGCCTTCGAGGTCTTTGTTCACTTCAACGACTTCGCCAGTGAGCGGCGCATAGACTTCGCTGGCGGCTTTGACGCTTTCAACGACGGCGGCATCGCCACCCTTGGACACCTTCTTGCCGATGGCGGGAAGCTCCACGAACACCACATCGCCCAACTGCTCCTGTGCGTGGTTCGTAATCCCGATTGTGGCGATGTCGCCGGCAACGCTCACCCATTCGTGGTCTTTGGAAAATTTAACGGACATTGTGGTGTCTCCTCAGCGTTTATAGTTATGGGGAATGAAGGGAAGTGATGTGACGGTTGCGGCCATGGGGTTGCCGCGCACGATGAGATGGACAGTCGTGCCTACCGTGGCAAAAGCGGTTTCGACATAGCCCATGGCCACGGGGCCATTTGCCGTGGGGCCGAAGCCGCCGGATGTGATGGTGCCAATGGCGCGACCCGCAGTGTCCGTCACCACCGTTCCCTCGCGGGCGGGGGCGCGACCTTCCGGCTTGATGCCAACTCGCTTGCGCGATGGGCCATTTTTGATTTCGGTCAACACACGGGCAGCACCCACGAAGCCACCTTCGCTGCGGCGGCGCTTTTGAACGGACCACAGCAGGTCAGCCTCGACGGGACTCGTGGTTTCATCAATGTCATGGCCGTAGAGACAAAGCCCCGCTTCAAGGCGGAGCGAGTCGCGTGCGCCAAGGCCAATGGGTTTCACATCGGCATCGGCAAGCAACAGGCTCCAAAGCCGTGGCGCATCATGGTCAGTCACGGAGATTTCAAATCCATCCTCGCCCGTATAGCCGGAGCGCGAGACATGGGCCGCAATGCCGCCAAGCTTCAAGGCTGCATAATGCATGAAGGGGATCGATGCAGCAGCGGGATCGAGCTTGGCCAAAACGCTTTCTGCTTTCGGTCCCTGCAAGGCAAGCAGTGACATATGCTTGCTGCGCTGGAGCTTCACACCAGCAGGCAAATGCGTTTCGATATGGGCAAAGTCATCTCCTTTACGCGACGCATTGCACACGATATAGAGCCAACCGTCATTGGCAAAGCGCGTGATCATGAGATCGTCGAGAATGCCACCCTGCTCGTTCAGGAATTGCGAATAGCGGATTTGATGGGGCTTCAAAGCAGCAATGTCAGCGGGAACAATCGCTTCCATGGCAGCAGCAGTTGTGGCGTGGTCAGGGCCTACTACAAAGCCCTGACCCATGTGGGAAACATCAAACAGCCCGGCATGCGCCCGCGTCCAATTATGTTCGGTGAGTATGCCAGTGGGATATTGAACAGGCATTTCGTAGCCCGCAAAGGGCACAAGCTTTGCGCCCAGGCTTTCGTGCTGTGCATAAAGGGCGGTGCGGTGAAGGGTCTCGACGGTCATCTGATCTCCTGACAATGGACGGCAAGCCCTGCGCAATGATATGCGACACGACCTGCCCCCTCTGTCAGAGAACCTGAGAGTTTTGATCCGAACCGTCACTCCGACACGGCCAGACTTGCTCCTACGGTGAGACGTTCCTTGCGGCCCGTCTGCTCTCCAGAGTTCCTTAACGCGGCGGTCCTTTTGCCTGAGAGTTTCCGGGGCGGTTGCTCCTTCGGCGCTGGGGTTAAACCCAGTCTCTCCCGCTTGGCGTTTTAGCGAACAATCACAAACATAAAACGACACAACCCAAAAGGCAAGGGTTGACTGTTTTTATCCCTCGGCAATTTCACGCGCAGCCTTCTGGCCGGAGAGGATGGCACCCTCCATCCAGCCTGACCACAGCCCGGCGACGTCACCACCGGCAAAGCGTATGTTTCCAAACTCCCCCGCAAAGGCGGGTGTAACGCGTCCGCCAAATCCTGCGCGATCAACCTGCCAGCTGCCACGGATCAATGCGTCGGATGACCAGTCATATGTTGTTGCGCTGAGTATCTCCAAACCGGTATAGAGATCGGCGAAGGTTTTCTTCCACCCCTCCTCGCCCATGGACATCACACTGGCGGACAGTGACGGCGCACCAAGCAGATAACGCCCTTCGCCGATCTTGCGCGCATAGGACACACCAAAGGGATGCCCCGAAAAATAGCATGTGCCAGGCACGGCTTTTCCTTGCGCCAGTGCCCAGACCTTTACAGAGCGTCCTGCATTGGCCTTGTCCGACAGTGTTGACATCTCCCCTGACAGCGGCGGATTAAATTGAATTGCGGTCACAGCCAGCAAGGGCAATGCGACAACAGCTTTCCGCGCCTTGAAAAGATCTGCCTGTGTTGTCACGACAACCAGATCGTCTTGATCATCAATTGTCTCAACCCTGTGATTCAAACGCAGGTCAGCGCCAATATCTCCCACAAGACCTGCAATAATGCGGCTTCCACCACCCTCTAATCGCGTGCTCGCAGCATCGATTGTTTCATCAATCGATCCACCGTGAAATCTGATTTCCGTCCATAACGCACTTGCCGCAACGTCCGTGGGATCGCCTCCTGTAAAGCCAAAAAATGCCGCCTCAACAAGACCCGCATCCCTCGCATCACCCTTCAGGGACACAACGTAATCGCGCATGGAGAGGCACACCGCAGACTTCAAATACTCAGATGATTGTACCGCGTCTTTCTCGATTTGCGCCATCATCCGCGCAAAACCGGGGCGAAGGCGTTTTATGTCAGCGTAACTACCAATGATTTCCTCGCCATGAACTATCCACCGCGCTGGAACAGTATCCACTGCTTCTTCAAGTGCCACGCCGTAGCGCACAGCTTCAGCACGAAGCGCGTGGTGATGCTCCGTCACCACCCATTCAGCGCCCCATTCCACCACCGTATCGGTGCCGGGAAAAATGCTGGACCAGATGCGACCGCCTGCACGATCACCCGCTTCGAGGAGCAAAACCTGAAGCCCCTTGGATTTCAAATCACGTGCCGCGATCAGGCCTGCGATACCTGCTCCGATCACGATAACGTCATGGATCATCGCATCAGCACCGTTGAAAGAACATTCACTCACATCGTCCAGAGTGTTTCATGGTTGGTGATTGGCCGTTCAAAACGTACGCCGGCGTCAACAAAGGTCTTGGCGAGATCAAGCATGGGCTTAAGCGTTGCCATTTGTTGTGCGTCTTCGCGTGTGGCCCATACACTCACATTGGTCATCGCATTGTTCTCGGGATCAATGCCGACATAATAGGCAAGATTGCCTTTGAGGGCGCGGATCGCAGGAACCAGGGTCTTCTGGCTCTCGTCCAAAAGGCTGCGCACGGTCTCAAACCGGTCCGCATCAAAGCGCGCGAGGGATATTCTAACAACAGCCATTTTTAACCGCTTTACCTGAGTTTGTTGGTGAACAGTGTTTCAAATTACAGTTAAAGCCTACCAACTCGAAGTTTGGTCCGCAACGAAGAATAATGTACGCCTTGGCATATGGCGAAGTGCGAAGGAGCATCATATGAAACGGGTGATGATCGTGGGTGGTCCGGGGTCTGGCAAAAGTACGCTTGCACGGCAGCTAGGGGCAACAACTGGACTGCCGGTTTTTCATATGGATCATATCCATTGGAAACCGAATTGGGTGGAGCGCGAGCAGGATGACAAAGATTTATTAACCCATAAGGTTCACGCCAAAGACGAATGGATTTTTGAGGGTGGCCACAAGCGCACCTATGATGAACGTACTGCGCGTGCGGATACGTTCATCTGGTTGGACTTTCCTTTGCCGTTGCGGGTTTGGCGCGTATTGCGGCGGGCGTTCAAATATCGCGGGCAGTCGCGCCCGGACCTGCCTGAAAACTGCCCGGAGCAGTTCAATATTGAAACACTTCGCTTTCTCGCGTTCATCTGGCGGACCCGCAAAAGTTCGCGCGAAAGACTGGCAGCAATTACCGCAAAACCACCGGCAAACTTAACCATTTATCATTTGCGAAACAGGCGTGAGGTGCAGCATCTTATGGACAAAGTAGACAGATAAAGAGCTTTTCATAACGAATGTACCGCGATAGGATTTTATCATGGATCAATGGTCACTTCATTTTTTGAACGCGCGCGGCAAACTTGATCCCTATCTTGAGAGAACGCGGCGCGCGTTGGAGCGAACGGAAGCCCGCGCTCTTGAGTTTTGCGATCCTATTCCCCTAGACGTTATCATTCGCATCTCGGATGTTCCCGCCATTCCCGAATTGAGCGTTTCCGGGTCTGCATATGATCCGGGCCGTATCGATATAACGATTGACCCCTTCAATCCAGAGCTCGACAGAATTCTTGACCAATGCCTTGATAAGACAATTTTTCATGAGTTTCATCACGCCCTTCGTTGGGAAGGACCTGGTTATGGATGGAGTCTGGGAGAGGCTTTGGTCTCCGAAGGGTTAGCGCAACATTTTGTTCATCAGGCTATGGACTGCGCACCCGAGCCTTGGGAAAGCGTGCTTTCCCGCGATGAGCTTGCCCCCTACGCGGAAATGGCTGCTGAACGTTTTGATGACAAAAGTTACAATCATTCCGAATGGTTTTTTTTGAACGGCAAAATGCCGAGATGGCTTGGTTATACTTTGGGGTCACATCTCGTCGGCGATTATCTGCTTGCTCACCCACTTGCATCACCCGCGTCCCTCGCGCATGAGCCTGCCCAATCTTTCTCTCCATTTTTAACGACACTGAAACAGGTCAATTGACATAATGACACCGCGCATTGGCCGCATTTTGCTTTATGTGAAGAATGTTGAAAAGACCGTCGCGCATGTACGCGCGCATAATATATTGAATTTTTTCAAATACCGTCATCCCGGCAAAAGTCGCTATCAGATTCACACATCTTTTCAAAACGGATACATGAAAAAAACCCTAATATTCGTCATCCCGGCGAAAGCCGGGACCCAACTATCATCACGAATAGTGTAAAATTTTCTTTCACATTGCTGAAGCTTGGGTCCCGGCTTTCGCCGGGATGACGAACACTTAAACAAGAGGAAATAAAGGGTAGCGTCTTCTTTATTTCCTTCGCGGTTCGGGCGCTGTGTGCGTTTTCGAAATGGTCACCGAACACGGCGGCAACAAGCCGGACGCGAGTGGAACGAAAGCACTGGCGGCGAAGTGCCTGGAGCGCGAGTTGTTGATTTTGACGTGTGGAGTTTACGGCGACGTGGTGCGCATGCCAACACCGCTGACGGCGAGAGAGATGATTTTGAATGAGGAACTGGATGTGTTGGAGAGTGCGATATTGGGGAATTGAATGTGTCCGATGATGCCGCGATAGTTCGCGAATTCTGCCAGCCCGAGCTATTTCGAGCGCGTATGCTAAATGTATTTTTCGCCGAGATTGACTTCTGGCACATGGGCGATGAATCTATTTTTGTCGTTCTCGTTGGAGAAACAAAATGCTCCGAAGCCATGATCGTAGCTCGTCTTGCCGAACCAATATGCCGTCCAAGGTCCAGAGTGCGAATGCTCAACCGGGTTTGAGTACGTCATATATTTGTACTCTTGTCCGGCGCGGACGACTGTCGTCAAGATTTTCTCTGCAGCTAAAATGATCGGACATGCGGGATAGTCTGACCCCCAGTTACATTCACCATGACGAGGCCCAAATGTTTGCCAACACCAACGCTCAGCTACGTCCCACTCGGGATAGTCAGCCTCGATAATAACCGAAAATGGAAAATGATCGTATATCTCTTCCGAAGCAAGCGTGTCCTTCAGCGCTGAAGCTCTGTCTAAAAACGAGTCTCCGACATACTCTTCTAAGGTTCCAAGTCGCATTGGACTGAAGTCTACAATTTCTATGATGCTTTGCAACAGAACAGAAATTAAAATATGTGGGTCAACAGAAGAAAGGCGAAGAAAGGGGATGCTATTACTACTGTCCGGTTGCTGAAGGATTTGGCTTTCATAACTCATTGTGATGATTGTGCAAAAGGTCGGTTTTCGGGTGTTACCGACTTGAACTGCTGCTTCTGCTGAATGACGTTCAGCATGCCGTCTGCAAGGGTTCTGAAAACAAAGAAGACGCTTCCCTTTGTTTTTCTAATATTCGTCATTCCGATGAAAGCCGGAACCCAAGCTTCAGCAACAGGAAAGAAAATTCAAGACTATTTGTGATGACAGTTGGGTCCCTGCTTTCGCCGGGATGACGGGTATTATGGTTTAAAATCCTAGGTTTGTTTCCCTGATTTCTTTTAGAAAAAATGCGTGAATCCGATAGCGGCACAGTCGGAATGACGGGTGTTGTCATGTAAGTTCGGTCGCTACAAAAGTTGAATGGGGAATGAAACAATCCGATTCTTGACAACCGCGCCCTCTCCTCGCATGTAAGCCTTATGTCGAAGCCTTCCCTTACCGTTCTCCTGGCAGCACCACGCGGATTTTGCGCCGGTGTTGTGCGCGCCATTGATATTGTGGAGCGGGCGCTCGATCTCTATGGGGCTCCGGTTTATGTGCGCCACGAGATTGTGCACAACAAGTTTGTGGTGGATGACCTCAAGGCCAAGGGGGCCATTTTTGTGGAGGAGCTGGATGAGATTCCGGCGGGCGACCGCCCCGTCATCTTCTCGGCCCATGGTGTTCCCAAAGCGGTTCCGGCTGCTGCCAGCGCGCGCAAGATGTTCCAGATTGATGCCACCTGCCCGCTGGTGACCAAGGTTCACATGGAGGCCCAGCGCCACCATACGGAAGGGCTTGAGCTTGTTCTGATTGGCCACAGGTTTCACCCTGAAGTGATCGGCACCATCGGGCAGTTGCCGGACGGTGCGATCACGCTGGTGGAAACCGTGGCCGATGCAGAGGCATTTCAACCCCGTGATGCCGGCAAACTGGCTTACGTCACGCAAACCACGCTGTCGATTGATGACACACGCGATATCATCACCGCTTTGCAGAAGCGCTTCCCGAATATTCGCGGGCCCGTGCGCGAGGACATCTGCTACGCCACCACCAACCGGCAAGAAGCGGTGAAATTGATTGCTGACCGTATTGATATGTTGCTCGTGGTCGGTGCGCCCAACTCTTCCAACTCGAAGCGGTTGGTTGAAGTGGGTGAGAAGAACGGTTGCGCGCGCGCCCTGCTGGTTCAACGCGCAAGTGACTTGGATTGGACCGCGTTGTCCGGCCTCAAAACCATTGGCGTGTCTGCGGGTGCATCGGCTCCGGAAATTCTGGTGAATGAAGTGATTGATGCTTTCCGCGCCCATTATGACGTGACGGTGGAAACCGTTGTGTTGCGTGAAGAAAATGTGACCTTCAAGCTTCCGCGTGAAGTGCGCGATATAGCTGCAAAATGACGGCCAACAAGGTTATCATTCATACGGACGGTGCCTGTTCCGGCAATCCCGGTCCCGGCGGCTGGGGTGCCATTTTGGATTACAACGGAACCCGCAAGGAGCTGTCCGGCGGAGAAGCGGAAACCACCAACAACCGCATGGAACTCACCGGTGCGATTTTAGCCCTTGAATCCCTCAAGCGCGCCTGCGCCGTCGAGATGCATGTGGATTCTGCCTATGTGAAAGACGGCATCACCAAATGGATTTTCGCCTGGAAGCGCAATGGCTGGAAAACCGCGGATAAAAAGCCCGTCAAAAACGTGGAGTTGTGGCAAAGGCTGGACGCCGCCATCGCTGCCCATGATATATCATGGCATTGGGTCAAGGGCCATGCGGGCCATCCCGAAAATGAACGGGCCGATGAGCTGGCCCGTGCGGGAATGGCGCCGTTCAAAGCTGTGCGATAATCGTTTCAGCACCGGATACATTCACGCCGGATTTGTCTTCCACGTTCAGCGCCTTCACCACACCATCGTCCACGATCATGGAGTAACGCTTCGAGCGAACCCCCATGCCCGCCACGCTGAGATCAAAGCTCAGGCCAACGGCTTTGGCAAACTCACCGTTGCCATCGGCCAGCATCACGATCTTGCCATCCACGCCTGCATGCCTGGCCCAGGCATTCACCACGTGAACGTCATTCACCGTGACGCAGGCGATGGTGTCCACACCCTTGGCCTTGATCGCATCAATGTTGTTCAGGAATCCCGGAAGATGGTTCATGCTGCAGGTCGGCGTGAACGCTCCGGGCACTGCAAACAGCACAACCTTGCGACCTGCAAAGATCACGTCGGTTGACACCTTCTGCTGGCCATCGCCCGTCATGGTCAGGAATTCAACTTGTGGCAGCTTGTCACCAATGGCAATGGTCATGGGAATATCCTGAATGTTGTTTCGGGAAAGAGGCTTAGTTGACGGTAATGGTTTGTTCAATGCCTTTGTCACCCAGCGACACTGTGAGCTTCAACGGCTTGTTCTTCAGGTTGTTCACGTCCTTCACATTGCCGATGGGCAGCCACGCCTCACCTGGTTTCACGTCAAAACGCGGCTTGCCAAAATAAGCCTGGCTGTCCGTTTCCACAAAAATATCGACAGGCAATTGTGACACAGTCAAAGCCAGGGCCGGCTTGCCGTCAAGCTCTTCAAACCGCGGATTGATGACCTCCCCAGTTCCGGCATTTTTCACCGGAACACGCTGCAGCGCGGCCAAAATCTCCGCATTTGAACTACCTGATTTCAACGCCGTGTCCAATTCAGCCATGGCCGGAATGCAAACCGTTTGGCACACTGCAAAGAACATCTTGAGTTTGAGCTGGACGGGCTTGCCAGCATCAACGGGCTTCACGGAAACCGGAAACAAGACACGGTCATGGTAGCCAATGGCCTCACCGCTGGCATCGTTGAAACGGGTTGGTACGGGGTAGTCGACATCAACCATATCCACATTGGTTGATCCCGCCCAATCAAACTGTGGTGGTATGCCGGCGTCTCCCGGATTACGCCAATAGGTTTTCCAATCCGCTTCCAGCACGACAGACACACCCGCCTGCAACAGCCCACCGACCTCGCCACCCGACAGCAGCGACACCGTATAGGGTTGCTGCACCTTGCTGTGCGCAGGTCCGGAAATGCCGGTAAAAGCAGCCAAGCCAATCAAAACAGTTCTTCTGTTCATGAAGAGATGAACCTTTCCCCTGATAATTGCATAGTGGGTTTCAATCCGCCTTTGGCTGCTTTGCGGGTTACCATGGCCATGGCCCATTGGATTTCAGCGATACCCGATATTCTCGGGCCTTGCGCTCGCAAGCAGTATCTCAATTTCCGGATATACCTAAATATAGGCGAACGACCGTACGGTGTCAAGGACTATTTTCCTTTAATGTTATTTTTATGTATTTACCGATTATGGCTATCCAAAAATGTTTTTGCCAATCAAACTTCCTTCACAATGCAGTGCTTTTCTAAATCGCCAATTGCAGATAACCTGAGAACATGTCCAAACCGAATTATCTTGATGGCCAAATCCTGATTGCCATGCCTGGCATGGGTGATCCGCGTTTTGACCGATCCCTGATTTTCATGTGCGCCCACAGTGAAAACGGTGCCATGGGCATCATGGTGAACAAGACTGCCCCCTTGATGTTTTTCTCCGATCTTATTGACCAGCTTAAAATTGTTCCAAACAGCAAAATCAAGGATGTATCGGCGAATGCGCTGAATATGCCGATCCTGTTTGGCGGACCGGTTGAGCAGTTCCGCGGGTTTGTGCTGCACAGTACCGATTACTTCACCAAGAACACCAGCCTGCCCATCAATGATGGCGTGGCGTTAACGGCAACCGTTGAAATCCTGCAGGCCATTGCCCGCGGTGAAGGGCCAATCAAGGTCAGCCTTGCCTTGGGCTATTCGGGTTGGGTTGCGGGACAGCTTGAAAACGAAATGCAACACAATGGCTGGCTCTATTGCGAAGCCGATGATGATTTGTTGTTTGGTGGTGACAACGAGGGCAAATATTTGCGCGCGCTCAAGAAGATTGGTGTCGATCCGCTGATGCTGTCATCCGACATCGGGCATGCCTGAAGGCTTCACTGGCGATTTTTTTGCTGGCTTCTTTTTTGGTTTAACCGGCTTTTTTACGGGCTTTGCGATAGACTTGAAAATTGATGGCAGTTCAATCGGCACAAGCTTGGCAACACGCGGTGCCATGGGGGAATAACCGGGTTCGGGATAGGCCGCATTGCTGGCCGCAAGTTGGCGTTCCTGCTCTTCAATGGCAGCATTAATGTCATCGGTCGTGATTTCCCTGTTATTGGCGACAGCTTCCGGATCGGTGCTCGCGCGTTCCCAAAGGGTAGAAAGTGCGGTTTTACCGTAGGCTTTAACATAAGGCATCGAGCCAAGAGACTCTGTAATCTGCTTGGCTGTCATCGGTTGGCCGATAAAAAATCCCTGCACAAAATCGCAGTTCAGTGCGCCAAGACGGTCGACCTGTGATTGGTCCTCAACACCTTCGGCAACAATGGCAAGGCCCAGGTTATGGGCAAGTGCAATGATGGATTCCAAAATAACCGCTGCCCGTTCATCTTCAGAGTCCGGCGTGACAAATGAACGGTCAATTTTCAATGTATCAAAAGGCAGATCGCGCAGGCTTGAAAGCGAAGAATAACCAGTTCCAAAATCATCACACGACAAGCCAACACCAAGCTGCTTTACCTGCTCCAGAATACCCGCTGCCTTTTCGGGAAACTGCATGATGACAGATTCGGTGATTTCAATTTTCAGCGTCTGTTTGTAAACCGCCTCGCGGCTAATGGCGGCGCGCACATCAAGCACCAAATCGGTTTCAACGAGTTGGCTGGCAGACACGTTGACTGACATGAATACAGGCTGTGTCGGACGGAAAGCCCTCTGCCAGATACCCAGTTGGTGGGCTGCCTCATTGAGCACAAAGCGACCAATATCCTTGATCATGCCGGTTTGTTCCGCAAGGTCCAGAAAACTTTCAGGCGCCAGAAGGCCGAGAACCGGATGCCGCCAACGCACCAGCGCTTCAAAGCCTGCAAGGTCCATGTCAAGTACACGGGCAATCGGCTGGTAGTGCACTTCAATTTCATTACGCTCAAGCGCACGGCGGAGTTCTGCTTCAAGGGCGACAAGCTCACCACGGTCATCGCGCATGGAGGGCTGGAAAATCGCAAACATTTCCTTGCCGCGGCGCTTGGCTTCATAGAGAGCGATTGCCGCGTCCTTCATGAGTTGCTCGGGCGTCAAGCCGTCTTCTCTGTAGCTTGCGGCACCCAAACAAGCCGTCAGGAAGATTTCATGCTGGTTCACCTTGACGGGCCGGGCAACGGCTTCATGGATACTGTTGGCAAAGCTTGTGATGTCTCCGGTTGAAATGGTTTCGGTAAACAAAATTGCAAATTGATCGCCGGGAAGCCGTGCAACCGTATCATTTGGCCCCAACAACTCTTCAAGGCGGCGGCCAAGGAAGGTGAGCAAACTGTCCCCGGCATCATGTCCCAAACCGTCATTCACTGATTTGAACCGGTCCATGTCAATCAGGATAACATAGAGGTTTACTGACTTGGGCTTTGCCATTTCCCGCTTCAGGCGATCAAAAAACAGGGCGCGGTTAGGGAGGCCCGTGACCTGGTCATATACTGCATCCCGCAAAAGGCGCTCTTCAGTACGCTTTGAATTTGTAATGTCTGACAGCGTGCCAATGCAACGGATAAGCCGATTATCCGAACTCACGATTCCCCGGGCGCGCAATTCAAACCAGCGATAGGTACCGTCACCCTTTCGCAGGCGAAGCTCCTGCGTGATGGTGCCACGGCCACGCCTCTCGGCCTCGCCAAGGGTTGTTGCATAGGCATCACGATCTGAGGGGTGCATCAGATCATAGAAGACCTCAATGTTGGGCTGGGCAAAGGTGCCGCGGGGTTGCGTCAATGCCTGTTCAAGCTCTTCGCCGAGATAGAGCTCATGTTCAACAGGGTCATAATCCCAAACATATTGCTGGGCTCCAGCAAGCGCCAGGTCGCGTCGGCCCAATTCCTGGGTTTGGCGGCTTGACAAAAACCCATGCGACGCAGCATTACGAAAAAAACGGTAACTCATGAAAACGAGAACGGCCATTAATCCAGAGAGAATAGTGGGTGAAAGGATTGCGTTGTTGCCCGTGGAAAATACTGCCATTGCAGCGATCAGTGTCCAGATCACAACAATAGACCATACCAAGAGAGCCGACTCAGCAGGTTTTTCAATACGCAGCCGCGTGAGAACGAAAAATCCCGCTAGCGCAACGAGGGCAAAGGCTATCCGCGCAATACTGGAGACAAGCAGTGGTTCAACAAAACCATAAACGGCCAGTGCCAAGCCAAGCGCTGCAATGATCAACACTGCATTGCGCAGAGCCGGCATTGCGTGGCGCAAGTTTGCGAGGCTTGAAAGGCACAATAGCAATCCCACTGCCATAAAGGTTTCAATAAGCGCCCGAGCCTCCTGGGGAGAAATCAGAAACCCGGAAAATACTGCAATGGGTTGCGAAAGATAGCCAACTTCAGCAGCCATAAAGGCAACCGAAGCAGCAGTAAACAACGCGCACGACAGGAAAGATGCCTTTGCCCGCGCAGCAAAGAGCAGCAACAGGCTGAAAGTCAGAAGAATGGAAATACCAAGAATGGCACCTTCGAAAAACGCAAATGACCTTACATGCGCATTGAAGGCAGCACGGTCCCACAGGACCGCGTCGACGGGCTCACTGGAAAGTTGGATGGCTATGCTCTTGGTCGCCTGCGGTGCAAGCGTGAACTCAAAAGCATCCTGGCCCAGAGCAGAGGTTTTTGTCACAACAGGGCTGCCACTTTCAACAATGTTTACAACCACACTTCCGGGGGGCAAGGGGTAAACCAAACGTGACCCCGTGAATTTCCGATGGTCAAAAGAGAGCACGAGATTGCGGGACTCTGTGGACTTATTGGCCAACGCAATGATGGCCCATTTGAAGGGTGGTTCCTTGTCATTGGCCTGCAAGTCAATAACATCGGATTTGCCCGATGCATCTGGCGGAAGTTCAACTCGCACGCTGTTCTGATCGGTTGAGAGGCGACGAAGGAGGCTTGTTATGTCAATTTTTGATGTGACTGTACTGACATCAAGCGGCCCTTCTGCTGAAGCGTGTCCAGCGAAGCTCAAAAAGATGAAAAATATCAGAGACGCAAAGCGCCATAACATTTTTCCGCCTTGGATGGTGTGGCTTCGACTCATTGCTCAATAAGTAACGGTCCGGGTTGCCTAAGGCAAGAACTGCCGTTCATTATGCGCCGCAATGCGTCCAAACAGCAAATGATCCTGCCAAACACCGGCTATTTGCAGGTATTTATGGGCAATCCCCTCCTGCATGAACCCGTTGCGCTGCAGCAATTTTATGGAGGCGGTGTTTGTGGGAAGGCAGGCAGCCTCTATCCTGTGCAGGGAGAGATTGCCGAAAGCGTGGGTGGTAAGCGCTGCCAAGGCTTCGCTCATGTAGCCCTGCTTGGCAAAACGCTGGCCAATCCAATAGCCGACAGAGCACATCTGCGCTACACCACGGCGCACATTTGAAGCCGTTATTGCTCCAAGAAGTTGCTCCCCTTCATGATGAAAAACAAAAAACGGATAGCTTACGTCATCCCTGGCCTGCTTTTGGTAATGCTTTATGCGAGCACGAAAATTGAACCTGCTGAATTCATTTTCAGACCACTGCGGCTCCCACGGAAGCAGAAAATCCCTGCTCGCGCGCCGCAGTTCAACCCATTCCTCAAAATCAGCCAATGTGGGTTGCCGCAGCATGACCCGGCCGTGATACAGCTGCGGCTCGCTGTCCTGGGCAAATGGTGATCGCAGAAAGACCAAGCGCTTACCTTATCTCACTGACTGGTGAAATATCCTGAAATTTTCTGATGTGTCGAAAGATGGGACAACTGGCCCACGGCGCTGATTGCAGGCACTTTATTTTGGAAAAGCTTGGCAGCAAGGGCCCTTACCTGTTCGGGTGTCACGGCTTCAATTTTTTCGACCAGGGTCGAAATTGCCGGAACAACACCAAATGCCAAAAACTGCCGCGCAATCTGGTCAGCGCGCGATGACGCACTTTCCAGGTTCATGACCAAACTGGTTTTCAGCTGAGCTTTGGCCCGTGCCACTTCAGCGTCTGTAACCTGATCGGTCACCGACATCATGACATTTGAGGTAACCTCCAAAAGCTCTTCCGTATGTTCGGGAGAACTCGCGGCATAGACGCCGAACTGGCCTGCGTCTTCATAGGCCGAACCAAACGCGAAGACGCTGTAGCACAGTCCGCGTTTTTCACGGACTTCCTGAAACAGGCGCGAAGACATGCCGCCACCCAGAACGCTGGAGAGAATCTGCAATTGGTAGATATCGGGATCACGGTAACCCGGCGCTTCAAATGACAAAACGATATGGCTCTGGTCCAACGGCTTCTGGGCATTTTCCGCATGGCTTACAAAGCTGGGAGGTTCGCGCTGGGGCTGCTGGCCGCGTTCGATACTGCCCAAGAGCTTAAGTGCCGCATCGGCAAATTTCTTGTGGTCAATATTTCCGGCAGCGGCAACAACAATGCGCGATGCCCAATAATTGCGGTTGCGCCACGCCAGCATTTTTTCGCGGTTTACCGCCGCAATCAGTTCTGCCGTGCCGAGAATAGAACGACCAAGGGGATGATCGCCAAAACATGAGGCGGACGCAAGATCAAAAACGAGGTCATCGGGTTGGTCATTGGCGGCGGCAATTTCCTGCAGAATAACATCACGCTCACGCTCGAGCTCATCTGAATCCAAAACGGACTCTGTGAAAATGTCGGCGAGAATATCAAGTGCCAGGGCCCAGTCGTCTTTCAATACACGGGCATAATATGTGGTGGTTTCCATGCCTGTTGAGGCGTTGATTTCGCCGCCAGCGGATTCAATCTCTTCGGCAATGGCTTTGGCGGAGCGACGCTTGGTGCCTTTGAACGCCATATGTTCCAGAAAATGCGCAATGCCATTTTCTTCCGGCCTTTCATCACGCGCTCCTGCCTTGACCCATATACCCAACGCTACAGTTTCAATATGCGGCATGTGGTGGGTTATGACATTCAACCCGTTTGGCAGACACGTAATCTCAACACCCATTCTACTCTTTCCCAATCAGGCCTTATTTGAGAGCCAGGACAAAGTCCTTGACGGCCGCGGCACTGTTGGGAAGTATTGTGAAGCGTTCTTTGGCTTTGAGCAAGTGGATTAGCCTTGGTGGTAAACCAGGCCTTATGCCACTGGCTTTTTCTACCGCATCGGGGAATTTGGCGGGGTGCGCTGTGGCAAGCGTGACCATGGGGTTTTCCGTTGTTTCAACCTTGAGAGCTGTCGCAAATCCGATGGCTGTATGGGGATCCAAAAGCTCACCTGCGCAGGCGAGGGTTTCGGCAATGGTTTTGGCGGTTTCCGCTTCACCCACAGCACCTGAGTCAAATTCCGCGCGGATCGCGGTGAGTTCCTTATCACCAATGGCAAATGAACCAGATTGCACAAGGCCAGCCATCAGGCGGCGCACCGCGCTGCCATCCCGGCCATAGGCGAGATAAAGCAATCGCTCAAAATTGCTCGAAATCTGAATGTCCATGGATGGGCTGGTGCTGGCATGCACACCTTTCATCTCATAACGCCCGGTTTTCAGAGTACGATCAAGAATATCATTCACATTGGTTGCAATGATCAGACGGTCAATGGGAACGCCCATGCGCTTGGCGGCAAGGCCTGCAAATATGTCACCGAAATTACCCGTGGGAACCGTGAAGCTGATCTTGCGATCGGGTGCACCCAAGGCCAATGCAGAGCTCACGTAATAAACAATCTGGGCCATGATGCGCGCCCAGTTGATGGAGTTCACGCCTGCGAGATGGACCCGGTCACGGAAGGGCGCATCGTTGAACAGTGCTTTGACGATAGCTTGGCAATCATCAAAATTGCCCTCAATGGCGATGTTGTGAATGACGGGCGAGTCCACGGTCGTCATCTGGCGGCGCTGAACATCGCTCACCTTGCCGTGGGGATGAAGGATGATGGTCGTCGCATTCCTGCTGGACTTGAAGGCATCAATGGCAGCCCCACCCGTGTCACCTGATGTAGCGCCGATGATGGTCGCCCTGCTGCCACTTCTTTTCAGCGACCAATCCATGAGGCGCGCCAAGAGCTGCATGGCCACATCCTTGAAGGCAAGGGTTGGCCCGTGGAAAAGTTCGAGAAGCCACTGGTTCGCAGCCAGCTGTTTAAGAGGCGTAATCGCGGGGTGGCCAAAGGTGCCATAGGCCTCAGAAATCATCTGCTTGAGGTCGGCATCCAGCACAGCGCCATCTATGTATTTTGACACAACGGCAAAGGCCACATCCTGATAGGGCTTGCCCCGAAGTGCACGGAGTTCATCTGGCGCGAATGTCGGCCATTGCTTCGGCAAATAAAGACCACCATCCCGTGCAAGTCCCGTGAGAAGCACACCTTCAAAATCAAGCTCTGGGGCTTCACCCCTTGTTGACACATATTGCACGTGGAACCCTCATAAATGAGACGACAAACTAGCGGCGCAGGACGGCCGTTTCAAGCATCGGTTCTTCTCACCTGTTTGGCGATAAAAAGTCCGGCAATAACGGCCAGAACGGCGGCAAGCCCAAACCATGTGATGATGTATTGCATATGGTTATTCGGGAGATTTACATCTGGTGGCAATGCCCGCGGAAATTTGGTAACATCACCACCGGGCAGCACCTGCAGCACGAAGGGTGCGACTTTCACGTCGGCTGGAATGTTGGCAGCGGCCAGCATTTCCGGCACATCCCACCAATACCACAGGTTTTTGTCGTCCTGATTTTCAGGATCGAAATAGCCTTGGCCACCATTATGACCGCGCACCACAGCGGTGAATTCCGTGGAGGTTGCCGTCTCGCTGCGCTTTGTGCCGTCGCGCAAAACGTCTGGCACGACGCCGCGATCCACCAGTGCTGAAACACCTTCCTCACTTTTCAGCGGTGTTATGATCTCCCAACCGGGTGCGCCTTCATAGGTAGAAAGTTTGTGAAGTTCGCGGGTGTGATCGAACACGCCTGTGGTCTTCACCACCGTGAATTCAATATCCTTGCCCAGCTCTTGCCGCTTCAAGGCTTCGGCAAGCGAGATCGGCGGCGCTTGTGCACGCGCGGCGATGTCCGCAAGCAGGGCCTGTTTTTCACCCCTACGAAATACCTGCCAGACACCAAGACCACAGAGAATGGCAATGCCAATAGCTGACCATACGACGATGGGCCAAATGCGGGGGCGTTGCTTCATGAGAGCCTGCCCTCACGCGCCTTGGTTTTCCATTGCTGATTCAAAAGCACGCCTTTTACAGGGCGCAGCAGGACGAGCGGCAGGATGATCAGGATGGGAATGGCAAGCGAGAGGTGCACCCAGAACGATGGCGCATAGCCAATCTCCACGCCAAGTATTGAGCCCACACCGACCACGCAGACAAACAGCATGACAAACCAAGCAGCACCATCACCGCTATCGGCGAAGGCAAATGACAGCCTGCAATTCTTGCATGAGTCTGCGACCGTCAGATATCCCACAAAGAGTTTACCCTGGCCACAGCGCGGGCATTTTCCTGCAAGACCTGTGGTCAGCGGCGAGAGGTCGGCGTAGTGATTTTCATCCATGCGGATTGACCTTACAAAAAGGCCGCGCAAAACATATCGCGCGGCCCCTTTTCAAACTTTGACTTCCGTCATTCGACGGGAAGTGGTGCGCCTGCCGAAGCCCAGATGTAAATGGCAGCAAAGAGGAACAGCCAGACAACGTCCACGAAGTGCCAATACCAGGCAGCGGCTTCGAAACCGAAGTGTTGCTTTGGCGTGAACGCGCCGTTCATGGCGCGAAACAGGCAGACCAGCAGGAAGATGGTTCCCACCAATACATGGAAGCCATGGAAGCCGGTGGCCATGAAGAAGGTTGAGCCATAGATGTTGCCGCCGTTTTCACGGTTGAAGGCAAACAGCGCGTGGGCATATTCATAGCCCTGTACACAGGTGAACAAAGCACCCAAGACAACCGTTGCGATGAGGCCCCATTTCAGGCCCTGACGATCATCGTTGAGAAGCGCGTGGTGCGCCCAGGTCACCGTCGTGCCTGATGTCAGCAGGATCAATGTATTGACCAGTGGCAAATGCCAGGCATCAAAGATTGGCGTATGTGCCACGACACCATCAACCAACGGTGCAGGGGGCCAAATACCGCCCGTTGCCAGGCTGCGCGCCTGCTGGATGGGCTCGCCCGCAAACAGGCTGGCATCGAAGAAAGCCCAGAACCATGCCACGAAGAACATGACTTCAGAGACAATGAACATGATCATGCCGTAGCGCAAATGAAGGGCAACAACTGGCGTGTGGTCACCGGCATTGGCTTCCTTGATCACATCGCGCCACCACATGAACATGGTGTAGAGCACCATTGCAAAGCCCACAGCCATCACGGCCCATGTATGGCCGTGCATCCATGTCACGGCACCAATCGCAAGAACGAAGGCCGAGAGACCGCCTATGGCAGGCCAAGGACTGGGATCGACCAAATGATAGTCGTGGTTCTTTACATCAGACATCGCCGCTACTCCTTCGAGCTCTTTAATTTGTGGTCAACTTAGCAGGTTTTTCAACCGTTGAAACTGCATCAGGCTTATCTGCGGGGAAAAATGTGTAAGACAGTGTAATCTCGCTCACCGCCTTGGAATCCGGATCGTCCAGAATGGCGGGATCAACGAAAAACACAACGGGCATATCCGCGCTTTCGCCCGCTTTCAGGGTTTGTTTGGTAAAACAGAAACACTGGATCTTGTTAAAATAGACACCAGCCTCAGCGGGTGACACATTGAAAACGGCACTGCCCGTTGTTTCCTTGCCCGTCGAATTCTCGGCGGTGTAATGCGCCATGTTTTGTTCGCCGATCTTGACCTTCATGACGGTTTGCGTGGGCAGAAATTTCCAACCCAGGCTTCCCGCCGTGTTGGCATCAAAGCGCACGGTGATGAATTTATCGGTGGCAGCGTTCGGTGCTGCGTCAGCGCGTTGGGTTGTGCCACCGAAACCTGTTGCCTGACAGAAAGCACGATACAGCGGAACAGACGCGTAGGACAGGCCGACCATGCCGACAAAAACCGAGGCCATAATGGCAGCAACGCGGCGATTCTTGCGGGGATCGGGCACAACGATTTTCATGTCAGCCACCCACTGCTGGCGGCACGTAGCCACCGATGCGCACAATGGTTGTTGCGAAGAAAAGAACGACAAGACCGACGAGGATCAAGGCCATGATCAGCGCGCGCTTCTTGCGGCGCGCCAGATCTTCCGTGCTGAAGGGTTTGTTGTTCATGGGAGAATTGCAGCAAAACTTGGGATATGGAGCAGCCGCTCGACAGGGATGAGCGCGAAGATGAGGAACAGCCAGAGAATAGAAAACCCGAAGAGCTTTTTGCACGCCTTGTCCGCCGATGTGCCTTCGCGGAGACGGTAAACATTGATGGCGTAATACAAGAACATGGCTGAGAGAATGCCTGTTCCCGCAACATAGACGATTCCGCATACGCCCAAAATTGCCGGCAGGAATGCGATTGGCAAAAGGATAATTGTATAGATCAGGATTTGTTTGCGGGTTTCATCGGTACCAGCAACATTCGGCAGCATGGGAACGCCTGCCGCTTCATAGTCACCTTCGCGGAACAGGGCGAGCGCCCAGAAGTGCGGCGGGGTCCACATGAAAATAATCAGGAAAAGCGATATTGCACCAAGGTCGATGGTGCCTGTCACCGCCGCCCAGCCAATCATCGGTGGGAACGCACCGGCAGCGCCGCCAATCACGATGTTCTGCGGCGTCCAGCGCTTAAGCCACATGGTGTAGATGGCGATATAAAAAAAGATGGTGAAGGCCAGCAAGGCAGCGGCCACAAGATTGACCATGAGGCCGAGAACGAGAACGGAGCCCACGGCAAGTGTTGCACCAAAACCCAGGGCCTCGCCCGGAAGTATGGCACCGCGCGGCACGGGACGGGACTTCGTGCGCTTCATGATGGCATCGATATCGGCATCATACCACATGTTCAATGCGCCCGATGCACCGGCACCCACGGCAATCGCAAGAAGGGCAACGATGGCAAGCAGGGGATGCAGGGTTCCCGGTGCTGCGATGATGCCAACGAAAGCTGTAAAGATAACAAGCGACATCACGCGCGGCTTGAGCAGCGCGAAATAATCACCAGCCGTTCCCTGCCCGCCAAGGGCTGGAGACTGGCTGGTGATATCCAATTGAATGTCGCTCATGGTGTTACTTTATGATCGGTAGCGTGCTGAACTGGTGGAATGGTGGTGGCGAAGACAATGTCCACTCCAGAGTCGTTGCACCAACCCCCCAAGGGTTGTCAGTGGCAGGCACCTTCTTGGCATAGGCGGAGAATACGCCATACAGAAAGATGACAACGCCAACTGCAGACATATAGGATCCGTAGGAAGATACCTGGTTCCAACCAGCAAAGACTTCGGGGTAATCGATGTAGCGGCGCGGCATACCGGCAAGGCCGAGGAAATGCTGCGGGAAGAACAGAATGTTCACGCCCACAAACGTCACCCAGAAGTGCAGCTTGCCTATAAATTCATTGTACATGTAGCCGGTCATTTTGGGGAACCAGTAGTACCATGCTGCGAACACAGCGAACACGGCACCCAGCGACAACACGTAATGGAAGTGAGCGACCACGTAATAAGTATCATGCAGTGAACGGTCCACACCGGCATTGGCCAGCACCACGCCCGTGACACCACCAACGGTGAACAGGAAGATGAAGCCCATGGCCCATAGCATCGGGGTTTTGAATTCGATGGAGCCGCCCCACATGGTGGCAATCCACGAGAAGATTTTAACACCCGTTGGCACGGCGATAATCATGGTTGCGGCCAGGAAGTAGGCTTGCGTATCCGCATCCATCCCCACGGTGTACATATGGTGGGCCCAGACAACAAAGCCCACAACGCCGATGGCAACCATGGCATAGGCCATGCCGAGATAGCCGAATACTGGCTTCTTCGAAAAGGTAGATACGATCTGCGAGATGATGCCGAAGCCGGGCAAAATCAGGATGTACACTTCAGGATGACCGAAGAACCAGAAGAGATGCTGGAACAGGATGGGGTCGCCGCCCTTGGCCGCCACAAAGAATGACGTGCCGAAGTTGCGGTCGGTGAGCAACATGGTGATGGCACCAGCCAGAACAGGCAGAGACAGCAACAGCAGGAACACGGTGACCAGGATCGACCACACAAACAGTGGCATCTTGTGCAGCGTCATGCCGGGGGCACGCATATTGAAAATAGTGGTGATGAAGTTTATGGCGCCGAGAATGGAAGACGCACCGGCGATGTGAAGCGCCAGAATCACGAAGTCCATGGCAGGGCCGGGTTGACCCGTGGTTGATAGCGGTGGATAAATCGTCCAGCCACCACCTGCACCAGAAGCGCCAGGCGGGCCTTCAACAAACATGGAGATGATCAAGAGGCCAAGGGCAGGAGGCAAGAGCCAGAAGGAAATGTTGTTCATGCGCGGGAATGCCATGTCGGGCGCGCCAATCATCAACGGCACGAACCAGTTGCCGAAGCCGCCGATCATGGCGGGCATCACCATGAAAAAGATCATGAGGAGCGCATGGCCAGTCACAAAGACGTTGTACATATGCTTGCCAGCATCGCAGTCTTCAGGCTTTGCCATGTCACAGCCAGCATTATACACCATATTGGCAAGGCCGTGGAAAATCTGGATGCCGGGTTGCGCAAGTTCGATGCGCATCATGACGGAAAGAAAGCCACCGAGCACACCAGCAAAGATCGCAAACCAAAGATACATCGTTCCGATGTCCTTGTGGTTGGTGGAATAGACATAACGCTTCCAACCCGTAGGCAGAGCGTGATGATCGTCGTGGCCGTGAGCGGCAGTTGCGTTTGACATGGTTATTAGCCTCTCATTCAATTCAGTTTTTTGCCAGTTGGCCCTTGGCCTTCAACATGGCGAACAGGAAATCCCGTGATTCTTCGGCACTGGCTGTTTTGATTTTTTCCGACCATGCATCGAAGTCCGGTTGCGATACGACATGCACTTCAATTGGCATGAAGGCATGCTGTTTGCCACAGAGCTCGGAACACTGGCCGTAATAGGTACCTTCCTTGGTGGCCTTGAACCAGTCTTCATTCAGGCGACCGGGGATTGCATCGATCTTCACGCCAAAGGACTGGATGGTCCATGCATGGATGATGCCCTCAGGGTCGGAGGTCACAATCAGTTTCACTGTTTTGTTAACAGGAACAATAACCGGAACATCGGTTGCAAGAAGATAGGGAACACCGTCTTTAGCGGCGTCTTCCTTGCTTTTCAGATAGGACGTGAATGTCACCTTGGCGGTTTTATCCTCGTTCAAACCGAGGTCGGGATATTCGTACGTCCAGTTCCAGCTGGGGTTTCCGATGACCTTGATGGTCATGTCTGCCACCGGAATGTCACGCTGTAAGTAGAGCAAGCGGAGGGATGGAATTGCGATGGCCACGAGAATCAAAATCGGGATCACAGTCCACAGCACCTCAATCATGGTGTTGTGCGTGGTTTTGGACGGGACGGGGTTGGCCTTGGCGTTGAACTTCACGATGATGTAAAGCATCAATCCCATGACAAAAAGTGAGATGGCAGTGATAATATACATGAGGAATGTGTGCAACCAGTGAATGCCTTCAGCCACAGGGGTTGCGGCATCCTGTAGGCCCATTTGCCAAGGTTCAGCATGGCCAAGTGCGGCCCAAGCTGCAGTTGATGTGCCCGTAAATAAGAGCAATGCCACCACACCAACCAACTTGTTTGCAATTTTCATTATCGGACCCTTCAAATTCACGTCTGCCTCATGTCGATATGGTACTAGTTGACTGCGATGTGAACCACATCCGCCCCTATGTCGCAACTAAACCCGGCGCGGCATAACGTCATTGTAATAGGCCACTTTACGCGAATGCAATCACTGGTTTTGCGAGAATTCGAAATTCTGCCTCATTTATCACCGAAATGCTCCCGCGAACAGTTTACAGTATCCCCCAAATGGTTATTGTTTTAGCAATAACCCGGCGCTATCAGCCGCGCGTCGTTTACGAAAGGTGCCGTCACGTGAGAATCACTCCCAACCTGCGCATTGTTGCTGCAATTGGCCTTCTGGGTTTTTGTTGCCCCTTGGCGGCGCAAGCACAGCAAGACACGCCGGCCGCAGGACAACAGAATTTCGGCCCGCGCACCAAAGCGGGTCAACCTGCACAACCCGGCGCTACACAACAGCCACCGGCAGCTGAAACCGTGGCAACCAATGGGGCCTGGCAGGTTCAATGTGGCACCGCCTCAGCGCCTGACGGAAGCCCCGATCCTGCCGGCAAGAAGCAATGTGGCATGGTGCAGGTCACCAAGAGCGAGAAGAACGCGAATATTGGCCTTTCCCTGATCATCGTGAAGGCCAAGCAAGGTGACAAAGACGTGTTGATGATGCGTGTCATGGCACCGATTGGTGTTTACCTGCCAACCGGCGTTGCCCTTGAAATTGATGGCGCTGCCGTGGGGCGTGTTCCTTTCACGCGCTGCCGCCCGCAGATTTGTGAAGCCTTCGCCGAAGCCTCGCCTGAAACCCTCGCCAAAATGAAAAAGGGAACGGCCGCAAACTTCATTATTTATGAGGCTCCGGGCCTTGGCATTCCAATGAAAATCTCGCTTGCCGGCTTTGGTGCGTCGCTGACGGCACTCAATTCCCAGTAAAATTGCCACGAAAAGGCTAGCCGTCCGAGGCATTGACGCTTATCTCTAGGGCTTGACTTCTAGGATAGGATTTTGGCCGTGGCGCTTTCCCTTTTTGATACGACCGATACCACACAAGCACAGGCAACGGCGATTGTAGCCGATGCTTTGCATGGCGCTGATGATGGCGAGTTGTTTGTTGAGCGCCGCCAGACGCAAAGCTTCTCGTTCGATGACGGCAAGCTGAAAGCGGCAAGCTTCGATGAAAGCCAGGGCTTTGGCCTGCGGTCTGTTTCCGGAGAGACAGCCGCCTATTCCCATTCCACGGAAATTTCCAAGGCCTCGCTGAAGCGTGCAAGCGATCTCTGCAAGACCATGACGAAAACGGGAACCGCCAAACTTGCGGCTTCGCCTGAACGCACCAACCGCCAGCTCTATTCCGCGCAGAACCCGGTTGAGGCCATGCAATTTGCGGAGAAGATCAGCCTGCTGCAAAAGGTGGATGCGTTCACGCGCGCGCTTGGACCAGAGGTGAGCCAGGTCTCCGTATCGCTTGCCAGTGATTGGCAATCGGTTGAAATCATCCGCGCTGACGGGCAAATCTACCGCGACATTCGCCCGCTGGTGCGCTTTGGCGTTTCCGTTGTGGCCACGCGCGGAAATGTTCAGGGTCAAGGCAGCCACGGTTTGGGTGGTCGCGGCGATCCCGTGTCCTATGTGACCGACGATCTCTGGCAGGATGCGGCACGTGAGGCTTACCGGCAGAGTCTCGTGTCGTTGGATGCAAAGCCTGCGCCCGCTGGCGAGGCCGATGTTTTGCTGGGGCCGGGATGGCCTGGCATTTTGTTGCATGAAGCCATTGGCCACGGACTTGAAGGCGACTTTAACCGCAAAGGAACATCGGCTTTTGCAGGCCTCATGGGAAGCCGCATTGCAGCCAAGGGCATTACCGTTGTTGATGATGGCACGATCCCGAACCGCCGCGGGTCCGTGACCATTGATGATGAGGGTACACCTTCCAACTGCACCACGCTGATTGAGGACGGTGTGCTCGTTGGTTTCATGCAGGACCGTTTGAATGCGCGCCTCATGGGTGTGAAACCCACCGGCAATGGCCGCCGTCAATCCTATGCCCATGCGCCAATGCCGCGCATGACCAATACCTATATGCTTTCCGGTGACAAGCACCCTGACGAGATTTTGAAATCCATCAAGAAGGGATTGTTTGCGAAATCCTTTGGTGGCGGCCAGGTTGACATCACGTCGGGCAAATTCGTGTTCTCCTGCACGGAGGCTTATCTGATTGAGGATGGCAAAATCACAGCGCCCGTGAAAGGTGCGACACTCATTGGTTCGGGGGCCGATGCCCTCACCCGCATTTCCATGGTGGGCAATGACATGGCACTGGATCCCGGCATCGGCACCTGTGGTAAGCAGGGACAAGGCGTTCCCGTGGGTGTTGGCCAGCCGAGCCTGCGCATTGACCGGCTCACCGTTGGCGGTACGGCGGCCTGAGACTTGCGACCGCGACTTGTCATTTTTGATATGGACGATGTGCTGTGTCATTATGATCTTGGTCGCAGCTTGCGCGCCCTTTCAAAGCTTTCGGGAAAAACGCCACGGGATATTCGCGCCGCCATTTGGGATTCGGGCTTTGAAGAGGAAGCCGACTCTGGCGGCTATCCCGATGCAGATATGTATCTCCAGGGATTTGGCCAGCGCATCGGCTATCCGGTTTCACGTGCGGAATGGATTGCGGCGCGGCGTGAAGCGATGGTCCCTTCGACAGATGTTTTGGATCTGGCCAAATCCATCTCTCAGGTCTCGCGCATTGCGATTTATACCAACAACGGCCCAATTGTAAAAAATTCACTTGATGAATTGTTTCCGCAAGCCGCTGCCATTTTTGCCGAGCGCTATTGCTCCTATGAGTTCGGCACAAAGAAACCGGACCCCAACAGTTTCATTCGCCTGCTGAAGCAGCTCAATGTGAGCGCCGCTGAAACCTGGTTCATTGACGACAAGCGCTCCAATGTGCAGGGTGCACGGATTGCGGGTTTGATCGGCCATCACTTTCGGTCCTATGACAAGCTTGTGAAAGACGCTAAGGAACTTGGCTTCGAAATCAACGGGGAGTGATCGATGTCATTGATGACCATTCTGGGGGCGGCCCAAAACGGAAATTATTTTGCCAATGTTGCCAAGGCTTGTGGCGTTTCAACAGGCGATGCGAAATCGGTACTCGGTTCCATTTGCCCAGCGATTGCCGAACAGCTCCGCAGCAAGGCTGAAAGCGATCACGATGCCTTTGAGGCGCTGCTTGATTTGCTCGACGAGGGCGGCGACAGTTCCGATCTCGATGATGCGGAAGCCGTAACGGGTGCGGAAGCGATTTCCGATGGCAATGCGGTTCTGGCCGATATTTATGGGGCATCCGCCAATGGCGAGATGAAAAAACTGGCCCCTGCCCTTGAGGGTGCAACCTTACAAAAAATATCGGCGATCGGTGCCACCAGCGTTTTGGCAGCACTGGCCAAAACCTATTCGACACCAGCAACACTTGTTGCCGCACCTGAAGAAAAAAGCCCCGGAATTTTTGGCGCAATTCTTTCCGCCGTTGTAGCAGGCGTTGTGCAAGGTGCTGTCAGGCAACTTGCGCCCAAGCGCCGTCGCAGGCGGAGCTATTCCAGCTATTTTGGGACGCGCAGAAAGCCTGTGCGCAGGCGGCGGGCGAAGACACCTTCGCTCAACGATATTTTCGGACAGATTTTAGGCAATCGCAAATAAATACAACAACGGGAGACAAATATGGATCTGACAGAGATTGGCCGCCAATTCGGTTTGACACCGGAGCAGACGCAAGCAGCGTTTGAGCAACTGGCTCCGGTTGTGGCCGCTGGCATGCAGCGCAACGGCAATGCGGGCGGTGGGCTTGGCAGCATTCTTGAACAGATGACGCAAGGCCAATCAGGCGGCACGGAGACGATGACCCGACAGGGCAATGATGTTTTGGGCGAAGTGTTTGGCTCGAAAGAGGTGAGCCGCGGGGTGGCCAATGAGGTTTCCGCTTCAACGGGTATCGGCGCATCTATCCTCAAGAAGATGCTTCCGATCATCGCCTCCATGGTGATGGCACAAATCGCCCGGTCGATGACATCCAGCGCTGGCGCTTCCACAGGCGGCGGTGGGTTGGGTGATATTCTGGGACAGGTTCTCGGCGGGGGCGCTGGCCAGCAACCACAGCCGCAAAGCGGCGGTGGGTTGGGCGACATCCTCGGCCAAATCCTTGGCGGTGGTGGTGGCGGTGGCCAATCGGGGGGTGGCGGACTGGGGGATATCCTTGGCCAGGTGCTGGGTGGATCCGGCGGCGGACAGACGTCGGCTGGTGGTTCACTCCTCGACTCCGTCGAACGGTCGCTTCGCAACCGTTGACGGTGATCGCTGGTGTCAATCAAGGCTGAAGTATTTGGCCACTTCGGATATGATTTTATCGTGAACTGATTTCCGGTCTGTGCCTTTTGGGTCGGTGCAGACGGGGTCATCTTTTTCGATTGCGAGGATCGCCTCACCGGCGGGTTTGCACACCAGGAGTGCTGAAAAGTGGGTTGCGGGTGCAACGGTCTTGACCTTCATGCCCGCAACTTTCTGCTCAAACCCACTTCCCGACGCACCGAAGTTTGTTTCGAAAAGCCGATCCCCACCCTCGCCGAGGCCAATGAGCAATACGTTTTTCACCAAGTCCTGCGTTTCGGTCTTGTCCAGCCCCCACGTCAGTGCTGGATCAATGGCAGCCACGGCACGAATACGCATGTCTTTATAAGATGCATTCCACCGCGCAGCATCAAGGCTGCGCAAATCAACACCGCCTTTTTTGATGTCATTGCAGTGGGTTGATGTCGTGCCAGACTCTTCGCAATGCTTTGCATAGGCTGCAAGATTGCCGCGCAATCCACCCATCGACAGGGCCGTCCATCCGCCATAGGAAAAACCGGCTGCATAAATGCGCGATTGATCGATATGGTCGGCAAAGGCCGGAGTGGAAGAAACGCTAGCCAGAGCCGCCTCCAGGTCTTGCACGCGCGTTCCGTGATCGAGACCGGACTTTAGATCGAAGTCCCGCGTTGTGCTGTTGGGATGATTTACGGCGATAACGATTGCACCGTGCTCAGCCAGGCCAGCACCGAGCCATCCCAAGGTACGATAGTTTCCGCCGAGCCCATGGGAGAGCAAAACAACGGGGTAACGTCCCGACGCGACATCTGCACCTTCCTGTACAGCAATACCCTGGAAGACGGGGTTCTCGCCAAACAACAAGCTCTTTCCGCCAGAGCCTGGATACCAGACCGCGGCTTCAATCGGTTTCGCATGGTGTGTGGCCGCAACTGGCATCAATTTAAGACCGGTCATATCTGCGGCAAATGCGATGCTGGGAAGAACGGTGAGAGCGGCTGCGAGTAAAAGTTTTTTCATGTGTCTGTCCTTTCAGGTGTTGACGAAAGACAGTCAGACACGAGAGACCGGAAACCCGCGTCCTCGAACCGGTTTTAGGTCGTGCAGAACCGGTTTTGGGACTAGAGATGTAGTCTCTTTATCAACGCGATGACGGTGTTCTGATGCCTGTTCTTCCCATTCCAATATTTGTGGCGCTGGTGCTTGCGTTCCTTTTACTGCGCGCGATCATCAGCCGTGAGGCCCATGTCATGCTGTTGCTGCTGATCGCGGCATGTGCGGCGCAAAGTGCCATTATCGCGCTCGTGCAATACTACGGTGTATCAGCACTGCGGCCGGTGCAGCCCGTGACAGCGACTTTTATTCCACCCCTCGCCTGGCTCGCCTTCACAGCCGTTGCACGCAAGCCACTGGTGCTTTCACGGGACTATCTGCATGTTCTCGGACCTATCTTCACGCTGTTCTGCAGCGTGTTTGCACCCGCCACGCTGGACGTCGTCATTCCCGTTTTGTTTGCTGGATATGGCGCGATGATTCTTGTTGTGTTGTCCAAAGGCGAAGACAGCCTGCCGCACAGTCCTCTGGAAAGTGGCGGCATGCCTTTACTGGTCTGGCGCGTGATCGCGATTTCGCTTCTGGCGTCGGCTTGTAGCGATGCGCTGATCGCGCTCAATTTTTTGTTTGGACGGAACACCTGGAATTTGGCTTTCGTCGGCGGGCTGCAAGCCCTTTCAATGCTCACACTGGGTGCCTTGAGCCTTTCCCATACCATTGGCAGCAGACGTGATGTTGAGACGGATTCACCAGAGCCTGCCACCGAAGCGGATGCGGCACAGGACGCATCACTTATGGAAAGACTCGATGATCTCATGTTGCGTCAAAAACCATATCTCGATCCTGAGCTCACCCTCTCGCGTCTGGCGCGGAAGCTGATTGCGCCAGCCAAGAATCTTTCCGCCGCCATCAACCGCAGCAAAGGCGAAAATGTCTCGCGCTATATCAACCGCCACCGCATCGAACACGCCTGCGGCCTCATGCTACAAGGGGTATCCGTTACAACCGCAATGCTGGAAAGTGGCTTCAACACAAAATCGAATTTCAACCGGGAATTTCTGAGGTTGAAGATGGTTAGCCCAAGCGAATGGCTTGCGACGCAAACTTACTCTAAAGCTTCCGCAAAAACACGCTTCTAACCGCGTGGTCGGCCCCTTTGCGGAGCACGAGGTCGGCGCGCGGGCGGGTTGGCAGAACATTTTCGCGCAGGTTCAAGAGATTGATGGTTTCCCAGATGCGGGTTGCCGTCTCGCGGGCCTCCTTGTCTGTGTAAGTCGCGTAGCGGTGGAAGTAGGATTTGGGATTCTTGAACGCGCCATCCTTGAGAGAGAAGAAGCGATCGACATACCATTGCTGGAGGTCTGCAATTTCCGCGTCGATGTAGATCGAGAAATCGAAGAAGTCGGAGACGTTGGGAATGCCGCGGCCATCCCTTGGCGGGCGGCCAGTTTGCAGCACATTGATGCCTTCGACGATGAGAATATCGGGCTGGTCGATGGTCACGGTTTCGCCAGGCAGCACATCATAGGAGAGATGCGAATAGACGGGTGCCGTCACCTTGGGCCTGCCTGCCTTGATGTCGGACATGAAGCGCAGAATGGATGGCAGGTCAAAGCTTTCCGGAAACCCTTTGCGCGCCATGAGGCCTTCGCGCTCGAGAACGGCGTTGGGCATCAGGAAACCATCGGTGGTGACGAGGTCAACTTTTGGATGATGCGGCCAGCGCGAGAGAAGCCTTCGCAGGATACGCGAGGTAGTACTTTTGCCCACGGCCACACTGCCAGCCACGCCAATGATATAAGGCACCTTGCGATCTTCGGAATGCAGGAAGCTGTTGGTGGCGCGGAACAGTTTCTGGGTGGCGGCGACATAGAGATTGAGCAGGCGCGAGAGTGGTAGATAAATCGCCTCGACCTCATGCAGGTCGATGCGGTCATTCACGCCGCGCAATTCATCGAGGTCAGCCTGTGTCAGCGTCATCGCCGTATCGGCGCGGAGCCTGGACCATTCTTCGCGGTCAAAGCGGCGGAAGGGGGAAACTTCTCTGGCAAGCATTTCCATCAGCTGCGCGATGCCTTTTCGGCAAGACCGCTTTGTGTCTGGCGCTTTTCCAACTCGCCCATGACGTGTGCGATGGGAACATTCGCTGCTTCGAGAAGCACCACCAAATGATACAGCACATCTGCGGCCTCCGACGTGATGTGCGACTTGTCTTTGGTCATGGCAGCAAGTGCCAGCTCCACGGCTTCCTCACCAAATTTCTTGGCGCATTTTTCCATGCCTTGCGAGATGAGCTTCGCCGTGTAGGATTGATCGCCGCTGTCATGACGGCGCTTGGCGATGGTGTCCGCGAGATGTCCAAGCACTTCTGTTTTGTGTGTCATGTCTCCCCTCAATTCAACCGCATGGGAATACCGTGTGCGGCCATATGCGCTTTTGCCTCGGCGATTGTATAGGTTCCGAAATGGAAAATCGATGCGGCGAGAACGGCGGTTGCGTGGCCTTGCTTGATGCCTTCCACGAGATGGTCAAGCGTGCCAACACCGCCCGATGCGATCACGGGTACGGATACGGCATCGGCAATCGTCCGGGTGAGCGGAATGTTGAAGCCCTTGCCCGTGCCATCCCTGTCCATCGACGTAAGCAGGATTTCGCCAGCGCCTAATTCAACCACCTCGCGAGCAAAATCCACGGCATCAATGCCGGTGGCATTGCGGCCACCATGGGTGAAGATTTCAAATTTACCCGGCGATGTTTCCTTAGCGTCAATGGCCACCACAATGCACTGGCTGCCAAATTTTGTGGCCGCCTCTTTGACAAACTGACGATTGCTCACGGCTGCTGAATTGATCGACACTTTATCGGCGCCTGCGAGCAGAAGCTGGCGAATGTCTTCCACCTTGCGCACGCCACCACCCACGGTCAGCGGCATGAAGCAGGCCTCCGCCGTGCGGCGTACAACGTCGAACATGGTGCCGCGATTTTCGTGGGTTGCGGTGATATCAAGAAAGCAGAGTTCATCGGCGCCTGCCGCATCATAGGCGATTGCTGCCTGCACGGGATCGCCTGCATCGCGCAGGTCCACAAAGTTCACGCCTTTGACCACGCGGCCATCTTTCACGTCGAGGCAGGGAATGATGCGGGCTTTCAGCATTAGCGTCCTCCCGCAACCCTGATTGTGCTGCCTGTAATGTAACTTGCCGTGTCGCCGAGCAGGAACATCACGGCATCGGCAATTTCCTCCGGCTTGCCAATGCGCTTCATGGGAATGGCGGGTAGAATGCGGGCAACACGCGCCGCATCGCCCGAGGAGCGTTCGTGGATTTCTGTTTCCACCATGCCGGGCGTTACGGAGGCCACGCGAATGCCCTCTTCCGCCACTTCCTTCGCGAGACCGATTGTGAGTGAATCAATTGCGCCCTTGCTGGCCGCATACCAGACATATTCTCCGGGGCTTCCCAGCGTTGCGGCGGCAGATGATATGTTGACGATCACGCCGCCTTTTCCGCCGTGGCGGATGGACATGCGTTTCACAGCTTCACGTGCTGCGAAAATTGCGCCAGTCACATTGACTGCAATCGCATCAATGATGATTTGCGGATCAGCAGCATCCAGCCGTGAACTCTTGCCCGTGATACCGGCATTGTTGACCAGTGCCGTAATAGGGCCAAAGGCCTCTTCCGTTTCATCAAACATGCGGATCACATCGGCGAGCTTTGATACGTCCCCCTGCACTGCAATGGCCTTGGCCCCAGCCGCCCTGATCTCACTTACGAGTGCTTCGGCAGCCTGCTTGTCGCCGACATAATTCACTGCAACGGCATAGCTCGCCTTGGCTGCGGCCTTGCAGGTGGCCGCGCCAATGCCGCGTCCGCCGCCCGTCACCAGAAGCACCTTGTCCATCATCGATTCGCCTCCGAAATGAGTTTCAATGCCGCAACGGGATTAAGCCTGCCATCGTAAATAGCACGACCGGAAATGGCTCCTTCTAGAATGGCGCAGTCGGTTTCGAGCAGGCGCTGCACATCTGCAATGGAAGCGAGGCCTCCGGATGCGATGACGGGAATATCGACGGCATTGGCCAACTCAAGTGTCTTTTCGAAATTGATGCCTTTGAGAATGCCGTCGCGGTCAATATCGGTGAAGATGATGGCCGACACGCCTGCGTTCTCGAAGCGCTGTCCCAATTCGACTGCGGTCAGCGACGAGCTTTCACCCCAGCCCTCCACCGCCACGAAGCCGGACTTTGCGTCAATGCCAACGACGATCTTGCCGGGGAATTTTTTGCAGGCCTCATGCACGATCTCCGGATTGCGCAGAGCCACAGTTCCGAGAATGACGCGGGTGATGCCGTGGGAAAGCCAGTGTTCAATCGTTGCCATGTCACGAATGCCGCCGCCGAGCTGCACGGGGATTTTGAGGGTACGCAGAATGTCTTCTACGGCTTTCGCGTTCACGGGGCGGCCTTCGAATGCTCCGTTCAAATCCACGAGATGCAGCCATTCAAAACCTTGGTCCTCGAAGGATTTTGCCTGTGCTGCCGGATTGTCGTTGAAAACTGTCGCCTGCGCCATGTCACCCAATTTCAGGCGCACGCATTTGCCGTCTTTCAAATCGATGGCGGGAAACAGGATCATGGCTTCCACGCAAGGAAATTTGCGATGAGCGCCAAGCCCAGCGTCTGGCTTTTTTCCGGATGGAACTGCGTGCCAACCAGATTGTCATAGCCCACCATCGCTGTTATGGGTCCGGCGTAATGCGTGGTGGCGATCACGTCTTCGGGCAGCATCGCATCAAGATGATAGGAGTGGACGAAATAGGCATGCGCGCCTCCGTCAATTCCGGCCAGCAGGGGATGATGGCTTTTCACATCGAGCGTATTCCAGCCCATATGCGGAATTTTCAATGTAGGGTCGCTGGGTGTGATGGGTTTTACGTCACCTGCAATCCAACCGAAGCCTTTGGTGATCTCGTGTTCCAGTCCGCGTGTGGCCATCAATTGCATTCCGACGCAGATGCCGAGGAAAGGTTTGCCGCGCACGATCACCTGATCCTGCAACGTCTCGCGCATGCCGGGAATGGCATTGAGGCCGTTGTAGCAATCCTTGAAGGCACCGACGCCAGGCAGCACAATGCGTGTCGCCTTGCGCACGGTATCGGGATCGCTGGTGACAATCACCTGCCCTGCTTGACCTGCTGCGCGCTCGAAGGCTTTCAATGCGGAATGCAGATTGCCGGAGCCATAATCGATGATCACGGTTTTCATGGCGATGTGAAAAGGCCCAGTGTGTCGTGCGCTGTGACTTTAGATGGACGCTCGACGGGTGCGGAGAAATATTTTAACTCCGCTTCCTCAAGACTGCCTGCTGCGACGAGATCAACTTCGGTGTAGCCGCGCCGCGTGAGAGACCATGCCTTTGCATCGCGCCACAACGCACCAATGAGCACGCTCACAATGAGGCCCACAACCATCTGTGGCAGGGTTGATGTGAAAAAACTCGCGACGACAAGTGTAGTCATGAGCGCGCGCCATGAATAGCCATCGCGCACGAACACCGTGTCATCGTCCCTTCGGTATATCGCGTATGTCGCCATCAGCCTGCGAGGCTTCCCTTGGTGGAGGGAATGCGGTCCTTCTGGCGGGGATCAATGGCAATGGCATGCCTGACCACGCGGGCCAACGCCTTGAAGCAGCTCTCGGCAATGTGGTGACAGTTATCGCCGTACAGTGTTTCCACATGCAGCGTGATCCCGGCATTCATGGCAAAAGCCTGGAACCATTCGCGCACCAGTTCCGTGTCAAACTCACCAATCTTGGCGCGGCTGAATTCCACTTTCCAAATGAGGTAAGGCCGACCTGAGACATCCACCGCCGCGCGCGTCATGGCTTCATCCATGGGCAGCAGGCAATCGGCATAGCGGCGAATGCCCTTGCGGTCGCCCAGGGCCTTGGCCACCGCCTGGCCCAGCGCAATGGCGGAATCTTCCGTGGTGTGATGAAAATCAATATGGGTGTCGCCTTGCGCGCGCAGCGTGATGTCAATCAGGGAATGGCGCGACAGCTGTTCCAGCATATGGTCGAGAAAGCCCACGCCGGATTTCACATCGAAGGCACCCGTGCCATCAAGGTTAATATCAACGGAAAGGCTGGTTTCCGTGGTTTTTCGCTCTATGCTTGCTTTCCGCATGGCCCGTTTCCATCTATGAGGGGTGCCTCTTAGCAGATGCAGCAATATATGACTATATGGTGTTACGGGAATCGTTAAGGACGCAAATGAATGAGTGAAATTCCGCAGTGGCACGGCACGACAATCCTCACCGTGCGCAAAAACGGCAAAGTGGTGATTGCCGGTGATGGTCAGGTGAGCCTTGGGCAAACCGTGATCAAAAGCAACGCGCGTAAAGTACGGCCATTGGGGTCTGGCTTGGTGATTGCGGGATTTGCAGGGGCAACGGCGGATGCCATGACACTGTTTGAGCGCCTTGAAGGCAAGCTCGAACAATACCCCGCGCAGCTCACCCGCGCCTGCGTTGACATGGCCAAGGACTGGCGCACGGACCGCTATTTGCGCAAGCTCGAAGCCATGATGATTGTGGCCGATGTGAATGTGTCACTTGTGCTGACCGGCACGGGCGATGTGCTGGAACCCGAAAACGGCGTCATCGCCATCGGCTCGGGCGGCAACTACGCACTGGCCGCCGCCCGCGCGCTGCTCGACACGGACATGGACGCCGAAGCGATTGCGCGCAAGGCGATGAAGATCGCTGCCGAGATTTGTGTTTATACCAATGGCAATGTGATTGTTGAAAGCTTGTAATGACTGATTTTACCCCGCGCGAAATTGTTTCGGAACTTGATCGTTATATCGTTGGCCAAGGCGATGCCAAAAAGGCCGTGGCGGTGGCTTTACGCAACCGGTGGCGGCGGAAGCAGCTGACGGGCATCATGCGTGAAGAGGTGTATCCGAAAAATATTTTGATGATCGGCCCCACGGGTGTTGGCAAAACGGAAATTGCGCGCAGGCTGGCCAAGCTTGCCAATGCGCCGTTCCTGAAAGTCGAGGCCACAAAATTTACTGAGGTTGGTTACGTGGGCCGCGATGTCGATCAAATCATCCGTGATCTCGTCGAGGCTGGCATCGGCATGGTGAAGGTTTCGCGGCGCAAGGATGTGGAGGCGCAGGCGCACATCAATGCGGAGCAGCGCGTGCTCGAAGCCCTCGTGGGGGCGAACGCCTCGGAGGCGACGCGCGAAAGCTTTCTCAAAAAACTGCGTGCCAATACGCTGGATGACAAGGAGATTGAAATTCAAGTGGCCGATACGGGTGGTGCGCCGTCGTTTGATATTCCGGGCATGCCAGGGTCGTCTGCCAGTGTGATCAATATTTCAGAGATGATGGGCAAGGCTTTCGGCAGCCGCACGAAGTCGCGGCGCATGAACGTGAAAGCGAGCTATGAGGTTTTGATCGCCGAGGAAAGCGACAAGTTGCTGGATCAGGACCAGATCAACCAGGAGGCCATCGACGCGGTTGAGAACAATGGCATCGTGTTCCTCGACGAGATCGACAAGATCTGTGCGCGCTCCGAGCGGCAGGGTGGCGATGTCAGCCGCGAGGGCGTGCAGCGCGATCTGCTGCCGCTCATCGAAGGCACCACGGTTGCTACCAAGCACGGCCCGGTGAAAACCGACCACATCCTGTTCATCGCGAGCGGTGCCTTCCACATCGCCAAGCCATCGGACCTGCTGCCTGAATTGCAGGGCCGCCTGCCCATCCGCGTCGAGTTGAAAGCCCTCAACCGCGACGACCTCCGCCGCGTGTTGACCGAGCCTGAATCAAGTCTCATCAAGCAATACAAGGCATTGCTGGCTACCGAAGGCATCGCACTCGATTTCACCGAAGAGGGTGTCACCGCCATCGCCACCATCGCTGCGGAGACCAATGCCTCAATCGAGAATATCGGCGCGCGGCGTTTGCATACGGTGCTGGAGCGGGTGCTGGACGAGGTCAGTTACACGGCGACAGACCGCTCAGGCGAGACGGTGGTGATCGACGCGGCTTATGTGCAGAAGCATGTGGGGGATCTTGCGAAGAACGCGGATTTGAGCAAGTTTATTTTGTAGCAAAACGCCCCCTCTCCCGGCGCTTTGCGCCTCCCTCCCCCGCGAGGGGGTAGGGTTGAGGTGAGTGAGATGTGTGCATTATTTTTTTGCCCTCGCCCCTTTGCGGGAGAGGGCGGCGCGTAGCGCCGGGAGAGGGGCCTTTTAAAGCTCCTCTGGTCGCGGCATGGAAATAATGTTGTAGCCCGAATCCACATAATGAATCTCACCTGTCACACCACCGGACAAGGGCGAGAGCAGATACAAGCCAGCTCCGCCCACTTCCTCCAGCGTGATTGTTCTTCGCAAAGGTGCATGACTGTTTTGGTAGTTGAACATGGCGCGGGCATCACCGATGCCAGCGCCCGCCAATGTACGCATGGGGCCGGCCGAGATGGCGTTGACCCTTATGGCTTGCGGGCCGTAGTCGGCGGCCAGATATTTCACCGATGACTCGAGTGCGGCCTTGGCCACGCCCATGACGTTATAGTTCGGCATGACGCGCACCGACCCGCCGTAGGTCAGCGTGATGATGGAGCCGCCGTCGGGCATCATGGCGGCTGCACGTTTGGTGATTTCGGTGAAGGAGAAGCAAGAGATCACCATGGTCTTGGTGAAATTCTCGCGGCTCGTATTGGCGTATTTTCCCTTCAGTTCATTCTTGTCGGAAAACGCAATGGCGTGGACAAGGAAATCAATTTTGCCCCAGGCCCGGTCGAGCTCGGCGAAAACATTATCGACTGTCGCCAAATCTTCAACATCGCAGGGTAACAAGAGTTTGGAGCCTACGCTTTCCGCCAGTGGCTTCACGCGCTTGCCGAAGGCTTCGCCCTGATAGGTGAAGGCCAGTTCCGCGCCGTGCTTGTGCAGCGCAGTGGCGATGCCCCAGGCAATCGAGTGATCATTCGCAACACCCATCACGAGGCCGCGTTTGCCCTTCATCAATCCGTCCATCACTGATCACCCATTATAGCGTTGCATAATCAGTGTGGCGTTGGTGCCGCCAAAGCCGAAGCTGTTGGACATCACTGTATCGATCTTGGCATTGTCCACGCGACTGCGCAGGATTGGAATGTCGGCAAACTCCGGATCGAGCTCTTCAATGTTGGCGCTTTCGCAGAGGAAGCCATTCTGCATCATGAGAATTGCGTAGATCGCCTCCTGCACACCCGTTGCCCCCAGCGAATGGCCGGTCAGGGATTTGGTCGACGAGATGGGCGGAATGTCTTTTCCAAACACCTCGCGGATGGCTTCGATTTCTTTTCTGTCACCCACGGGCGTGGAGGTGCCATGGGGATTGATGTAGTCGATCTTGCCCTTCACAGTCGCCATGGCCTGACGCATGCAGCGCATCGCACCTTCGCCTGATGGAGCGACCATATCAAAGCCATCGGACGTTGCCCCATAGCCCACGAGCTCGCCATAAATTCTGGCACCCCTGGCCTTGGCGTGTTCAAGTTCTTCGAGAACGATTGTGCCAGCACCACCGGCGATCACAAAGCCATCGCGGTTTTTATCGTAGGCGCGCGATGCTGTGGCAGGCGTGGCATTAAATTTCGACGACATGGCGCCCATGGCATCGAACAAAACAGACAGCGTCCAGTCCAGCTCTTCGCCGCCGCCCGCAAAGACAATGTCCTGCTTGTTCCACTGGATCATTTCAGCGGCATTGCCAATGCAGTGGGCCGAGGTAGCGCAGGCCGACGAGATTGTATAGTTCACACCGCGAATACCAAAGGGCGTGGCCAACGAGGCCGAATGCGCAGATGACATGGACGGCGGTACGGCAAAGGGGCCGACGCGCCTTGGACCTTTTTCGCGCGCAATATCGGCGGCTGCCACTATGGTCTTGGTGGACGGGCCACCAGACCCCATGATAATTCCCGTGCGCTCGTTCTTCACGTCACTCTCTTCAAGGCCCGCATCAGCAATGGCCTGTTGCATGGCCACATAGTTCCACGCCGCGCCATCGCCCATGAAGCGCCTCACGCGGCGATCGATGGTTTCCAAATCATAATTGGGTGCGCCATGCACCTGACAGCGAAAGCCCAGCCGCACATAATCTTCTGCGCGCACAATGCCGGATTTCGCATCATGCAGCGAGGTTGTGACCTCGTGCACATTGTTGCCAATGCTCGAGACAATGCCCATTCCAGTGATAACAACACGACGCATCTTGTGAACTCCTCTCAGGCCTGCGGCAGGAACAGGCCGACCTTCATATCGGTCACGTTATAGACCACTTCGCCATCGGCCTTCATCACGCCATCGGCCACAGCGAGTTTTAACTTGCGCAAAATCAGGCGCTTCACGTCCACTTCATAGGTCACTTTTTTGGTGCCGGGGGTGACCATGCCTGCAAGCTTCACCTCACCCACGCCAATGGCGCGGCCCCGTCCCGGTTCGCCCAACCAGCCGAGAAAAAATCCGGTGAGCTGCCACAATGCATCAAGGCCGAGACAGCCCGGCATGACGGGATCGCCCTGAAAATGGCAGGCGAAAAACCACAGGTCGGGATGGATATCGAATTCGGCAACGATGCGGCCCAGCCCATGGGCACCGCCTTTTTCCTCGACATGGGTAATGCGATCAAACATCAGCATCGGCGGCAATGGCAATTGCGCGTTGCCGGGACCAAACAATTCGCCGCGGCCACAGGCCAGAATATCGTCATAAAGAAAGCTCGATTTACGTTCCGTCATTCCTGCCCCATCTCGAAAGCGTATGAAATCACTCGATTTGCGGTGATATTGCACAAGTGGGGTGGAAAAGACTATACTCAAGTTACTTATGAACAAGCGAAGGCAAAAATGACGGCACTTGGGATGATTGCTGAAAAATTGCGCGGGGTTGGGTTGCGACCCACACGCCAGCGCATGGCCTTGGCCAAAATCCTGTTTGGCGGCGGCGACAGACACGTGTCAGCCGAAGCCTTGCACCGCGAAGCCTGCGCTGCTGATGTAGATGTGTCGGTGGCCACGGTTTACAACACGCTGAACCAGTTCACGGCAGCGGGACTGCTGCGCGAAGTGGCGATTGAAGGTGACCGCAGTTTCTTCGATACGAACACATCCAACCATTTCCATTTCTTCCACGAAAAGGAAGGTCGCCTGTTCGACATTGGCACCGATGACCTGCAAATCAATGGCTTGCCGCCTGCACCCGACGGCTGCGAGATCGACCGGATTGACGTGATCGTCAGGTTGCGGAAAATTTCGCCGTAGGGAAAAGGGAAGCCTGACGCCCTAGTGTGCGCCTGACATCGCATCGTTGAACTGCTTGAAAAACCCGTCGTAATTACCGTTAACTTCAGCAAAACGCAGGGGCTTCACACGTTCCACATTGATCTCGGTGGCATCGGGCGACGACTTTAAAATGCCCATGACCTCTGTGATGAACTCCTTCAGCGGCATGGCGCGAGGTTCGGTGGCCTGGCCCGGTCCCATCAGCTCAGTCTGTACCCAAGGGGGCACGAGTTCCATCACCTGCACATTCGTGTCCTTCAATTGATAGCGCAGGGATTGGCTGTAGGAATGGATCGCTGCCTTTGTCGCATTATATGTTGGCGTGAGTGCGAGCGGCAGGAACGCCAGACCGGACGAGACGGTCATAACCGTGGCATGCGGCTGTTTTTGCAACGTGGGCAGAAGGGCTGCGTTCAGCCGGATGGGGCCGAGGAAATTGGTTGCGATGGTGGCTTCGGCGTCATCAAGCTTGCCCTCCTTCACATTCTCGGCGCGCATGATTCCGGCATTGTGGATCACCACGTTCAGCTTGGGGTGATCGGCCTTCAGCTTGTCGGCAAAGCTCTTGATGGCATCGGCGTTTTCAATATCGAGAACCGCTGATACCATGCCGGGGTTGGCTTTTGTCACTTCGTCAAGCAACGCCTTGCGGCGGCCTGCGATGATGACGTGATTGCCCTCGGCGTGAAAGCCTTCGGCAAGGGCGCGGCCAATGCCGGAGCCGCCGCCGGTGATGAGGATGGTGTTGTTTTTGATATGCATGATCTTGCTCCTTGTCTCCATCGGATATAGAAATGACACAAACCAAAGGGAAGTAGGCACGTGAAAGTTCTATACTTACCAAAAAGAGAGTGAAGCCATGAACAATGTCAATGTGAAGCAAAAAGCCCTGACTGCTGAGGCGATGGACGACTGCACCAATGACCCTGAACTGGATGCCCTCGTTCGCGAAATCATCGGGTGCGTGGCCGACAAGTGGACGATGCTCGCGCTGGAAACGCTTGGCGAGCATGGCCAGCTGCGCTTCACGCGGTTGGGCGAGTTGATCGGCGGTGTGAGCCAGAAGATGCTGACCAAAACCCTGCGCCAGATGGAAGCCGATGGTCTTGTCACGCGCACAGTATTTCCGGTGATCCCACCTCGCGTTGAATATGCGCTGACGGATTTGGGATTGAGCCTCGGCGAAGCATTTTGCGGCGTATGGGTCTGGGCGGAGAAACACCGCGAGGCGATCATGAAGGCGCGGGAAGAGTTCGGGCAGCGGGGTGGGAAAGGTCCACGATAAATCCTATCCAACCGAATCCGGGCATCAACCGCTTGGTGAATATTATTTTTGGCCAGTGTGATGCGTTTCACATACGCCAAGCTTCTGTCGTTGTTTGATCTATGCACGCAACAAATTGCGCGATGAGCAGCAAGTTGTTTCGCATGATAGGTTTTATTCTAATGATTAAAACCAATTCCATTTGATGCCGACATGGTTCCAAAAGTGGAGATGAGCAATGACACTCGATGTAAAAACAATTACGGCAGCCATACGAAGTGCCAAGGCTGATTGGCAGTCCGGGGAAAATTTCCTTACAAGCATGAGTCTGGATGAGCGGCAGCTTTTTCTTGGTTATTCGCCAGGGCCTGGAGAGCCCACTCTCCAGGAAACAGAGAAGGCTGCCAAAGCAAGCTTTGCTGCAAAGAGTGCAGTCACTGCCCCACGTGCCGCGGCACCTGGGGCCTTTGACTTGCGCAACGTCGGGGGCAAGAATTATGTTACCTCCGTAAAAAATCAGGGCAGTTGCGGATCGTGCGTATCGTTTGGTTCTGTTGCGACTGTAGAAGGAACAATTCGCTGGCGTCGTGACCAACCCGACCTGGCGATTGACTTGTCCGAGGCTCATCTTTTTTACTGCCATGCTCACAAGCAAGGAAGGAACTGCGGAAATGGTTGGTGGGTTCCTCCGGCGCTCGATGCATTCAGGGATTTGGGTGTGAGTGACGAAGCCTGTTACCCTTATGTAGCTGGCGACCAAAATTGTTCCAACCTTTGCAATGATTGGCAAAACCGTGCAGTGAAAATCACAGCGTGGCATGAGGTAAGCACTGCATCAGCCATGAAGGACTGGCTGTCGACAAAGGGTCCGCTTGCAGCTTGCTTTACAGTTTACGATGATTTTTTCGCCTACAAGACAGGCGTGTACCGTCATGTCAGCGGCGCGCTTGCCGGTGGTCATTGCATTTGCTGCGTTGGTTATGATGACGTTGCTGGTTGCTGGATCTGCAAAAACAGCTGGAGTGATAGCTGGGGGGATAAGGGCTACTTCCGCATCGCCTATGGCGATTGTGGCATTGACGCCCGCATGTGGGTTGTTGATGTGGCCAAGCAAGAAGCCACTCCCACATGGTTGAAAAACAAGCTGATTACTGGCTTGTGGGCCATCAACGAGAAAAGCAATGCCGCTGCATATATTGATGGAACGGGTTGGTGCAAAATCACCGCCGACACGGATACCGCATTTCTGGCCATTCTCAACGTGTTGTCATCAGCAAAGGTCTCTAAATCTCCTGTCAATTTACGGATTGAGAATTCCGTGATCATGGAAGCCTATGTTTTTTGAACCCCGCGTCGAACGCTGAGTATTTTTATTTCAAACACTTTAACGGAGGATATTGACATGGTACTTTCAAGCCCAACCCAAATTCCACCACCTGTTCGCAGCGAAGAAACAGTTGCTGGCGATGTCGCAAGTGACAATCCATTCGGCTCGGGTGTCAATGCGGCGCGAGGTGGCGCAAATCTTTACGGCGCTTTCAGCATGGAGACATTTTGTGATGTCGGCGGATTGAGTCTCACCCACGAAGATGCGGGGGGTTTTCTTGATTATGTCAGACAATTTAATGCACCAAACTTCTGGTACCAGGATGCCAATGTCAGGGTTTGGGCCTATCAAGAAACCTACGACAATTGGCAGGACACCTATGGTATGGATGCTGTCAAGGCTGTATATCATTCCGGCCACGGTGGCATGGACGGAAATGGTGTGTTCTATGCACCAATGGGCTCAGCTTGGGCGGGCAATGATTGCACTGCCATTTCCAGTGACATGAGACTTGGCAACGAACATGTGAAATATATTTTCTGGTCGACATGTTTGTCGTGCCGGGTGCTGGATGGGCATAGCCCCATTCGTACGTGGCAGCCGGCCAACCTTGGTTTCCGCATGCTGTTTGGTTTTGAAACAATTAGCTGGGACAATGGCGATTATGGAAAATTCTTCTGGGAAGAATGGCGTAAGGGAAAATCACTTAGCCAGGCGTGGCTGGATTCAAGCTGGCGCATTGCCCATGACCAAGCCCCGTCAGCTGTAGCGGTTGGCGCCAATGCTGAAGAAGCTACCGATCGTTTATACAATGAGCGCTTCTTCGATGGCAACGCAGCCAGCACAAACTGGTGGCAATGGCGCTGGTATTATGCGACCAGTGCAACGCGCCAGCCAATGATGGCACTCTCCTCCCAGCCTTTGGTTGCGCAACTTCGGCCATTTGATCTGGACGCTTCCAAGGCTAGCACCATTGCCACACAATTTGGAATCGATGTGCCGCGGCAAAACGCCAACAAGTCGGCGGATGGCAGTTTCCGTATCAACGCCGGAGACAAGCAGATTTATGTGGGTGCAACAGGTTCTTTTGATGTTCAATTGGCAAAAGCGGACTTTAGCAATCGCCAACAGTTGTCGCAGGTTCAGGCTCATTCACTGGCTGAAGCTGCAATCCGTCAGTATGGCTTGAGTGAAATGTCATCCTTGGTAGCAGACCGGGTGCTTCTATCCTATGGGGCAGGTGGTACTGATACAGGTTCGGGTCAGCGCGACGAATCCCATGTGACTGGGACGGTCGTGCAGTTTAGACAAACCATCAATCGCATTCCTGTCATTAGCCAGGATGGTGGCACAGTGCGGGTTTCAATCGATAATGCCGGAACCATCACCAATATTCATTCATCTCTACGCATGGTTGATGCTCTTACCGAACGTAGCCGCTTGTTGCAGCCAGCGCCAAAACCACCTGGTGGTATGGATACTCAGCTCGCCCCCGAGCCTGACGATTACGAAAAGGCGCTGGCTGCCAATTTCAATGTGCTTTTGACCCGTTGGGCAGCGTCAGGAAAAATGCCAATTGGATTTTTCACGGTGCCAAATTCAACCGAAATCGGCTATGACATTCGTGGTGGAGAAGCGATTCTGATTGCGCGTCGAGCTGTTGAAGTTGATTTTGGCAATGGCTATCGCAAGCGCTACTGGACAACAGCGCTATTGGGTTAGGCTTTACAATTAATTTGCTGGTTGTCGGATATGGCAACCAGCAAATTCCATTTGTGGGCAGGTGCCTATAAATCAGCAGAGGTAACAAGGTTATGCGGCAGTGGATCGAAGCAGCGATAGCCGAAGCCCGAAAACCAAACCTGAATGGTCAGAGCTTGAAAGACTGCGACTTTTCCAATCTTGATATGTCCGGTTTTGACCTTAGCTACACAATTTTGGATTGCGCAAATTTCTGTCGCGCAAATCTGAGCCAGGCTGTTCTTTGGGCAGCTAAGGCACGTAACGTTAATTTTGGGTTTTCCAATTTGAGCCATGTGAATTTCTCAGCTTGCAATCTTACGGGTTCAAATTTCAAAGGTGCCAAGCTTTCTGGAGCCAACCTGGCGGGAGCAACACTTGATGCTGCAGATGTTAGGGGGGTTGATTTCACGAAGAGCAATCTCCAAAATGTTATTCTTAATCGGATCGTATATAATGCGACCACTTCATGGCCTCCAGGAGTACGGCCTTGATAGGTGTACAGGTGATGAGGTTTTGAGAAATGGTGGTTGTTGAGGTTGCTCTGAAGCAAACGGTAGGATCGGCCCGAGTTAAGCGGGGAGACGAACTGATCGTTCGATTGATTGAAAGTGCCACAACTGGCTTTCGCTGGGCAAATGCGTTGAAACCAGATGGTATCTTGGAACCCATCAGTTCAACTTTTGAAGTTAACCCCGAAACTGGCATTGGGGGTGGGGGGCATCGCATCCTGCGTTTCCGCGCAATAGTTCCGGGTCAAGCGAGTCTTCGGTTGATTCTTAGACAGGATTGGTTACCGGACGCGCCTCAAGAGCAAGTTGTTTTGCAGATTTTTGTTGAATAGAATGAAAACCAGAACCCTCATGACAGCCACCTGCGTGTCACGCCGGTGCGGGGAAAGGGGACGTTTCCACTACTGTCCGGTTGTCGACGGTTTTGACTTGCGTAACCCACTGTGATGATTGTGCAAATTTTCATTTTTCAGGTGTCATCGACTTGAACTGCTGTTTCTGCTGATAGGCGTTCAACATGCCGTCTCCAAGGATTCTGTAGGTGGGGCATGTACACTGGCAAACTGGTCTTCGCACAATTGATGGGGCATTTGCCGCTGCATACATTCCGGCGCTGCGTGGCGCGCTATGACGGCAATCACAAGGTTCAACGCTTCACCTGCCTTGATCAATATCTGTGTATGGCTTTTGCGCAGCTCACCTATCGCGAGAGCCTGCGCGATGTTGAAGCGTGTCTCAGAAACAAAGGGGACGCTTCCCTTATCCATCCCTTAGAACCAAGATAACACTTCCTTTTTTTATAGAGCGAAACCACGACCTCGAAATCTAGGCAAAGACGCAATATTCTAAAACCTACAATCCCAACAGCAGTCTAAGACTGTCATCCAACGTTTCCAATTCCGTTGGAGTCAGTCGGCCCTGCTGCTGTTTCAATCTGCCCTTGTCGACGGCAAGAAGCTGATCGCAAACAGCAACACTGTTTTCAACTGCACTTGCGACGGCGATCGAAATGGGTGGATAAACCTTGTTGTTACTGCTCAGCAGCACCACGACAACCGTACTGCGCGCACGGTTGAGAGCCGCCACACTGATAATTACGCATGGGCGCGTTTTGCTGATTTCTTTTCCCGCAGGATTGCGCGACGGAATTTCAACCCAATAGACATCGCCCCTATTCATTATGCGCAACACGTTTCAGCGTGGCAGAGCCAATGCTGGCAGAGTCAGCCATAACATAGCGGTAACTTGCATCGCCTTTGATCTGGCGCGCGGCCTGCTCAATGGCGCTATCATTTTGCGACACATATTTCGCCATCAAATTCTGCACAAGCTTGCTGCGCTTGGCCGACGGCACCAATCGGTTGAATTCTTCCAAGACGTCTTCATCAATCGAATAGAAAGCTCTCTGCGACAACACACTGTGCAGTGCAGCAGTCATGCAGAGCACTGGCAAGTATGAACGCCACTTTGAGCGAAAATCCGCAAATTGCGCAAACTGGGCCATTCTTCGCAAATCTTTGCTGCGATCAGTTTCTTCGCGAACGGCGTAAATTTCAAGCCTCGGAGGACGGCAAACTACCCCGCGATCACCTTGTCCGCCGCCACATAGGTATAGCCCAGATCATCGGCCACAGCCTTATATGTCACCTGACCATGGGCCACGTTGAGGCCGTTTTTCAAATGCGCGTCATCGGCCAAGGCCTTCTTCCATCCCTTGTTGGCAATCGCCATGGCAAAGGGCAGCGTCACGTTGTTCAGCGCAAATGTTGATGTGCGCGCCACGCCGCCCGGCATGTTGGCCACGCAATAATGGATAACATTATCAACCACATAGGTGGGGTCCGCATGGGTTGTGGCCTTTGAAGTCTCAGCACAGCCGCCCTGGTCGATGGCCACGTCCACGAACACCGAACCGGGCTTCCAGTCCTTGAGCATCTTTTTGGTGACCAGTTTTGGAGCCGCAGCGCCGGGAATCAGTACGCCACCGATCACAAGATCAGCCGTGGCGCATTCATCTTCAACGGCCCCTTGCGTGGAATAGAGTGTCTTGAGGCCAATGCCGAAGCGCGCCACGAGCTCTTCCATTCGGTCCGTGCTGCGTTCGATGATGGTGACATCAGCACCCATGCCAATGGCAATCGCTGCCGCATTGGTGCCCACCACGCCACCACCAAGAATAACCACTTTCGCAGGAGCCACACCGGGAACCCCGCCCAGCAACATGCCGCGTCCGCCTTGGGCTTTTTCCAAGCAATGGGCACCGGATTGAACTGACATGCGGCCCGCAACCTGGCTCATGGGAGCCAGCAATGGCAAGCCACCGCGCGCCGATGTCACCGTTTCATAGGCGATACAAACCGCACCCGACTTCACCAAATCTTTCGTCTGCTCTGGATCGGGTGCGAGATGTAGATAGGTGTAAAGAATTTGCCCCTCACGCAGCATGGCGCGCTCGCCCGCCTGTGGCTCTTTGACCTTCACGATCATATCGGCTTTGGCAAAAATATCTTGCGCTGACGCGATGATCTCACCGCCGGCTGCGGTGTAGTCCGCGTCCGATGCGCCAATGCCGCTGCCGGCATTTGTCTGCACCCAAACCTTGTGGCCGTTGCGCACTGCCTCACGCACGGAAATTGGCGTCATGCCAACGCGGTATTCGTGGTTCTTGATTTCTTTTGGTACGCCGATGAGCATTTGCAGTCTCCCTGTGATGCAATTTAAACTATCCCAAATCACCTGAAATGAAATTCCAAAAGGAAATGTGAAGCACTGCACCATTGATACAGAATTCGAAATATTATAAGAGTATTCGAATGAAAACGCGTGAACTGGATAAGACCGACAAAATCATTCTGAATGAGCTGCAAAAAAACGCACAGCAGTCGATCACGGATTTGGCGGGCAAAGCCAGCCTTTCAGCCTCCTCGTGCCATCGCCGCGTAAAGCTTTTGGAAGAAGCGGGCACGATTACAGGATACACCGCCACACTTGACCGTGCAGCGCTCGGCCTTGCCAATGAGTTCTTCGTCGAAGTTTCACTCTCCGCCCAAACCGAGGAAGCTTTTGAAAAGTTTGAAAAAGCCGTTCAGCGTATACCCGAGATTCTTGAATGCCATCTCATGAGTGGCCAATTCGATTATCTCCTGCGGGTTGCCGCAACAGACGCGGCTGACTATGAACGCATTCACCGGTCACGAATCTCAAGGCTCCCGGGCGTCCAGCGCATCCAGTCCGCGCTGGCACTGCGAACTGTAAAGGCCTGGGCCGGTTATCCGATTTGAGGTGACGCATGTTAAAGCAGCTTCCCGTCAATATGCTCTGGGTTTCGGAAGACCTCTCGCGCCTGGCGCGTTTGAGTTTGGCCAGCTTTCTTGCCCATGGTTTTCGCGTGACTTTATGGAGCTATGAGCCCGGGGCTCACGCCATGTGCGGTGCTGGCGTTCGGGATGCGGCTGAAATTGTTTCTGGGGGCAGGGATGAAGATGTTTCGTTCGCCTACCTGTCGAGCCTGTTCCGCTACCGTCTCCTGGCCGATCTGGGCGGCGTGTGGTCTGACATGGACATTGTGGCCCTGACCGATTCACCGGATATTGCTGGAACGCCCCTGGTCGCATCAGAAAAACGCCGTCCGTTTCGCCATGCCGAACCAACTGCCACGGGTGAAAACCTCACACAGGTCACAAATTGCCTGATGGCCAATCCAGCGCCAAAAATGGACGATCTGTGGCACCGCGCGGCAGATGCGGTGACAGCCCTCAAGCCGCAAGACCGCACGTGGGAGAATGTTGGTCCGCACCTGCTGTCGCGGTTGATGCGCGATGATCCTGACCATGGCGTGACAATACTTGCCCCCGAAATCGTGACGCCTGCCGCGTGGTGGAATGTGCCGGGCTATTTCCTCGAAGAACGCGATCCTCCCGCATCACCATTTATGCATATGTATGCATCCGTATGGGAAAAGCGTGGTGTGGACGCAGAAGCGGCATTTCCCGACAGTTCACTCGTGGGCAGGCTGTGGCGAAGCTATGGACTGTAAACCCGTTTGGTCACACGAACACTTTGATATGGGAAAGCCTACCCCAATTGGAATTTTGGGCGGTCCATGGCCAACATGAAAAGTCCAGCCGCAACAACAATGGTACCACCGAAAACAGTGTAGGAATTCGGTAGGCTTCCAAAGACAAAATAGCCATAGGCTACGGCCCAGAACATGCCGCTATATTCAAACGGTGCCACAAAATTTGATTCCGCAAGCTTGTAGGCTGAAGAAAATAGAACGGTACCAAAAGACGCCAGCACGCCGATGCACCCCATGAGCAAAAAATCATTGGGTGTTGGCCAGGCCCACGGGCGTGCCAAAAATGCAAGGCTCTTATGCTGAAAATGTTCGGCGGGAAGCAGGCTGAAGCCGATGGCCAAAACAATTGCCACAATGAGATAAATGAAATTCTGGTGTAGCGCTTGCACGGCAGGCGAAACATCACGTGAAATCCCGCGCCCCAGCATCTGTCCCAATCCGTAAGCAAAAGCCGAATACAGAGCAAGCAGTGCAGCGGGCTCAAACACGCTTGATCCCGGTCTGATCATAACCATAACCCCCGTAAAACCCATGGCGATGGCAATCCAGCGATAAGCATGGACGCGTTCACCAAGTAAGGGACCTGCCAAGGCGGCCACGAAGAATGGCATGGTAAAATAGATCGCGATGGAATCCGCTATCGGCATTGCGGCAAGTGAAAGGATGTAAGCAAGGAAAGCTGAGCACAAAATGCCTCCGCGCAGGAATGTGCGTGGCCAACAAGGCGTCAAGATTGAGCGCCAACCACTTTGCCGGATAACCAGAATGGAAACGATAAAGAGCGCAATGACGCTGCGAATGAAAAGTGCCTCATGAACAGGGTATCCGCCGCTGAGCCATTTCACCACCGCGTCCTGGGTAGAAGCGGTGGCCACGGCACCCGTGATACATAGTGCAGCCAATCCCTTGTTGTCGGCCAGATTACGACTGGGCATCATTCATCGTTTCGGCCAGGAGTTTTACGCCAGCGGTAATTTTCTTTTCATCGATGGAGGAGAAAGCCAAACGGAAATAGTTTTTTGGTGGATTTTTACGGCCAAAATTGATGCGTCCGGGTTCTATGAGAATGCCCTTCGCTGTCGCAGCTTTTGCCAACTCTTCGCTGTCCAGATCATCAGCACCCTTTACCCAAAAACTGGTGCCACCAAAGCTTGGGAGCTGGGACGACGCTGGGAAATATTGCTCCAATGCAGCCCCCATGATTTCCCACCGTGTACGGTAAGCACGGTGCAGGCGTCGGATGAGCGTGTCGTGGTGGCCCAGTGATAAAAACAAGGCCGCTGTGCGCTGGTTATTGTTGGGCGCATGCCGCACCATCAAGCGGCGTAACGCGCGAGCCTCGGCAATCAGTTTCTTTGGTCCCACCATGAAACCCAACCGCAAGCCGGGAAAAAGCGATTTTGATAGCGATCCCACGTAAATCACGTGCCCTTTATCATCGAGGGACTTCAAAGCAGGGCAGGGCTCGTTCACGTAATTCGTTTCAAACTCATAGTCATCTTCAATAATGATGAAGTCACGCGCCGCCGCCAGTTTCAAAAGTGCCATGCGCCGTTCAATCGGCATGGTGGCGGTGGTGGGAAACTGGTGGCTGGGCGTGGTAAAAACAATATTCGCATTGCCCACGTCGGCGGTGAGTGTCAGCCCATGCTCATCAACCGGCACCAACGCCACATTTTTGGTTTTCAGTTGAAAGATATTGCGCACATCCGGATAGCCCGGTTCTTCCATGGCAACCCGCGTGTTTTCATCCACCAGCAAACTGGTCAGCAGATACAAGGCGTTCTGCGCACCCAGCGTGATCAGAATTTCATCGTCATTGGCCATAATGCCGCGCCGTGGCAAAATGCGGCGGCGAATGTGCTCGACCAGCTGTTGCACGCGCCACCGGCAATGCATGAGCTCGACGCTTGGAGCGGCAAGCTCGCGGCGCCGGTCTGGGTCTGGAAGATCATGACCACCGAAGCGGCGGCCGTGAGGTTTGTCGTGGTTGCCGACACGGTGAAAGTCGACTGCAACACACCCGACGAGTCGATATTGATCGTTGTCGGCGACACCGTCGCCGCCGCAATCGTGGGAAGGCCGGTCGGGCAGCCCCCCGCGGGACAGAACGTCACCGTCGACGGCGCAATCTTCGAG
>JANOVC010000026.1:0-90390 GCA_031417195.1 Rhodobiaceae bacterium
GCCAAAATCATCCAGTTGATCTGGCCGATATAGATCTGGCCCTGTTCGGTTTCGCTTGTGTGTGTGATGTTCATGCGCGGCAGGAGGCCAAGCGACATGGCCTGCTGGGCGATGGAGAATGCGCCGGTAATGACGGCCTGACTGGCGATTACAGTGACCAGCGTTGCCAACACGACGAGAGGAATGATGCCCCAAGACGGGGCCATCAGAAAGAAGGGATTATCAACTGCTTCCGGATGGGCGATGATGAATGCGCCTTGACCAAGATAATTCAGGATCAGACCGGGAAAAACGACGGCCATCCAAGCAATGCGAATGGATTTTTTTCCGAAGTGTCCCATGTCGGCATAAAGCGCTTCGCCGCCCGTGACGGCCAGAAAAACACCGCCAAAGACGAGCAATGCCAAACCGGGCTGCTCTATCAGCATGCTCACCCCATGGAGCGGATTGAATGCGGTGAAGATTTCAAGATCATCGCCGATGTGGGCCAGGCCCATGAGACCTATTACGAAAAACCAGAAAGCGGTAACGGGTGCAAAGATCGATGCGACGCCTGCTGTGCCGCGATATTGCATCGTGAAGAGCGTGATCAGAACGGCCAATGTGAGCGGAACGACAAAGGCCTCGAACCGGGGATCTATAACCTTCAGGCCCTCAATGGCGGACAGAACGGACATCGCCGGTGTGATCATGGCGTCACCGAAGAAAAAGGCAGCGCCGATAATGCCGAGCCCAAGGACGATACCGCCCTTCTTCTTGAGCAGGGTTTCCACCAGGACCACAAGCGAGAGAATGCCACCTTCGCCCTTGTTGTCGGCACGCATGAGCAGGATAACATATTTCAGGAACACTATAAGGATAAGTGCCCAGAGCAACAGCGACACAACACCCAGTACGGCCAATCTTAAATCACCACCTGCGGCCACGACAGGATGCAAGGCTTCGCGCATGGAATATAGTGGGCTTGTGCCGATATCTCCGAATACCACGCCGAGTGATGCGAAGGCCAGTTTGTATTTGGTTGATGAAGCGCCAGAACCATGGGCACCTGCATCGGTTGCGTTGCTATTTTGTGTCATGGACCGCCCCCGCGGGCTCCACTCCTTCAATAATTTGAGCGATGGACTATGGGGCCGTCACTACGGCGCGGCATTCAGCAGGAAGGGCAGAGAGAGTCAAGGGGGGCGCCGGTTTGATGGGCGGCGCGTTGGGGTCACGTTTTTTCTTCACCCATGGTGTTGGCCCCATCCAGTATGCCAGTTCCTCGCCGCAGCCGGTGCCGTCCTTGGGTGCCGGGGTCCATTGGTCCTTGCAGCCTGCAAAGCCTGCCGGACATTTCATGCGGATATGGAAATGATAGGTGTGGTTGAAATAGGGGCGCACCTTGGCAAGCCACGAACGGTCGCCCGTTGCCCATTTGCAGAGCTCCGCCTTGATGGGCGGATGAACGAATATGCGGGCGACCTCAGGGTAATTGGCGGCGCGCTTGATCAGCCGCGCGTGGTTTTCCGTCCACACGCTGTAGTTCATGGACTGGCGGTCTTTCACCACCGATGTTGCCGACAAGTCTTCGCGCTCCTTGTAAGACATGGTGTGGTTGGGCATCTGGTTCAGCCAGACGTCAGCGTCCAGCCCGATTTGATGGCTTGCGTGACCTGTCAACATGGGGCCACCGCGGGGCTGGGCGATATCGCCCACCATGAGACCGTTCCAACCATCCCGGTCCTTGGCTTCAAGAGCGAGTTTTTCGACGAGGGCGACAAGGGCAGGGTGGCCCCAATTGCGATTGCGTGATGTGCGCATGACTTGCCAGGCCGGGCCATCAACAGGCAGTGGTTTTGCGCCTGACAGGCAGCCTCGCGCATAACTTCCGATGGCGCGGGCTGGTAAATTTGCGGGAACTTTCATGTTGCCAAAAATGCTCTTGGCGGCGGCGCGTTTCAAATCAACCGCAGCAAGGGCAGCAAGGTTTGACTGGTCCTGCACTGACTGGGCAAAAGCCATTGGCGACACGATCGCCGATACAACTGCCAAGCTGGTCGCAACTAACCTAAAAACACTCATGTACGGTCCTGATTTATTTCTTGCGGAATGCATCGAGGGAAACAACTTTTGGCGCTTCCTTGTCAGCGTCGTCTTGCGGAACCTGGATTTCGCTTTCAACGGTTTTCAATTTCGGGGCTATGGGCTTTGCTATCTTGTTTTCCACATCTGCCCCTGACTCCACATTGACGACCTCGAACTGCAGGCCAAACTGCACGGCAGGATCGAGAAAGCCTTTGACCGCATTGAATGGAATGATCAACTTCTCCGAAATATTGTCGAAAGAAAGTTCGACTTCAAAACGATCATCCCTCACAATCAGGTTTTCATACTGGTGCTGGATGACAATTGTCATCTCACGGGGATAGCGTTGCGCCATGCGCTCGCCGATATCGACACCTGGAAATTTGGTATTGAACGCAATGTAAAAGTGGTGATCGCCGGGGAGGCCTGACTTTTCGACTCGGCGCAACGCATCGCGCACCACGCCGCGCAAGGCATTTTGTGCCAATTGATCATATCGCATCAGGTCTTCGGGCATTAACACATTATCTCGTTTGAATTTGCGACTCGCAGAGCGAACATAGCCTTTGTGCAGGGTGATTGTCACGCCTTGGTGGATTTGGTTTTGCGAAGCTTTGTTTTTACGGGAGCAATTTGCGGCGGCTTGTAGTTGGCAACCACCGGGGCCTGCCGTTGAAGGATCTCATCCACGTAGGCAACGAATTCCTCATTAAATCGATTTTTCACAATTGGCCAAGCCGTATTTGTGCCGGGTGTTGAGAAGAATGAGTGCATATCGACCGTCATGGCCTTCCAGTCACTTTCGCGCAACGTCCCGATATTGTGTTGAAACCAGGCGTTTTCAAAACCCTTGACATAACCCATGACGATGAAACGGAAGCGGGCTTTTTCGACGCGATTGAGGGTAGAAAAATCATCCATGCCGCGCAGCATGATATCTGTCGTTTCGCCATTGTGCGCCATGGCCAGCCAACCCTGTATTGAAATGACGCTGAGCTGTTGATAGGTCGCGGCCCGCAAAGCGCGGGCATTGTTGCGGATTTGTATGCCGATATAAATCATCGACGCAATGACGCCCACGCCGCCGAGGATTTGTAGGGTTTCTTGAAGAGGCATTATTCAGGTGTTGCCTTGTTGGTTTTGTCGAATGGTCGTGCCACGCTTGTTCCTAAGTCAAGTTCATTTCTTTAAACCGGAAATTCTTGCGTTGAAATTCTCAGTCGTATTGCGGTCGGGATAGGGTTGTTTTGGAACAGCAACGCCGAGGTGACGGCAGAGCGGCTCCCAGCCATCGCCCAAATTGTGGACGAGCAGGCGCTCTGGCGGGATGGTGGCAGTGACATCACGGATATTGGCTTCGTAGGCTGCAAGAGCGTGCGAACGATCTGCCATGTGGCCTTTAAACACTTTAGTTGCGATAAGCGCCAATCCTAATGATTTTTCATCAGTGCTTGCAAGTAAGGGTGGCAGTAAGGTTTTCTCGAAACTACTCCACCAACTCTCAGGTGTTCGATTGGTGAGAATGAAGGGAGAGTCGGGATATGCCGCTGCGAGTTCGCGCCAATAGTAAGCTGATGGCCAGTCGACACAAGACGAATAACCTTCAAACAGACACTCCCAGTCAGGCGTCTCGCCTTGCACCAAAGCTCGCCAGCGCTGCTTTTGCGTGTCGTTGGAGATGACTTCAAACATGTGATGGCAAGGGCCGAAGCCGAGGATGGTCAGCGCTTCACGCATGGAATCTGTTCCGGTTCGACCGAAACCTGCGCCGATGACTTTCAATGGCATGTTGTTACCTCTTTGTGATCAAGTTCAATAGACATTAATAAGGGTTCCTTGGCAGGATTTCGCGGCGAAAACATTTCCCGCCGCGCCACGTCGTTTCAAGCGTGTGGGGCTTTGTAACAACATACCCATCGGCATTTGGGTTGTTCGACATTGGATTGTTTCCTTTCGCTGTATCTGCGGTGTTAAAGTCTGCATCCGCGGAAGATATGCTTTTATGGTCCTGGCAGAGGGCGAGTTGTTGACAACCTGCTGCGCCGGGATATGAACGCTCATTTCATATGACGCGTAGGGGGCTGGAAACGGGTGAGTAATATGTGGCTTATGTTGCGGCTTTGATACGCTCCCAGAACTCTTCTCGCGAATTGGTTTTGGGAAAATCCTCGGACGGAACTGCTTGGCCCAGAAATTTGCAGAGCGGTTCCCAGCCTTGTTTGACCTCGTAGATCAGCAGCCGGTCTGCCGGGATCAGTTGCCTCACTAATTGGGAATGATCATTAAAGGCTTTTGTCAGTCCCGCCACGTCTAGTCCGCTGGCAAATCCTGTTTTTGTGATAACGTTATTGGACATATCAAGCCATGGCTTCATGTGATCCGGGACGTGGTCGCGTCCTGCAAGTGCTTTGTATATCGTTCCCGAAAAACTCTCGACCCAGCTTTCGGCATTCCGAACAGTCAGAATGAATTTCGCCGAAGGATAGGCCTTGTTCAATTCCTGACAAAAACCAGCCGTTGGCCAATCGACTGCACTGGCATAGCCATTGTAAATTGTAGACCAGTCAGGGCGTCCATTCACAGCCGCTTGCCATAGCGGCAACTGTTCCGGCATGTGATGCAGCACTTCTTCCATGTGGTGGCACGGGCCGCAGCCCAGCTGATTGATTGCGAGTTTAAGTGAGTATGTTCCTGTCCGGCCAACGCCGACACCGATGACTTTCAAGGGCATGTTGTTACCTCTTTGTGATCAAGTTCAATAGACATTAATAAGGGTTCCTTGGCAGGATTTCGCGGCGAAAACATTTCCCGCCGCGCCACGTCGTTTCAAGCGTGTGGGGCTTTGTAAGCACCCGTGACTTTTCCAGCCATAATCATGGCGGCCATGGCATCGGCTGCCGTCATCAGTTTGACCGTTGATGAACCGGACACCGTGCCAGCGGATGCAACCGCGGCGGCACACGCCATTACGGTTTTGTCATCAGGTGCTTCGATAAGGCAGATTACGTCATATTGCCCGAAAGCGAAAAACAGGTGGTGCAGTTTTCCGCCGAGGGCTTCGATGAGTTTTCGTGCAGCGGCTTCGCGGTCGGTTGGATTGGCAACCATCGCTTTGATGGCCTCTTTAGAATAGCTGAGTTGATAGAGATAGTAGGACATGATGTTTCCTCCTTCTCCAATCGGGGCCAGCCCCCGCGCTGCCTCCCAACATTGTATTTCGGCCAAGACTGAAAAACCGCATGAACCAGCGGCATGGCGTCGAGGCAGCGCGGGCAGCCTAGCAGTGTTTCAAAAATTGGAAAGATAAAAGAAGTGCCGGTTTCTGTTGCCAGGTACCGGCGAACCCCGCCTAAAACGGCTAAGCCTTAGGACTTAATTTCGGTTTTCCGCACAGCTTACGCTGCGAGGGCTACCGGAGCATAGTTGTCATTTGCAACTACTTGTTTAGCCCGATAACGTCGGAACCATCACGGGCAAAGCTCCACCCTTTACACCCTCGTCGATCCTAGTTCGCCCCCATCACAGTCGATTGCCGCACTGTTGCCCTTTCGCGGTTTTAAGGAAAACCGCTGTCGGGCTTGACCGCCGATTGCTTTCGCAATCGGCTGTGGTGGAGGCGCCGGGTACTGCCCCCGGGTCCGAATGGTTTATTACGATGGCATTTTATCACCATAGCCGCCCATTGCTGTTCGGCTCTTCAGATATAGGGGCTCTTTGGGGAATGTGGAAGGGAAAGATAAAATGTTACAAATGGGGGCCTTACAAAAGTCAATTTGAATGCTATAGCTGGCGTGGAAGGCATAAGCCTTTTGCCTATTTAGGGGGAGTTAAATAATGGCTGATTACGCCGAAGACATCAAGAAATACACGTCGAACGTGAATGCTGCAGCTGTTGCATCAATCGTAAAGTTTTGTGGAATTGCCTTGCGCGGAAAAGACTCGCAGTTCGTGTCGGTGACTGACGCTGCTGAAGTGAAGCGTGTAGTGGACGGTTTCTGCGCAAAGAAGTTGGGCCTTGATGCAAAGGCTGCGGAAGCAGCTGTGCTTTCCGTTGGCGAAAAAATGAAAGCTGACAAGACGAAGCATCGCGTTACGGTTTATTACCTTGTTGCCGAAGCAACAAAAACGATGTCAAAGCTCGCTTAATTCTTCGTGTTTCTTTGTCGCGGCGGGGCCTTGTGCTCCGCTGTTTTTGTTTGTGGAGAGAATCGGCTAGCGTGTAATCCATGAAGCAATATCTTGACCTGATGCGGCATGTCCGCGACCATGGTGTTGAAAAGCCGGATCGTACCGGTACGGGTACGAAATCGGTTTTTGGTTACCAGATGCGATTTGACCTGGCTGCGGGATTTCCCGCTGTCACAACCAAGAAACTGCATTTTCGCTCCATCATCATCGAGCTCCTCTGGTTGCTGACTGGCGATACCAACATCAAGTTCCTGCATGACAACAAAGTGAGCATTTGGGATGAATGGGCAGATGCCAATGGTGATTTGGGACCAGTCTATGGCGCACAGTGGCGGTCATGGCCCACACGGGATGGCGGCGTGATTGACCAGATTGCGGATACGGTTCAGCGGGTCAAGAAAAATCCGGATTCGCGGCGGCATTTGGTGACAGCGTGGAACCCTGCGGACGTTGACAAGATGGCGTTGCCACCGTGCCACTGCATGTTCCAGTTCTACGTGGCCAATGGAAAACTCTCCTGCCAGCTTTATCAGCGATCAGCTGACATTTTGTTGGGTGTGCCGTTTAACATTGCATCCTATGCCCTGCTGACGCACATGATGGCCCATGTCACGGGACTCAAGGCAGGCGAGTTCATTCACACGTTCGGTGATGCCCACATTTATCTCAATCATCTCACCCAGATTGAAACCCAGCTGGCACGGGTACCTTTTGCATTGCCGCAGCTGGTGTTAAAGCGTGAGGTCACGTCCATTGATGACTTTAAATATGAGGATTTTGAAATCGTGAATTACCAATCGCACCCGCATATATCTGCGCCTGTGGCTGTTTAGGCATGGATAAATTTGGCAGCGATCTCCGTGGGTTTTATACGCCGTGGTATTACCGTTCGACATATCCAGCAGGCCTGTGGGCCGGATTGGGACTGGCGCTGATCCTGGTCATTGCAAATGCACTTCTTCAGGCGTTAGCCGGTGTATCGATTCTCACATTGCTTTTTCAAAGTGGTTTCGATGATCCCAAGCAAGTCATCAAGGCGTTCATCATCGGAATTTTTCCTGCATCGGCTTTGACTGGCGTTCTTGTCTGGTATTTTTCCAAGATCAAGGGTGGCAATCCCTGGGACGTGCTTTCCCTCCGTTGGCCACAATTGAGCGGGTTGGGTTGGATATGTGTCATTGGCGGATTTTTGCTTCTGATGTACGCTGTTATCCTGGCGGTCGTTACGGTTTTTCATATAGACCTTGCGGAGTATACCCCTGGTCCCAACGGTCAATCACCGTCCACAGGTTCTGCCGGCATGGTGAAAGAGGCGATGTTTGATTTGGCCAATGAGCCCGTGTTTTTCTGGCTGGCGTTTCCCGCAATCGCTATTGGCGCACCTGTTGCTGAGGAGTTTATTTTTCGCGGTTTTCTGTTTTCGGTTCTGGCCAAAAGCCGGGCAGGGCTTTCTGGAGCAACACTGATCACTTCAGTTGTTTGGTCACTGATGCACATCTCCGAACCTTGGCTTGCCGTCGGAATCATCTTTCTGATGGGGCTCGTGCTAGGTGCATTGCTCATCCGTTTTGGCAGTTTGTGGCTGACGATGGCCTGCCATGCTGTCTGGAACGCAGTCTACGCCGCGGTCATATTTCTCGCACAACCGCAATGACTTTGAGTATCCGCAACGCCATCTCTGGTGACGAGCAGCTTGTTTATGATTACGTCTGCAAGCTGGCGGATTATGAAAAGCTGCGTCATAAGGTTACAACAACTGTTTCCAACATCGCTGAAAGCCTGTTTGGTGCAAACCCGCGGGTATTTTGCGACTTGGCATTCTGGAATGGTGAACCGGCTGGTTTTGCGTTGTGGTTCTACAATTACTCAACGTTTCGCGGGCGAGCCGGAATTTATCTGGAAGACCTGTTTGTTGACGAGGCCTTGCGCGGCAAGGGGATAGGTAAATCACTTCTGTTACATTTGGCCAAGCGTTGCGTTGCCGAAGGCCTGCCACGCTTGCAATGGTCGGTGCTGGATTGGAACGCGCCGACAATCGCGTTTTACAAATCGCTGGGTGCCGTACCGCAGGATGAATGGACAATCTACAACGTGGCAGATGGTGCTTTGCAGAAATTGGCGGTCGCATGAACCGCATTTCCCTCGTCGTTGCAGTATCGCGCAATGGTGTGATTGGCCGCGATGGCGGCTTGCCCTGGCATATCTCATCTGATCTCAAGCGCTTCAAGGCGATAACGCTGGGAAAACCCGTGATCATGGGCCGCAAGACATGGGAAAGCCTGCCAAAACGCCCACTGCCGGGGCGGCAGAACATCGTGATTACCCGGCAAACGGGATATAGTGCCGAGGGCGCACTTGTCGTTGCCACTATTGATGCAGCTCTTCGCGCGGCGGAAAATACCGGGGAAATTGCAATTATCGGTGGGGGTGAAATCTACGCCATGATTTTCCCGCTGGCAGATCGCATTTATCTCACCGAAGTTGACATGGATGTTGTCGGGGATACGTTTTTTCCCCCAATTGACCCCGGTGAGTGGCAAGAGGTTGCCCGTGAAATTCATGGGGTTGGCCCTGGTGACAGTGCGGGGTTTACCCTGCGAACACTTGACCGCCTGAAATGATGGACATTCCTGGGGGGGCTTCCTATATCCATAATTACAAGATTTAACCTACAACAAGCGGGGCTCATAAAACATGCCGTGGAATAGCGACGAAGGTGGAAACAAGGGACCGATGAACCAAGGGCCTTGGGGGCAAGGTCCGCAGGGCCCCAAAAACAACGGTGGCGGTGGCCGCGGTCCCGGAAACCTTCCCCCTGATCTCGATGAAATCCTGCGGCGCGCCAAGGACAGCTTCAAGAATATACTGCCACAGGGCGGTGGAGCTTCAACTTGGCTATTGCCCGTAGCATTGCTTGGTGCATTTTGGCTTTATAATTCGATTTATCAGGTTCAGCCTGACGAACGCGGCGTCGTGCTTAGATTTGGTGCCTACACACGCACGGCCGATCCGGGCCTGCATTTTGCGTTATGGCCAGTCGAGACCATGGAGAAACCGCGCGTTGGTGCGGTTCGCCAGATCAATATTGGCATGGAGGGCAACGAAGGCCAAATGTTGACCAGCGACAAGAATATTATCGCGGTCCCATTTTCTGTTTTTTGGCGTATTGTTGAGCCCAAGGATTTCTTGTTTAACGTTGCCGATCAGGAAAGGACAATCCGGGCTGCTGCGCAAAGTGCCATGCGTGAGGTGGTTGGCCAGACCCGGGCCCAGATGATTTTGACGAATGGCAAGGATGCTGTTGCAGCCCAGGTTCAGCAGATCACCCAAACCCTGCTTGATGATTACAAGTCTGGCGTTATTGTGAGCCAGATCAACCTTGGTGATGTTCAACCGCCGCCCGAAGTTGCGAATGCCTTTGCGGAAGTCGTGAGAGCCGGGCAGAACCAACAGCAATTGATCAATGAAGCCGAGAAGTATCGCAACCAGCAGGTTCAGCTGGCTGAAGGCGAAGCTGCAAAACTTGTTGAAGATGCCAATGGCTATAAATCTCGCGTCGTGTTCGAAGCGCAAGGCGAAGCAGCACGCTTCCTGTCGGTATACAATGAATACAAGAATGCAAAAGATGTGACACGCCAACGTATTTACCTTGAAACAATGGAAGATATTTTATCCAAGTCAAACAAGGTGATTATTGAGGGTGGGCAGAATGGATCAGGTGTGGTGCCTTATCTTCCGCTTCCTGAGGTTCAAAAACGCGCAAACGCAACTGGCCAGTAACTGAAGTTTGGAACAATCAAATGAACATCTTTAAAAACATATTTGGCATTCTTGCGCTGCTCGTCGCGTTCATTGCCTACTCTTCCTACTTCACAGTCGACGAGCGTGAGAAAGCGTTGGTACTGCGATTTGGCGAAATCAATCGTACGGTTGATAAACCGGGATTGTATTTCAAATTGCCTTTTGCGGACAGTGTCACCCATATCGAAGACCGTATCCTGATTTGGGAGAACAATGATATTGCGGTTCAGGATATCGCCAGCCAAGTCTATATCGTGGATGCTATAACCCTTGCCAAGATCAGCGATACGCGGCTGTTCAGGGAAACGCTTGGGGCAGATCTTGCACAGGCCGAACTTCGTGTGGCTTCGCGCTTGAATTCCGCACTGCGCCAAACCTATGGCCGGCGGTCTTTCGATGCGGCGCTCTCCACCGACCGTTCTATCATGATGCGCGAGATCCGTGACGAATTGCGCAAAGAAGCTGACACGTTCGGTATTGAAATCGTTGATGTTCGTGTACGCCGTACCGACTTGAACGAAAATGTACTTGATCAAACCTACAAGCGGATGGAATCCGAACGCAACGCATTGGCGGCGAATATTCGTTCCAAGGGCGAGGCAACGAAGACCCGCATGAATGCCGAAACGGATCGTACATATACGGTAAAGATTGCCGATGCCCAACGCCAGTCGGAAATTGTGCGGGGTGAAGGCGATGGTGAACGTAACAAAGTTTTCGCCGAGGCTTTCCGACAGGATCCGGAGTTCTTCAGTTTTTATCGGTCCATGCAGGCCTATTCCAAGAGCTTGGGCGCTGAAGGGACAACGCTGGTACTTGACCCCAATTCCCAGTTCTTCAAATATTTTGGGTTTCAAAAAGATGGCCGGTCGACGTCTGCTGCACCGGCCCAATGATCCATGCACTTCTTGTGGCCCTCGGTCTCGTGTTCGTGATCGAGGGTCTTCTTTATGCCTTGGTTCCGGGGCAATTGAAAAACATGATGAAAATCATTGAGGCAGCCCCGGAAGAAAACCTGCGTACGGCTGGTATGGTTGCTGTCGGGTTTGGTGTGTTAGTGGTATGGTTGACGCGCGCATATTTTGGCGGCTGATTTTCGGGAGAGAGTGACATGATGCGGAACCTTTTGGGCGGTGTTGCACTGGCAGCATGTGTTATTGGATTTGTAGCAACGCCTTCGGTGATGGCGCCTGCAACCGCACAGGCGCAAGCCTTGGAGAAGCTTCCCTCCGTTGCCGATCTTGCAGAACGGTTGCTACCGTCTGTTGTTGAAATATCAGTGCAAACCAAGCCGGAGGGAAGCGAGTCCACACCCACGCCGCAGCTCCCCGACGTGCCTGACAACTCTCCCTTCAAGGATTTCTTTGATGATTTCCTGAAGAAGCGCCAAGGGCAGGGTGGAACGCCAGGCCAAGGGTTGCCTGAGCGCACCGTCACCTCCATGGGCTCCGGATTTGTGGTTGCGGCCAGTGGACTCATTGTGACCAACAACCACGTTGTCGAAGGTGCAACTGCCATTGAAGTGCATTTCCAGGATTCGACCGTTCTCAAGGCAGAACTTGTGGGCCGCGATCCGAAAACCGATCTTGCCGTCATCCGCGTGAAGCCGGACAAGCCGCTGCCAGTTGTGGTTTTTGGTGACAGTGATAAACTGCGTATTGGTGAATGGGTGATGGCCATTGGCAATCCGTTTGGTCTTGGTGGCTCTGTATCTCTCGGCATCGTGTCGGCGCGCAACCGCGATATCAATGCGGGTCCCTATGATGATTTCATCCAGACCGATGCTGCCATCAACAAGGGCAATTCCGGCGGCCCGCTGTTTAACCTGAATGGCGATGTGGTCGGCATCAACACGGCGATCTTTTCACCCACGGGTGGTTCAGTCGGTATCGGCTTTTCCGTACCCGCCAACACGGCCAAGAACGTTGTCGCCCAGCTGGAAAAATACGGTGAAACGCGGCGCGGCTGGTTTGGCGTGAAAATCCAATCCGTTACCGACGACATTGCCGAAAGCATGACCATGGGCAAAGCGCGCGGTGCGCTTATTGCCGATGTCACCAAGACAGGCCCTGCCGAAAAGGCGGGTATTGAAGCGGGTGACGTGGTGATCATGTTCAACGGCAAGCCCATCAATGAAATGAAGGACCTGCCGAAAATTGTTGCGGAAACGGAAATCGGCACCAAGGTTCCCGTAAGAGTATTCCGCAAGGGCAAGGAAATCGAATTGATGGCCGAGGTTGGCCGCCTTGAGGATGGCGAGAAGGTTGTGGCCCAGCAGGACAAAGTGCCTGTTACGCCCGCCGCACCTGCCGTTACCACCGTGCTTGGCATGACGGTCACATCGATGACAGACGATCTCAAACAGAAATACGCCATTGATGACGACATAAAGGGTGCCGTGATCACCGAAGTGACGCCAGACAGTGTGGCTGCCGACAAGCGGCTGGAGCCTGGTGACGTGATTACCGAAGCGGGCGAGAAGCCAGTGGTGGGTGCTGCTGATATTTCAGCAGCAATTGAAGAGGCCACGAAAGCTTCCAAGAATTCTGTTTTGCTGCTGGTCTCAAAAGGTGGCAAGCAGGCTGAGATGCGGTTTATTGCGCTGAAGCTGAAGAAGTAATCAGGCGGTGAATTCTTCGCGGGCGTACCCCTGCAAGTACAGCAGGGCGGTCAAATCGCCATGGTTGACGCAATAGGGCGCTGCCTCCTGCACCTTGGGTTTGGCATGGAGGGCTACACCCATGCCTGCTGTTTGCAGCATGGGAATGTCGTTGGCACCGTCACCCACTGCGATTGCATCTGCCACCGTTAATCCGTGGACGGAGCTTATGCGGTTCAGCGCCTCAACCTTGGCTTCTTTGCCAAGAATGGGTTCACTCACGCGGCCTGAAAGCTTTCCATTTTCGATAATGAGGTCATTTGCTTCATTGGTGTCAAAGCCCACGAGGGCTGCCACGCGATAGGTGAATTGCTTGAAGCCGCCGGAAACGAGAGCAGTATAAGCACCGTGGGCTTTCATGGTGGCCACGAGTGTTTTGCCGCCGGGCATCAATGTCAAATGTTCGCGTACGATTTTGTCGATGACGCTGGCGTCCAGCCCTGCCATCAGCCCCACGCGTTCCCGCAACGCATCGGCGAAATCAATCTCTCCCCGCATGGCACGCGCGGTGATGGCTTTGATCTTGTCACCCACACCTGCGACCACGCCCAACTCGTCGATGCATTCCTGTTCGATCATGGTGGAGTCCATGTCGGCAATCAGCAGGCGTTTGCGGCGGTTGACGGTCGGCACCACGTTGATGTCGATGGGAAGGTGTTTCAGCTTTTCACGCAGCAATGCCACATCGCCAAAGATTGCAAACTCCGCCGCCTCACTGTTGCACAGCCATTTTGGCGCGCTGCCCACTGTTGAAATTACATCTGCATTTATTGCGTTGGAGCGCGGGGCTGCTATGAGAACAAGAACGGATGTCATGATGAACCACGCCAAAACCAAATCAGTGCTGCTTATTGCAGGCCCCACTGCCAGCGGCAAGTCTGCTTTGGCGCTGCGGCTTGCGCGTGAGCGCGGAGGAGTGATCATCAACGCTGATGCCTCACAGGTTTACCGCGAGCTGCGCATTCTTTCAGCGCGGCCAACCGATGATGAAATGCATGACATGCCGCACCGGCTTTATGGACATGTGTCCGGGTTGGAGGCTTACTCCGTTGCTGCCTGGCGGAAAGACGCAAAGCGTGAAATTGAAGCGGCTTGGGAACAGGAGCGACTGCCAATTCTCGTCGGGGGGACTGGACTGTATTTCATGGCGATGGAGCAGGGGTTGGCCGAAGTACCACCGATTGATGCGGGTATTCGCGAGAAGTGGCGGGGTTTTGAAGGTGACATTCACGCTGAATTGCAACGCCGTGATCCCGTGGGTGCGGCAAAGCTTGGACCCAATGATAGGCAGCGTATCGCCCGTGCATTGGAAGTGGTGGAAGGAACCGGCAAGCCCTTGTCCCATTGGCAACAACAGGCGGAGCGATCAGCCTTCCTGCGCGAGGTCGCCGTGGAGCGCATCATGGTGGATGTTCCGCGTGAGGACCTGTACGCGCGCTCGGACGCCCGCTTTGACCGGATGATCGCGGCGGGCGCATTGGACGAGGTGCGGCCATTGGTTGATCTCGACAGTGCACTCCCCATGATGCGCGCCATCGGCGTTCCCGAACTCACACGCCATTTGCGCGGAGACATTGGGCTGGAAGAAGCGGTGAAACTAGCCAAAACCGCCACCCACCAGTTCATCAAACGCCAGCTGACATGGGGACGGGGACAGGCCAAGGGGTGGAGCGTGGCGTCTCCACAAATGCAGAAACCTGTGCTATAGTTCTCCCATGAACACGCATTTTCGACCACCGGAATTGCCCATGACCACACAGGCCGCTGAGGGTCTCCAGCGCCGCCGCTGGTCGTTGACAGAAATCGAGGCCATGGTCGAGGCCGGAATTTTGCTGGAAGATGATCGGTTTGAGCTAATCGGGGGAGAAGTTGTTCCGATGTCACTAAAGGGAAATCGGCATGAACTGATCAAGTCCGCGCTGAACAGATATTGGACAAAAAAACTTCTTGATAGTGTTTGCCTCGTCACTGAAACGACTTTGCGTATCAATGAGGACACGTTCCACGAACCCGATTTTCTGTTTTATCTTGCGACAGACGGCCTGATAAATCTGCCACCTCAAAAGGTTCAACTCATTGTCGAAATATCCGATAGCAGTCTCAGTTTCGATTTGAACCGCAAGATTCCGCTTTATGCCGGTTATGGTATTCGGGAAACCTGGGTCATTGATGCCAAAAAACTGGTGACCCATGTTCATCGTCATCCCGGCAGCAATGGGTATCGTGACGTTTTGCAAGTGCCCGCGGACCAGAATATTGCCCCGCTCTTTGCGCCAGAACTTGCCGTTCAAATGGGTGAACTCAAGCTCATCTAACCCGCCCCCTTGACCTTTTCCAAATCCCCGCATACAAAATCATTCATGAACAACATTCTTATTGTCGTGGGACCGCGTAGCGCCGTGGAGGTTTAGACCTCCGGGATACACGGTGTTGCGCGAAAACAGGCTCCCTCGGGGGCCTTTTTTATTGTCTGGTAAGCATGTTTGTGTGAAACGAATAAATACAAGAAAGAGGGTTTGATATGGCGACGAGTGATTTGATGACGGGTGCGGAGATTGTGCTAAAGGCGCTGGCTGACCACGGCGTTGAGCACATTTTTGGCTACCCCGGTGGCGCCGTGCTTCCGATCTATGACGAGATTTTCCAGCAGGACAAGGTGAAGCACATCCTTGTGCGCCACGAGCAGGGGGCAACCCATGCGGCTGAAGGCTATGCGCGCTCGACGGGCAAGTGCGGCGTTGTGTTGGTGACCTCCGGCCCCGGTGCGACCAATGCGGTAACTGGCCTCACGGACGCACTTCTCGATTCCATCCCGATGGTGTGTTTGACGGGCCAGGTTCCCAGCCATCTCATCGGCAGTGACGCGTTTCAGGAATGTGACACAGTTGGTATCACGCGGCCCTGCACCAAGCACAATTGGCTAGTAAAGGACGTGAACGACCTCGCCCGCATCCTGCATGAGGCATTTTATGTGGCCACCCACGGGCGGCCCGGACCTGTCGTGGTTGATATCCCGAAGGATGTTCAGTTTGCCACGGGGCGCTATGTTGGCCCCAAGAACATTGAGCATAAAACCTATCGCCCACAGGTGAAGCCAAATCAGGATGCCATCCGTGCGGCCGTTGAACTGATTTCAAAAGCCAAGCGTCCGCTGTTTTACACGGGCGGTGGCGTGATCAACTCCGGTGTCACAGCGTCCAAGCTGCTGCGGGAATTTGTGAAGCTCACCAATATTCCGGTGACGTCCACCCTGATGGGCCTTGGCGCCTATCCTGCATCGGGCAAGAACTGGCTTGGCATGCTTGGCATGCACGGCAAATACGAAGCCAACATGGCGATGCATGATTGCGATGTGATGATCAATGTGGGTGCGCGCTTTGATGATCGCATCACCGGCAGGCTCGATGCCTTTGCGCCGAACTCGCGCAAGATCCATATCGATATTGATCCCTCATCCATCAACAAGACTGTGCAGGTCGAAATCCCCATCGTCGGCGACGTGGCCCATGCGTTGGAGGACATGATCCGCGTGTGGAAAGCCAAGTCCTATGAACTCGACAAGAAAGCGATGGCAAGCTGGTGGAAAGAGCTTGATGGCTGGCGCGCGCGGGACTGCCTGAAATACAAGGCGAACAAAGACGTGATCATGCCGCAATACGCCATTCAGCGGCTGTATGAACTCACCAAGGACAAGGATGTTTACATCACCACGGAGGTTGGCCAGCACCAGATGTGGGCGGCACAGTTCTTCCATTTTCAGGAACCAAACCGCTGGATGACATCCGGTGGCCTTGGCACCATGGGTTATGGTTTGCCCGCCGCCGTTGGCGTTCAGGTGGCGCATCCCAAATCCCTTGTGATCGACATTGGTGGTGATGCCTCGGTGCAGATGACGATGCAGGAAATGTCTACCGCCATTCAATACCGTTTGCCGATCAAGATTTTCATCTTGAACAACCAGTATATGGGCATGGTGCGGCAATGGCAGCAACTGCTGCATGGCAACCGCATGTCGGAAAGCTATTCGGAAGCGTTGCCGGATTTCGTGAAGCTGGCGGAAGCCTATGGCGGTGTTGGCATTCGCTGTGAAAAGCCAGCGGATCTGGACTGCAAGATCATGGAGATGATCAAGTCGCCATACCCCGTGCTGTTTGATTGTCGCGTGTCCAATCTCGCCAATTGCTTCCCGATGATTCCGTCGGGCAAGGCGCATAATGAAATGTTGCTGGGTGAAGATGTGAGCGATGAAGAGGTTGGCAGCGTCATCGACGCGCGCGGCAAGCAATTGGTTTGAGGAGAAAGACATGAACGCACATCAAGCACCCACGGGCTCAGCCTATTTTCTCGACACCACGAAGAAGGCGGTGGAAACCCATACGCTTGCCGTCGTGGCTGACAACGAGCCCGGTGTCCTGGCCCGCATCATCGGCCTGTTCGCAGGCCGCGGCTACAACATCGACTCGCTCACGGTCTCAGAAACCATCCACGACAAACATGTGTCACGGTTCACGATTGTGACCACGGGAACGCCGAATGTTCTCACGCAAATCAAGCATCAGCTTGAGCGTATGGTGCCGGTGCATTCCGTCGCCGATCTCACCGTTCAGGGAAACTCCCTTGCGCGTGAACTGGCGATGGTGAAGGTGGCTGGCACAGGTGAGAAGCGCATGGAAGCGTTACGCCTCGCCGACGCCTTCCGTGCGCGCGTGATTGATGCCTCCACTGAAAGTTTCATTTTCGAAATTACCGGAAAGCCCGACAAGGTGGACCAATTCATTTCACTCATGGTGCCGATTGGCTTGGTGGAAGTCGCGCGCACGGGTGTTGCGGGGATCAGCAGGGGTGCTGAGGGGATGCGGGTTTAAAGCGTTCACTTTATCAGAGAGCCCCTCATCCGCCCTTCGGGCACCTTCTCCCATTTGCTGCGCGAACAGGCGAAGGGGCTCTATTTCATCGTCTTCGCCCGTCCGAAGGATGGGAGAAGGTGGCCAACGGCCGGATGAGGGCAACATGAAACTGGTCTGGCATTATTTCCTGAAACCGGACTTTCTAACATTCCAATTTCCGCTTAATTTCTTCCCATGAGCTGCAAACTTTCGGTGAATGTGAATGCCATTGCCTATTTGCGCAACCGGCGGAATCTGCCTTGGCCGAGTGTTGAGGGGCTGGGGCGGATTGCGTTGAAGGCGGGGGCCGTGGGTCTCACAGTTCATCCGCGGCCTGACGAGCGGCATATTCGGCATTCAGATGTGCCCGTGTTGCGGGGTCTCATCGCGAATGAGTTTCCGGATTGTGAATTCAATATCGAAGGCTATCCGGATGAGCGGTTTCTGAAGCTGGTGGAGGCCAACAGGCCAACGCAAGTCACGTTGGTTCCCGATGATCCCCACCAGGGCACATCAGACCATGGCTGGGATATTGCCGCCAATCGCGGGATGCTTGCCGATGTGATCGCGCGGCTGCAGGAGGGGAAAATGCGCGTGGCACTGTTTGTAAATTCCGATCCCGGATTGGCCACACAAGCCAAAAATGTCAATGCGGACCGGATTGAAATCTATACTGGACCCTACGGCGGCGCATTTGACCAAGAGCAGCGTGAATGGGAGTTTAAGAAAGTGTTGGCCACGGGCAAGGCCGCCGAGGCTGAGGAACTTGGCCTCAATGCGGGCCATGATCTTACCCGTGAAAACCTGCCGCGCCTTGTGGCCGCACTTCCAAACCTGCTGGAAGTTTCCATTGGCCACGCCATCATTGCCGATGCAATGATATTCGGCATGGCCGACACGGTGCAGATGTTCAGGGACGCGATTGCCAATCCGTAACGGTGTCAAATCTTGCGATACTGAAGGATGAACGCGTGATCATTGGAATGGTCATGGTCCGTCTTTGAATATATCTTCACCTGGTCAATCCTGACCAGGCCAATCTTCCCGTCCTTCACCAGCATGTCGAGAACGCCGGAAAATTCCTGTTTCTCAAAATGGGCCTGATTGACACCGATGATGAAGAGCCCGCCGGGGCGGGCGATGTCGAGAAGGCTGCGGAGCGGACCGGTTCCGAGATGGCCGTGGGTGAACGTGCCAGCACTCAGGACCGCGCCATAATTTCCGGCTATCCTGTCCAAAGGGCCGGTCAAGTCAATCAGGGTGAGGTTCCGGTAGAGGTTTTTCTGCTTGGCAACGTCAAGCATTTCCGGTGAGATATCCATGCCATCGATCACCGCCTGCGGCACGCCAAGCTCGCTTGCGACATATCCCGTGCCGCAGCCGATATCGGCGATGGGAAGGTCGTCCCCGGTAGCTTGGGCATGATAGGCTTCGGCAATTGCTTTAGGGTAATTCCAGCCCAATTGCGCTGCAAAATCAGTGTCATAGGTTGGGGCAAAGTTCCGGTAATAGGCAACAGTGTCATCGGGTGTGGTCAGCTTGTAGGCATTTTCGAGAATTTCCTGGCCCGCCGTTTTCTGCGTCATGTCAACCTCCACCGCATTTCAAGTGACCCATAATATTCTACTTTTGAAGGTTTTCACACATAACCAATATTGGCAAGCAGTGCTGCGGGCGCACATAGGCCCCATGCTGATTGCAGCTTGCCTTAATCCGGCCATGCGGCTAATTCCCACCGCACCACAGCAACAGGGAAGTTTCACATGCGCGTTTACTATGACCGGGATGCCGACGTTAATCTGATCAAGGGCAAGAAAGTCGTCATCGTCGGCTACGGCAGCCAGGGTCGTGCCCATGCGCTCAATCTCAAGGATTCCGGTGCCAAGCATCTCGCCATCGCGCTCAAGGCCGGTTCGCCGACCATCAAGAAGGCCGAGGCCGATGGGTTGAAAGTCATGACCGTGGCTGAAGCTGCCGCTTGGGGCGATTTGCTGATGATGGCAACGCCGGATGAATTGCAGGCCGATATCTACAAGAATGATATTGCACCGAAAATTCGTGATGGTGCGGCCATCGCCTTCGCCCATGGCCTCAACGTGCATTACGGCTTGATCGAACCGAAGAAGACGGTTGACGTGGTGATGATCGCCCCCAAGGGCCCCGGTCATACGGTGCGCGGTGAATACCAGAAGGGCGGCGGCGTTCCCTGCCTCATCGCCATTCATCAGGATGCGAGCGGCAATGCCCATGACCTTGCATTGTCCTATGCGTCAGGCGTTGGTGGTGGCCGCTCCGGCGTGATCGAGACAACATTCAAGGAAGAATGCGAAACCGACTTGTTCGGCGAGCAGGTTGTTCTCTGCGGTGGTTTGGTGGAGCTCATCCGCGCCGGTTTTGAAACACTGGTGGAAGCGGGTTACGCACCCGAGATGGCCTATTTCGAATGCCTGCATGAAGTGAAGCTGATCGTAGATCTGATCTACGAAGGTGGCATTGCCAACATGAACTACTCGATTTCCAACACGGCGGAATGGGGCGAATACGTCTCCGGCCCACGCATCATCACGTCGGAAACCAAAGCCGAAATGAAGCGCGTGCTCAACGATATTCAAACCGGCAAGTTCACATCCGAGTGGATGCAGGAATACCGCGCCGGAGCCGCCCGCTTCAAAGCCATCCGCCGCAACAACGACACCCACCAGATCGAAGCCGTGGGCGCGAAGCTGCGTGAAATGATGCCATGGATCGGCAAGAACAAGCTGGTGGACAAGGCTCGGAATTAAATTCTTTTTTCCTACGTCAAGTAGTCCAAGGGGGTAGTACGTTTTTTTCCATAAATATATCTTTGATCTCATCTAAGTAGTCTACGCTTCGTTCGACGAGATCAGCGATTGAAAATAGTACTATAGGCCCCCTATCGGATTTCACAGCACAGATGGCGCGAATATCTTTGTTTTGAAGCAGGTCCACTTGCGAGTTTCCAGCACCTACGCCTTTTTTTCGTGAAAATACTTTTAAAGTAACAGTGTCTTTGATTATAAAGAAATCATGTGAGTGAATGATTTTCCCAAATAGCGCCCAACAGTCAATTCCGTCTTTCAGTTTAACTGATTGTGAGGCTTTTGTTTTCCAATCAATCTCCGGTTTATTCGGCATATGCAAAGTTTTTAACAGTTTTTGCGTTGAGGTTAGCTCCGATAAACGCCTGATCGAAATAGCCAAAAATAAAATGTCACGGTGAGCCAATTCTTTGGCAATTTCTAGAAAATCGCCGTAACCAATTTCTTGAATTGGACTGGCGGTCCCATAACTTGCGAGACGTGCACACATTTCCTGAGCGTAACTATAAGCGCTCAAGACAATACTCTTATCGATAGGGAGTGATTTTCTCAATATTTTTAGCTGTCATTGACTAAACGTTGAAAGTGTCAAATCAGTTCTACTCTCAAACTCTTTCCCACAGCATTAGCCGCCTTCTGTAACGTCGAAATCGTCACATTGCCACTCGTGGGATCGAGCAACCTGTCCAACTGCGCGCGACTGGTCTTCATGACTTCAGCCATTTTTTTCTTCGAAAGTTTTTTCCTTTTCATTTCCTGTGCGAGCTGCCAAGCCAAAACGCTTTTTACAGCATAGTCAGTGGCGGATTCGAGGTTGCCGTCCTCTTCCAACACCTCTTCGACATTTGAACCCAGATGTTTTGGATTAAATTTCATGATGTAAGATCCCTCATTCGTTTTACGGCAATTGTGTCCTCATTCATGCAAAACAGCACTCGCGCTTCTCGCTTACTTGGCAGCGATGTTCTCAATTCCCAAAGCCCATAACCCATGGATTTCACCAATGGCATTCCAATCGGCCAGCCAAATTAAACACGACGCAGGTCCCGACCAAGCACCGCTCTATCCGCATCCGGTAAGGCTCTAAACCAATCCCTTGTTGGCTGATTGCCGAGGCCCGAGCTCCAGAAACGAAGTGGTAAAGGCTTCGGTTGGTTAATCATAACGTTACGTATCATATAAGATACTTTTTGTCAACGCCTTGAAAATGAAAAATTTCTTTGCGTTAAACCAACCGCAGTTTTGCCCTGATTATAAAGAAGTTAACGCCGAGCCCTAAACAATCCCCGCAGCCGTGAAAGCCTTTTCCACTGCCTTCACACGCTTGGCCAGTTCGGCTGCCGATGCATTTCGGAACAGGGAGCGGGTGGCGATAAGGGCGCCGCGGCGGCTGTCGGAAAAGCCGGATTGGCGGCTGAGTTGCTGCGTTACAGTGATGTAAAAGATGGCTGCCACTTCCGCCGGACTGAACACAAATCTACCAGCAGACTTCGCGGTCATCAGCCGGTAGGCGGCGAAATTATGGATGCCGCTGTTGGTGTGCACACCGCCGTGATCACCCCTCTCCGTATTGGGAAGGTGTACGAAATGCCGCATGTATTTGGGTTGACCAAACGCGGTGGGGTCTTTCATGCTGCGGAATGCTGCGACCGAACTTGAGATGCCGTCGCCCACCAGCCAGTTCCAGCTGCCAACGTCAGGATTGGTGAAATTCGAAATGATGGTGCCGAAAATATCCGAGTAGGACTCATTCATGGCACCGCTTTCGATCTCATAGACGAGCTGTGCCGTATGGTCGGTAACACCGTGGAAGAACTCATGGGCGACGACATCGGCGCTGGCGGCGATGGAACGCAAGCTGCCGTTAAACAGCACCTGGCCGTAGACCATTTCCGCGCCATCCCAGAAGGCATTGAACCATTGCTGGTTGGGCATCGGTTCGCTGCTGTCGACCGCATTTACGACCGAGACGAGCTTGCCGCCCTTGTTGTCGATGTTGTTGCGTTTCAACACATTGCGCATGAACAGCGCAACGTCGGCAGCATTGGCATGGGCGCTTACGGCGGCGGGCGAGAAGGGCGGGGGAGCAGAAATGACTTGTCCGGGTAGCCTGTTTGCAAAGCGGTTGACGTCGCCGAAAGCGAAGTCATGGGTTTCAATATTGAGAACGGGATCGAAAAGAACTTGCTTGCCGCCGCTTTTGGTCACTCCGATCCTGCGGCTGACGCCAAGCTCGTCTTTGGCCTGGACTGTGGTGGACGTCAGGCCGGTGGTGCGCGGCAGGGCTGCGATGAGTTTTCCGCTCAACGCATCAACGATATAGTCGGTGCGGAAATAATGACTGGTCTCGCCGCGACCTGTTTTCGTGCTGGTAGGCCTTGCAGGGGCGTTCTGCACATTTGGAAAAATATAAACAAGATGCCATTTGCCATCGGCATGGGCATAGAGATTTAATTCGGGCGTTACCGATGGAAGCTTCTTGGCGTCATAACCCGCTGCTTCCGCCACCGTTTTAAGGGCTGCAAGTTGCGACACTTTCGCGGTGTGCGAGGCCACGTCAGGATTTGCCAGATTTGAATTGATCGACACGCATTCATTTTTGTCGTCGAGTTCGACTGAAACGAGTGAGCCATAGACGGGAATGTTGTCGATCATCTGCCGGAACTTGACGATATTGGTATTGGTCAGGGCCACGGTTTCAATACCGAGACTTTTGAATTCGCTCACCGTCTTGCCAACCTTGGGTGCGGCGAGCTTCGGCATGCGGCTGCTTTCGAGTGACTGCATGAGAATGCGCTTGGCCGCACTTTCGGGGTCCATTGCCGCTGGCTTCAATCCGTTGACAGCAAAGCCGCGGAACGTGCTGCGCTCCTGCTTCAGTGCGCCCAGCATCTTGTTGTCCTTGGCGTTTGCGACATGAATGGAATAGGCCGTGAACAGCTTCCTGCGCTTGTCGGATGATGCGGTCTTGCGAGGTACTCTTGCCATGATTTGGTTCCTTCCTCTTCTCAGCACGTCCCAGTCCGGGAGACTACTCCAGAAGTGTTTTCGCGTTAAGGGTATCGGCAAGGATTTATGCGAACTCAGCACCAAAAACTGTGATAAAGTTCACAGTCGCTTCAGCAAACGTTCAATTGTTTCAGTGATGCGGAAAGCCTCCCGCTTCAACAAAACTGTCAATCAGGTTGGGTGATTGACACGAAGGAGACGGGCCAAACGTTTGTTGGCCCGCCTTTGATTTTTTGCACGGGGCCAGCAACATCATTCGACATGCTACGTTGGCGCATGGTTTGTAAAAAGCCTCACTCGGCCATTGCTGCGATAATCGCGTCCGCAGCCGCTTGAGGTGCAGTGATGAAGAGTGAATGGCCCGCGTCAACTGAGATCACCTGTTTCAATCCCGCCCGCTCGATCATCATGTCCTGCAACGGTGTTGAAACGGCGTTGTCCTTTGTGGTGCGAATGTAGGCCTTGGCCACACCATCAAACACAGCGGTGAGGTTTATGGATTCTGCCATTAGTGCAAGCGGTTCCTTAAGCAGGCTCTTGGTGACCATGGACTGGATTTCCGGCGACCCGTCATTGGCGAAGATCAGCCCGCGATCCGCTTCCAGCACCTCGGCGTAGCTAAAGTCCTTGGCCACCACAAAATTCTCTTTCGTGAACTTGCTATTCTTGTCCTGCGCTGAAAGGCTCTGCAGGGACTCGCCCGATTTCGGGAGATAGGCCGCCACATAGATGAGCTTTTTGATCTTGGCGGGTTCGGCCTCGGCCACGTTGGAAATTGTGAAGCCGCCAAAGCTATGGCCCACGAGATAGGCAGGCTCAGCCTTGCCGTCGATCACGGCCCGCGCAGTGTCTCGATATGCTGCGAGGTTGATGGTCTTCAGGTCTCCTTCGGCACCGCGACCCGGCAGATCGACCACGTCTACATCGTGTCCCTCGGCTTCGAGCAGCTTTTCAACCTCCGACCAAGCTGCGGCATTCTGGAACGCGCCATGGATGATGATGATGCGGTCTGCGAAGGCGGAGCCTGCAAAGGCCCATGCGGCAGCGAATGTTGCGAGCAAAAGTTTCTTCATGTCATTCTCCCAGGGCTTCGATGATTTTTTCGGCTGTCTCCATGCCGGAGAAATTCTGCTGGCCGGTGATGAGGTTGCCGTCGCGCACGGCGAAACCGCGCCACAGGCCCGCCTGGATGTAGTTGGCACCGAGTTTTTTCAGTTCGTCCTCGATGCGCCAAGGCATGACATGCTTGTCGCGTGCCAGAAGATTCATGCCCTACACGGCATTGTCGGCGAAATCCTCCTCCACATTGGCAAAGCCGGTCACCGTTTTGCCTCTGGCAAGTGGTTCGCCGTTTGAAAGCCTGGCGTATTTGAGAATGGCAACACCATGACAGAGAGCGGCCGCCACCTTGCCTGACTCATAGAAGTCCACAAACTTCTTGTGGAGTGCGGTTGCCTTGTCGAAGGTGAACATCGGTGCCTGGCCGCCTGCGACGACAATGGCATCAAAATCGGCCACCTTCAGCTCGTTGATCTTGCGTGTTGCCTCAACCTTCGCCGCCAACGCGGGCATTGCAATGAAGCCCATGCTGATCAGATCGGTTGAGGAGTATTTTGTGGGATCACGCGGATCGCTCATGGCATCCGCCGCACACTTGCCGCCGTCTGGCGAAAAGATTTCGACTTCGTAGCCCTTCTCGGTGAAGGTGAGATAGGGGTGGCTGAGTTCCGACCACCAGAAGCCCACGGGCCAGCCAGTGGTTGTGGAGATCGCCGGATTGGAAATGACAATCGCGATGCGCTTGGGCTTTTTCGCATTGACGGGGTTGGGATCACGTAGGCTCATGTTGTTCTCCTTTGATATTCAGCGTTTGGTGATTGTGAACGCGAAGCCGCGGCCGAGGCCCTGCCGGAAGGCGAGGTCCATCCACAGGCTTGCCAGTTGTTCGAGTTTGTCGGATTTGGTGAGCGGACCTGCGTCAATGGCATCGAGGCCAAGATCGGCCACGAGCGTCATCACAACGGCTTTGCCTGCTACGTCATCACCCGTCACCAGCATGAGGGGCTTTGATGTGAAAGCTTTTGGGTTGATCAGGTTTTCAAAGCCGGTTTGATTGAGTGACTTGAAAACATATGCCTCGGGTTGCCATTGTTGCACCTGTTCCGCGCCCGAAAGCACATGGCCGGTTTTGTCGGTGGGCGCACCTGCACCCATAATAACCGGGTTGGAACAGTCGATGATCACATTGCCCTTCTGCGGGCCCATCATCTTGCACGCCGCCTCCACCGCATCCCAAGGTGTGGCAATTGCAATCACATCGGTCTGGTCTGCCGCCGCCTTGATGCCGACGTGGCCAAGGCCTTTCGGTTCGCGCGAGCCGTAGACGACCACATGCCCAGCCGCTTTCCAGCCTTCGCCAATGGCGGTTCCAATCCGTCCGGTTCCGATTACCGCAATACGCATATTCACACTCTTCATTTCATACGCGATGTGATATGAGTATAGTTCATATTAAAACCAGTGAATTAAACTCATGACTGATATTGATCATATTGCATTGCGCCGACTCGACATGACGATGTTGCTGGTATTCGCAGAGACGATGCGGCTCAGAAAGCTCACACTGGTGGCGCGTAGGCTGGGCCTCACGCAATCGGCGATCAGCCATACGGTTGGTCGTCTTCGCGATGTGTTTGGCGATCCACTGTTCCTGCGCAAGCCCCATGGCATCGAGCCCACATCTCGCGCGCTCGACCTGGAACCACGTATCGCCGCCGTTTTGGCGATGACGCAGGACACGCTCAATATACCAGAGGCGTTTGATCCGGTCACGGTACGGCGGCGCTTCCGCATCGGCACGCTCGACTATCATGCGTCAATGTTCGGGCCTGCCTTGTGCGGCGTCTTTGAAAGGCAAGCGCCGGGCCTTGAACTCATGCTGCGGTCTGCAGCCCGCCAGGATGCGCTTGACCTGCTTGATGCCAATGAAGTGGATCTTGTCATTGGCTTCGTGACGAATGTGTCGCAGCAGCATTTTGTGCAACGGCTGCATGAGGAGATCTATGCCGTTGTGGCGCGGCAGAAAAACAAGATGTTTGACGGTTCCACCAAGTCCTATCTTGCCGCACGGCATCTCCTAGTTTCACTTTTGGGCGATGCGCGCGGCATTGTTGATGAGGTGCTTGAGTCAAAGGGTATGAAGCGGCATGTAGCGGCCGTGTTCCCGCTGTTTTTTCCGGCACTCGCCACGGTGAGTGAGACGGACATGATCGCCACGCTGCCCAAGCGGCTGGCGGAGGCAAATGCCGCGCGGTTCAAGCTCAATCTTTTTCCACCGCCGATCAAGATCAGGTCGTTTCCCGTGAATGCCATCTGGCACCGCCGCAACGAGAAGGACGCCGGGTTGGCCTGGGTGGTGCAGCAACTTTCGGCAATGTCGGCATCGTTGGATCGATAATGCAGATCCCCGTTATGCTTCACGGCTTGTTTTGCATTTTTGACTCTTTGGACTAAGCTGAAGGTTTGTTGAGGAGAGACAGGAATTTTGAGTCTTACTGGGGATTTGGCGCGTATTGAACTGCAGGAGCAAACCTTGCGGTTTTCACATTTTGACGAGGTGGACGCCTGGGCCTTGGGAACGCAGATGCAAGCGGCGGCGGTTGTTAAAAACTTGCCCTTGGTGATTGATATCCGGGTGGCGGGCAGGGCGCTGTTTTATGCAGCGCTCGCCGGAACCACACCTGATAATGCGGAATGGGTGCGGCGGAAAATAAATGTGGTGATGCGCCTTCACAAGTCATCGTATCGTGTCAGCCGCGAGATTGCCAAAAGCGGGCAAGTGCTGGATGAACTGCGCGGGTTCCATCCCATTGATGCGGCACCCCATGGTGGTTGCTTTCCCATACATATTATTGGCACGGGCGTTGTTGGCACTGTCACCGTATCCGGTGTTCCACAGCGGGAGGACCATAATTTTGTGGTTGCTGCCTTGTGTGAATTTCTGAAGCAACCGCATGACGGGTTGGCGCTGGCTGCTGAAACACCATGACACCAGAAACGATGTTTTATATTCTGGCAGCCGTCGCCTCTTTCATGGTTGGCGCTTCCAAAGGTGGTTTACCCCTGATCGGCATCCTCGCGGTTCCGGTCATGTCGCTGGTCATTTCACCTGTTGTTGCCGCCGGACTGCTGCTGCCGATTTACATCATCAGCGACATGTATGGCCTGTGGATTTACCGCAAGCAATTTGATGCGCGCAACATCGCCATCATTGTGCCTGCTGCGGCCATTGGTATTGCCGTGGGCTGGGCTACGGCGAAATTCACCAATGATGACATGGTAAAAATACTTGTGGGCATCATCGGTCTTGCCTATTGCGCCGATGCCATTCTCAAAGCCAAGCGCAACTTGCCGCCCAAGTCCGCGGATGTTCCGCGCGGCGTTTTCTGGGGTGCAATTTCAGGCTTCACCAGTTTCGTGTCCCATGCGGGCGCGCCGCCTTACCAGATGTACGTTCTGCCGCAACGCTTGGACAAGATGGTTTACGCGGGCACGACAACAATCACCTTTGCGATCATCAATTTGCTGAAATTGCCGCCCTATTGGTTTCTGGGGCAGGTCAGCCTGAAAAGCCTCGAGCAGGCGCTGTATCTTTCCCCCGTTGCCATCATTGGTGCTTATCTGGGATACCAACTCACCAAGATCATTCCGCAGGGTTTGTTCTTCAAGCTGGTGGAAGTTGTGCTCTTTTCCGTGTCTCTGAAGCTGATTTACGATGGCGTTGTCGGATTGACAACGGTGTAAGGTTTCTGCCACTTTCCAGGTGAGTGGGCGCTCAACTGGAGTCAACGACATGTCGATTCGCTTTGCTATACTGGCCGCTTTCCTGTTTTTATTCACACCTGCTCCCCTGCATGCCGAAGACGGCAGTCGTGTCATTTTGGTGCTGGATGCCTCGGGTTCCATGCGCGGCAAGATCGATGGCACATCAAAAATGGATATTGCCAAGGAGGTTGTGGCCAAGCTGGTGAGTGAGTGGAAACCCGCCGACGAGTTGGGGTTGGTGTCTTACGGCCACCGTGAAAAGGGGTCTTGCACGGATATTGAAGTGTTGCGTGAACCCGGCAAGCTCGATACCGGTGATTACATGAAGGCGGTGAATGCGCTGAACCCCAAGGGCAAAACACCGATGACAGCTGCGGTGCGCATGGCTGCGGAAGCTCTTCAGTACACGGAGAAAAAAGCCACTGTCATTCTGGTGTCAGATGGCATTGAAACCTGCGATCCCAACCCTTGTGCCGTGGCCGGGGAATTGGAAAAGCTGGGTGTTGGCCTCACGGTTCACACAGTGGGATTTGGTTTGGATGACAAGGGTGCCGTGGCCCAGCTCAAATGCCTCGCTGAAAAGACCGGCGGCACGTTTTCCACCGCCAACAATGCCCAGGAATTGCAGAAGGCTTTGACCAAAACCGTGGCTGCCGCACCGCCGCCGAAACCTGAACCTGCCGTGGACGAAAACAACTTCATCGGCCACGTGACAATGGCCAAGGGTGTCGAGCTTCCGGAAAAATTCAACCAACCAACTTGGGTGTTTTTTGGCTCCTTGGATGGCGAAGATGGCAAAATCATCAATACGGAGTATGGCCCGGACGTGAAATACAACTTTCCAAGGGACGGTGATTTCATGGTGCGCATTGCCGAAGGCGTTGCCCGTTTGAAGTTTCCGATAAAAATTGAAAAGGGCAAGGTGACGAAGAGTGATGTGAGCCTTGAGGCGGGTATTATTGAGTTTTCTGGTTTTCTGGATGACGACACACCGCTTCCCGAAGGCAGTGGCACGTGGGAGATTTTTGACGCTGAAGGAAAGCGGCTTGATACGAAATATGGACCCACCGTTGTGGTCATGGCCAATGCCGGAGTGCACAAGATTGAACTCACATTGGGAACAGCCCATGTGGAGCAGAACGTTGAGTTCATTGCTGGCAAGATCACGCAACAGAAGATGTCGCTGGGCGCTGGTGTGATTGAGGTGACGGCGGTGTTCTCGGAAGGCGGAAAGGCCGTTTCTGAGGGAGCACCTATGGAACTGCGCAAGGGTGAGGCCGATCTTGATGGCAAACACGAATTAATACAGACAGATTACGGCGCGCCGACGCGTTTCAAGGCGCCAGCGGGCACGTATCAAGTCGTGGTTTTCAAGGATTATGCCACGGCGACCATGCCTGTCACATTGGGGGCAGGTGCGGTTGCGAAAGTGCAAGTAAACATGAATGCGGGTTACATGGCGATCAAGGCTCTCGGTGCCACGTCCATGGTGATTTTCAGTGGTGAAAAGGATCTGGCTGGTGAACGGCAGAACCTTGGTACGGAATATACTGAGGATTTGAACAAGGCGTTTACCGCAGGAACCTATCATGTGGTCATTCATGGGGCGGATGATGTTGTGATGGCTGAGAAGGATATCGAGATCAAGGCGGGCGAGCGCAATGAAAGCTCCGTTCCTTGAGGATACAATCGGGACAATATAGGGCTTGAAGCTGGGGCGGCGCGCTCGCTAGTGTGCCGTCCATGAAGCTTACATTTCACACCCTTGATGTTTTCACCAACCGCCGCTTCTGCGGCAATCCCTTGGCCGTCGTTCTCGATGCCGATCATCTGTCCACGGAGCAAATGCAGGCCATCACGAGGGAGTTCAATCTCTCGGAGACAATTTTCGTGATGAAGCCCGCTAATGCAGCGAACACGGCCAAGGTGCGTATCTTTTTTCCCGGTGGTGAAATGTCTTTTGCGGGGCATCCCACGGTGGGCTGTGCCATTCTGCTGGCAGAGATGAGGAATAAACCGGGGTGCAGTTTTGAAACAACCATACGGCTGGAGGAGAATGCTGGCCTCGTGCCCGTGAAAGTCACGCGCATTGGCGATGTGCCGCGGGCGCAGTTCACGGCACCTGTTGTGCCGCTTGCTGTTGATGTGGCGTTACCTGCGGTGGAATTGCTTGCCAAGGCGCTTTCGCTTAACCTCATGGACATTGGTTTTGACCAGCATCATATCGGTGTTTACCAAGGTGGTCCGCGCTTTTTCTATGTTCCGGTCAATTCCCGCGAGGCACTCGCCCGATGCGTCGTGGCGGAACCCCATTGGTCAGCGATGATCACACAGCTGGGCGTGGACAATGCCTATGTCTACACGCGCGGTGGCGAAAATCCCAAGACGGATTTCCGTGGTCGGATGTTTGCGCCAACGGGGGGCATTCCTGAAGATCCAGCCACGGGTTCGGCAACAGCGCTTTTGGCTGCTCAACTCTTGAAAGCCGAAGCCCTGAACGACGGCACCCATAAGTGGCAGCTGGAGCAGGGCTACGAGATGGGGCGCCCGTCTGATCTTTGGCTTGAAGCAGATGTGAAGGAGAGTAAGCTCAGTGCTATTCGTGTCGCCGGTCAGGCGGTGCATGTCATGCAGGGAACCCTTGAACTATGAACTGGAACCAAATCCTTCTCGCATTGCACCTCATCTTTATTGCGACAGGGCTGGGCCTGAGCTTTTCCAATTTCATCAACACGCGCCTCAGTTTGGAAAAGACCGGAGACATGGCCAAGGGGCTGGGATTGCAGCGGCTTGCCGTGGCGCGCATTGGTGATGGCGTGATTGCGGGGATATGGATTACAGGCTTGGCCCTGTGGTCACTGCTCGGCGTGGCCAGTCCAAATGGCTGGTTTCATGCCAAGCTGGCCTTTGTCGTGTTGCTCACCCTTGCCCACATCCTTGCGCGGCGCACGGGGGGCGTAATGCTGCGCGAGGGAAAGCCTGAGCTCATGGCCCGTTTGAGCCTGTTCATTGGCGCCGGGTGGTTGTCGGCAGTGATCGCAGTTGTTCTGGCCGTGCTGGCGTTTGAAACCTGATTACTGGATATTCAGAATGGCCTTGGCTTCGGCGGTCACATCCAGGCCCTCCTGCTCGTTGCCTGCGCCACAAAGCTGAACTGCCTGGTTGCGCATGTCCTCGAGCTGGGATTTCTGGTCGTTGCTGAGTTCCTGGTTGGCCAGCGCATCGTCAATCTTGGCAATGTCATCTTGGCATTGGCCCGCGAGGGCTGAAGTGGTGAGGGCAGCTGCAAAGGCAGCGGCAAGCATTAAGGTTTTCATTGTCGTCGGTCCCTGAATTTGATTTGAGAAGCTTGTAATGGAAAATAGTGACGGAAGTTAGCCAGAGTGTTGACGTCAATAAAAACAGGCTTAATGCGGCGTAAAAGCCACAGTTGGCTAACGTGATTGTCGCTCGCCCCCTGCCAAAACGATAACGGCAATAATGATGAGGCCCGTCATGATCAGGCGCACGCCTGCACTCGCTCCGAATGTGTTAAGCATGGTTACGAGTAAATACATGAAAAGGGCGGCCCCCCAAATTCCAGAAATACTGGCGCGCCCACCGGCAACGGATGTTCCGCCAATAACCACAACGGCGATTGATGCCAAAAGGAATTCCTCACCCATGTTAAGTGCGGCACCGCCTGAAAAACCTGACAGCAGAATGCCGCAGACGCCAGATAGCAAGGCGCTCAGCACATAGGTGTTGAAGCGCGTTTGGTTAACATTGAAGCCTGCCAGCCAAGCGGCTCTTGGATTTTGGCCTATGGCGACAACAGCGCGACCGTAGATTGTGCGTTTGATGATCATGGATAGAATAATGCTGAGGATGAGCACTAATATTGCGGCGAAAGGAATGCCAAAAATACGTGCCGTTGCAAAATTGTCCAGCAGTAAGGGTGGCTTTATGCGGATGCCACGGCCATAGGAAATTGCGGTTGAGAGAACCAGAAAGCTGGATGACAGTGTTGCGATAATCGGGGGAATGCGCAGCAGGCGGATGAGCGCAAAGTTGAAAACGCCAACGAGAAAGCTTACTGCGAGAGCTGCCGCAATGCCGGGGACCAACAGGTGAGCGTCAGTATCCATCACCTTCATGGCAACAACACCCGAGAGTGTGATTGTGGCCGGAATTGAGAGGTCAACATTGCCGGGACCGGTGGTAATCACCATCATCTGGCCCAACCCCACGATAATGCTGAATGTTGCAAATGAAAGTGCGGCGGTGAGGATTTCTCCCGCGCCTTGGCCACCTGTGTAAGCAATTGTAGCAAGCCAAACGCCGAGAGCTGCAATGAATGACCATACCCAGGGTTCACGACTCAATTTTTTGATCATCTGCGTTGCTCACTGTCTGTAAGAGGTGCTTTCAAGGCAATGATGAGAATGAGGATGGCACCCTGTGCGCCAATCTGCCAGTCGGGTGAAATCTTCAGGAATATGAGAAATGAACCGGCGAGCGCCAGCGTAAGTGCGCCGACGACAGCACCCAAGGGGGACACGCGTCCACCAATGAATTCACCACCGCCGAGAATGACACCGGCAATGGAAAATAGTGTGTAGCGGTCTGCCACATGGGCGTCCGCCGATGTGGTCAGGCCAAGGAGTGAAAGGCCGGACAAAACACCGAAAAATCCTGCGAGCGCGAACATCATGGTTTTTGTTCTGAGCATGGACCATCCCGCCCTTTCCATGGCGCGGGGATTGCCACCAGAGCCGCGCGCGATAACCCCATAGGACGAGTAAATCAGCGTTAATTGGACAGCCACGCCGATGACGATGGCTGCAATAATCGGGAATGGAATAATCGGCGTTTTCAGCGCCATAATCGTTTTCAGCCATTCCGGTGCTTTGCCACCAGGCGATGGCAAAATCAGGACGGCGATACCCAGCCACACGAAGGAGAGGCCAAGGGTTACAACGATGGAGGGAAGGTTGCGCGTATGGATCAATGCGCCAACGGCGGCATAGGCAACGATACACAGAATGAGCGCGAGTGTTCCAAGAATCGGATTTGTGTAGAGCAGGGTAGCGGAAATACAGCCGACAAGGCCGACAAATGGGCCAATCGACAAATCGAGATCGTTGACGGTGATCACAAACATCTGCGCTATGGTGGCCAGGGCAATCGGCACGGCGTATTGCAGCATGAGGTTGAGACCGAAGTAACTCATGGTGCGGGGTTGCACATAGAATGTTGCCCCCAATACCACCGCCAGTGAAATGAAAGGCAGCAATGCCCGCAGGAGACTTTTGTTCATGCTGCAAAGTTTTCTGCGAAGGACGCCTGAAGGATTTTTTCTTCGGAGATATCCCCACTTGAAAGTTCCGCTGAAATGGAGCCGTTGCGGAAAACAATCGCGCGGTCACAGTAATGCAATTCATCCATTTCCGTGGTGTACCAAATGAACGTGCGGCCCGTGCCTGCCTCCTTTGCAATCAACTCGTAGACTTCCAGCTTGGTGCCCACATCAACACCGCGCATGGGATCGTCCATGAGGATGATGCTGGCTTCAGACGCCAAGGCGCGGGCGAAGAGGGCCTTTTGCTGGTTGCCGCCAGACAGCGTGAGAATATTGTTGTCCATGTTCGGTGTTCGAATGTTCATCCGGCTTTTCCAGTCGTCCGCCAGCACGCCCTCTTTGTTTGGCTCAATCAATCCCCATTTCAGCATCGCGCGTAGCGACCGCACTGTTATGTTTGATGCGATGGACCACAGATTGAAAATGCCGTCGGACTGGCGGTCGCCAGCGATGAAGGCGACGGCCCCTTCAACCTGTGCCCCGGATTTTTCATAGAGCTGGAGCAGCATGCGGGTTTGTCCGTGACCGGCGAGACCCGCGAGACCTACGATTTCGCCCTTGCGGGCGGTGAACTCCCCGGCACCCGTCTTGGGTTTGGCGCGAATGATGATGGGCCGGTCCGATTTTGGTTTGCGGGCCTTGGCCTCCACCACTTTCTTTTGCGCGATGTCCGTTCCCATGGCGGCCACCAGGGAGTGTCGGTCAAATCTGGCGGTTGGCCGCTCGGTGATGGATTTGCCGTCTTTCATCACAACGATGCGGTCGCAGGTTCCGAGGACATCGCCAAGCAAATGCGATATCAGAATTATGCTCGTTCCCTTGGTGACTTGTCGCCTCACAAAGCTCAAGAGTTGTTCGGCGGTTACGGCGTCGAGTGATGACGTGGGTTCGTCGAGGATAACCAGTCGCAGGGGCGTGTCGGTGACCGTAAAGGCGCGGGCGATTTCCGCCATCTGGCGCTTGCCGATGGGCAGGTCGGAAATGGCATCGTCCGCTGCGATACCGTGGCCGGGGAAGATTTCATTGAGCTTATCAAGTGCCAAGGCACTGGCGCGTTTTTTCCAGCCGAAGCCCTTCAACGGACCGTGCACGACACGTACATTTTCAGCGACGGTGAGATTGGGACAGAGGGACAGCTCCTGAAACACGCAGCGGATGCCGTTGGCCTTGGCCACGCGTACCGACCATTGGTTGGTGAGGTCTGAGGTGCCGATGCTCAACGTGCCTTTGTCGGGTGAAAGGGTGCCGGCGAGGATGTGCATGAGGGTGGATTTGCCGGCACCATTGTGGCCGACGAGGCCGATGCACTCGCCTGCGCCCACATCCAGGCTCACACCTGCCAGTGCGCGGACGGCGCCGAAACTTCGTTCAACGCCGTCCAGTTTTATTGCGGGTTGGTTCAAGGCTTACTTGCCGGCGACAACTTTGGCTGCGTCTTCGGCACTATACTCCACATTGGCAACGCCGCCCTTTTCGGTGGTGGCGAGGTTGGCTTCAAGCGTATCTTGCGTGATGGTGAGGAATGGCACCGTGATGTCTTTCGGCACTTCCTTGCCATCCAAAATCATCTGGGCCACCCAGAAGGCGAGGGTTGAAACGCCGGGGGCAATCGAGACCGACATGGTTTGATAGCCGTTTGCGTCCTTCTGTTCTTTCCACCACTGCAGCTCATCCTGGCGGTTGCCCATGATGATCGTTGGTGTTGGGCGGCCTGCGGCTTTGAAGGCCTGGGCTGCGCCATAACCATCGCCGCCTTGCGTCACCACGCCCTTGATTTCGGGCAGTGATGGCAAGATACCAGCCACGGCCTTTTGGGCCACTTCCTGGGCCCAGTCGCCGTGAACGGAGCCTGCGATCTTGAATTGGCTGTATTTGTCAGCGCCACGGTGGATGCCTTTGGAGATTTCATCGTCCACGAACACGCCAGCCAATCCGCGGATTTCCAGCAGGTTGCCGCCGTCCTTCATTTTTGAATTGAGGTAATCCATCTGCACTTCGCCCATCTTGGCGAAGTCCACGGCGATGCGGTAGGCGCAGGGTTCGGTGACGATGCCGTCGAAGGACACGACCACAATGCCAGCGTCACAGGCCTGCTTCACCACACCATTGAGCGCGTCCGGCGATGCGGCGTTGATGACGATGGCGTTGTAGCCCTGCAGGATGAGGTTCTGAATCTGGGCGGCCTGCTCGGTCACCTGATTTTCGGAGGTGGTGAAAGGATCGGCAGCGGCGACAACACCGTCAGCCACGGCCTTCTTCGTCACCTTGTCCCAGCTCTTGAGCATGGATTGACGCCAGGAATTTCCGGCGTAATTGTTGGAGAGTGCGATTTTCTTGTCTTTGGTGTCCGCGAAAGCGGTGCTCGTTGCCAGCACGGCGGCAAGGGCGATCGAACACACGAGGGTTTTCTTGAGCATTTCAGTCTCCCATGACTTTTCATTTTTTATCGAGCCATCGGGGACGAGGCCCGTGGGCGTGATGCTATCACAGGGTCGAAGCGTTGCAATGGCAATAGTATGATAAATCGAAAGTGCCGCCCCAACTTGCGCCCGCGCCCGAGTTGGGTTATGTAACGCCCATGTCTCACCGTTCGACACTGTCTCTCCTCCTTCTTAGCAGCCCCTGAGGGTCGGCTGGGCGTTTGCCTTGGCTCTTTGGGGAAAGCGACATAAACGATAACCCCAACAGCTAAGAATAAGAGACCGCTCCAATGATGATTTCCCCCCGCGAAAAATACCAGGCCTATGGCCAGATCAATTTGGCCAACCGCCAATGGCCGAACCGCACCATCACGAAAGCACCCATCTGGTGTTCCGTTGACCTGCGCGACGGCAACCAGTCGCTGATTGAGCCCATGGGCCATGAGCGCAAAGTCCGCATGTTCAATTCCCTGCTCGCCATGGGTTTCAAGGAAATCGAGATCGGATTTCCAAGCGCCTCGCAAACCGATTTTGATTTCTGCCGCTTCCTGATTGAGAACGCCAAAATTCCGGATGACGTCACCATCCAGGTACTGGTCCAGTGCCGCGAGGAATTGATCCGCCGCACTTTTGATGCGTTGAAGGGTGTGAAATCGGCCATCGTGCATTTCTATAATTCCACATCCGAATTGCAGCGCCGCGTGGTGTTCAAAACCGACAAGCAGGGCATTATCGACATTGCAGTGGCGGGTGCAGCGCTCATCAAGAAGCTCACGGCGGAATATGGCATGGAGGCCCAGGTGCGCTATGAATACAGCCCCGAGAGCTTCACTGGCACGGAGATGGATTACGCGTTGCAGATCTGCGAAGCGGTGATGGATGAAATCGCCCCCACGCCGGAGAAGAAACTCATTCTCAATCTCCCGGCCACGGTTGAAATGTCCACGCCCAACATTCATGCGGATCAGATCGAGTGGTTCTGCGGCACGATCAAGAACCGTGACAGCCTCGTCATCAGCCTGCACCCCCATAACGACCGGGGTTCCGCCGTGGCGGCCACGGAGCTGGCGCTTCTCGCAGGCGCGGACCGGGTGGAAGGCACGCTGTTTGGCAATGGCGAGCGCACGGGCAATGTCTGCCTCATCACCCTTGCCATGAACCTATTCACGCAAGGCGTTGATCCACAACTGGATTGTTCGCACATCAACGACCTCGTGCGCATGGCGGAATATTGCAACCAGCTGCCCATCCACCCGCGTCACCCCTATGCCGGCGAACTGGTGTTCACGGCGTTTTCCGGCTCGCATCAGGACGCCATCAACAAGGGCTTCAAGGCCATGAAGGCGTCGAACAAGCCCCTGTGGGAGGTGCCATATCTGCCGATTGACCCCATGGATCTGGGCCGCAGTTACGAGGCCGTGGTGCGCATCAACAGCCAGAGCGGCAAGGGCGGTGTGGCCTATATCCTCGAGACCGAACACGGCATCGAACTGCCCCGCCGCGCGCAAATCGAGTTTTCACGCGTCGTGCAGGCCATTGCCGATGGTGAGGGCGTGGAGTTGACCGCTGACCGGTTGTGGCGCGCCTTCGAGGCGGAATATCTCGAAGGCAACGGCCGCTTCGCTTTCATCGAACACAACGCCAAGTCAGACCACGGCGACCAGGATTTGACGGCGAAAGTGTCCGTGGACGGACGATCCAAAACCATCCACGGCCACGGCAACGGCCCGGTCGATGGCTTCGTGGACGCGATGCGCAAAGAAAGCGGCCTCACCTTCGACGTGGCCGACTACCGCGAACATGCCATGGGCCATGGCGCCAACGCAGCGGCCATTGCCTATGTAGAACTGCGGCTGGCCGATGGGTCGAGCTTGTTTGGGATCGGGATTGACAAGAACATTGTTGTGGCTTCACTCAAAGCAGTTGTGTCTGGCGTAAACCGCGCTCTGAAGCGAAGTTAAAGGAAGGCCCCAAATTTCATCCCCTTCTCCTGTTCTGCGAAGAAGAATGGGAGAAGGTGCCCGAAGGGCGCTGGCGAGATTTCATATCCCCAAGCGCTTCATGGTTGGGTTTGGTCGGCATTGACCAGGACATCGTACCGCTAGTTTCAATTAGAAGTTACTGCTTTGTACACACTGCTCTAAATTGTCCGCAGAAAAGCTTGTAGTCGCCGCCCGTGCGCGCGTATGCGCAGTTAAAGTCCTCTCTATGGGCAGCACCTGCCGTGACAAGTCTATCACCTACATATTCAAATCCTTCTAAGTGGTAATTTGGATAGCGTGCTGTTAAGCCTACGTTACCAACCGTATTCGGCCCGCATTCAGGCGTACCTTCTGTGCCAACTCCTCCTTCGTGATATACACCTATTCGCGGTTTTAAGACCTTCCAATAATAGCTATCAGCTGTTTTTGCGTTGCACGTAGCAAAATCCTTATTGTTAGCTTGTTGCCGAAATTCTAAGCATGTTGTCTCCTGCGGCGGCGGCGTTTGAGGTGTCAAAGCCTTTGCAATGAAGGCTGTGCAAGCTGCCCCGGCACCTGCTCTTTTTATGTTGATTGTGATGCTTTTTGCCTCAGTACCAATAGCCTTCGTATACACGAATGTGTCACCGAGAGGAAGCTTGGAGCCAATTTTTAGATCTGTGCTGTCATAAATTACGTTTCTCGATGCTTTGACCGACCGTATTTTTGTCGGCCCGTTTGTATCACTAGAATGTCTTATGCGGAGCACTGGTTCACTTGATTCATTGTCAAATACACATACCAATGGTTGGCGCGACACGCATTCAACGTAGAGCGCCCGGGCTTCAATAGGAATAACCGCTACCGACGATTGAGACAAAGAAGATGCTGCTTCTTCCTTCGTAATGTCGCGACACTCCTTTTTTTGCGCTTCTCTGTATTTCTGGTTGTTAAATTTTCCAAATCCGCTGATTGAAAAATACGAACCCCCTGTATCTGCACCATACGTATCGACGAATTTTTGATAGTCTAAAAAACACATTGCATCCCGGAAATATGTCCGAGTTCGTACGTCAGTCATATCAGTTTTAATGTTAGGCGATAACAACTTTTCGCTGCAAATTTCTTGCGCTTTGACAGCCAAAGGACATGCAAGGAATAATGTGAGTAGTGCCGCTTTGAACTGAAGAGAAACCATTGTGTCCTCCACCAAACATTTTGTTGCACAGAGAAAACATACACCAAATTCATCGCCAGTGAAAATTAAATTTATGAGCAATTGGCCTGCCGCCGGGACTATGTTGACAGAGCATTCAATCAACGTTCCTCAAGGCCCACTCTCTACTGCACACATCAATGGTGCAACTTGCCAACTTGTCTAAGGATTGCAAATGACGGTAAAGCTGGTCCAGCCACACTGACCCCCGCCAACACTAATGTTGTGAATGAATTTGGAGGGAGCAATCTGTAACTTTCCGTCTTCGGTATACTCGCAAAACTGTTTTACAAGAATTTCCTGAGTTTTAGGACCGCCGCCACCAATCTTATCGTATTCGTCACAAGTATAGTACGCATCGACACCATTGGCACATGATGGTCCACCTCCATTCCCAGCACAAACCTTATACCTTTGCGTCGCATGATTTTGAATTTGCATTGCAGACGCCGCTTTTTCTTTAACTGAAAAAACTAACCCGCCAAAACCAACCAAGAGGAGAACAAGAGTCGTTAGCTTGTAGCGAGGATCCTTCTCTTGGTGGAAAAAAGCTATCGCGATAGCGCCAAGCACAAGCACAAGCACAATAAGTGCTATGATACCGAGTTGGCTTGCTGCAGCTTCCTTAATTATGGAAGGCCAATCCAATTTAGAAGCGGCTTCAGTTGCTCCCATCTCATTCACCCAGACTTGTGATAGATTACTTAATATACGAGTAGGGGCAAAAAAGCATTAAGTTATTTTTATCACGCCGCCCGCTTCACCACCGTCTTCTTGACGCTCATCTTCACAGTCAACCCAGCTCTCGTTGCAAGTGTCGTCAGCGTATCAAGGCTGAACTTGCTGATTTTGCCGCGCAGCAAATCATTGAGGCGGGGGCGGGTGATGCCTAGACGCTTGGCGGCCTCAGCTTGCGAGAGGTTCCAAGCGGCCACACTGCGTTCAATGCTGGTCATCAAATCCGAACGCATCGTCATGTTGATGGCGTTGGCCTCGTTGGCTTCAAGCGCAAACCACACATTGTCAAATTTCTCGTGTTTCATGGTGTCACTCCTTTGCAATCTGGCGCAAGCGCGCTTGCACCAAGTCAATATCGCGCTTTGGTGTTTTCTGCATTTTCTTGTGGAAGGAATGCAGCACATAAATTGTGGTGCCGATATTCGCCACATAGATGACGCGGAATTCGCCCGGCCTGTCTGAAACCCTGATCTCGCGTACGCCCTTGCCAATGCTTGGCATGGGCTTCCAGTCCACAGGGTCTCGGCCTTCCTGAACCCGCACCAACTCGCGGCCTGCATCGCGCCGCGCATCTTCAGGAAAATCCCGAAGGCGGGTGAGCGAATCTCCAATGAACACAACAGGTTTTCGAACGGTCATTGTTTAATGTGTATCAGTATTGATACACAAAAACAAGTGCTTTTTGAATTGGCGGTTTATGACCCCCTCAATACATCATCTGCTTGCCCTTCGAAATCTTGAACCCATGGGCGTCGTCGTTGATGCATTCGAGGCCTTGCTTTGTGACGGTGCAGACGATGCCGTAGAAATCCAGTCGCTTGCCGTAGGGCAAATTGACTGCCTCGTTGTTGCGCAGCGTGTCTCCGGCGCAGACCATGGTGGCTTTGCCGTCGTTCTTCAACGCAAAGCGGCTGCCCCAGTCGAGGTCGCAGTCGGCGGGTTGGGGGCGCAGGGGCTCCTTGTTGGTTTGCGTCAGCAACTCGCAGTCAATGGTGGTGCCTTTACCCGACACTTCGCCATAACAATAGATGTTTTTCGATGGGGTGTGGAAGAGTGTGGTTTCGTTGGCGTGGGCTGCGCTTGCTGCCATGATGAGGGCCGCTGCGGTTGCGAATACGCTTAAGGTTTTCATGCTGTCATCCGTCCTTGATGCAGGCACTATGTCAGGGTGGAGATTTGGGATCAAGATGCTGGGTGGTCGGGTCAGGCCCGACCATGGAGAGAATTTGGGAACCATGGCGAGTTTGGTGAGAGAGGATAAAGAGACAAAAATTATTTTCCTAAATGTTCTTTACATGTTCCTTTTGTAGGAGTACATACCCTCTCGATGGTTTCCGGAAAGGAGGGGACAGTGTCGACAGCGTCTCGAAATTGCCGGAACCATGGGCAGCGCCTGCGGGCTTGGGGAATTCACGCGCCCCACACCCCCGGGAGCCAAGGGCAAGACCCGTGGATACTACGATCCACGCGCCTTAAATGGCAAAGCAACTTTAGCGGAAAACACCAGACACCGTGCGATCTAAAGCTCTGTAAGCGCGAACCCCTGTCACAAATCGCTGCGTTCCTCAAAATTCGCCAACGCTTTTCCGGAAAGTCTTCCAGCCTTCTGGGCGTGGGCGGATGTCGGGCTTTAAGCCGAACCACCAAAACACTCAAAAACCACCGCATATGCCGGCTTGAAGCCTGGACGGGAACTTCCCCTCCATTTTATTTTCCCCATCATTCGAGGGCACCGCCATGACCACAGAAAAAACCGTCTTTGTACGGATTAAAAAATCCAGATCTTCCAAACCATGCCCGCGCGTTTCGCACGAGCCGTGGTCGGGCTATACGCGCCATGACGCGCCGCGCAGGGTTGCATTGCCGCTCTGTCCCGCACCGCGCTGCCGCCGCGCCAGGCAATGTGCCGCAGCCCATGACGAGCTCTATTGCCAGCGCACGCATTTTTCGAAGCCTGAGCAGGTGAAGTGGCAGCGCAACCACCCCTTGCGCCGCGCGCTTGATGCTGTGCCTGAGGTCATCAATCCCACTGATCTCACAGAGCGGATGGAGCGCGTTGCGGAGCTGGCGGGCATCAAGCGCGGTTACGCAGCGGACATGACTAAGCGTTGGAAGGCAGGCGAATTTGATGCGCTCTATGGCAAGTACACGGCCAAGGGCGTGATCAAGAAACCACCGCCGAAAATTTACGTGGACGCCGCCTTGTCCAGCGCCACGCAGACGCGCGTCAGGGCCTTGGGGTAAAGCTTGTGTTCCTGGGCCAGCACGCGGGCGTTCAGGCTTTCCACTGTGTCGCCCTCGAAAATCAGCACCTGGGTCTGGGCGATGATGGCGCCGGAATCGAGCTCGTGGGTTACATAATGCACGGTGCAACCGTGGACGGGGGCGTTGTCGGCAAGGGCCCTCTCATGGGTGCGCGTCCCCTTGTAATGGGGCAGGAACGAGGGGTGGATGTTGATCATGCGGCCCGCCCACGCGTCAATCATCACAGGCGACATCACGCGCATGAAGCCGGCGCAGGCGATGATGTCGAGGTTCTGCTGCTGCAGATACGCGTTGAGTTCCGCGTCGAAAGCTTCGCGCGTGGCGAATGTCTTGTGGTCGATTGTCTTGGCGGTGATGCCGTGCTGCGCCGCGTATTCAAGACCGCCTGCATCGGGGCGGTTCGACACGACGCAGATGATTTCGGCAGGGTACGAAGGTGCGCGTGCCGCGTCCACAAGGGCTGCCATATTGGAGCCGCGCCCGGAGATGAGAACGCCAACGCGCTTCTTCTTCATGCCTTCACGCTGAGGGCGCCGGTGATTGCCACTTGCTCCTCGCGGCCACGGCGCTTGCGCAGCGCACCGAGGGTGACCACATGCTCGCCGGATTTCTTGAGAGCGGCGGCGATGGTCTTGGCGTCCTTTGCTTTCACCACCACAATCATGCCAATACCGCAGTTGAAGGTGCGCAGCATTTCGCGCGTCGGTGTGCCGCCCACGTCTTCGAGCCATTTGAACACGGGCAGATATGGCACCGCATCGAGGTTGATCTCGGCCACGCAGCCCTTCGGTAACACGCGCGGAATGTTTTCGAGAATGCCACCGCCGGTGATATGGGCCAGCGCCTTCACGGATTTGGTTTTCGCAAACAGCTTGAGGAGGGACTTCACATAAATCCGCGTGGGCACCAGCAGCGCCTCGCCCAGCGTCTTGCCTTTGGCGAAGGGGGCAGGGGCGTCATAGGCCACACCGCTCATCTCCACGATTTTGCGGATGAGGGAATAGCCGTTGCTGTGCGGGCCGGAGGAGGCAAGCCCGAGGATCACATCACCGGGGCCAACGTTCTTCGCGGGCAGAATGCGTTTGCGCTCCACGGCACCCACGGCAAAGCCCACAAGGTCGTAATCCTTGCCGTGATACATGCCGGGCATTTCAGCCGTCTCGCCGCCGATAAGCCCACAACCCGCCTGTTTGCAGCCATCGGCAATCCCTGCAATCACCTCGCGGGCTTGGGCCACATCGAGTTTTCCGGTTGCAAAGTAGTCGAGGAAGAACAGGGGTTCAGCGCCTTGTACAATGAGATCGTTCACCGACATGGCGACGAGATCAATGCCGACGCCGTGATGTATGCCGGTTTCAATGGCCACGCGCAGCTTGGTGCCCACGCCATCATTGGCGGCCACCAAAACCGGGTCCTTGTAGCCACAGGCCTTCAAGTCAAACAAGCCGCCGAAGCCGCCAAGCGCCGAATCAGCACCCTTGCGCTTCGTGGATTTCGCCAGCGGCTTGATGGCATCCACCAGCGCGTTTCCGGCGGAGATATCCACGCCTGCGTCGGCATAGGTCACGCCGGTTCGTTTTGCTTGTTTGCTCTCGCTCATGCCGCTAGTTTGCCCCAATATTCGTGGTATGGAGGCGTCTTAGCGTGAAGCAGCGCCCAAATAAAGTGTTGTGGTGGACTTTCACCAGAAGAAATGGAGCAGTTGACGGCATGATCACCCGGGGCCTGTGGCCGATTTTAATGGCCATATTGATCATGTTTGGCGTCAAAACATTGGCCCGCGCCGCGGGGCCGATCGAGACCAGCATTTTTGCCGTCCAAGGCGTTGATGTGGATGTGACCGACAAGGACGCAACCACCGCCAAAAATCTTGCGCTCCTGCAGGTGCAGATGAAGGCCATCGTGATGCTCGCAACCAAGCTCGGCAATCCGGAAATGAGCGCTGAGATTGCCAAGCTCGAAGACAAGGACGTGTTGCCCCTGCTCAAATCACTCTCCATCGAAGAGGAGAGCACTGGCCCAGGCCGCTATATCGGTAAATTCACCGTGCGTTTTCTGCCTACCAAGATCCGCACCCTGTTTGCCAAATACGGTGTGGACGTGGTGATCGTGCAACAAGCCAAGCCCATGTTGCTTCTGCCCCTGTGGAAAACGGCAGATGGGACAGTGCTCTGGGAAGACAATTTGTGGCGAAAGGCCTGGCTTGATCTCCATCCCGAGCAATCGGCGGTGCCGCTGATCATTCCGATCGGAGATGCCGAAGACAAGGCATCGGTGACTGCGCAAGATGTGGTTGACAACAATCCGGTGAAACTGGAAGTGTTGCGCCGCCGCTATGCCTGCCAGGACATTCTCGTGGCCATCGGAGAAGCCGCGGAAGGCAACGGCATCCACGCCGTCATGTCGGGAGATTCACAATTGGGGAAAATGAATTTCGACAAGATCTACACGGCGGATCCCGCCACGACGGAAACATCTGCGGCGCTGGCGGCAAGCCGCTTTCACAACGTGATGATTGAAAAATACAAGTCTGACCAGAACAAACTGGCAGCACAGGCGCAAGCCGCAAAGGACGAGCAGGCGGCCAATGCCTCGCATTCCATTCCGGTTTCTGTTCCTTTCACCAGCCCATCGGAATGGAACGGCATCCGCTCGCGCATTCTGTCCACACCGGGTGTTATCGGCGTTGACGTCTCAACACTTGCGGGCAACGGTGCGGTCGTGCGTCTGATGTATGTGGGCAATCTGGAAGCCACACAAAATTCAATGCAGGCAACGGGTCTTCAACTGTCGCAAATCGGGGGGAGCTGGGTCATTCAACCCACGTTCTAAAATCTCCCATGAACATGCCCAATCTGATTACCATTGGACGCATCCTGTTGGTTCCCCTGACGGTGTGGCTCATAATTTCAGCTGAATTCTCACTCGCGTTCTTTGCTTTTGTCGCCGCAGGCATCAGCGATGGTGTGGATGGCTTCATTGCCCGCCGTTTTAACCAGCGCACGGAACTCGGTGCCTATCTCGATCCTATCGCTGACAAAGCCCTGCTGGTGTCCATCTATGTGTCCCTTGGCCTGCTTAAATTTCTGCCGGCATGGCTGGTGATCCTCGTTGTGACCCGCGATGTGCTGATCGTGGGCGCATTTATCCTGTCGTGGGTTGTTGGCAAACCTCTTGTTGTCGCGCCGTCAATTGCCAGCAAGTTCAACACGGCAGGACAGATCATTCTGGCGGGTGTGGTCCTTGGCTTTCTCGGGCTGAAGATGAATCTTCTGCCCGTGCTGAATGTTGGTTTCATTGCAGTTGCGATTTTGACCTTCGGGTCCGGTGCCCTATATATGAAGGCATGGCTACGGCACATGGCCAATGGCACACAGGGTGGCAAGACATGACACTGCAAAAACAGGTAACATTCTGGATCGTCGCTTTTGTGTTGCTGATCCTTGTGCTGTGGTTGCTCAGCCCGATTTTGCTGCCCTTTATTGCCGGGCTGATTTTGGCCTATTTCCTTGATCCTGTGGCTGACGCGCTTGAACGGTTGGGGCTGCCGCGCATATTGGCAACACTCGCCATTCTTGTGGTCAGCATTCTCTCGCTGGTTTTGATTGGCCTGCTGATCGTTCCGATTTTGGGCGACCAGATTGTAAAATTTGCCGGTGACCTGCCGCACTTGCTGCAATCACTGCTGGCGCGGTTTAACGAAGTGGCACCTGTCTGGGTGAAGGATACCATCGCAAAATCCGGAACCGATATCCAAGGTTCTGTCTCCGATATTGCCGGAAAGGCCGCCGTCTGGATTGCCGCTTTGCTGGCCTCAATTTGGTCGGGCGGATTGGCTCTGGTCAATGTCCTCTCTTTGCTCGTCGTGACGCCGATTGTTGCATTCTATCTTTTGGCTGACTGGGATCACATCGTAGCCAAGGTGGATGGTTGGTTGCCGCGTGACCACACATCTGCCATTCGCACCATTGCCTCGGATATTGACAAGACGCTTGCGGGCTTCATACGCGGGCAGGGAACCGTATGTTTATTGCTGGGGATATTCTATGCCGTGGCACTTTCGTTCGCTGGATTGAAGTTTGGGCTTGTTATCGGCCTGGTCGCGGGATTGCTGAGTTTCATTCCGTTTGTAGGCGCACTGGTTGGCGGTGTGACCGCAATTGGCGTGGGGCTCGTACAGTTTTGGCCAGACTATGCGAGCATTCTTACAGTTGCCGGAATTTTTGCTTTTGGGCAATTTCTGGAAGGTAATTTCCTGTCTCCCAAACTTGTTGGCGGAAGTATCGGCCTGCATCCGGTTTGGCTGATGTTTGCGCTATTTGCGTTTGGTTACCTCTTTGGTTTTGTAGGGTTGTTGCTTGCAGTTCCCATGGCGGCGGCGGCAGGCGTGTTGGTACGTTTTGCCCTCAATCAATATTTAGGCAGCAAGCTTTATGGCGGAATTCCCCGTGACATTCCCGTTCCGACGCCAGTTCGGACTGCCCGCAAGAAATGACGGGACGTGGCCATCAACTGGTTCTTGATTTGCCACACCGTCAAGCCTTGGGCCGCGATGACTTTCTTGTGGAATCGTCAAACGCAGCGGCTGTTGCACTTATTGATACCTGGCCCAATTGGCCCTCCAATGTGGCGCTGCTGGTTGGTCCGGCGGGAAGCGGCAAAACCCACTTGGTTGAAGTCTGGCGACAACGTTCACATGCGGCGCGCATAGAAGCATCGGCCCTCACTGTTGAAAATGCGCCTGCCTTGCTTGCAACCGGGGCTTTGGCCGTTGAGGATGTGGTCACACCTTTCGATGAGCGCGCATTGTTTCATTTGCTCAATCTTGCAAAACAGCAGAACAACAGCTTGCTTCTCACCTCGCAAACACGCCCTGACACGTGGAAAATTGCCATTCCTGATTTACTTTCAAGGCTACGGGCGGTTCCCGTGCTGGAAATATTGTCGCCAAACGACGCGCTCCTGAGAGGGGTTTTGGTGAAGCTGTTTTTTGACCGTCAAATTACTGCGGACGAGTCAACAATCAGTTTTATGCTCGTTCGCATGCCAAGGTCATTGGGTACCGCGCGCAATTTGGTTGCCGAGATTGATCGCCGTGCCTTAGAAGAACGTGCAGAGGTTACGCGGCCATTTGTGGCCAAGGTATTGGCAGATTTTTCCGCGCCTGAGCTTTTTGAGGATATGGATTAGGCCATCCCGTTCTTGACCTTCACGATTTCGTCATATGTGCTTATTATCGCTTGTAGTCCAAAGGAATGCCATATGAACGACATGCCGACAGCAGGTTCCATAGCAGCAATTGCCAACGATGATCCACAGCGGTTTTTTAACCGTGAGCTCTCTTGGCTGGGCTTCAACATGAGGGTGCTTGAAGAAGCGCGAAACCAGAGCCATCCTTTGTTGGAGCGTCTTCGGTTTCTTTCGATTTCCGGGAACAATCTGGATGAATTCTTCATGGTTCGGGTTGCAGGACTGGTTGGCCAGGTGCGCGAGCACGTTGTTGAGATCAGTGATGATGGATTGACACCTTCGGAGCAGCTCGAAAAAATCCGAAAAATGGCGCAGGAGTTGATGGCGGAGCAAGACAGGCGCTGGCTTCAGCTTAAAATTGAATTGGCCCAAAACGGTATCGACATGGTGGAAGAGGGCCAACTCACCAAAGATGACCATAAATGGCTGGATAACCGTTTTCTTGAATACATTCTTCCTATCGTCACGCCCATTGCGATTGATCCCGCCCATCCTTTTCCATTCATTTTGAACCGTGGGTTCATTATAGCGCTGGAACTGAAACGCCGCACGGATGGTGGTATCATGAACGCCATTCTTCCCATTCCTCCCCAACTCGAACGGTTTATCCGTTTGCCTGGCATCAATGCGCGTTTCATCTCATTTGAAAACATGCTGGGTGTTTTTCTGCCAAAGCTGTTTCCTGGCTATGATGTTCTTGGACAAGGGTTGTTTCGCATTATTCGTGACAGCGATCTTGAAATTGAAGAAGAGGCTGAAGACCTTGTGCGCGTATTCGAAAGTGCACTTAAACGACGCCGCCGGGGAACGGTTATCCGCATGGAGGTGGATGCTGACTGCCCCTCCGGCATTCGCAATTTCATTGCCGACCAGTTGGACTTCAGCGATGACGTCACGGTGACATGTGAAGGTCTTGTTGGCTATGCCGATACCAAGCAGCTTATTCTAGATGAGCGACCCGACTTGAAGTTTACGCCCTACGTGGCACGGTTTCCCGAACGGGTGCGCGATCATGGTGGTGATTGCTTTGCTGCCATCCGGCAAAAGGATTTTGTTGTCCATCACCCCTATGAGTCATTTGACGTTGTCGTGCAGTTTGTTTTGCAGGCAGCAAGTGATCCGAATGTCGTTGCGATAAAACAAACCCTATATCGCACTTCGAGCAACTCGCCGATTGTCGCAGCGCTTGCAAAAGCCGCAGAAGCCGGCAAATCCGTGATGGCACTGATCGAGCTGAAGGCGCGTTTTGACGAAGAGGCCAATATCCAGTGGGCACGTGATTTGGAGCGGGCCGGTGTGCAGGTGGTTTTTGGGTTCATCGAACTTAAAACCCATGCGAAAGTTTCCATGGTGGTGCGCCGCGAAGCTGGCGGCATGCGCAGCTATGTGCATTATGGCACTGGAAATTATCATCCGATTACCGCCAAGATCTACACGGACCTCTCCTTTTTCACCAGTGATCCTGCGTTGTGCAGGGATGCAGCCCGGCTTTTCAATTTCATTTCAGGCTATGCCCAGCCGGAAGACTTGGAAAAACTTTCGCTGTCTCCCATCAATCTAAAGCCACGTCTGCTGAAGCATATTGACGATGAAATTGCCCATGCAAAAGCGGGCAGACCTGCTCAGATTTGGGGCAAGTTCAACTCGCTGGTTGATCCCGGCATTATTGATGCGCTCTACAAGGCAAGCCAAGCGGGCGTGCAGATCGATTTTGTAGTGCGTGGCATTTGCTGCCTGCGTCCTGGCGTTCCCGGCCTTTCTGACAATATTCGTGTAAAAAGCATTGTCGGGCGCTTCCTTGAGCACTCGCGCATCATCTGTTTTGGTGCGGGCCATGGTTTGCCACATGCGAAGGCTTTGGTTTACATTGGCTCAGCTGACCTCATGCAGCGTAACCTGCATCGCCGCGTGGAAACACTGATTCCAATCGAAAACCCGACGGTGCATGAGCAAATCCAGGACCAGATCATGGTTGTAAACTTCAAGGACAATCAACAAAGCTGGAATATTTTGCCTGATGGGTCTGCTATCCGCGTGGTGCCACCTGCAAATGAGGCCCCTTTCAATGCCCACGATTATTTCATGAATAACCCGTCGCTGTCTGGACGTGGACGCTCACTCAAAGCTAGTGTATCTGGCGGTGTCAGTGTGTTGAAAAGAAAGTCCAAGGTTCGCAAGTGAGTTGGCATAAAGGCTTTAGAACAGAACCACCGACGTACCGTCCAGTGGCGGTTGTTGACATCGGTTCAAACTCGGTGCGGCTTGTGGTTTATGATGGCTTGCGCCGGTCACCTTCGCCAGTGTTCAATGAAAAAATTCTATGCGGTCTTGGCAAGGGGGTTGCCATCACTGGCAGATTGGCTGATGGCGGCATTGCCAGAGCACTCTCTGCACTGCGAAGATTTCGGGCATTGGCAAAACAAATCGGCGTTAAGCAGGTTTTTGCAGTGGCCACTGCCGCAGCGCGTGAAGCCTCCAATGGCCCTGATTTTATCGAAAAGGCTGAAGAAGCAGTGGGTGTTGGAATTAATATCCTCACTGGCAAAGAGGAAGCGCGCTTTGCCGCTCTCGGTGTTATCGCCGGCATTCCTGAAGCGGATGGAATTGTCGGTGATCTTGGCGGCGGCTCATTGGAACTTATCGATGTTCTTGACGGCAAGTTGCGTGATGGCATTACACTGCCAATCGGACCTTTGCGTCTGATCGACATGTCCGGCGGTTCCATTGCGCGGGCGAAGGAAATTGTTGATGAGTATCTCGATAAAACCCATATTCTGGAAAACCTGACTGACCGTACGTTTTATGCGGTGGGTGGCACGTGGCGAAATCTCGCTCGGCTTCATATGGCGCAAAACAAATATCCACTCCATGTCCTGCATCATTACGCAATGACGCGGGTGCAAGCTGCGGGTGTAGCTGACCTCGTGTCCGGACTTTCATCATCATCGCTGAAGGATGTACGCGAAGTATCACGCAGCCGTTCTGATACCTTGCCCTATGGTGCGCTCGTTCTTGAACGCCTGTTGGCCAAGAGCAAAGCGACAAATGTTGTGGCATCTGTTTATGGCGTGCGTGAAGGGCTGCTGTATTCAAAGCTGCCGCGCAAGAAGATGGAATCAGATGCGCTACTTGCCTCCTGTTGGGATTTCGCGCGGCGCTACGCACGTTCACCACAGCATGAGTTGGAGCTGTGTGACTGGACTGACCAGCTGTTTGGTGAAGCTGGCATTCAGGAAACCGAAGTTGAAAGGCGACTGCGGTATGCGGCTTGCCTGCTTGCTGACATCGGCTGGCGTGCTCACCCGGATTACCGCGCTGAACGGTCACTTGGCATGATTTCACAGGCGGCATTCGTGGGTATCGATCATCCAGGACGCGTGTTTTTAGCACTCACCATTTTTTACCGCTACGAAGGTGAGGATATGGGAGACGGACTTGTGCATTTACTTGATGATGACCAGACATCCCGCGCCCATCTTCTGAGTTCGATTTTCCGGTTGGCCTATATCCTGTCTGCTGCAATGCCCGGCATGTTGCCGCGTATTGGCCTCAAATTGGCGGAAGGAAAGGTTCTTCAGCTTGTCATGCCCAAAAAGCTAAAGGATTTGATGGGAGAGCGGGTTGAAAAGCGCCTGGCAGGTCTTGCTGCTGAAATGGGCCGGGTTGCTAAGGTTGTGATTGCGTAATTACAATTTTCCCATCGCGAAAACCAATCATCGCTTTCCCGCGCTTTATGTCCAGTGCCAGATTGCCAAAAACTTCGCGCCGCCAGCCATGCATCAGTGGAACATCGGCCTCATCACTTTCGGCAACGGACTCGATGTCTGATGTATTGGCAACCAGCTTGGGTGCCAGGTTTTCACGCTCGCAAACGACTTTTAAGGCAAGCTTCAGGATTTCTGCGGCAGCTTGGGTGGATTCGGATGTTTCATCACGGCCCCAATTTGCGTTGGGCAGTGTTGCAGGGTCTCTCGCAAGACCGTCTTTCACCGCTTTTATCAAGCCATCGCCAAGGCGCGAATTGTTCATGCCGCGGGGCATGGCGCGGAGTTGGCCAAGTGCTTCCTTGGTTTGCGGCATCTGTGTTGCAATTTCGACAACCGCATCATCCTTGATCACGCGCGAGCGCGGCACATTCTTTTCTTGTGCCTCGGTTTCCCGCCAACCCGCAACGGCGACAAGAACGGCCAACTGCTTTTTGGATTTGAGGCGTACTTTGACACGCTTCCACGCGTCATCGGGTTCTGTGCGATAGGTTTCGATGGCAGTGAGAATATCCATTTCTTGAGCAAGCCAAGGTTCGCGACCCGTTACATCCAATTCCTTCTTCAGCCCCTCATATACTGTGCGGAGATGTGTCACATCTGACAGGGCATAGGTGAGTTGCTTCTCCGTAAGTGGTCGGCGCGACCAATCGGTGAAACGGGATGATTTGTCGATTTGAACCTTGGCCAATTTGCGGACAATGGCTTCATAGCTCACCTGATCACCAAATCCGCACACCATGGCAGCGATCTGCGTGTCAAAAATGGGGTGAGGGACAGTGCCTGCGAGATGAACCATTATTTCCACGTCCTGGCGGGCAGCGTGGAACACTTTCAGGATGTTCTTGTTGTCCATTAGCGCGAAGAAAGACTTGAGGTTGATGCCCTCAGCCATTGGATCAATCAGGCCATTTGTCTCTTCACCAGCGATTTGTATGAGGCACAAATCCGGCCAATAGGTGGTTTCGCGCATGAACTCCGTATCGACGGTAATATATGAATCGTTGGCAAGCTGGGCGCAGAGCGCGTCCAGTGATTTTGTATCTGTAATCAGGTCCATGGGCAATACCACGCCAGAGTCGAAGGTCGCGGTCAACAAAAAGGCTGGTATTTTCAAAATATATATTTTTATCTCTTAAAATCAATTTCTTATGTTGATTTAATGAGATGTTGAATCAGAATACGCGTTTGAAGATCGTCTCCACATGTTTCGTGTGATAGCCAAGGTCAAACAGGGCTTTCAACTCATCTGCCGTTAAATGTGCAGAAACTTCCTCGTCTACCATGAGCAAATCGAGGAAATTTCCTTCGCCGCGCCAGACAGGCATGGCGTTGCGTTGAACTGCCGAATAGGAATCTTCGCGGCTCATGCCTTTTTGGGTGAGGGCCAGGAGAATTCGCTGGGAATGGATAAGGCCGCCGAGGCGGTCCAGGTTGCGTTTCATGTTTTCGGGGTAAACCAGCAGCTTATCCATGACACCGGTGAGGCGCTTCAAGGCAAAATCCAGATGTACGGTGGCATCCGGCCCGATACCACGCTCAACCGATGAATGTGAAATATCACGTTCGTGCCAAAGGGCAACATTTTCAAGCGCGGGAACGGCCGCAGAGCGCACAAGGCGTGCGAGACCCGTCAGGTTTTCTGTCAGTACGGGATTGCGCTTGTGTGGCATGGCGGACGACCCCTTTTGACCGGAGGAGAAGAACTCCTCAACCTCTAAAACTTCGGTGCGCTGCAAATGACGGATTTCGATGGAGAGTCGCTCAATGGAGCTGGCAACAACTGCCAAAACAGAGAAATACATCGCGTGACGGTCACGCGGTATAACCTGGGTGGAAACAGGCTCCGGCGACAGGCCAAGCTTTGCTGCAACGTATTCTTCGACACTGGGATCAATATTGGCATAGGTTCCAACAGCACCTGAAATGGCACAGGTTGAGACCTCTTCCTTTGCCGCCACAAGCCGTGCGCGGCAGCGGGTAAATTCTGCATAGGCATAGGCCAGTTTCACGCCGAATGTGGTGGGTTCTGCATGAATGCCGTGGCTGCGGCCAATGCAGACGGTATTCTTATGTTCAAACGCGCGGCGCTTGAGAGTGGCCAGAAGACCGTCAAGGTCAGAGATCAGGATATCAGCCGCGCGGACGAGCTGGATGTTGAAACAGGTGTCAAGTATATCTGACGATGTCATGCCCTGGTGAACGAACCGGGCTTCTGGACCAACAATTTCCGAGAGGTGGGTGAGAAAGGCGATAACGTCGTGCCTGGTTTCAGATTCGATTGCGTCGATACGGGCCACATCGAAAACCGCATTTCCACCTTTTTCCCAAATCTTTGCGGCGGCTTCCCTAGGTACAATGCCGAGGCCTGCCATGGCATCCGCCGCATGCGCTTCAATCTCAAACCAGATTTTGAACCGGGTTTGAGGTTCCCAAATCTGGGTCATCTCGGGGCGTGAATAGCGCGGGATCATGAATTACCTCTTGTGGGGAGGTCTGTAACAAATACTGGAGGCGGGTGCTACCCTAGAACGCCCTGAACGTGATAATCGTTGTGGTATCCTTGATACCGGGGATAATCTGCAATTTTTCCGAAATGAAGCGGCCTGTGTCTTCTTCATCTTCCAGATAGAATTTTACCATGAGGTCATAGTTGCCAGCGGTGGAATAAATTTCTGAGGCGATCTCGGCATCGGCAATTGCGGTTGCCACCGGATAGGATTTTCCAAGCTCGCATTTGATTTGGACGAAAACTGCTTTCATAGACGACTCGTTTCTAGGGAAATGGTTGAACCTCAACATACTTGCCCGCTGACCATTTATACCATGCGAACTGTGGATTTTTAACGTCGCCTTTATCATCAAGAGACAGCGGGCCAAGTACGGTGTTAAGCGTGTTTCCGGCGCGCAACCACTGGCTTAGTGTTTTCCCATCCAAGCTTTTGGTGGCAGCACTTGCCTGAGCGAAGGTTTGCACTGCGGCATAGGCATGAAGCGTATAACCTTCGGGCGTGTAGGCAGCGGCCTGCAACTTCGCGACGACTGCCGTTGCTGACGCAAGTTTCTGTGCATCTGCGGCGAAAGTTACCAGTGTACCTTCGCCAGTTGTTCCTGCGGTTTTCCAGAACTGCTCGGTTAAAATGCCATCGGCGCCAACCAGGACTGCGTTCGATGCAAGTTCTCGCATTTGACGTATTATTGTGCCTGCCTCACCGGCAAAACCACCGATGTAAACAACATCCACATTTGCCGTCAGAAGTTTTTGTACGAGGTCATTGTAATCGTTCAGGCCAGGTTTGAATGTTTCCCGCACGGTTTCCGTAATGCCACCCTGATTGAGCGTCGCCTTAAACATGTTTGCAAGCCCGGTACCTGCAACGGAGCCATCGTCAATAATGCCGATGCTTTTTCCTGCATAGGCGCGTGCAATTGCGCGACCAGCAAATGCACCCTGCGCATCGTCTCGACCACATATGCGGAGGACATTCCACCCGCCTTCATCCGTAAATTTGGGGTTGGTGGAGGAGGGGCTGATCATGACAATACCCGCTGCCTCATAAATTTTGGCGACCGCGATGGATGAGCCCGAACAATAGTGACCCGCCACCAGCTTCACACCTTTGGCGACAAGTTGGTTGGCTATCTCAATGGCTTGCTTTGGATCGCAGTTATCATCTTCCGCATCAAGAACAAGCTGTTCGCCGTTGACACCGCCTGTTGCATTGATATCGATGACAGCTTCCAGCGCACCTCTGCGGAGCTGTTCGCCAAGGGCCGCATACTGGCCTTTCAAGGGGCCAACAGTGGCAATAAGGATTTCAGCGTTGGCCGATACGCTAAAAAATACCAGGCCAAAAAACAATTTCAGAAGATACCTCATGATGTTTTGGAGTATCGCCACAACTTGGGTAATCCGCAATAAAAAAACCGCGTGAATTTCTCCACGCGGCTTTGCCTAGATTGCTTTAAGCTTATTGCAGTGATGCATCTTCGGCATACTTGCCGTTGCTGAACTTGTACCAAACGTATTTGGCGTCCTTGATGTCGCCCTTGGCATCCATAACGATGGTGCCGAGAACTGTGTTAACCGGGTTGCCAGCACGGAGCCATGCAGCAATTGCCTTGTTGTCAAAGCCCTTGGTTGCGGTAGCAGCGGCAGCATATTCCTGGATCGCAGCGTAGGTGTAGAGCGTGTAGCCTTCTGGGTCATAACCAGCGGCCTTGAACTTTTCCACAAGTGCCTTGGCTTCAGGAATATTGCGTGGCTCTGGAGCGAACGTGAAGATCATGCCTTCGCCAGCGGTGCCGGCAATGGTCCAGAATTCCACGTTGTTCATGGAGTCACCAGAAATGATCTGGGCCTTCAGGCCTTGCTCACCCATCTGACGGGCAATAACGCCTTCTTCAGGGTGATATCCGCCGATGTAAACGGCTTCAATGCCTGCATCCTTCATCTTGGATACGAGAGCGGTGTAATCCTTTTCGCCAGCAGTGAATGATTCACTGAGGGCAAGCTTCACACCAGCTGCTTCAAGGCCACCACGCGTTACATCTGCCAAGCCCTTGCCGTAGGCTGACTTGTCGTCAAGTACGGCAATTTTCTTGCCTGCAAAGTTTTTTGCAATGAAAGCTGAGGCAACGGCACCCTGTGCATCGTCACGACCGCAAACACGGTGAACGTTCCAGCCACCAGCATCAGTGAAGGTTGGGTTGGTTGATGCTGGCGAGATTTGCAAAATGCCTTCTTCTTCGTAAACCTTTGAAGCGGGAATCGAAGAACCTGAGCACAAGTGGCCGGCCACGAACTTCACGCCCTTTGATGCCATCTGGTTTGCAACAGCCACGGCTTGCTTTGGATCGCAGGCATCGTCACCAATTTCAAGTTTCAGCATTTCGCCGTTGATGCCGCCTGCTGCGTTGATGTCAGCAACAGCCATTTCAGCGCCGCGCTTGTATTGTTCGCCAAGGGCTGCGAGTGAGCCGGTGATCGGTCCAACCGTTGCAATGGTGATCTCAGCAAGCGCTGTCGAAGCGTTCAATGCTGCAGCGAAGCTGAGTGCCACGCCTGCGAGGATAAGTTTCTTCATAAAAATCGTCTCCCTTATTCTTCTGAATATTCGTCTTCGGGTTAGTATTACCCTTGAGCCCATATTTGCTCAAAGGGGCATGATTGGAAAGGGAAATCAGGTTCCCCTTAGCCAAATTCGTGAATTAAGATTTATTTCTCCAGGTCAGTATGCCTGACCTTTCGTAGAGCCATGGATATTGGGTGACCATTTGGCTTACGCGCTTCATGCGGTAACCCAAATAAGCAAGCACCATGAGTATAGCAGTGTGCGTAATAAAATATTGAAGCGAGAACAGGTTCTGCTGAAACAGCGCAAAATGCAGGAAACGCACACCGAAACCCAGCGGGATCATAAAAATCATGAGTTGTTTCACGTCGCGCCAATCCGTGGCCAATGAACGGCCTGCCATGAATGCGGCGCCACCGCCCAAAATCACTGTAAGCAACAGGAATATCCAAGTGCTGCTTTCAACGAACAGCGGCATGTCAATGGCCTCCTTCAAGGTAAGCTGCCCGCACTTCCGGACGTGACAGAAGCTCCTTGCCAGTGCCTGAAATCGTGATCGCTCCGTTTACCATCACATAGGCACGATGGGCGAGTTTGAGCGCGTGGAAGGCGTTTTGTTCAACGAGGAAAACTGTGAGGCCTTCTTTCTCATTCAATTCCTTGATGGCATTGAAAATGAGCTTCACAATCAGCGGTGCCAAGCCGAGGGAAGGTTCATCCAGCAAGAGCAGGCGAGGGCGCGCCATCAGAGCGCGGCCAATTGCCAACATTTGCTGTTCGCCACCAGAGAGGGTACCACCGCGTTGGCTCTGGCGCTTTTCCAGCACGGGAAACATTTTAAAAATGCGGGCAATGTCCGCGTCAAAGTATTGCGGGTCAGCAACGGTGGCGCCCATCTGCAGGTTTTCCAGAACGGTCATGCGCGGAAAAATGCGGCGGCCTTCGGGAGACTGTGCAATGCCCATGCGGATAATTTCGTGGGTTGGCGTTTGGGTGATGTCTTTGCCGTCAAAGGTTATTGAGCCGTGACGGGCGCGGGGTGAGCCGCAAAGTGTCATCATCAGCGTTGATTTGCCAGCACCATTGGAGCCAATGAGGGTGACGATTTCGCCTTGTTTCACATCAATATCGATGCCTTTGAGGGCTTGAATTTTACCGTAAAAGGCCTGCACACCGCGGGCCGTGAGGAGGGCGTTGGTCATTTACGTCCTCCGGTCTTTTTAGGCGCCGTCTTTTTCGCAGGAACTTTCTTCCGTGCGACTTTCTTGGGTGCCGCCTCTTTTGCGGGAATTTCCTTGTGACCGATCAACATGACTTCGGGTGCCACGTCCGCTGCTTCTTCCTCATCTTCGACGCCGAGGTATGCACGAATAACGGCGGGATCATTTTTCACCATTGACGGCGAGCCATCGGAGATTTTCTGGCCATAATCCAAGACAACAACGTGATCCGAGATTCCCATCACAACGCTCATGTCGTGCTCGATTAGAAGAATGGCAACATCGTGGTCGCGGCGAATGCCAAGCAGCAACTTATTAAGTTCTTCAGATTCGCGCGGATTAAGACCGGCGGCGGGCTCATCAAGGCACAGCAACAGGGGGTCAGTACACATGGCGCGGGCGATTTCAAGACGGCGCTGGTCACCGTAGGGCAAGTCTCCGGCGGGATCGTCGGCGCGGTTCATGAGATTGATTTTATTGAGCCAGTATTTTGCTTTCTCAATCGCCGCATCCTCAGCGCGTTTGTAAAACGGGCTGCCAAAAATACCTGCTATGGTAAAGCCAGAGGCCTTCATCAGGACATTGTGCTGGGCCACCATAAGATTTTCCAGAACAGTCATGCCCGAGAACAGGCGGATATTTTGAAATGTGCGCGCGACTTTGGCGTGACGCGTGATGATGAAGTCATCCATGCGCTCAAGCAGGAACTCTTTGCCATCGGGATGGCGCAGGTTGATCATGCCCTCCGATGGTTTGTAAAAGCCCGTGATGCAGTTGAACACGGTGGTTTTACCCGCACCATTGGGGCCAATGAGTGCCGTAATCTGCTTGCGCGCCGCACTGAATGACAGTTCTGAAATGGCCGTCAAGCCGCCAAAACGCATTGTCAGCCGCTCCACCTGGAGTACGGCATTTGTATCCCAGGTTGTCATCAACCATGCCCCTGCGAAACGAGATCGGCAGACACTGCCTTCTTCTCCTTGAGGTAAACCGTGGGGTCACGTTTGGTAACAAACCCACGAGGGCGGAAGCGCATCATCAACACCATGGCAAGGCCTACGGCGAGCATGCGGAACTGGATCGGGTCTGTGCCAGTTGGAAGTATGGCTTTGAGGAAATCCATTTCGCGGAAGAGTTCGAATGAACCCATAATGGCGATGGCTGAAAACACGATGCCGATTTGCGAGCCCAAACCGCCGAGAACAACAATGGCAAGGATGATCGCTGATTCGAGATACACAAAAGACTCTGGCGACACAAAGCCTTGGCGGGCGGCGAAAAAGCTTCCTGCAAAGCCACCAAACATTGCGCCGATCGCAAAAGCAGTAAGCTTGGTATTGGTGGTGTTGATGCCCAACGCGCGACAGGCGATTTCATCTTCGCGCAACGCTTCCCATGCGCGGCCGATTGGCAAGCGGCGCAAGCGGTTGGTCACAATAAAAGTAAGAAGGGCAAGTGCAAGAATGACGTAGTAGAGGAAAATATAGAAATGAATGCGGTCATAGGGAATGTCAAAGAAGGCCGCAAAACCACCCGGATCATCTTTGAATGGTAGTCCAAAGAAAGTTGCCTTTGGAACAATAATTCCCTGTGGGCCATTGGTAAACGCAAACCAGTTCACCAAAACAAGACGGATGATCTCACCGAAGGCCAATGTTACGATTGCAAGGTAATCGCCCCGCAAACGCAATACTGGAAAGCCCAGAACAATCCCCCACGTTGCAGCAAGGAGGCCCGCCAACGGGAGTGTTAAATAGAAAGCCCAGGGAATGACACCCGCACCGAACCATTGTGGCAAATAGATTGTTGAGAGCAGGGCGTAAGCATAGGCACCAACGGCGTAGAATGCGACATATCCCAGATCGAGAAGGCCAGCGAGACCGACCACTATGTTCAGGCCCCATCCCAGCATGATGTAAGTGAGAACGTAGATGGCAAGATCAATAATGCGCTTGTCACTGCTTGGAAACATGTGTGCGACGAAGGGCAAAATCAGGGCGACCACCAGCATTATGGGGCCTATGTATTTTCCGATTTGTGATGAGATGGATGGAGTTGCGCTGACGGCCTTCGAAGGTTTTGACGTTTCAATGCGGTTCCATACAAAAAGATGGAACATCAAACGGCCAACGACAACAATGGCGGCCAGCAACATAACCAACGGCCAACGCGTTGAAAGCGAGAGTGAACCCTGATCAAGAGTCGTTCTGAATGCCACAATCGGAATAAGAATTAGCGCTGTGATTATGCCAGACCCAACGACGTCCTTGGCTATTGCAGGCCAGTCATACGGTTTCGTAGTGGGCATATTTTCAGATGACGACATTGTTAAACTTTCTCAACAGCAGGTTTGCCGAGCAAGCCTTGCGGCATGAAAATGAGCACAATGACGAGAAGCGTGAAGGCTGCCACATCTTTATACTCAACTGTGAAATAGGCTGACCACATGACTTCAACGAGGCCGATGATCAATCCGCCGAGCATGGCACCGGGAATGGAACCGATGCCGCCAAGCACGGCTGCGGTGAATGCCTTGATGCCTGCTAGAAAGCCCACGAAAAAGTCCGTGTTGCCATAATAGAGGAGGAACAGGATGCCAGCGAAGGCAGCGAGGGCCGCGCCCATGATGAAAGTGATGGAAATGGTACGGTCCACATCGATGCCAATGAGAGCAGCCATTTTCATGTCCTGTTCGCAGGATCGTTGCGCGCGGCCAAGTGCCGTACGCTGGATGAGGGCAGTGAATATAGCCATCAATACGAGTGTTGAAATGATGATGATGATCTGCATGTTTGAAATGCGGACAATGAATTCGCCCTTGTCACTGGCGCGGTGCATGATTTCGAAGCCACCATTGATTATGGGGTGAATTGGTTTCGGACGGCCTTCCTGGGCAACGCGCACAAATTCCTGCAATACGATCGACATGCCGATAGCTGAAATAAGTGGTGCCAAACGGAATGATCCGCGCAGCGGTTTGTAAGCGAGCCGCTCTATTGACCAATTGTATGCTGCAGCAATGATCATGGCGATTACAACAATAACAGCGAGTGCCAGGATCAACATGAATGCACCGGTACCGCCTGTTACGCCAAAGGCGAGGATGACAATGAACGCAACCATGCTACCCACCATAAATACGTCGCCGTGGGCAAAGTTGATCATACCGATGATGCCGTAAACCATCGTATAGCCGATGGCGATAAGACCGTAGATGGAACCGAGTGTAACGCCGTTAATGAGCTGCTGGAGAAAATACTCCATACGCGCCCCCCTTTTTACTTACCTATGTTCGCAGCGCATAAGGTGGCTGCGTTTGTGAGGTGGTAATAGATGCTTCCAAAATTGAATACAAGCCACAATTAACAATTGATTTACTGTTTAATTTCAGTTGCTTCCAAATCAGGCAATGAAAACATGCCATTGCATAACAATTCAACAGGACAAATTTTAGGCGCTTAAGTGCCTAAAATTTATACAATATTTTTTGCCGGTTGTGGAGATTGGGTTCTCATATACATTTAGTTACGTACAGTTACGAAGTTTCGTGTTGCAGTGCGAGATAATGCTTGACGTTAAGCCTACTCAAAATGTACCGTACTATATCGCTTCGTTATATATCGGATTGACATAGCATGAATGTTCGAACTCTTTGCTTGGGTATCCTGTCTCTTCGGGAATCGTCTGGGTATGAAATCAAACAGGACGTTGAAGACGGCCTCTTCAGCCATTTCATTGATGCCAGCTATGGTTCGATTTATCCGGCCCTTAACCAGCTTGCTGTCGAGGGATTTGTGACGGTTCGTGCCGAGGAGCAAACGGGCAAGCCCGCCAAGAAAGTCTACAGCATTACAGAGTCGGGTAAAAACGCCCTTGCTCGGGCCATTTCTGTTGTGCCTGTGAAGGACAAATACAAGTCGGAATTTTTGTTTCAGATGCTCCTTAAAGACTACATGACGCCTGACATGATGTTGGTCGCCATTCAGAAGCAACTCGATGACCTCAACGAAGATCTCGCATGCATTGCTGTGTGCAGCCAAGGTGAACCGATATGTAATGGTGCGCGTTTTGTGGAGGAATATGGACATGCGGTGCTGACAGCAAGTGTCAAATGCTTGGAATATAAAAAAACAGAGCTTTTGCAGCAGATGGCTGCAAAGGCCGCAGAATAATTTGGAGACGTGACGACATGCGTAAATCGTACCTTTGGGCCACGGCCATAACGTTGGGCTTGGGCCTGTGGATGGCTTCTCCTTACATTATGCCAAAGCTGACAGGCGTTCCGCGTGCAACTGAGGAGGCTGAGGCTCCAGCGGTAACCACTGCTGGAAAGCTCTTCAAAGTACGGGTCAAAACCTTCACAGCAGTCCCCCGTGTGGCTTTTGTGACGGCCAATGGAATCACGGCTGCGTCCAAACGCGTTGATGCGCGGGCGCGTACAAGTGGCATCATTCTCGATTCCAAATTCAAACAGGGTCAAAGTGTCAAGTCGGGGGATGTCCTCTGCCAACTCGATACCGGTGACCGTACCGCGCAAATGGTCCAGGCGAAGGCCTCGCTTGCCAGTGCGCAGCGCGACTTTGATGCGACACAAAAACTGGTAAAAAATTCATACAGCACACAATCCAAGCTTTCATCTGATCAAGCCCGGCTTGATGCCGCGAAAGCCGTGCTGATTGGTTTTGAAACAGATATGGCCTATCTCGAAATCAAGGCTTCTGCCGATGGCGTTCTGATTGAGAAGCCTGCCGAAGCTGGCAGTCTTCTTGCCCCAGGCGGACTGTGCGCAACTGTCAGTGCGCTTGATCCTCTGCTGGTTGCCGTTCAGGTGAGTGAGTCCTACGTGCCTTATGTCATAGAAGGCATGGCTGCCAAGGCGACCCTCGCCACTGGCGAAACAGTTGATGGAAAAGTAACGTTCATTTCCAAAACCGCAGAGGTCACGACGCGGACATTCCGTGTGGAGTTGGAAGTGCCAAATCCAGGTGAAAAAATGCGCGAGGGTGTGACTGCAGAGCTATCTGTGCCGCTGCCGCCGCAAATGGCGCAGAAACTTCCGGGTTCGGTTTTGATCCTCAATGACACTGGTAAATTTGGCGCGCGGGTTCTCAACGATGCTGACCACACATCAAAATTCATGCCCGTCGACGTCATTGCCCAAGATCAGGATGGCATGTGGGTAACCGGATTGGCAGACAGGGTGACGTTGGTCACAATTGGCCAAGATTATGTGCGTGACGGCGAAAAAGTGGAACCCGTTGTTGAAACCGCGGAGATAACCCAATGATTGGCTGGCTCGATACAATTCTAAGGCGGCCGCGCGCTGTTCTCTCAGCCATGCTCGTGTTGGTGGTGGCTGGGCTTCTCTCCTACATGACCATTCCAAAGGAGAGCAACCCCAACATCACGATTCCGACGTTCTTTGTATCAACATCTATTTCAGGAATTTCGCCTCAAGATGCGGAGCGCCTGTTGGTCAAGCCTATTGAAGTAAAGCTGCGCGGTCTTGAAGGTCTAAAGCAAATCACAGCCTACGCAACCGAAGGCCGCGGTGCACTCATTGTTGAGTTTGAAACGGATGTGAATATTGAAAAAGCTTCGCGTGATGTGCGCTTGAAGGTTGATGAGGCAAAGCCAGATTTGCCAACTGATGCGACAACGCCAGCCGTGGCCGAGATTAACCTGAGTTTAGAGCCTACAATTCTTGTGGCCATTTCAGGTGATGTTCCAGAACGCACGTTGGAGGCTCGATCAAAGGATTTGCAGGATGCCCTGCAGCGCATACCCACGGTTCTTTCGGCTGACCTCAAGGGCAAGCGCGATGAGGTTCTGGAGGTTATTGTCAACAAGCAGAAGCTTGAGGCTTATGGACTCGGACCCACAGATATCTATAACATTGTTTCACGGAACAACTTGCTTGTTGCTGCGGGCTCATCTGAAGGTTCGACAGGGCGATTCACTGTTAAAGTTCCCGGTCTCATACAGTCGCCGCAAGACTTGTTTGATCTGCCGATAAAGAGTTTTCAAGGCACTGTGGTGACCCTGAAAGACGTCGCTGATGTGCGTCGTTCATTTCAAGACCGCACAGATTATGCGCTCTATAATGGTCGACCTGCGATCACCGTCGAGGTGGTGAAGCGCCAAGGCACCAACATCATTGAAACCAATGCTGAGGTGAGGCGCGTTGCCGAAGAAATGTTAAAGACCTGGCCAACTGCAATGCATATCGATTACGCGCTGGATCAATCCAATACCATCAAAGACGTGCTGCAATCCCTGCAGGATGGTGTGCTTCTGGCCATCATATTGGTAATGATACTGGTCGTTGCCTCGCTTGGCCTGAGGTCCGGCATACTGGTCGGCATTTCCATTCCAACTTCATTTCTCATCGGGTTCCTCATACTGGCGATTATGGGCTACACGCTTAACATCATGATCATGTTTGGCCTTATTCTGTCAGTTGGTATTTTGGTCGACGGTGCCATTGTGCTTTCCGAATATGCCGACCGAAAAATGGCTGAAGGAATTGAGCCGAAGGAAGCTTATATTGCTGCTGCAAAACGCATGTTCTGGCCAATCGTGTCATCGATGGCTACCACGATTGCAGCATTTGTTCCCCTGCTTTTTGCTCCCGGCATTGCAGGCAAGTTCATGAGCTATTTGCCGGTTACCGTCATCATTGTGCTTTCAGCTTCTTTGTTGACTGCCATGGTTTTTGTGCCTGCTGTCGGCTTTTTCATCGGCAAGACAGATAAGGAAACCATGGAACAGTTCGGCCATTTTGCCGATGACGAGCATGCAGATTTCCGCAAGATGAAAGGGCTCACGGGACTTTACCTCCGCTTTATTGAACGTATCATCCGCCATCCAATTTTGGTTAGTGTGGCTGTGTTGACGCTTATGGGTAGTATCGTTGCGACCTATGCAACACATCCAACGGGCGTTCAATTCTTTGTGGATACAGAGCCTGAGCAGGTCAATGTTTACGTGCGTGCCCGCGGTAATCTGGGTGTTGCACAGCAGCTCGCACTCACGCGGGAAGTTGAAGCCCGGGTTATCAAGGTGGATGGCATCAAGACCTATGCCACGTCGGCCGGAAAGTCTGGCGGCGGTGCACAGGGCAGCCAGGATATTCCGGCAGATGTTGTTGGTACAATTCAGCTGGAATTGCGTCCGGTCGGAAGCAGGAAACCCTGGAAAAAACTGAACGAAGAACTTGCTGCGATTGTGGCCGACATGGCTGGTATCATTGTCGAGGTTCGTCCATTGGAAGGCGGACCAACATCCGGCAAGGACATTCGCCTACAGATCACATCAAACGACAGGGACGCAGCATTTGCGGCAGCCCGAAAGATTGAAGCTCATGTGGTAGGCGGAATGAAAGGTATTGTCGATGTCGATGACGATCTTCCATTGCCTGGTTACGAATGGAGTCTTACGATTGACAGGGAAAAAGCGGGTCGATTTGGTGCTGATGTTGCATCGGCGGGTACACTTGTCCAACTTGCAACAACAGGTGCAAAAGTAGGTTCCTATCGTCCCGATGACAGCAATGACGAAATCGACATTCGCGTTCGGTTGCCGGAGAACGAGCGGTCAATCACTGCAGTCAAGGACATTAAGCTGACGACTGCTGCTGGACTTGTTCCCATGTCCAACTTTATCAAATCTACCGCAGAGCCTTTGGTGAATGTGCTTTACCGGCTGGATGGAGTGCCTTCCGTTTTCGTCAAGGGCAATGTTGCACCGGGCATTTTTGCGGGCGACAAAATCAAGGAATTGGACACTTGGGTTAACAAACAGAAATGGCCAGAAGGCGTGAAGTTCAAATTCCGTGGCGATGATGAGGACCAGGCCAAGTTTGGCGCATTCCTTGTAAAAGCGATGGTTGCGTCCGTGTTTATGATCTTCATGATTTTAATTGTGCAGTACAATAGCTTCTACCATGTGATGATAACGCTTTCGACGGTGATCATGTCAACGGTAGGTGTGCTGCTGGGCATGTTGGTGACCGGGCAATACTTCTCGATGATTATGACTGGTACAGGCGTGATTGCACTTATTGGTGTTGTGGTCAGTCACTCGATTGTGCTGATCGATACCTTCCATCGCCTGCGGGATGCAGGGCAGAATGGCATCGAAGCGGCCATCCGCACGTGTTCCCAGCGCATGCGGCCCGTGTTGCTCACATCAATAACAGCCATGCTCGGCTTGTTGCCATTGGCGCTTGAACTCAATGTGAACTTTTTTACACGCCACATCGTAATTGGCAGTGTGACGAGTGCGTGGTGGGTTCATTTGTCGACAGCGATGGTGTTTGGTTTGCTGTTGGCAACAGTACTGACGCTCATCATGACACCCGTTCTACTGGCCGCACCGACCGTGTTCAGTGAAAATCGCGCTGCACGAAAAGCTGCAAAAATGTTGAAGCAAGATGTTGTGGCACAGGATGACAACGACCTTGATGAGCCACCTATACGTCAGGCTGCGGAATAATTTGGAGTTTAAATTATGATACGCCGAATATTTTATTTTATTCTTGTAACAGTGATTTTGGGCGGACTTGCTGGTGGAATTGCGTTCTATGCCTTTGACTTCAAGCCAAAATTTTTGGCCGCAGTCATTCTCGGGGCACCAAAGCCTCCTGAAACTGTTTCGGCGGAGGCCGCACGTACAGATTCATGGCAACCGCAGATCAACGCCATCGGAACACTGGCGGCACTGGATGGTATTGATGTTACTCCGCAGGTTGGGGGGGTTATCAAGGGCATCAAATTTGACTCAGGACAGAGCGTTAAAAAAGGTGATGTCATCGTTGTTCTTGATACCGACACCGAAGTGGCTGACATGCAAAGTCTCGAAGCCCAACTGGCGAACGCGCAATTGGATCTTGCCCGAAAAGAAACGCTGGTTAAAAAAGGTGTTTCACCACGTAACGACGTCGACAGTTTGCGCACGCAAACTCTGACGCTCTCCGCGAGCATTGACCGGCTTAAGGCCGTCATTGCTCAAAAGTCGGTTTATGCCCCCTGGGATGGCAAACTGGGTCTGAGGAATGTCTCGCTTGGTAGCTATCTGGCTCCGGGTCAGAAGATTGTATCCCTGGATAAAACCGACCCCATTTATGCTGATTTCACGATAACCGAAGTGGACTATGGTAAAATTGCAATAGGCCAACTGGTTGCCGCGCGTTTCAATGCGTGGCCACAAGATGTTTTCAAGGGTGAAATCATGACGACAGGCGGTCGCATGTCGGATGTCAGCCGTCTTATCACCGTGCGCGCGAAAATTGCCAACCCGGATGGCAAGCTGCTGCCGGGCATGTACGCGAATGTGATGGTGGATGATGGCAAGCCTAAACAGGTTGTCACTGTTCCTCAAACGGCAGTGACATTCTCGCTTTACGGCGACAATGTTTATGTCGTTGTTCCAGCCACCAAGGTGGATCCCAAGGCGAAGCCCGAAGAACTCGCTATAGAGCGCCGGTTCGTGAAAGCAGGTGAAGTTAGGGACGGCAGGGTTCAGATTGTTTATGGACTGCAGCCGGGCGACCAAGTGGTGACTGGCGGACAAAACAAGATTGACCAAGGTACAAAGGTGCTGATCAACAACTCGGTTGCACTCAAGGCCGAAGATTCAGACACCATCCAGTGAGGCACCATAAATGCATTTTACAGATATTTTCGTAAAGCGGCCTGTTCTCGCAACCGTTGTTAGCCTTGTCATCCTGCTTGCCGGATTGCAGGCCGTGTTCAAGCTTCCGATCCGTCAGTATCCAGAGGTTTCGGATACGAAGATTGAAATTACCACGGTTTACCCTGGTGCCAATGCAGACCAGATCAAGGGTTTTATTACTACTCCTCTGCAACAGGCCGTCGCGTCCACAGAAGGTATAGACATCATTGAATCACGTTCTGCCCAAAACGTGTCGACCATTACACTCAAGCTTCGGCTTGATGCGGACGCAGACCGTGCGCTTGCAGATGTGCTCTCCAAGGTAAATGAGGTCAAAGACCAGCTTCCAGACGAAGCGAGTGACCCGGTTGTGAAGCGCACGACTGGCGCAGGATTTGCTCTGATGTATTTGAGCTTCAAAAGCGACAAAATGTCTGCACCTCAAATCAGCGATTATCTGGACCGTGTTGTAAAGCCAAGATTGCAGGCTATAAGCGGTGTTGCTTCAGCTGAAATCTTCGGGGGTTCGACTTTCGCTATGCGTGTCTGGCTTGATCCTGACAAAATGGCATCACTCGGTGTGACGCCGCTTGATGTGCGGCAGGCGCTTGCGGCAAACAACTTCACCACTGCGGCTGGTGAAATCAAGGCGGACTTCACACAGAAGAACATCAATGCGCAAACCTCGCTTGAGACACCGAAGGACTTCGCTAATCTAATTGTCTCAACCCGGACAGACGGAGTGGTGCGCCTCGGACAGGTTGCGACGGTTGACTTGGGTCGGCAAAGCTACAATTCAAGCTCGGCCTTCGACGGTGTGAAGGCAGTGTTCGTGGGAATCCAGACAACACCGGATGCCAATCCGCTTACAGTCATATCGCAGGTTCGAGAATCCGTTCCCGAGATTCAACGCGCCCTGCCAGCTGGGCTTGAGGCGAAAATCGCCTATGATGCAACCGAGTTCATAACGGCCTCCATTACAGAGGTTCGCAACACCTTGGGAGAAGCGGCAATCATTGTTGTTGTCGTTATCTTCCTCTTCCTCGGAAACTTCCGTTCAACAATCATACCTGTTATCACCATTCCATTGTCTCTCATCGGCGTTGCGCTTATTCTTGTCGCGTTTGGATATTCGATCAACCTGTTGACACTCCTTGCCTTGGTTCTTGCCATCGGCCTTGTTGTTGATGACGCGATTGTCGTGGTTGAAAACATACAAAGGCACATTGAAGACGGCATGACGCCTTATGATGCTGCGTTGATGGGGGCCCGTGAGATCACCGGGCCTGTTATCGCAATGACCGTTACGCTTGCCGCTGTTTATGCACCTATCGGATTTACGTCCGGGCTTACGGGTGCGTTGTTCAGGGAGTTTGCGTTTACGCTGGCGGGGGCTGTTGTTGTATCTGGTGTTGTTGCCCTCACGCTGTCTCCCATGATGACTTCGAAACTGCTGAAATCACACGAGCAACAGAGCTGGTTTGGACGTCTTGTCGAACGTGTGTTTGGCTCTCTGCAACGTTTCTACCGCCGCAGGCTTGACGGCACGATCAAGCAGCGTTCTGTGTTTGCATGGATTGCCGTTCTGACGGTGGTCCTATCGGGTGTGCTTTACCAATCCATCAACAAGGAGTTGGCACCGGCGGAAGATCAAGGCGTGTTGTTTGCGTTCGTGAACGCACCGGAACATACCAACCTCGATTATCTCACAAGCTATACCGATAACTTGACGGAAACATTCCTGAAGATTCCGGAAAAGCAAAACCTGTTTGCGATCAATGGTTTTCAAAGTACCCATTCGGCTTTCATGGGGTTGATCCTCAAGCCATGGGAGCAGCGTGAGCGGTCCGATCTGTCCGTGATGGGTGAGCTGCAGCCGAAGTTCAAGGATGTGGCTGGCGTTAATATCTTTGCAACGGCCCCTGCTGCCATCCCGGTGGGGGCTGGCGATCTTCCTATTGAATTCGTGATGACATATCCCGGCGACTACACCCGTCTTGCGAGCACGCTTGACCAGTTGGAGAAAGAAGCAAACAAAAGTGGTTTGTTCATTTTCACCAATGCTGATCTCCGCTTTTCAACACCGCAGGTGGAGCTCATCGTTGACAAGGACCGCGCCAATAAACTTGGCGTGACCATGCAGGACGTGGGCGTAACACTGGCAACATTGCTCGGCGGCAACAATGTTAACCGCTTTAGTATTCAGGGCCGCTCCTATGAAGTTATCCCGCAGGTGCAACGCACCGAACGGGCATCGACTGAGCAAATCCTTAAATACCGCGTCAGGGCAACCGATGGAACGATGGTGCCCATGTCATCGTTTGTGACAGTTGGGCAAACAGTGCAGCCCAATGGTCTTGCCACGTTCCAGCAGTTGAACTCAGCGACACTTCAAGGTGTACCGTTCCCCGGTCGCACAATTGGCGAAGGCATCGCGTTCCTGCAGCAGAAGGCTGATGAAATCATGCCGCAGGGCATGTCATATGACTTCAAAGGCGAGAGCCGCCAGTTTGTGAATGAAGGCAATGCTTTGGTGACCACATTCGGCTTTGCGTTGATCCTGATCTATCTCGTTCTTGCCGCTCAGTTTGAAAGCTTCCGTGATCCCTTTGTGGTTTTGATTGGCCTTCCAGCAACGTTGTTTGGCGCATTGTTTGTATTGTTCATATTTGGTGAAGTGAATGGCGCGATGCAGAACAATCCGCCTGTGAACCTAGGGTCTGGCACGATCAATATCTATACGCAGATCGGTTTGGTGACGCTGATTGGACTTATTGCCAAGCACGGCATTCTGATGGTGGAATTCGCCAATAAACTTCAGGAAACCCAAGGTCTGGACAAGCATACGGCCATCAAGGAAGCGGCAGCCGTACGCCTGCGTCCCATCTTGATGACCACGGCTGCCATGGTCATGGGTATGGTGCCGTTGCTGTTTGCCAATGGTGCCGGTGCAAAGAGCCGCTTTGATATCGGCATCGTGATTGCTGCTGGCATGACGATTGGCACCATATTCACGTTGTTCATCACGCCAGCGATCTATTCCTTTGTGGCACGGGACCGACGCAAGGATATCGACGCTGTTGCAGAATCCGGTGAGATCATTGCGCTGCCTGCGAAACGCAAGGCAAAACAGAAAGCATCGCCACGGTCGCCGATGAGTGAAGCTGCAGAGTGAACTCAGCCTAAACTGTTTAGAGCATTGGAAAGGCGTACCAGCGCTTTTTCGAGCTCTATTTCGCTGGCCGCGAATGATAGTCTTAGGGATGTTGCCGCACCGAATGCCGTTCCGGGTACCGTTGCAACGCCGTGGGTTTCGAGCAACCAATCACAGAGTGCCTCTGGTGTATCAAGGAGATGGTTGCCAGATTTTTTGCCGAGCAGGGCGGATACATCGGGCAAGGCGTAAAACGTAGCCGGAATGGCACCGATTTTCACGCCATTGATATTCTTCAACGCGTCCACCACCATGTCGCGCCGGTTCTGGTAACGCAGGCGCATTGCTTCAACAGCATCCCTTGGACCCTCCAACGCCTCAATGGCCGCGCGTTGCACGAATTGGTTGGCACCCGTGGTGATGGTGCTTTGGATGCGGGCCATGGCTTTGGTAATGGGGTCGACTGCCGCCGCGTAACCCAACCGCCACCCAGTCATGGCAAAGCTTTTGGAAAATCCATTCACCGTGATCGTGCGTTCCCGCATGCCGGGCAGCGCACCGATGGAATTCATCTCACCTTCAAAAATGATATATTCATAGATTTCGTCGGAGAGCACCATCATATGCGAATACGTCAAAACAATTGCTGCGATTTCCTCGAGTTCGGTTTTGGACCATACCGCACCCGACGGGTTGCTTGGTGAATTCAGGATGAGAAGCTTTGTACGCGGCGTTATCGCTGCCGCAATGCGTGATGCAGGAACCTTGTACCCTTCGCTCACATTGGAATGGAGCACGACTGGTGTGCCGCTGGCATACCGCACGGTGGCTTCATAGGACACCCAAAAGGGTGCCAGCATGATGACCTCGTCACCGTCATCAATGATGGACAGTATGGCATTGGCGATCGCCTGTTTGGCACCATTGGTGAGTACGATTTCACTTTCCGCGTAATCCAGATTGTTTTCGGTTTTAAGTTTTTTGGAAATCGCCGCGCGTAATTCGGGGATGCCCATAACAGGTGAATAATGCGTGAAGCCTGCTTTCATGGCGGCAGTGGCCGCATGTTGAATATTGTCCGGCGTATCAAAATCAGGTTCGCCCACCGTGAGGCTTACAACGTCATGGCCAGCAGCACGAAGGTCGCGGGTTTTTTGTGCCATACGGATGATGGCACCTTCATCGGCGGCGTTCGCACGTGAAACGAGAAGGGATGCTGGATCAAATTTTGTCATGATCCAGATATGCCACGGCGGACTTGCCGCGTCGAGACTTCACGGGCATAAGGGCCCCATGAAAAAACTGATTGTCATTACAAGTTGTTTTGTTGTTCTTGCAGGATGCACCACACGTAACAAAATCGAAATTACTCGGGTCAAGCCTGCGCCAACCGTTCAAACCAAGTCACGCTCCGAACCCATTTTCTACAATGGCAAAAACTACCAATTGGACTACACCTTCAATGCGGCCCAGAATGCCTTTGACATGAAAGTGTCCGGTCTCGGTCCCAAGCAGCAAAAAGATGCCACCAATATCGCCACATCATCGCTGGCCTATTATGCCTGCCCTAACGGCCAACGTGGCAAGCTCATCGGCACGCCTGCCTATGTTGACGGCAAGTGGGACCTTCAAGCGAAGTGCGGGTAGTCAGCCTATCCTCCGATCAATCCAATCCCGTGTCCTGAAGTATCTGCCAATCCATGGCAGGAACCAAGTGTTGCCTGTGTAAAGCGGGTGACTTGGAAATTCGGGTTGGTCGAACGCGCAGATGCGGTTTGATTTGCCAGCAACTTTTCGCGCGGTTTGCTGGCCGAGATAGGTCATCATTGCGATGCCAGAACCATTGCAGCCAAGTGCATAATGGAGGTTTTCAAATTTGCCCATATGCGGCAGCTCATCCAAGGTGAAAGCTACGTTACCAGTCCAGGCATGGGTGATTTTGGTTCCCCTCAATTGGGGAAAACGATCCAGCATGAAACGGTGGAGTATTGGTGCGGTTTCAACCGGGTCGGTGTGGCCAAACTTGGCGCGGCCGCCAAAAATCATGCGCTTGCCATCTGGTGACAGGCGGTAGTAGGTCAGCACGCGGCGGGTGTCGGATATGGCGCGGTTCTTTGGGCTGAGTGACTTGGCGAGATCAGGTGGTAATTCTTCCGTCGCGATGATGTAGGAGCCTACGGGCACAACGCGGCGCTTGAGTTGCTGGGTGATGTCTCCCGTGTAGCCATTGGTGGCGATGATGACATCGCCCGCAGCTATGGTTCCGCGTGGTGTTTCCACATTCCAACCAGTGGCCATTTCAATTAACTTCGTAACCGGTGTTTTTGACGCGATTTTTACGCCGTACTTGCGACAGAGATCGAGCAGGCCTTTGAAATACAGGGCAGGGTGAATGTGGGCGGCGCGGCCCACGACCATGCCGCCACGATAGTAATCCGAACCGATTTCCTCACGCTGGCGTTCCGGTGGCACAAGATAACAACCGGAGTCGGCTGCCGCATTAAGCAGGGAAACTTTTTTGGCCATGTCATCAAAATGGCTTTTGCACCATGCGCCAAAGAAATAGCCGGATTTGGTCCAGCCGCAGTCAATTTTTTCGCGGGCAATGAGGTCTTCGATCAACGTGAAGGCATCGGCTGCATCGGCCAAATAGGGCGCTGCCTGGTGAGCGGGCATGGGGGCAGACATGTAACGCTTACCAACATTGGCCCCGCTCGACACCATGCCGCCGTTGCGGGTTGATCCACCAAAGCCCGGCTCGTTGGCATCCAGCACAAGGCAATCCATGCCTTGCGCCGTGAGTTCAAGTGCAGCGGAAAGTCCTGCGTAGCCCGCTCCAATGATGGCGACTCGCGCTTCCCTGGGAAGTTCTGTTTCTGGCAGCACGGTTGGCTTGTAGGCCTCCCACCAGTATGGTTGTGCTTTGAAATCGCTATGAAAAATCCCACTGCCCATTTTCAAAACCTACCGGAAACACCATTGATTTTGCAACCCGTCTGCTCCCTGGAAATATCATAAGGCCAGTCCATTTTATCCTCTCGACGACGCATCAGAGTTAAGATAGGACATTAAGACTGGATTTATGGTTTTGGGGGAAATAACAAATGATGGCCATCTTGCGCGCATATTTTGCTTTTTTGGCGATTTTGGTGGGGCTGGCTGTAATGTCCCCTGCGGCGAACGCCACCAAGGTTTTGATCACCATCAACAAGGTTTCGCAGAAGATGACAGTTCAGGTTGACGGCTCAACCGAATATGTCTGGCTGGTTTCCACAGGAGCTGGTCAATATGACACGCCAAGCGGTTCTTTCCGCCCCTTCCGCATGGAGAAAGAGCATTTTTCCAAGGAATGGGATGATGCGCCCATGCCATACTCGATGTTCTTTACGGGTGATGGCCACGCCATTCACGGCAGCTATCATGTCAAAAGCCTTGGGCGCAAGGCTTCGCACGGCTGCGTGCGACTGGCGCCTGAAAATGCTGCCAAGCTGTTCTCGCTCGTCAGCAAGGCGGGCATGAAGAATACGCGGATCGTTTTGCGTGGTGGTTTCTTTGATGGCGGCTTTAACCGCGATGCTGATTTCTTTGACGGCATTAAAAAATCCAAGAACAAGGGCAAGCGTCGGTTTTTCCTGTTCAGCAACAACGGTTAACACCGGCGGCGACATTCGCCGATAGTCCTAAAAACTTGACAAATCATGGTACCCATGCGCTTTTCCGCGCGAGTTTGAAGGATTGAAACTATGATGCACGCCTATCGCAGTCATAAATGCGGTGACCTCAGAATTGACCACGCAGGCCAGGATGTTCGGCTTTCCGGCTGGGTGCACCGGGTGCGGGACCATGGCGGACTGTTGTTCATCGACCTGCGTGATCACTATGGCCTGACACAAATTGTCATCAATCCTGCATCACCGGCTTTCAAGGTCGCAGAAAAATTGCGTTCTGAATGGGTGGTTCGGGTTGACGGCAAAGTACAGCCGCGACTGGCCGGAACAGAGAACAAAAACCTTCCAACAGGGCTCATTGAAATCGCAGCGAGTGAAATCATGGTTCACTCGGAAGCCAAGGAACTTCCGTTGCCGGTATTTGGCGACACGGAGTATCCTGAAGACATTCGCCTGAAGTACCGCTTCCTTGATCTTCGCCGTGACCGCATTCATGGCAACATGATGAAGCGTGGTGCGATTATTGATTCACTGCGCAGCCGCATGAAGGGGCAGGGGTTCTTTGAATTCCAGACGCCTATCCTGACGGCGTCGTCTCCGGAAGGTGCGCGGGATTATCTGGTGCCGAGCCGTGTGCATCCCGGCAAGTTCTATGCTTTGCCGCAGGCACCGCAGCAGTTCAAGCAATTGCTGATGATGTCTGGCTTTGATCGTTATTTCCAGATTGCGCCATGCTTCAGGGATGAAGATGCGCGGGCTGATCGTTCGCCCGGTGAATTCTACCAACTCGATATCGAAATGAGTTTCGTGACGCAGGAAGACGTGTTTGATGCGGTGGAGCCGGTGCTACGCGGGGTGTTTGAGGAGTTTGGCAGCGGGTTGCCTGTCACGCAAAAATTCCCCCATATCGCCTATAAGGATTCCGTGCGCTGGTATGGCACCGACAAGCCCGACTTGCGTAACCCCATCAAGATGCAATCGGTGACCGAACACTTCGCAGGCTCCGGCTTCAAGGTGTTTGCGGGCATGATTGCCAATGACCCGAAGGTTGAAGTGTGGGCGATACCCGCACCCAAGGGCGGATCGCGTGCGTTTTGCGACCGCATGAATTCGTGGGCGCAGTCCCAGGGTCAACCCGGCTTGGGCTATGTGTTCTGGCGCGATGGTGAAGAGGGTGCTGCTGGCCCGATTGCAAAGAATATTGGCCCCGAAAGAACCGAGGTCATCAAGACGCAGTTGGGACTTGATGTTGGTGATGCTGCCTTTTTCGTGGCTGGCGTACCATCCAAGTTCTACAAGTTTGCAGGTGAAGCCCGTACCAAGGCGGGAACCGAACTTGGTATTGTGGCCAATGACCGTTTTGACTTCTGCTGGATTGTCGATTTCCCGATGTATGAGTGGAACGAGGACGACAAGAAGATCGACTTCTCGCACAACCCCTTCTCCATGCCGCAAGGTGGATTGGAGGCGCTCAATACGCAAGACCCGCTGACGATCAATGCCTACCAGTATGACATCGTGTGCAACGGCGTGGAGCTTTCGTCAGGCGCTATCCGTAACCACAAGCCGGACGTCATGAAAAAGGCGTTTGAGATTGCGGGCTATCCGGAAGATGTGATCATCGAGAAGTTCGGTGGCATGTACCGGGCCTTCCAATACGGCGCACCTCCCCATGGTGGCATTGCACCGGGTGTGGACCGTATTGTCATGCTCTTGTGCAACGAGCCGAATATCCGCGAAGTGGTGCTGTTCCCGATGAACCAGCAGGCGGAAGATTTGTTGATGGGGGCGCCTTCCGAGGCCACCCCCAAGCAACTGCGTGAGCTTCACATCCGGCTTAACCTGCCGGATGCGTGATCAATCGTTTGCGGTTACGGAAACGCCCAGCATGGTGATGGCGGCGGCCGGGTCGGCTGGATTGAGTGTCATCAATGACTGAACGGGAACCGGCTGTGCAGGTTTCATGGAGATGGTGATCGACTTCGGGTCCTTGAGATAAGCGTTCACCGCTCCTACGACCTGATCAGTGAAGGCCTGGCTTTTCAGCTGCATCAAGCCCAATTGCATAATGGCACCGGCATTGGAAACCAAGGTTGCTTCATCCATGCCTTGCATCTTTGCAATGAGGGGAAGCACTTTCTTGGTAATCGATGCGTCTTCAAAGCGAATGACGAAGTTGCTGAGGGAAACATTCATCAACTGTGGCATGAGTGCCGCAAATTCGGGTGGCCGTCCGGCCTTTTGGGCCGCCTGCATTTCGGCCATGACTGTCATTGGAATACCGTCTGCTGCATAGGACACCTTGAGCCCCGCCACGTCCTTGCCAACAAATCCGATGTTCGCACTCATGCCGAACTTGTCGCCTGTGACCGTCATCTCGCCATCGCCTGACGCAGAAAACGCAAGCTCGTTATAGCCCAGTGCTTTCATTTGACCTGATGGATCAATTGTCGAAAGAACCGCTTCGGGAATAACCACATCAGCGAGGCTCATGGTAATCTTTCCGGCACCCGTGGCAGGGTCACCGTCCCAGCTTGATTGATATCCATCGGTGGAAATTGTTTGGCCATTGCCTGTGAAGGTGATTTTGCCTGACGTTATTTTCTTGGCAATGCCCATGCCGGAGCGGAATGCCTGTGCCGGCGTTGGGTTGTCACCTGCAACTCCGATATACCAGTCTTCCGCCTTGGCTTCTGGCAAGGCAATCAATGCCACTTTTCCATCTGTGCCGGTGAACTCGATTTTTGTGTCTTTGAAGGTTGCGGCACCAACATTTATGAGGCCATCCTTTTCAACAGCAACGGTTTTGAGCGAAACCTCACCTATCGTAACTTTTGCGCCATCCACCGCACCCTGCGTTACGGCATTGGCAACAAGATTGGTAATTGTGACACTGCCATCCGCGCCCGTTTCAATCTTGTCATATGTGGGGGTTACCTTGAGCTGGGTTTCCCAGTTCTTGAAAATTGCGGTCACGACAGGCGGAACGTCTTCCGCACGGGTTGGCAACGTCAATGCAGATGTGGCCAAGAGAAGAAAAAGGGCGGAGCGTAGGGTGGTTTTCATGTGGTTTTCCTTATTGCAGGGTTTTAAAGAGGGTGGTTTATGTCTTAACTTATGTGAACGGCTGATGAACTCAAGCCGCTTGCTGAATCAGTGTTAAATGGCTAATTAGCACGCCTCTCTTTTCAAGGAAATTCACATGATGCGCAAATTTTTTATGGCAGTGCTGTTCGTAGTGCTGACAGCAGGCTTTGTTCCGGCTGAGGCCCTTGCCGCTGTGAAGCAAGGCAAGGAAGATGTCCTGCTTCTTAAAAAGAAGAAGCAGCTGGCCGAACTGCAGGCGGGTATCAAAAGGAAAAAAATCGAACTTGCCGTTGCGGCAGCCAAGGCAAGAGCCGCACGGCAGAGGGTGACGCGACTTTCCACACGCCGCACCTGCGGCTCTTTCATGCAGTGTCTGTTTGGCTCATCGCGTCGTCGCCCTGCCGCGGTCAATGCATCATTGGCAAGCTCTGGCCTCAGCGGAAATTCATTGCGCGAAACGGTTGAATGGAATGAAACCAGATACAAGCCCGGTTCACTGATTGTGAAAACACCGGAACGTGCGCTGTATTATGTTTTGGCTAACGGAGAAGCTGTACGATATTCGATCGGTGTGGGCCGCGAAGGTTTTCAGTGGAGCGGGAAGTCCAAGATTGTTGCCAAGTCAGAGTGGCCAACGTGGCGCCCGCCCGCAGAAATGATCAGGCGCGAAGCGGCCAAGGGACATATCCTGCCGGACATGATGGAAGGCGGGCCGGGAAATCCGCTTGGGGCACGCGCGATGTATATCGGCGGTACCATCTACCGCGTGCACGGCACCAACAATGAAGACTCCATCGGCGGTGCTGTTTCATCGGGCTGCATCCGCATGATGAATGCCGACGTCATTGACCTCTATGCCCGCGTGAAAGTCGGCTCGCCGATATTCGTTTACCAATAAGCGCAATTGCAGAATCCAGAAAGGCCGCAGTGTTTTGCGGCCTTTTCACTTGAAGATGGTGGTTCACAAAAGAATTGACCCCGAAGGCGATGCCGTCCGGGGTCCAATCCTAAAAGTTTATGCTCGAAAAAGAATTAGATCTTCTTCTTTGCAGCAGCCTTCTTCGCTGGTTTCTTTGCAGCAGCCTTTTTAGCGGGCTTCTTTGCAGCTTTTTTCGCAGCAGCCATTTTGTTCTCTCCTAGAGATTAGTTGTTAGTGCCCCACAACGCAGGCTAGTCCATTACACTAACGATTCTTCCTACATGTATTCCGTATTCGTAATCGTCATTGGTTGCTTTTCTACCCGTTTGTGTGATTCGGCAATATGCCGTCAACATGTTGTGTATCAACCCAACATCCCTAACAATTGGTAAACGATACGGGTGGTTGGTGTATCGTCCGTATACTGAGGGATTTTTTAAAACAGCGATTTACACCATAAAAAGTAGTATTTTTAAGGCTCCTCCGTGTACAGATGGATTATAGATTTTGAATGTTTTTAGTTGAAAAAGCGGAGTTGAATTTTTTGCCGCCTGGCACCCTGTGGAAAAATATTTGAAAATAATTTGCGCTTTGTGCTGATTCAACACAGCTATCAATGCGGTCATCGCGCCTATTGGCACTCTTTCGATCATGGACATAGGGCAAGGCGGATAGTGTCATGAGGGGCTGGCCTCGCAGTTCACCATGGCGGAAAAACCAAAGCCGACGTTCGATGCATGGTCAGGTGAAAAAAACATCCTTCAATTCGGCTGGAAAACTTGGTTCCTTGAATATTGCTGCATGGCGGTCTGGTCCATAATAAAAACCAAAATTTACGTTCAGCAAAACGATTGTGTAGGCCTTGTTCGTTTTGCCGATCAGGTTTTTGCCAAATGGCGCAACATCAACCCGTCCATCCGTTTGCGGAGGCCGCACATCGCTCATCAAGGCCTGAAACCTTTCTATGGACCCGATTGTTTCCGGTCCACAAACGCCATCGATTGAAATTTCAGGTTCACCAGCTCGGGCACTGCTGAATGTTTCCTTCCAAACCGAATCAACCTTATCTGCAAGCGACCGCAACAGAAACTGGACCAGCAAAACATCTTTCCTGTGATTCACACATCCCCGCCCAACTGTTGCATCATTGAAATATGCAACGCGGACATACTGGCTGGGAGTTGACAGAAGTCTTACATGTGGCATTTTACTACCTGATCGAGACAACTATGCTTTACATTAGCACTGCGGCTCAAATGCCACAAGACAGTGCGCCCCGCTGGTTGACTATCCGGCTAGGAAAATTGATCTTACCTAACCACTCTCCATGGTCGGGCTTGACCCTGCCACCCAGACTTAACAGCAAGATTTGCGCTTGGGTATTGCGAGGAAATTTACCAAACTGACTTTTGTTTCAAAAGAGTCTGGGTGGTCGGGTCAAGCCCGACCATGGAGAGAATAATGGTTTGATTTAGTTTGAAATCATAAATGGCCGGAGTTACCTCCGGCCAAATTCTATTTTGGTTTTCCTGACGACTTTCGATTAGGTTTTTGTGTGAGTGCTGATGCCGTCACCCTGAACTCGCGCAGCAGGAGCGCGAGGAGATCGACGTAATCCAGAGCTATATGCCGAAGCAGTTGTCCGACGATGAGGCGAAGGCGGCAGTTGCTGCAATCATCGCGGGCTTGGGCGCAACATCAGTCAAAGACATGGGCAAGGTGATGGCCGAGTTGAAAACGAAATATGCGGGTCAGATGGACATGGCCAAGGCGGGCGGGATTGTGAAGGGGGTGTTGGGGTAGCTCTCAAAACGCGAGAGAGCTTCACCACCATCTCTCCATGGTCGGGCTTGACCCGACCACCCAAAGTCTCCAATAAAATGAATTTTTTAATGCAGAAAGTTCTGAAGCCAATCATTTCGCGACTGTGAATAATTTTCACGCGCCAATTTCACTTCGTTCCACGTATCAGGAAAGAATATATCCAAATTTGTTGATGCTTCACAGGCAAGCGAACCCATTTCGGTCAACATGATTTTTAGCATCTTGTGTTCGATAAAAGGACCGATGAAAGCGTCGCCATCAGGTTCGTGTCGAAGCAAATAATTTGACTTCATGGTCGGATGACTGGCTAGTTCAGAAAACGCTTTGTATCGTTCTGCTCGTCTCTTCTGTGTGAAGCCGTCCCGTGCATCTAAAATTATACGCACTTTAGGTGGGCCGAATTTTTTATTGCGCTCGCTATCCTCGGTCAATCTCCAAGTCGATATTGAACTTTTGTCCGTACTAAACATATCCAAAAGAAACACAGTTTCCAAAATGTCTCTCATAATCAGCGCGCTGTTTTGACTGTAACCAACCATTACCAATTTGATACTGGCGGCGAAGGCATTAAATATTCGCATGCCAAAGATTTGTATAACCTTCAAATCTTCGTCCTCAGTTTTAAACTGCCGCAGCATATTGGCCATATCCATCGTTTGTTGGACGATGTTAATATGTAAAACAAGATCAGCGTCGCTTGTAATCAAATTTAAGGCTTTTTGACGCAATAATTCTTCGCCTTTGTGAAGGCGCAATAAGTTTTCAAGCGTCATAATTGAATTCACCGTTAGGGAAAAGGAGTCTGGGTGGTCGGGTCAAGCCCGACCATTGAGAGTTGGGGTTTGATTGGGTCTTAAATTAAAAAAATGCCCGCGAAATTTTCACGGGCATTTTTTGTTTTATGTTTTAGACGCTATCAAGAACATCCACTCGTTGACCCACACGAGTTACACTTCAAACATGTGCCGTTGCGCACGAGCGTGTAGTTTCCGCATTCGCCGCAGCTGTCGCCTTCGTAGCCTTGGAGCTTGGCTTTGGCGCGTTGGTCTTGGGCGTTGAGCGTGGCTGCAGGTGCTGGTTGCTCATAGACGTGTGCGGTTGGGGCTTCGGCAAGCGCGAGGGCACCCACTGACATCGATTCCGCGGCGCGCATTTGCAGGGCGTGGGCGGGGGATGACGCCGTGGTGGCCGACTGGGGCATGACCACTACGTTCGACAGGTTCTGTTTTCGCACAAAGCCTGACGACATGAACTTCTGGGCCGGAACCGATGGCACCTTGGGTTCATCCTCATCAATGCCTTTGCCGAGCGCGTCAAAACCCATTTCGGAGGCTTCAACATGGGCCAGATCATTGCGGCCCAGATAGGACACGGCAAGTTCGCGGAACACGTAGTCCAAGATGGACGTGGCATTCTTGATGGACTCGTTGCCCTGCACCATGCCGGCGGGTTCAAACTTGGTGAAGGTGAAGGCATCGACATATTCTTCCAGCGGCACACCGTATTGCAGGCCCACCGAGATGGAAATGGCGAAGTTGTTCATCATGGCGCGCAGGGCCGCACCTTCCTTGTGCATGTCGATGAAGATTTCACCGAGCTTGCCGTCGTCATATTCACCAGTGCGGAGATAGACCTTATGGCCACCGACCACGGCCTTCTGAGTATAGCCCTTGCGGCGGCCCGGCAGCTTGTCACGGCCACGGGCAATTTCGATCACCTTCTCGACGATGGTTTCGATGCGTTGAACGATGGGCTTGGCCATCAGGCCTTCGACCATATCTTCGCCCTCGTCCGCATCATCGGAAATGAGCTGGGTGGAGAGGGGCTGCGAGAGCTTGGAGCCATCGCGATACAGTGCGTTTGCCTTCACGCCCAACTTCCACGACAGCATGTAGGCTGCGTTACAGTCGGCAACCGTTGCATCATTCGGCATGTTGATGGTTTTGGAAATGGCACCCGAGATAAAAGGTTGTGATGCCGCCATCATGCGAATGTGGCTGTCCACGCTCAAGTAACGCTTGCCCAGACGACCGCAGGCGTTGGCGCAATCGAACACGGGGAGATGCTCGTCCTTCAAGCCGGGAGCGCCTTCCAGCGTCATGGCACCGCAGACATGCAGGTTGGCCTTGTCGATATCGGCCTTAGAGAAGCCGAGATGGGCCAAGAGATCAAAGCTGTAGTCGCTCAACTGCTCGTCGCTGATTTTCAGCACTGACTTGCAGAAGTCTTCGCCCAGCGTCCACTTGTTGAACACGAACTTGATATCGAAGGCGGACGCCAGACCGGCTTCAACTTTTTCAATCTGTGTGTCACCCAAGCCCTTGGAGCGGAGCTGGCCATGGTTGAGGGCAGGGGAATCCTGCAGGGTGCCAAGACCTACCGCGTAGTTGATGATCTTTTCGATCTGGGTTGCATCATAGCGGAGCGTGCGCAGGGCCTCCGGTACGGCCTGGTTGATGATCTTGAAGTAGCCACCGCCTGCAAGCTTTTTGAACTTCACGAGCGCGAAGTCCGGCTCAATGCCTGTGGTGTCGCAATCCATGACAAGGCCGATGGTGCCGGTTGGCGCCACAACGGTTGCCTGCGCATTGCGGTAGCCATGGGCCTCACCGAGTTCAACGGCCTTGTCCCAGGCAAGACGTGCATGGGTAACCAGGTCCTTGTCGAGGCAGGCCGCATCATCCAATGGCACGGGTGCGATGTTCACGCCTTCGTAGCCCACGGCCGCACCATAGGCAGCGCGGCGATGGTTGCGCATCACGCGCAGCATGTGGTCGCGGTTCTTGGCAAAGCCAGGGAAGGGGCCAAGCTCCTTGGCCATTTCAGCCGAGGTTGCATAGGATACGCCGGTCATGATGGCCGACAGTGCACCGCAGATAGCGCGGCCTTCATGGCTGTCATAGGAAATGCCGTTAGTCATCAGAAGCCCACCGATATTGGCAAAGCCCAAACCGAGGGTGCAATACTCATAGGATTGCTTGGCAATTTCCTTCGATGGGAACTGTGCCATGAGAACGGAGATTTCCAGAACCATGGTCCACAGGCGAACGCCGTGCTCGTAAGCGGCCACATCAAACTTTGCGGTGTCCGGATTGCGGAACTGCAACAGGTTCAATGATGCAAGGTTACACGCCGTATCATCGAGGAACATATATTCCGAGCAAGGGTTCGATGCGCGGATTTCACCGGATGCGGGGCAGGTGTGCCAGTCATTGATGGTGGTGTGATATTGAATGCCGGGATCGGCTGACGCCCAAGCGGCTTGGCCAATCTTGTCCCACAGGTCGCGGGCCTGCAACGTCTTGGTGACCTTGTTGGACATGCGGGCATTCAGATTCCATGCGCCATCGGTTTCAACGGCGCGCAGGAACTCATCGGTCACACGCACCGAGTTGTTGGAGTTCTGGCCCGACACCGTTCGGTAGGCCTCGCCATCCCAATCGGTGTCATAGGCATCAAATTCAAGCTCGGTGTAGCCCTGCTTGGCAAACTGCACCACGCGCTTGATGTAATTGTCCGGCACCATGTTGCGGCGGGCATCTTTCACCGCGCGCTTGAGGGCAGGATTTTTTTCAATCTCGAAGCAATCATCGCCGGGGCCTTCGCAATTCACGCAGGCCTTCATGATGATGCCGAGATGCTTTTTCACAATCTTGGAACCGGTGACGAGAGCTGCAACCTTCTGCTCCTCCTTCACCTTCCAATCGATATATTCCTCGACATCGGGATGATCCACATCAACGACCACCATCTTGGCCGCACGTCGCGTGGTGCCGCCGGACTTGATGGCACCCGCTGCACGGTCACCAATTTTCAGGAAGCTCATCAGGCCGGAGGATTTTCCGCCGCCGGAGAGTTTTTCGCTTTCGCCGCGCAGGTGCGAAAAGTTTGAACCGGTGCCGGAGCCATATTTGAACAGGCGCGCTTCACGCACCCAGAGATCCATGATGCCGCCTTCGTTGACAAGATCGTCAGCCACGCCCTGAATAAAGCAGGCGTGGGGTTGTGGATGCTCATAGGATGACTTGGATTTGGTGAGCTTGCCGGTTTCAAAATCCACATAGAAGTGACCTTGACCTGGGCCATCAATACCATAAGCCCAGTGCAGGCCGGTGTTGAACCATTGTGGTGAGTTTGGCGCGCACTTTTGGGTGGCCAGCATGTAGCAGAGTTCATCATAAAAGGCTTGTGCGTCGTCTTCGGTGTTGAAGTAGCCGCCCTTCCAGCCCCAATAGGTCCAGGTGCCGGCAAGCCGGTTGAACACCTGCTTGGAGCTCATTTCGCCAATGATGCGTTGCTTCTCAGGAATCGCTTCCAACGCGGCGTCATCAGCCACGGAGCGCCACAACCATGAGGGAATGCTGTTTTCTTCAATGCGCTTCAACGCAGCGGGAACACCAGCCTTGCGGAAATATTTCTGGGCCAGAATATCAGTCGCAACCTGGCTCCACGATGCGGGAACCTCGATGTTTTCCAGACGGAAAACAATCGACCCGTCCGGGTTCTTGATTTCGCTGGTCGCCCTGCGGAATTCGATCTCCGCGTAAGCGTTCTGTCCGGCCTTGGTAAATTTGCGTTCGACTAACATTCAGTCCCCTCTTATTCTTCAATTTTCGTTGCCGCGAGCGCACAAACTGACACTCACGGTGTTGCCTTACCCCGTGTTTGACGACACAATCTTCCCTGGCTGGAAAACACCTATTTCCCAGATTTTCGGCTCTATTTTTGGTTTTTGTACTCTTGGGAAACCGATAAGAACTTCCGATTTCCAACCCCACGGCCTTGATCACTAAACTATAACAGACACCCGAATACGTCAATAGCTAGTGTGTTAACAAAACCCTAACGCTATATGTTGTGTCCACAGCTTCCCGCCCTCTGTGGATAACCTGACATTCCACCGATTCTGGGGGCAAGCTCAAGTGTTTCATGGATAAATTGTTATGGTCCAAGGCTGACCGGTTCGGCAAGCCAGCACAGTCAAGATATTAACGACTGTTTTCAGAAATATATTTTTGTGAAGGTGTGATGACGGATGCATCAGGAAAAGTTGCAATGGTGACTTAGGTTGCGGTTCGGGAGTCTCGAATCGGACCCATGACCCACAGAACTACGAGGGCCATCGCTGTTACACCACCCAGCATCAGCCAAGCCTCGTTAATGGCGAGAGTCAGGCTGGCCTGCTGGATGATATCCATGATTCCTATCAGGCCTGAGGGGTCCTCCGGGTCCGGCAGGTCGGTAACGTTCAATCCAAGTTGCGTTGCTGCTTTGCCGGGGTTGGATTTCAGCAACCCCATGATGGTGTCGGCATGGTCAGACCCACGGCTGAAAACGATTGTATCAATGAGGGCAATGCCAATGGCACCGCCGAGATTGCGAGACACGTTAAAGAGACCGCTGGCATCGGCAATGTTCTCACGTGAAACGAAGCCCAGGGCAAAGCGGATGGGCGGCAGGATGCAGAGTGCGACGAATGCGCCGCGCACGACCTGCGGCCAGAACATTTCGTTGTAGCCCGTGCCTGTGGTTTGAAAGCCGCTCATGAACATCCCCAAGGCGAACGCGGCAAAGCCAATGGCTGAGAGCAGCCGCGCATCAAAGAGGCGGTCAAGCTGGACTGTGAGGGGCGATGTAACCAGTTGGGCGATGCCCGTCACCAAAATCACCATGCCAATATTGAGAGGCGTCATTCCTTGTACGAAGGCCAGGAATAGCGGCATGAGATAGACTGATCCAAACAGGCTAAAACCCAAAATGAAACTGAGAATACAGCCAAAAGCCAAATTACGATCGTTCAACAGCCCGAAGGCCACAGCGGGTGACGAACGTTTCAGGGTCAAAACGGCGCATAGGATGAACAGTGTGAAGAGACCAAGCACGATTGGCGACATCCATCCGTCACTTGGGGCTTGTTTCAAGCCGATCAGAAGGGCCGCAAGACCAGCGATGATATAAACCAGTGACAGCCAATCCAGCGTTTTGAACAGGCGCAGGCGGGTTTCACCCCTTGGCAACGTGACAATGCCGATGACCAGGGTGAGTACCCCCGGTGCCACGTTGATGAGAAACAGCCAGTGCCATGAATAGTTTTCGGTAATCCAGCCACCGGTGAGTGGACCGAATGTGGGAGCCAGAACCGCGAGAAGGCCGCCGATTGTGGTCGCCATGGTTTGATTGAAACCTTTGCCGAACAAAAGAAAAATGGCAGAGAAAACCAGTGGGATAAGTATGCCGCCCGCAAAACCCTGCAAAACCCGAAATGTAATGAGCGATGCGAAATCATAACTCAGGGCGCAGCCTACGGACGCCAACGTGAATGCGGTGATTGCGCCCGCAAACAACCATCTTATGGTGAAAACACGGATCAGTAGTCCGGTGAGTGGAATGGAAATGACTTCTGCGATGAGGTAGGTGGTTTGCACCCAGCTCATGCGGTCCGCACCTATTCCCAAGGCCTCTTCAATTACCGACAGGGATGTGACAACCACCTGAATGTCAAGGATTGCCATGAACATGCCAACGCACAGCGTGCCATATCCGAGCCAGAGGCCAATTGTTGCAGGAGGCGTAAGGGAGGTATCGGCGTGCTGCGTATTCATTGCGTTCCTGATACGGTGAATTGACCTCGATGATAAACTAAATTTAAGGTAACGAATCTTTTCCACAACAACTTGCAGCGTGACTCATGGCATTTGACTCATTAAACGAATGTATTAGTTTTCATGTTCCGGGTGGAAACGTGATTTGGGCCGTGACACACGAGTATCATTTTCGACCATGGATTTTGTAAAACCCTATCTCGACTATTTCGCTGCAAATCCGACATGGGCCCTGATTGTCATCTTTCTCATCGCCTTTGGCGAGGCGCTTCTCATCATCGGTTTGTTTGTGCCGTCAACAGCGGTATTGGTGGGGGCCGGCATTCTGGTGGGGGCAGGGCACCTGGAATTCTGGCCCGTGTTTGCCGTTACAGCGGTGGGTGCCATGGCGGGTGACCAGGTTTCGTTCTGGGCCGGTCGCTTTTTTGGTGACCGCTTGCGAACGAAATGGCCGTTGAACCGCTTCCCCCAATTGATGGAGCGCGGTGAAGACTTTGTGAAAAACCATGGCGGCAAGAGCATTGCCCTCGGCCGTTTCGTGCCGGGCGTGAAAGCCGTCGTACCCGGAATAGTGGGCATGTTGGGAATGGGAGAACTTTACTTCCTCACCGTCAATTTTTTCTCGGCACTGGTATGGACCATCGTGCATCTCGGACCCGGTATTCTGATCGGGCAGGGGCTTGCCCTCGCGGGCGAATTGAGCGGGCGTTTGGCCATTGTGCTGCTGGAGCTGCTGGTGATCCTGGCGATTGCGGGATGGATCATCCGCCTGTTTGCAGCGATGCTGTCGCCCTACCGCGATCAATTGCTGGGACGCATTTCCATGTGGGCTAAATCTGGAAACAGCCGCTCACTGCATCGGCTCGGGCGTGCTCTTTCGCCGGAGAATTCACGTTCGCTGTTGATCGTTTTCTTTATCACAATTTTGGTTTTGGCCGGTCTTGCCCTTGGTATTCTTGCGAGCGGCGTGGTGGCGCAGAACGCGATGCCGATGGGTGATCTTTCCATTTATAACCTCATGGGAGAAATCAGAAACGCGCCTGCCGATGAGTTCATGATTCCCATCACCATGCTGGGTGACAAATTCGTGCTGCACATCATGATGGCGGCAATTGTTGGCTGGCTGATATGGCACAGGGCCTGGCGCGCGGCAATTGCGTCCTCCGCCGTTTACATCTTCGCCCAATATGCCCATATGTGGATCAAGCTTCTCATTCACAGGCCGCGGCCGCTCAACCATTATGCCGGACCTGAGTCCTTCAGCTTTCCATCCGGCCATGCCACGATGGCGGCAGTTTCTTTTGGCATCTTGGCGGTGCTTGCCAGCCATTCCATGAACCGCTGGAGCAGGTCACTGGTTTATGCCGCATGCGGCGTTGTCATCATCGCCATTTCCTACACGCGGGTTTATCTCGGCGTTCACTGGATGACGGATATTCTGGGTGGCATGCTGTTTGGCTTGATTCTTGTTGCCGCCTTCGGCGTGACCATTGAAGCCATTCCGCCACGCCGCATCAAGCCGTTTGGATTGCTGGCCGTTGCCCTTTCCGCCTTCGTGATTGCGGGAAGCTATCAAATCGCAAATGGCTTGGAGAAAGCCGAAATTGCCTTCGCCCCCGTGGAGAAAAAATTCACCATGACGCGTGTCCAATGGCAAGCTGCGGACTGGCAGAAACTGCCGGATCGCCGGATTGACCTTGCGGGTAAGCCAGAAGAGCCGTTCAGTTTTCAATGGGTGGGGTCGCTTGATGCGCTGCAATCAACTTTGCAGGCACGCCAATGGAAGCCCAAAAAAAAATGGACGTGGCGCAATGTGTTTGCTTATCTTGATCCCAACGCTCCATTGGCAAGTGTTGAACCGCGTCCTGCCCTGCATGAAGGGTTGAAAGCGAAGCTGACAATGACTTCTGCAATTGCCGATGACAGCAATAGCCGTCTCGTTATGCGCGCCTTTAAAACCAGCGCAACGGTGACGAATGCCAGCGGTAACAAACCACTTTTTCTGATCAGTCTGACGAAAGAGACCATGCGCAAGACATTGCATACCTATGCGGTGCCGGTGCTGACTGCGGCGAGTGATGCACAGGTGACCATTATCAGTGGTGATTTGCTCTCGGGCGCAAATACAACATCCGTGACCGAGCAGCGGCTAAATGCGACGGGCCAGCTTCTATTGATTACAGCGCCGTGATTTGCGTGCTTTACGAACGGAGTGGCTTCCGGCATATTCCAAAGGGATTTTAGACACTGAGTGATTTGACAGATGCATTTTTTGAAGCAGTTCTTTACATGGTGGAGTGGGCAAACCCTGGCCACGCGATTCTTTACATGGCGCAAGGGCGAGCATGTAGGTACGGATGCCACGGGCAACCGCTATTATCGCGCAAAGTCTGCCATGCCTGATTCCATTGCCGAACGTCGCTGGGTGATTTTCAATGGATATTCGGAAGCCACCGCCATTCCTCCCGGCTGGCATGGTTGGATGCATCACCGCACCGACACTGTTCCCTCAGAATCTGATGCGCTAGACCGTGAATGGCAAAAGCCGCATCAGCCGAACTTGACGGGCTCTGCAGCCGCCTATCGTCCCCCGGGCAGTATTGTCGGTGCAGCGCGGCCCAAATTGCCCGATCCCAGCTATCAGGCATGGCGGCCAGAATAACGCGGCATCAAGCAGCCATATTTATGTGTTGTCTGTCTTCCAGACACACCCTTAGATGGGGCATGAGAATCAGAGGTTTGGCGACATGAATAACTCAACGGTGGAAACCCTTATCGGCGCTTTGGTGATTGCTGTTGCCGTTGGCTTTACCGCCTTTGCTTATAGCGCGTCAGGCAAGGGGAAAGCAGGCAGCGGCTATCATGTCACGGCAGAATTTGACAATGTTGAAGGCATAAATATTGGCACTGATATCCGGATGGCGGGCATCAAAATCGGCACCGTCACCGGACAGAAGCTTAACCCCGAAACCTTCCAGGCCATTGTGACCATGGCGATCGACCCCACGGTCAAGCTTGCGGATGATACGTCCGCCAAGGTGACAGCGGAAGGTCTGCTCGGTGCCAAGTTCATTGCCCTCGATGCGGGGGGCTCGGAGACCAAATTGGCCGAAGGCGGTGTGATCAATTATACGCAAGGGGCTGTTGATATCTGGTCGCTGATCAGCCAGGCAATGTTTGACAAGTCTGGTGCCAAGCCGCCAGAGCCTGAGAAAAAGGTCAACTAGGACATGCTGCACCCGGGTGCTGCGGTTGCGTTTTTTATTGTGGCAGCCAGTTCAAGCGCAGCACTGGCTGATCGTATCTCGAACCCGGTCGCCGTGTTTACGGGGCTTGATAAAATTACCGGTCTGACAACCACCTTTGAAGCCAAGGTTGGCGAGGCCAAACAGTTTGGCGGGTTGATTGTCAAAGCCGATGTCTGTTACTCGCGCTCGGCCACGGAAGAACCCAAGACCACGTCCTTCGTCGAGGTTGATGAAGTTCAGCTCGACAGCAGCAAGAAGCGCATTTTTTCCGGCTGGATGTTTGCGCAAAGCCCGGGCCTGAATGCGGTTGAACACCCCACGTACGACGTGTGGCTCATCAACTGCCGCGACCCCAACGCGCCACCGCCGGCCGTTGAGACAGCACCTGATCTGTCAACGTTGCAGGACCAGATCGACCAGGGCGAACCGCTGGATTGAGTTGCGCTGACGGTAAATTTGGTAACAGTGTGAAGAATATAGGTTAATTATTTTTGCCTAAAAACTATTTTCCTAAATGTTCTTGACATGTTCCTGTGATAGGAGTAGATGCTCTCTTGTCTGTTTTCCAGGGAGGGGACGATGTCGACAGCGTTCCGGGATCGGGAAACAGAGTGCAGCGCCTGCGGGTGGGATGGTTACGCAAACCTCGCCTCCGGGAGCCAAGGGCAAGACCCGTGGATACTACGATC
>JANOVC010000027.1:0-12022 GCA_031417195.1 Rhodobiaceae bacterium
CTGGCGACAAGAGAGTGGTAAAGGATCGACCAGCTTTCTGTTCTCCAATGCAGTCTGGTTGACCAACAGCCTCGTTCCTGACAGCAGATGTCGCATCGCATTGAAAAAATCACACGGTGTTGTGGTGACAACGTCACTTGAGATGCAGGGCCGTATCCCGGCCGTGAGCATTCTCAGCGCCGGCGGCATGCCGTGGCCCATCTGCATTTCAATCTCCGGTGAAATCGATCCGTAGCCACCAGAATCACCAATGATCTTGAGCTCGTCGTCACCCAAAGTATTGCAGTGAACATAAGTCACATCGTTACCAAGTAGGTTGGCTTCCTGAAGCTGAAAGATCGGTTTGCTAAATCCCCAAAGGCCGTCGCCAACATGAACCGAAATGCGCAGACCCAATTCGCGGGCGATATTGAAGTCTTTTGTTGTGATGTCCATCGTTGTGAATTGCGGCCCTCTGGGGGCCATGGCCATTGTGACCATCGCATCATCAGATGATAAAACATCGCGTCGAACTCGCCTAATATCGGCGTAGTTCGAGGGTATTTCACTTGGCACTTTCCACTCCTGATTTGAGTTTCCGTAGCCAAAGACTGCACGCACTCCAGAATCCCGTAATCCTTGAATGGCCGCGTCTGCGTGTTCAGGCGTATTGTTCAAGTGCGACCAGTCAAACACGGTCGTGATCCCGCAGTCTAATGAATCTAGCGCGCCCAACAGGTTGGCCACGTGCATATTCTCGGGAGTGTAGAGGTCGCCCATAACGAAGCGGACACCAGTAAAATACTGTGCCAATGACCAGTCGGGGCCAGCATTGCGCAGCAGCGATTCCCAAGTGTGACGATGTGTATCCACAAATCCAGGAATTGCGATGCAGTTCGTCGCATCGATGATTTCTGCATCTTCGACAGAAATTGACTTGCCTATCTCTAATATCTTCGATCCTTCGACCAAGATGCTCCCATCTTGTATGTCGCCGACATTTGGATCCATAGAGATGATCGTCGCATTCCTAATTAGCTTCCTGTTCATATTTTTGGCTCCTTGATTGATTTTATATTGCGTCGCAGTTTTGTGGTGGTCGATCAGATAGTGAAGAAATGTTGCCCCCGCTTTTAATCAAATTCCACCCCGATATGTTTGTCGACAATCCTTGATGTTTGGACACCCTGCACCATCACTGTGGTCCGAGCAGCCTTCAAAATTATCAAGGGGGCAATAAGTATCCATACTGATGTTGGTCATATCAAAATTAATGCTGCTTGACATCACATAAATTGCACTATAGCAACAATTAAAATGTTTTTGACAGACTTTGCTATAAAAATTTGGGCAAATTATCTCGATCTGAGCCTAAAAAGTGAAATACTGAGCATCAGCACAATGGAGGAAAGCCATGTTATTTAAATCCCAACAATTGAGAGATCAGTCGACTAGAAGAAGTTTCTTAAAAGCATCGGCAGCTACAGGGACCGGTCTTTTGGCATCCGCCAGCACCATTTTGCAAGCGAATGCAGGCCCGGCGACCGGCGAACCAATACCGCTCGGTGCGGCGGTACCGCTGACGGGTTGGGCAGCGGCCGACGGAATTGAATACAAACGCGGCCTCGAGCTTGCTGCCGAGGATATCAATGCTATGGGCGGCATACTTGGTCGACCGATCGAATTTCATTTTGAAGATACCAAAGTGATGGGCCCCGACAATGTCGTCCCGGCTATTCAGCGTCTAATCGATCGCGACAAGGTGCACGCCATTATCAATGGCTATAATGGTAGTACGGCAACTTCGGAATATGATACAGTTGCTGACGAAGGCATCATCTACATTCATGCCAATACAGACATCCAGCATCACCATAAGATTGAAGGAAATCCGGGCAAGTACGAAACCATATTTATGAGCGACCCAGCCGATGCTTGGTATGGTAAAGGCTTGTTGAAATTCATTAAGGGTGTTGAAGATTCCAGCAATTTTAAGCCGGCTAATAGGAATCTCGCTTTAGTGCTTGGCTCTGACTCTTACGGAGTCGTAATAGGCGCAGGGATAAAGGAAACAGCAGAAGAGTACGGTTGGAAGATCACGTTGACGGAGACCGTCTCATACGGCACTTCGGAATGGGGTCCAATCATCTCGAAGATCCGGAACGACCCACCTGGTTTGATTGCGTTCACACACTGGGTTCCGCAAGATCTGGCACAGTTCATGCTTCAGTTCGTTCCGAACCCGACCAATAGCCTAATCTCTATGCAATATGGGCCATCAATTGCAGCTTTTAGGGAAATTGCGAAAGAAGCTTCCGAGGGCGTGATCTATTCGTCTCTTGCCCAGTCATTGCAAGATGAAATCGGTCGCGACTTTATTGCGCGGTACCGCGCAAAATTCGGAGAGACCGGCACAAGCCCGCTGAATGGCGCAATTCCCTACGACTCTGTCTTTATGTACGCGGCAGCAGCAGCAATGGCTGGCGGCACAGGCAAGCCAGGAGATTTCGAGCAAAACAAAAAGGTTGCCGCGAACATCAAACGCATGATCTATCGTGGTGTGCTGGGGACAACCCGGTTCTTCCCGAAGTGGCAAGCGGCAATACCGTATCCAGACGCAACGAGTGACTCTTCGCTGGGCATGCCACACCAGTATTCTCAGATCCAAGATTGGGGTAAAGATGCAGCAGTCATCGCACCACCACCTTATCATACTTCCGAATTTATCATGCCACCTTGGATGAAATCCTAAATTTGATAAGGTGAACCGGAATTGGAAGAAAAAATTGGATGATTGGCGCAAAGCCTCTGCTGCAATGTCTGAATGTCACCAAAAAATTCGGTGCACTCGCAGCCGTCAACAATCTTAGTTTTTCTGTTGAAGCCGGCCAAATACTGGGCATTGGAGGACCAAACGGCGCGGGTAAAACCGCGCTGTTTGACACCATCTCGGGCATCAATCCTTGTACCTCGGGCGAGATAATTTTTGACGGAATACGCATAGACCGCGTGAGTGCCGACAAGATTTGTCACTTGGGGCTATCCAGAACCTTTCAACTGAATTCCGGCTTTGATACACTGACAGTTGAGGAGAACATTAGGGTCAACCGATACTTTGGCCGCACGAATCGTGTGGTTCCAGGCATTCGCTTCGACCGATCAACATACGAGGCTGTCGACAAAATCATCGATTTGGTGGGTCTCAAAAATTATGCAAAGGTAATAGTCCGCAATCTTCCAGTATTTCAAAGGAAATTGCTGATGATTGGTGCCGCCTTGGCCACCGAGCCGAAACTGCTTTTGTTGGATGAGCCGGTCGGTGGCCTCATTCATACCGAGATTGATGCAATTAGAGAGCTGGTGGAGCAGATTGCAAAGCTCAATATTACAGTCATCGTGATTGAACATGTCATGCGGTTTCTTATGCAGCTGTGCGATTCAGCAATGATACTTCATCGCGGTCAGCTGTTGTTCAAAGGGCAACCAAAAGAAATCTTGTCAAATGAACAAGTCGTCAAAGTGTACCTTGGTGAAAAGGCAGCTAAACTACTCATGCAGAAGATTGGATAGTCCGATGACAACTCCGATTCTTGAAATTGAAAACCTGATCTGTGGTTATGACGGTCAAGCCGTCATCAAAGATATTTCTATGTCACTGCAACGTGGATCAGTTGTCGGTCTGGTGGGGCCAAACGGCCACGGTAAGACCACGTTGCTGCGCGCGATATCAGGACTGATTAAACTCAGCAGCGGTTCGATCCGGTTTAAAGGAGAGCCCGTTAACGGCATCGACGCCAACCAAATTGTAGGCAAAGGCATCGTCCAAATTCCGCAGGGAGATTTGGTCTTTAGTGAAATGACCGTCGAAGAAAATCTACTGATGGGTGCTTACTTGCCCGATGCACATGCGAGAAGACACGAACGTCTAAACTATGTGCACGGGCTTTTCCCAAAACTAAAGGAACGGGCCACACAGATTGCCAGCGGCTTGTCCGGGGGAGAACGCCGGATGTTGGGCGTGGGAAGGGCACTGATGAGCACGAGTGAATTACTTTTGTTCGACGAGCCATCGCTGGGGCTTGCGCCAATCATAATTGATCATATTTACGAAGTTATCAAAGCGCTTAAATCTGAAGGACGCACCCTTCTGGTCGTAGAGGAAAACGCTTCGCGCCTCGTGGATATCGCTGAAAGAATCTATCTGCTGGATGATGGCCATATTATTTGGGATGGCCAAGGTAAAGATCTGATGAACGATGAAGTACTGATGAGCACCTATCTGGGTGGTTAAATGTTGTCAAAGAGATTGAAAAGGGCGGACCAAGAGAGAGGCTTCGCAACCTGAGTGGTATGAAAGGTTTTGCACGGCATGGAAACTGTAACACTTGTGATTTTGAGCGGACTGACCCTTGGTGCGCTGTACGCGTTGAGTGCAATAGGACTTTCACTCATCTGGGGCGCGCTGGGCATGCTCAACATGGCGCACGGATCGTTTCTCGCGATAGGTGGATATTCCTGCTACACAATCATCGTCTATTTGGGTCTTCCGCCACTTTTGGCAATACCACTCGCAATTGTTGCGGGCGGTATTGTGGGTTTTCTTTTTTATGTCGTCATCGTGAAATACATGTTTCACCATCCGGCATTTGAAACCAACATTATTATTGCAACAATTGGCCTGGCAATCCTATCTGAGAACGTTATCCTGAAACTCTTCGGAGCCTACCCTTTTAAACAACCGCTCACTGTTGGGGGTGGATTTCGTATCGGTGAAATCTTTGTCCCTTATCAAAATCTAATCATTATTGCGGTTTCGGTGATGATGGCTATTGGCGTTGCCACTGTGCTGAACAGCTCCCGGACTGGACGAGCGATCCGTGCCACGGCGCTCAATCAGGATGCCGCTCTTCTCATGGGTGTCCCAATCAGGAAAGTTTTTGCACAGTTGATGGTTGCGTCAGGCGCTCTTGCCGCAGTTTCGGGCGTCATGTTGAGCTCAATAACAACGCTATCACCAACCATGGGTGATGCACCTATGACCAAAGCCTTCGTGATTGTTGCAGTGGCTGGGTTGAGAAATGTCTACGGCGCTTTTTATGCGGCCTTCATGTTGGGAATGTTTGAAGCGACCATGCAATTTTCTCTCGGTGTGCGATTTGCTTTTCCGGCCATGATGCTTCTCGTTGTGTTCACGTTGATACTGCGCCCTTACGGCATATTCGGACGGGAAACCGTAACAAGGAACTAGTAGGGAAATCGATGAAAAAAATGATTGCGAAACTCGCCAGTAATGTGCCGATCCAGAAAGATTATTTCCTGATTATCGTTTGGGCAATCATTGGCATTGTGTTGCCGTATTTCGTTGGAAGCAGATACACTATTTCCCAACTGACCTTGTTCATGATCTGGGCAACAGTTGTTAGTCAGTGGAACATCGTCATGGGCTTTGCCGGCATATTCTCGCTTGCGCAGCTCGTTCTTTTTGCCATCGGCGGTTATACCGTTGCTATTGCGGGTCACCACTATGGTGTCCACCCTTTCATGGGTGTTTTTTTGGGTGGATTGGTTTCGGTGGGTGCAGGTGTGCTCATTGGTCTTGCCTGTCTGCGGTTGCGGGGCATCTACGTGGCCCTCCTGACATTTGCAATCGGTCAAGCTGCTTTCCTGCTGGTTTCGACTGACATTTCCTGTTTCAGTGGAATTGGAGAAACCTGTCAATCCTTTACGGGCGGCCCTCGGGGCCTGAGCGAATTCGGAGATTTCGGCTTCCGTGAAATTCTCGGTCGCAACTACTTCGTTGGGAATTACTATGTCGCTCTTGCTGCGCTGGTCTTGGCTACCCTTGTGTCCACAGCTATTGTCCGCGGCCCCTTAGGTTTTGCGTTCAGGGCCTTGCGTGACAACCAATCGGTTGCCATTTGTGCAGGGATCAACCGGTTCAAATACCAGCTACTTGTTTTCTCTGTTTCGGCTTTTGTCACCGGAATCGCTGGCGGGGTCTATGCCGCGAATTTCAAAGTTATTGGACCATCGGTGCTGGGCTTCCCACTCTCGTCATTCCTGGTTTCTATGATGGTGGTCGGCGGGCTTGGAAAATTATGGGGCCCAATCATTGGCGCTGCACTGTTGATGCTGGCGGATGAGCAGTTGAGAGACTTCACCGAATACCGAAACATGGGCCTTGGTGCGCTCATCATTCTATTCATCGTTGTCCTTCCTGAGGGTCTTGTTGGCACGGCTGAACGACTTTGGAGAACATTGAAAGTGCGTCCATCTTGAGCCTGAACCGCACCTTTCGCGTCCCTGGAAAACGCTCAACCACAATCCGTGGCTGTTCGGCTTCAGACCTGATGCCACTTTTGACCTGCTTGCATTATGTCAAGGAGACAAATCGCCCAAACGTGCCTATTGATAGCTACACATATAGTCGGCTACAGACTGGCAAAATCCGCAAGTTGGTCTACGCCTATTGCCTCCACAAATTATCCATAAACCAATCGGCGTCGGCCTTCAAAAATCGTATACAATGGAGACGGTTCCGGTATGACTTTAAACGCTTATGAAAAAATGAGACAAGCTCGGGTTCTGAAGAAGATTACGCTGAAGGAGTTGGCGAAAATGGCTGGATTGTCTTACAGCTACATCAGCCAGATTGAGCGTGGCGAAGCTACTCCCTCACTTGCATCGCTTCGTCGACTCGCCTTAGCGCTAGACATGTCAGTCTGGGAACTACTGAAAAACACCGACGAGTCAGAACTATTAAAAGAAATAGAAACGAATGGCCACGCAGCTTCCCGTTTGATTGCGGTCGCGAACGAGAGCCAAGCAGAAATGGGCCCGAACCATGTGCGCAAGACCAAACTGGTCAAAACCAACACGCGAAGGACTATTATTCTTCCACATTCTAACGTGCGATACCAGATGATCACGCCCGATCTCACATCCAAGTTGCAAGTGATTTTGGTTGAGGCAGAAGTGGGCGCAGTTTCAGGTGAAGAGGCATTTGTACATAGTGGTGAAGAATGCTGCCTCATTCTGACCGGCAAAGTTGAGATGGATATTGGACCAGACAGTTTCCAACTCGAAGCCGGAGATAGCTTATATTTTTCCAGCACGCTGCCACATCGCTGGAAAAATGTGAGCAACGAAAAATTCTCTATGCTTTTGGTAGTAACGCCGCCAGCCTACTAAGAATTTGCCCCTAGAGGAGGTCATAAATTTCACTCATGGTCTATTGCAGCCTTAGACCGCTCACATGCGTCAGCCTTAAGTCACTACCAACGTCCCGGGCATCCGGCTGTCTCGAAACAGCATCTGGCGTAATACGTATTCTGAAACCTCAGGGTTAAATAGACCCAGCATCCAACGTCCAAGAAGTTGCAGCCGTTTTTTCAACCATCTTCCAGTTCAAATCAAACCCAGCGCCAGGCTTGTCGTCGATTGTTAGAATTCCACAGTCAATGTGGGGCTTCCCGTGGAGCAAATCATACATGGGGCAGGCACCACTGCTTTCTGGGATTAATTCCACGGCATCAATCGCGCGCAATGCACCTGCCAACTGTGCGTGAACCGGCAGGAAGACATGCGGTATTACGGAAGTTCCGCATATGCCCGCATATTCAGTCGCCGCTATTGCAGTAGAGATACCCCCGCAAGTTGTTGCATCCATCCGATAGTAAAGCGCTTGTTTGATTGCGGTACTGATGGTCTGCAAATCTGGAAGGTCCTCACCGTAAGCGAGTGGCGTGTTTAGCATCTCCTGGAGGCGCCCCGTGAACGCACCTTGATGAGGACCAAAAGGATCTTCGATGAATTGCAGATCATATTGGTCAAGTCGACGGCAGGTCTCTAATGCCTGCGCAATATTGGTCCATGCCCAATGTGCATCGATGCAAAGTCGGTTTCCCGCAATAGCTTTGGCTGCGGACACCAAGCGTTCATCAAAGTCAGGGTTATTGCCAAGGATCATGATTTTGATGCGTGTATAGCCCTCACCAACCCTGAGGCGGACCTCTTCGCAGACGTCTTCGATGTTGCGGTGATCGAGGTAATAGCCGGCAACAACCATGACCGGCACAGTTGAACGGTAGCCACCCAAGTGTTGGTGCAAAGGCAAATTGGCCGCTTTGGCGGCAAGGTCCCAAAGAGCGATGTCAAAAAGGCTGGCCGCTTTGACATATGTAGGCCGACCATTGATAAAATTCTGTAAGAATCCATCTACCGTTGCGCGACGCTGAGTAACGTCTGTTCCCAAAATGTATGGTGTCATCCGTTCTGCTGCCTCAAGGAGGGCTGATCCGCGCGGATACCCAAGTGCATCACCAAAACGTCCGCATTCAGTTTCGAGCCGCAGTACCACGAAATCTCTCGTCGTGATTTCGACAGGCCCAAGTCGGATCGGCCTGGGCAATTGCAGTTTGCATTCTGCTGCGTGGATGCGCTCAATTCTCATCATATACCATGGAGTCAAGACGATCTGGGTGACGGCTGTTTTCTGGAAGAGAAATTAAACGCCTATTACGCCTACGCAAACGAGCAGGTTGGTCTGCTATTGGCAGTTTGGTGATGGGTATAGGGCCCGTGAGATCATTGGACACCCAAGTGAACATGTTGGGGGTATCGTTTCCATCGTGATTTTTCACAGTATTGCACACTGAAGCATTGCCCCCGGCTTGATAAAGCGAGAAGCAAATTCAATTGTCTTGTCGATTCCAATGGCCATTTCAATTCACCCGTGAAGCCACCCGAGGGCACCTCAAAAAGGGCCGTTGGGAACGCCAGTTTTAGATTTTGTATAATCGATAGTCAATAATCGATTATATTTGATTTTTGACGCTGATGAAGCTAACAGAGTTTGAATGGCGGGGGGGGGTATGCGAATTTGGACGACATAACGTTGTTTGCAACATCTTCATCGCGGCAACGGCAGGCGCGTTAAATGTGTTGTTGAAGAAGTAGAAGTTCCGAGCAAACTGGAAGTTGCCACAATGATTAGCCGTACAGTTTTGAGTGACCAAATTCGTGATACTTTGCTCGAACGTATTTTGCGGGGAGATTATCAGCAAGGTGATCGCCTAATTGAATCACAGTTAGCTAGAGAATTTGGGGTCAGCCAATCGCCTGTACGCGAAGCATTGCGCGACCTTTCCGCGATGCGTTTTGTCGAGTTAGAGGCTTTTAAGGGAGCTCGAGTAAGACGAATTGAGTCGAATGAAATCGCAGAGGTCTACCCCGTGCGGGCTGCGCTTGAAGAGCTGGCAGGTCAATTGGCTGCGCCTTTTCTAAAAGGAAATGTTGGAGAGTTAGAAGCTATCTATCGCAACATGGTTGAAGCTGCTGAACGTGGTGACATGCAATCCGTAGTCAAAATGGACGCGAAATTACACCGCAAAATCGTAGAGGCGTCCCAAAACCAGATTTTGGCCGAAACGTGGGATTCACTGATGATCGAATCTCGGACCTATGTCACAGCCGTCAAGGTGATACTAGCGAACACGGCGTTGATGGCTGTCGTAGAGATGCACCGCCCTTTGATTGCGGCGCTAAGCACCGGAGATTCAAAATTAGCGGGCGAGGAAATGCGGAAACACGTTTCTGCATTCGCCCAAATACTTGAAAAGGAAAATAGCAATAGTGCAGAGGCCGTTCAAACCAATGCTGCCCGCGCCACATGGGTTGAAGACCTCCCTAAGAAGCAAGTCTCTAAAAATTGAAGTGCACGAAAACGTGCAAGAAAATGACTTTCGAACCGCAAAGAAATTGAACGAAACTCGCTATCCAAATGACGACAGCCGTTCAATGCCACTGCTGAGCTACGCAAAATGGAGAAGGATATAATGACTAGCTCTAAAATGGTTCCAGCTATCCACAGACAGGATGAAGGTTTTGCTCGCGAAATGCTGTCGAGGATCGCCTTTATCCGCGCCTTCGAGGAATGTGCGCTGGGCCTCACCCAGGTAATACCGCCTCGCGTTCCTGGATCGATGCATTTTTGTGCAGGGCAAGAGGCGGTACCGCTTGGAGCCGCCGCCGCGCTTCGCGATACCGATCAGATGTTGGCGACCTATCGTGGACATGGTTGGGCGCTTGCCTCTGGACTGGACGAACGCGCGGTTATGGCGGAAATTTGCCAAAAAGCGGATGGTATCAACGGTGGACGAGGTGGATCGGCATATATGATGGCCCCCGAGACGCGCTTTATTGGCGAAAACTCCATTGTTGGTGCAGGCACGACAATCGCTTGTGGTGTAGCCATGGCAAATCTCGCGACAGGCAACAGCAATGTGGTAACAGTTTCGATTGGCGATGGCGCAACAAATCACGGTTCGGTGCATGAAGCGTTGGTTTTTGCGGCCGCGCGCCAGCTACCAGTGATTTTCGTTGTCGAAAATAATGGCTGGGCTGAGCTGACACCTACATCTCATACCATAAAAGTGGAGCGGATTGCACAGCGCGCAAATGGTTATGGAATCTCGTCTGCGACCGTAGTCGGAAACGATCCAATCGCGGTGCGAGACACCTTCGCTAAGGCGGCTGAGCAATGCCGTGCGGGAAAGGGCCCTGTACTATTGGAGTTCTGCGTGCCACGTCTTTGGGGGCATTACAGCCGAGACGTTGAACATTACCGACCCAAAGCGGACAAGCTTGCCGCGCAAGAGGCTGATCCTTTGACAGTCTTGGGTAAGCGCCTCGTTGTGTCTGGGTTTATGAGCGATACAGAAGTTGAGGCGGTCATTGCAGCTGAAATCAAACGCGCAGGTGAGTTGACTGAATCTGTTATGGCAAGTGCTGGACCGGACATTGCCACGCGCCTTGAGCATGTGATTGCGCCGCCGTCTAATGCAAAGCCTAAAGTGACTCAGACCAAGTTGATGACCTATATTGAAGCGGTCAACTTAGCATTGCGGACTGAACTGGAAAATGATGAAGCCACCATAGTGTATGGAGAAGACGTCGGTCATGCAGGCGGGATTTTCGGTGGCAGCCGTTATTTGCAACGCGATTTTGGTGAGAAGCGTGTTTTTGACACGCCCATTGCTGAAAATGCTATTTTGGGTTCGGCGGTTGGTGCGGCAATTTCTGGTCTAAAACCCATCGTTGAAATCATGTGGGCTGATTTTGTCTTTGTTGCCCTTGATCAACTCATCAATCAGGCTGCTAATATCCGTTATCTAACGCGCGGCAAGGTGAGTTGTCCGATGGTGGTGCGCATGCAACAGGGTGTCACACCGGGGTCATGTGCCCAGCACTCGCAATCCATTGAAGCCATCCTTGCGCATATTCCGGGTTTAAAGGTTGCCTTGGCGGCATCGGCCACCGATGCATACGCATTGTTGCGTGCGGCCGTCGCTGATCCTGATCCTTGCGTTGTGATCGAAGCACGTGGTTTGTATGCGGAAAAATCCGAAGTCGCATTAACTGATATTGCAGAGCCAGTTGGCAAAGCGCGATTGCGCCGTGAAGGCAAGGATATTGCTATTGTGACATGGGGAAACATGGTGCCGAAGGCGCTCGTCGCAGCAGAAGAACTCGCACAAAGCGGAATCGAGGCAACAGTTCTGGATTTGCGGTGGCTTAATCCATTGGACACCAATTCGCTATTAGCAGCAGTGAATGTTGCAGGCGGTAAAATCATCATTGCCCATGAGGCGGTGAGGACAGGCGGCTTTGCAGGAGAAATCGCGATGCGGATACGCGAACTGACGAAGGCAGGCACAGCGCTTGACATCCGGCGAGTAACCACTCCTGATGTGCGCATGCCTGCAAGCGGGCGATTGCAAGAAGGGTTAGTGCCTTCAGTGGCGAATCTCGTCGATATGGCGAAATCAATGGTCACATAGGACCCGGTTTTGATGGTTTCATTCTCTTGCTTGAAGCAGTTTTGTGACAACCGTCACCAAGACATGGCTTCAACCGTATCCATCAAGTTTTCGTAAGCCATAGATTTCGAGAGCAACACGGCCAAGTATGCAGGAGAGAGGGCCGATTGTGAATGGAATTCCTCCCACTGATCATGAAGTCGACAACCCCATTTCGGGTCAGA
>JANOVC010000028.1:0-14934 GCA_031417195.1 Rhodobiaceae bacterium
TTCACGCAAGTCGTTCGATAAAGCATGCGGCATGGCAAAATACCTCCGCAAACCTTGAATCACGTCTCAGCTGATTTGGGAATCCAATTCCGATTCTATCTGAACACGCGATGCTCTAGCGCCTTCAACTACTGCAAAAAATCCAACGTGCCTAGCCAAAGCGCGTCCTGAATTTATGACTAAAATATTCATCTGTTCATGGAACGGTGGGTTAATGTCGCGGCTCTTCGAAATATTAATCTTTAAATCTGGTTTCTGACGACGACCAAACATATCCTCCAGATCAAAATGTTCCATTTTTAGAAATTGTTGGCCGTTTCGCTTATAGTATCTGTCCTCTCCCAATTTTGCCATGTGTGGCCCTGATCCACTTTCAGGTATAAGTGTCACAGCGTATCCTTAATCAGAACTAGTCTCTATTGCCTTATGGCGTACGCCATCCACGACTGGCGAGGTTGATTGACCAGAGAGCTCATTTAGACGCGCAACAAATTGCCCAAGTTGGTTTATTTGTGGAGCATCGATGGCACAATCTATTCCATGCGAATCGCGACGAGCGTCAATTCCCCAAACAATAATTCCGCCTGCAGAGTTTGCAAATCCAGAAATGTATTTCGCCAAATTTTTCCTATCGTCTTTATCAATACTTGAGTCATTTACAGTTTTGAAATCGAGTTGGAGGTGCTCTTCTTTTCTAAGACGAACAAATTCAGTCATATCAAAAACAGTCAATTGATCAAAAAGCTCTGCCAAATTCATAGTAATCGACTTTTCTTTCAAAATTTCCAAGATTGATGATAATCGACGAGCATAAACCTGCATAGCAAATTGTATGTAAAACTACCTCCGCCCTTCAACCGCATCGCAAATCATTGCGGCAATATCTTCCCCTCCGAACCGTTTTACTTCGCGTATTCCTGTGGGTGACGTCACGTTGATCTCCGTGAGATAATCCCCGATCACATCAATCCCGACGAAAATCAGCCCGCGCTTTTTCAAATCCGGCCCCATGGCTTCGCAGATATCGTGTTCGCGTTTGGTGAGGGTTGCAGGTTCTGGCCTGCCACCCACATGCATATTGGAGCGGGATTCATTTTCGGCGGGAACGCGGTTGATGGCACCTGCCACTTTGCCATCTACCAGAATAATCCGCTTGTCACCCTTGCGCACATCTTTGAGATATTTTTGGGCAATGAAGGGTTCGTTCTTGAAGGCTCCTGCAAACAATTCCAGCAGGGATGAAAAATTCTGGTCGCCATCGCTGATGCGGAAAACACCGACGCCGCCGTTGCCGTAGAGAGGTTTCAAAATGATATCGCCATGCTCTCTGCGAAACGCGGCAATTTCGGCGGCATCCCGCGTGATCAAGGTTTCCGGCATGAATTCACGATAATTCAGGACAAAGAGTTTCTCCGGTGCATTGCGCACTTCGCTGGGGTTGTTCACAACAAGCGTCTTGGGATGAATGTGATCCAGCATGTGGGTGGCGGTGATATAACCCATGTCAAAAGGTGGATCCTGCCGCATATGCACGACATCATAGGTGCTGAGGTCCACGGTTTTTCTGTCGCCAAAACTGAAGTGATTGCCGGGTTCATCCCGCACCACGACGTCATGCCCGGTTGCAAACAACGATCCGCCGCGTAAGGCCAGCGTTTTGGTTTCGTAGTGGAAAAGCGACTGCTTGCGCGCCTGCGCTTCGAGCATGACGGCGAATGTGCTGTCGCCCTTGATGTTGAAGCTCTGCAGGGGATCGGCCTGAATGGCGATTTTCAGCGGCATGGTTAGGCGTCTCCTGGAAATGCATTTTCGATATGGTGCGACAATAAGTAGGCATTCACCACAACGATGTCAAAACGACAGAAATTATTGTTGGCGATCTTGTCCCGCGCCATCCACACCCGGGCGGCAGCGGAAATGCGTTTGGATTGAAAGGGAGTGACCGCTTCGACACCGGCATCCCGCGAGTTACGCGCCTTCACTTCGATGAACGCCGTGACATCACCGCGGCGCATGATAAGATCAATTTCACCCATCGGGGTTTTGAAGCGCTGGGCCAAAAGCCTGTAGCCCTTACAGCGCAGATACATGAGTGCGGCCAGTTCCGCGACGTGCCCACGCCTCTCGGCTGCTTCGCGCTTAGTCTTCATGTCGGCGCGCCAGAATGCGGGCGTAGATATCTTTCTTGGGCAGATCAAAACGCTTGGCCACATCACTTGCCGCCTTTGCAGCGGGCATGGATTCCAACGCGTCATCGATGGCAGACTCGATGTCCTCTTCGCTGGCGATTGCAGCATTGGCATCGGGTGGCGCGATCACCAGTGTGATTTCACCTTTGACGGATGGCCGTGCCTTGAGAATGTCGTGTACCTCCAAAGCCGTTCCGCGCAACACCTCTTCATGCAGCTTGGTGAGCTCGCGTGTAACAGCCACGCGGCGATTGCCTAGGGTAGCCGCCACATCTTCCAGCGCGTCAACAATGCGATGTGGGGACTCAAACGTCACAAGCGTTGATTTCACGCCAGCAAATTCGGCAAGCAGTTTTTTGCGCTCGCCGGATTTGGTGGGAAGAAATCCCACGAAGGTGAAACGATCCGTCGGCAGTCCCGATAGCGCCAAACCTGTGAGCACTGCTGATGCACCCGGCACCGCCGTCACCGGAATATTCTCCGCCACACAATCATTCACCAGGCGATAGCCGGGATCGGACACGAGCGGCATGCCCGCATCACTTACAAGACCATAGGCCTGCCCCTCGGCCAGCGCCTTCATGATGGCAGGCCGCACGCGCTCGGCGTTGTGTTCGTGATAGGGCATGAGCTTGGTGCGGATGGCGTAGCGTTCCAAAAGCTTTCCCGTGGTGCGCGTGTCTTCACACAACAACACATCGACAGCCGCCATGGTGGCAAGTGCCCGCAACGTGACGTCGCCCAAATGGCCGATGGGGGTCGCGATGATGTAAAGTCCGGGGGTCAGCTTTGCAGCGTCATAGGTCGTGGTGCCGATGACATAGCTGTGGGGCATCCTAGTGTGCCAGCTCCGTGATCAGCGCATTCAGAAGGCGGCGGCCTTGCAGCGTGGCCTTGAGCTGTGAGCCCTCTCGCTTGATGAGGCCGAGTGATTTCAGCCCAGCAATCTTGTTGGCATCCATCGCCATGCCGTTCAGCTTTTCATAGCGCGCAAGATCGATGCCTTCGGAAATGCGAAGGCCCATGATGAGATATTCCGAGGCCTGGTCTTTGGGCGCAACGATGTTGTCTTCAACAATGCCGTGGCCATTCTCTGCAACATTCTTGCGCCACGTCTCCGGATATTTTTCCATCACAATGGCGCGGCGGTTTTCACCATCGGCAATGCGCGCATGGGCTCCGGGACCAACGCCTACATATTCACCGTAGCGCCAATACAAGAGATTATGCCGCGACTCCTGACCCGCTTTCGCATGGTTGGAAACCTCATAGGCATTGAGGCCAGCGTTTTCCGTAAGCTCTTGCGTGAGTTCAAACATGTCAGTCGCACGGTCTTCATCGGGCACCACGAGGGAACCCTTGGCATGCAGATCGAAATAGGCGGTGCCGGGTTCGATGGTGAGTTGATAGAGCGACATATGCCCCTGCTGCTCGGTAAGCGCGCGGGTGAGTTCGTTCTTCCATTGCGCAGTTGTCTGCCGGGGCCGCGCATAGATCATATCGAAAGACACGCGGGGAAAAATCTTTGCCGCAAGTCGAAACGCCGCGAGAGCTTCATCGGGTGAGTGCTGCCGACCCAGGGCTTTGAGATCGTCTTCATTCAGTGCCTGCACGCCAACGGACACACGGTTCACCCCGGCGCTGCGATAGCCGCGAAAATTTTCAGCTTCCACGCTTGTGGGATTTGCCTCCATCGTGATTTCAACATTTTCAGATACAGACCACAGCTTCGCAATCTCATCCAGCACTGCAGCAACAGCAGCAGGGGGCATGAGCGAGGGTGTGCCGCCGCCGAAAAAAATACTGGTGACGGTGCGCCCCTTCGTCGATTGCGCAAACCATTGCAGTTCGGACACCAGCCCGCGCGCAAACGACATGGTGTCAACCTCAACATGGCGCACATGGCTGTTGAAATCGCAATATGGACACTTGGCCTTGCAGAACGGCCAATGCACATAAATGCCGAAGGCTGGCTCAGAAGAGGTCACGGAACATCAAATCCAAAGCACGGGCGCGGTGCGAAATCCTGTTTTTATAATCATGCTCCATTTCGCTGAACGTCTGCGTCTCGCCATCGGGCATGAAGACGGGATCATAGCCATGGCCCAATTTCCCCCGCGGTGGCCACACCAGATGGCCGGGTGCGCGACCCTCGTAAAAGCGTTCGGTGCCATTGGGCCAGATCACGCACAGCGTACACATGAAGACGCCGCGCCGTTGCTCCGGCGTTGAAGCACCAGCGGCTTGCAGTTTTTCTTCCACCAGTCGCATGGCCATGGACCAGTCCCGCGAGGGCCCTGCCCAATCCGCCGTATAAACCCCGGGATCACCATTCAGCGCATCAACACACAGGCCGGAATCATCAGCCATGGCAATCATGCCACTGGCCTGCATCGCCGCCAGCGCCTTAATGCGGGCATTGCCCTGAAACGTGCTTTCCGTTTCAACAGGTTCAGCCAAACCAAGTTCGCCAGCCGACACTGCGTTCACGCCATGGGGCGCAAAGATCTGGCGGAATTCCTCCAGCTTGCCTTTGTTATGGGTGGCGATGACGATTTTTTCGCCATTAAGTTTTAAGCTCATGCAATGGCGGCTTTCTGCATCACAACCAATTCATCAATACCTTTGCGTGCAACGCCCATCAATTCGAGGAAGCGGTCCTGGCTGAACGGTTCACCCTCGGCGGTGCCTTGAATCTCAACAATGCCGCCGGACCCTGTCATCACGAAATTGGAATCCGTATCGGCAGCGGAATCCTCGATGTAGTCCAAATCCAAAACCGTATTGCCGTTATGAATGCCACACGAGATGGCAGCAACATGATCCTTGAGCGGCCACGTCTTGAACATTGAACGTGCCTCCATCCACTTCAAACAATCATGCAAGGCGATCCAGCTTCCCGTGATTGCTGCCGTGCGCGTGCCGCCATCGGCCTGAATGACATCGCAATCCAGGGTGATCTGTTTTTCGCCCAAAGCCACAAGATCAACCACGGCGCGAAGGCTGCGGCCAACGAGGCGCTGGATTTCCTGGGTGCGGCCCGATTGCTTTCCGGCGGATGCCTCACGGCGCATGCGGTCTCCCGTCGAACGCGGCAGCATGCCATATTCAGCCGTCACCCAGCCCTTGCCCAAACCCTTCATCCACGGTGGCACGCGCTCTTCAAGGCTGGCCGTGCACAGCACATGGGTGTCGCCAAATTTCACCAGGCACGATCCCTCGGCATGTTTGATATAGTTCCGCTCGAAACTGACGGCACGGAGTTGGTCGGGCTTACGGCCAGATGGGCGCATGAATTTTTCCTTCGATGATTTTGGGTCTTCTAGCGCGTGCATTGACCAACGCCAACTTGATTTCTACATATAGGCCATGAGCATCATTCCGCCGCGCCCGTTTTTTGAAGACAAACCGTCAGGCCTTGCCGCCCTGGACCAACGGTCGCGCGATATTTTCCGGCGGCTGGTGGATACTTATCTCGAAACCGGCGAACCCGTGGGCTCGCGCACAATTTCGCGGATTTTGCCCGCGTCACTCTCATCCGCGTCGGTGCGCAATGTGATGATGGATCTGGAGGATTCAGGCCTCATCTATTCGCCGCACACCAGCGCTGGCCGCGTTCCCACGCAGGCGGGATTGCGGTTTTTTGTCGATGCGCTGATGGAGGTGGGGGCCGTCACCAACGACGAGCGGGCGCGGATTGATGCGGAAATTGCTGCCTCAAACCGCCCACGCCGGATGGAGGATGTGCTTGGCGAGGCCTCGACACTGCTGTCTGGCCTGTCCCATTGTGCCGGGGTGGTCGTCTCGCCCAAACTGAATGCGCGATTGAAGCATATTGAATTTGTAAATCTGGCCCCGGGCCGGGCGCTGGTCATTCTGGTGGGCGAAGATGGCGGCGTTGAAAACCGCATCATCGACGTGCCGCCGGGCCTGCCACCCTCGACCTTTACCAAGGCCTCCAATTATCTCTCCACCCGTTTTCAGGGCAAAACCATTGGCGAAGTGCAGCGCTTCATGGCACTGGAAATGGAAACCCTGCGGCGTGAGCTGGATGAAGTATCAGCCCGCGTGGTTGAGGCCGGCATCGCCATCTGGTCCGGTGACAGCCATGTGGATTCCAAAACCCTGATTGTGAAGGGGCAGGCCAATCTCCTGGAAAACACCAAGGCGCTCGACGAGCTTGAGATGGTGCGCAAGCTGTTTGAGGACATCGAAAACAAGAAGGAACTGGTCCAGCTGCTGGGGCTGGCCGAAAAGGGCGAGGGTGTTCGCATCTTCATTGGCTCGGAAAACAAGCTGTTTTCCATGTCCGGCTCTTCCCTGATCGTGGCTCCTTACAAGAATTCGGAGGAAAAAATTGTCGGCGTTCTCGGTATTATCGGCCCCACCCGCATGAATTATGCCCGCATCATTCCCATGGTGGATTACACCGCCAAGGTGGTCAGCCGCCTTCTGACTTGATTTTTCACCTGTAACAGACGATATGCAGGTTATCCCATTCATGAATTGAGTTAAGTGATGAGCCACGAAACAGATTTGCCCGATTTTGACGATGTTGAAATGGAAAGTCCCATGGAGGAAATCCATGCGGATCCGCGCGACGAAGAAATCATCCTGTTGAAGGAAGAGGCCGCCGCTTTGAAGGACAGGCTGCTGCGTTTGGCCGCCGAAATGGAAAACTTGCGCAAACGCACCGAGCGCGAAAAGGCCGAAGCCACCCTCTATGCCGCTTCAAATTTTGCCCGCGATCTCCTCAATGTGTCGGATAATCTGGGCCGCGCCTTGCAGGCTGTTTCAACCGAAGAACGCGAGCGCGCCGGTGAAATCGAGCGCAATCTGATCGGCGGCGTGGAAGCCACCGAACGTGAGCTGCAGAACGTGTTCCAGCGTCACGGCATTCGCAAAATCGAGGCTGTGGGCGCCAAGTTCGATCCCAATTTCCATCAAGCCATGTTTGAAGTCCCGACCTCCGAAAAACCACCCGGCACGGTGATGCAGGAGCTGCAGACCGGCTACGCCGTGGGCGAACGCTGCCTGCGTCCGGCACTGGTTGGGGTTTCAAAGACAGAATAAGAAAATAGTCCTTGACACCGTACGGTCGAAGTGCTATGTTTGGTTATACTCCACAATTGAAATACTACTCGTGAGCGTAAATGCCTTTGGAAACAATGGCACCGCTGAAATCCAATGGGCTTCTGCCTTGGTAAAACACGAGAGAAACTGGATTTGTGGGTCGCCGCCTCCGAACGGCCAGTTGTTTGAGAGGCGTGCTACACAAGCAATAAACTTTGAATACCCGAACCGCTGAAAAGGCGCTGGAGTACAAAATGACCACCAAAAAAATCAGCAAAACAACAATCAGGGTTACGTGCCGCCATCTGAGGCATTTCATTACGATGACGACATGACAGTAGAAGCCGTACGTTATGTTCAAGCCAAGGCTGAGAAGTTCATGAAAAGCGGAAATTGGAAAGTGATGGAAGGACGCAAGATTGCCAAGTAGTCGCCCTTCGCTTCACAACTTACTGATCACCTGCAAATCCGGTTTCCTTTCCGGAGAATGCCGGTCTGAAAACGCAAATCAATCGGGTCGGTGTTTTGGCCAGAAATTTGAAACGTGAGCCTTTTGGTGCAACCCACATTGATCCGGGTTCAATGATGTGTTCCAGATGGCTTTCGATATCGGTCAGTATTGCGCGACCTTCAATGCAATAGGCAATCTCAATATTTTCATCATAGCCATAGGTCGCTTCAATTCCAGGATGAATCACAATGTCTGTTACAGTGACATCAACCCCATCTTCTGCCAGAAGGAAACGGAAAGTCTCATATGTTTCATTGCGAACATGGCGTTTCGTTCCAGCCAATTCATGTTTGCGTATGATTTTGATGGTCATGCTTTGGTTATCTCCTCAACGCCACATTCATCCGCTCACGAAGTTTAACAAGGCCCGCTTTATTGCGCCAAACTGTTTCACAGCATGGCACGACTGAAATTGTGTTTGAAGAGATAGGCGATATTTTTTTTCACAATGATAAAGGAGAAGATAGAAGTGTGGCAGCTAACCCGAGTTAACCGCCACTCTAATGCTAGATCATTGGAGGGAAGGAATCCCCACTTCCAACGTGTCTTTTACCCTTTATTATTTCACTAATCCGACCTGGATTAACGTCAAAAAAGGCAGCTATTCTGTGTTGAAACTCTCCCGAACGGGAAAGCTCCCACACTTTTATTGCGTCATCAAAAGTGAGCGTATGGCTCGGCTTTTTTATGCTCTTCATTCTATTTTCTTTCAAAAATAGCCGTCGGGACTCTTGACTTTATGGGCGATCAAGAACAAAAAGTTATCGTGAACATATACATCTCCGGTCTTCAACGGCTGGTTTACAAATAAAGAGCCTAGGTCGCGCTGATACGCTTCCTAGGTTTTCCTTTGGATGAGAATCACCCGTTGCAAATATATTGATTTTACACGCGAGAGTCGAGTCTATTAATTTTAGTTTAATCAGAATTGCGTGGATTTTCTTCACAAAATTCTGTTTTGTTCCACTTACACACATAAAAACTTCTTTATTTGTTTTTCTGCCAATACCCCGTTCACTTCCGGTTAAACGGAAGCTCCAAGACTAGAGGCACGACACGTCAAGTGGGTTGTCATTTTGAAAGTCGCGAGATGATTGGAACTGCGGGGGCTTTCTCACAGAGTAAAATCGCTTTAAAAAACCAAATTCAATCCTAACTCCCGTCATCCCGGCGCACGCCGGGAACCAAGCCTCTACAACGGGAAAGAAAACTTGAGAGTCTTATTCGGTGACAGTTGGGTCCCGTCTTTCGACGGGATGACGGGTGTTAGGAATGGGGTTTCGTCACCCTCCGCATCGTCAAATTGATCCTTCCTCCACTCTTCAACAAAGTCGAAGTCCCCGTCATCACGCGGTCTATCCCGTGAAACGCAAGCCGCGATTCTCCGTCCATGACCAGCACATCGCCCGATGACAGTTTCAGCGATTGGGTTTTGCCGCCACGTGTCACGCCGCCGATGCGAAACAGGGCGGTGTCGCCTAACGAGATGGAGACGACAGGCGCTGCGAAGTCGTCTTCGTCGCGGTCCTGGTGCAGGCCCATCTTGGCGCCTTCGACGTAGAAATTTACCAAACAGGCCTCGGGCGGATGGGGGTAGTCGGCGACTTTGGCCCACACGTCGAGGATGCTGGCGGGCATTGCGGGCCATGCAACACCTGTGTCGGGATGGGTGGGTTGATAGCGGTAACCCTGTTTATCCGATACCCAACCCAGACTGCCCAGATTGGTCATCCGCACCGAAAAGGGTTTGCCGGTGCGCGGCATGACGGGCGTAAACAATGGGGCTGCTTCCACGGCCAGCCGCAAGACTTCAACGAGCTGTTCCTGGGCGGCGCGATCCAAAAATTGGGGGAGATATTTCATGGAATGAATTTACGCGCCAATTTGCTTGCTGCAACAGAAACATGCCCCTATATACCGCCCGAATTGATTTTCCCCCTTGGATTCGGGGAAATCCGAACCATATGCGGTCACAGAGGAGGCAGCAGTCTTGGAAACGCCTGAAGGGTTTCCCGAAGCTGCCTGCCTAAATGGAGAGAATAGATGGCTAAAGTAATCGGTATTGACCTTGGAACAACCAACTCTTGCGTTGCCGTCATGGAAGGCAAGACCCCAAAAGTAATTGAAAATGCGGAAGGTGCCCGCACCACACCGTCGATTGTGGCCTTCAATGCAGAAGGCGAAACACTCGTCGGCCAGCCCGCCAAACGGCAGGGCGTCACCAATCCTGAAAACACATTCTTCGCGATCAAGCGCCTGATCGGCCGCCGCATGGACGACCCCATGGTGGCCAAGGACAAGAAGCTTGTTCCCTACAATATCATCAAGGCTGACAATGGCGATGCCTGGGTTGAAAGCCGTGGCCAGAAATATGCGCCATCGCAGGTCTCGGCCTATACACTGACCAAGATGAAGGAAACGGCGGAACGCTATCTGGGCGAACCCGTCACCCAGGCCGTGATCACGGTGCCGGCCTATTTCAACGACAGCCAGCGCCAAGCCACGAAAGATGCAGGCCGCATTGCCGGTCTTGAAGTCTTGCGTATCATCAACGAGCCAACGGCTGCGGCCCTGGCTTACGGCCTCGACAAGAAAGAAGCAGGTCTCATTGCGGTTTACGATCTCGGCGGTGGTACGTTCGACGTGTCGGTTCTTGAAATCGGTGACGGCGTGTTTGAAGTGAAATCCACCAATGGTGACACGTTCCTCGGCGGTGAAGATTTCGACATGCGCATTGTTGATTACCTCGCGGACGAATTCAAGAAAGAGCAGTCGATCGATTTGCGCAAGGACAAGCTCGCCTTGCAGCGTTTGCGTGAAGCGGCTGAAAAGGCAAAGATTGAACTCTCATCTGCCGCACAGACCGAAATCAACCTTCCCTTCATCACGGCAGATGCGAGCGGTCCGAAGCATCTCACCATCAAGCTCACGCGCGCCAAGCTCGAAGCCCTTGTGGATGATCTCATCCAGAAGACGGTTGAGCCTTGCCGCCAGGCCTTGAAGGATGCAGGGGTCACCGCCGGCCAGATCAAGGAAGTGGTGCTCGTGGGCGGCATGACGCGCATGCCCAAGGTGATCGAAGTTGTAAAGCAGTTCTTCGGCAAGGAACCCCACAAGGGCGTGAATCCTGACGAAGTGGTGGCCATTGGTGCTGCCATTCAGGCAGGCGTGTTGCAGGGCGAAGTGAAGGATGTGTTGTTGCTTGACGTGACACCACTGTCGCTTGGCATTGAAACACTGGGCGGCGTTTTCACCCGTTTGATCGACCGCAACACCACGATCCCGACCAAGAAATCCCAGGTGTTCTCAACCGCTGATGATAATCAGACGGCGGTTACCATCCGCGTGTTCCAGGGCGAACGCGAAATGGCCGCTGACAACAAGATGCTGGGCCAGTTCGATTTGATGGGATTGCCACCCGCACCGCGCGGCATTCCACAGGTTGAAGTGACCTTTGACATTGACGCCAACGGCATCGTGAACGTGTCCGCCAAGGACAAGGCCACGAACAAGGAACAGCAAATCCGCATTCAGGCCTCTGGCGGTCTTTCCGATGCCGAAGTCGACAAGATGGTGAAGGAAGCCGAAGCCAACGCCGCAGACGACAAGAAGCGCAGGGATGGGGTGGAAGCCAAGAACCACGCCGAAAGCCTGATGCACTCCACGCAGAAATCCGTGGTTGAACTCGGCGACAAGATTGCCCCTGCCGACAAGGACGCCGTTGATTCAGCCGTGGCTGATGTGAAGGCTGCCATCGAAGGCGGCGATGCGGAAACCATCAAGGAAAAAACCAACGTGCTGGCGCAAGCCGCCATGAAATTGGGTGAGGCCTTGTACAAGCAGTCGGGTGCTGGTGCGGGAAATGACGGCGAAGTGCCGAACATGGACAAGGACGACGATGAAGATGATGACATCGTTGACGCCGACTTCACCGAAGTTGGTGACGACGACAAGAAATCGTCCTAACAGAGATACGCCCCCCGGTTCGAAACCGGGGGGCCTTCCCATTGAGGGCGATTCATGGCGAAACGTGATTTTTACGAAGTTCTCGGCACCCAAAAAGGCGCAGACGAAAAGGCGCTGAAAACCGCTTACCGCAACCAGGCGAAAAAATTCCATCCCGATGCCAATCCGGGCGACAAGGCTGCTGAAGCCAAATTCAAAGAAATCAGCGAAGCCTATGACATTCTGAAAGACCCGCAGAAAAAAGCGGCGTATGACCGCTTTGGCCATCAGGCCTTTGAGGGCAATCAGGGCGGCGGACGTCCCGGTGGCGCAGGCTTTGGGCCTGAATTCAATTCCTCCATGTCGGATATTTTTGAAGACCTGTTCGGCGATTTTATGGGTGGCCAAGGCGGTCAAGCCGGCCAGCGTGGCCGTGGGCAGCGCGGTGGCACCGGTGCCACGCGCGGTGCTGATCTCCGCTACAACATGGAAATTTCACTGACCGAGGCCTTTTCCGGCAAGACAGCGCAAATCCGCGTGCCCTCATCGGTTTCCTGCGATACCTGCAAAGGCAGTGGCGCCAAACCCGGCACATCACCCAAAACCTGCGGCACCTGCAAGGGCGCAGGCGCTGTGCGTTCGCAATCGGGTTTCTTTACGGTCGAGCGCGCCTGCCCCACGTGTCAGGGTCGCGGCCAGGTCATCGCCGACCCCTGCAACATCTGCCATGGCCAAGGCCGTGTCACCAAGGAACGCAATCTCTCGGTCAATATTCCGTCTGGCGTGGAAGATGGAACGCGCATCCGGCTTGCCAATGAAGGCGAGGCCGGAACCCGCGGCGGCCCCACGGGCGACCTTTATATTTTCCTCACCGTAAAACCCCACGAATTTTTCCAGCGCGATGGTGCGGACCTGTTCTGCAAGGTTCCCATCTCCATGACGGTGGCAGCCCTTGGCGGTGAAATCGAAGTGCCCACCATCGACGGCAAAAAAGCCCGCGTCACCGTTGGTGAAGGCGCACAAACCGGAAAACAGTTCCGCCTGAAATCCAAAGGCATGCCCGTGCTGCGTTCATCCCAGGCCGGTGACATGTATATACAGGTGAATGTCGAAACCCCGGTAAACCTCTCGCGCCGCCAGAAGGAAATTCTGAAGGAATTCGGCGACGAGGCAAGGAACAACTCACCGGAGTCGGAGGGTTTCTTTGCCAAGGCGAAGGCGTTCTGGGACGGGTTTGCGAATTAGGGGTGAATGTTTCACGTCAGCGGAAACAACATCCCTTCATAGTCATGCGCACCATGGAGAATATGAATGATCTGAACCTGATCCGTGATCACGCGGTAAAAGATCAAATAATTTCCGTAAACCTTCCGCCGGAGCGCCATTTTTTCATAGCGAATTGCGATTGGGTATTTTTCCGGAAAAAGCAGGATTTCAGCACAAGACAATTCAAGCTCTTCGACAAAGGAAACGGCCCGCAGTGGACTGTCGTTTGCAATCCAGTCGCCAATCAACTCCAGATCACGCCGTGCTTCCGGCGTAATAAACAGCTTCATGTCATGGAGCTGTATTTGGCTTTGAGTTGGGCAAAGACGTCTTCTGCCGGGATGAGCCTGCCTGCATCCGCATCGGCCAAACCGCGCGCAATGGAAGCATCCAAAGCCGCCAGTTTTTGCTCACGCTCCTGCACCAGGCGAATGCCTTCCCGCACGACTTCGCTCTTGGAATTATAGCGACCGGAATCCACCAGCTTCGCCACATATTTTTCCAGCTTCGCACCGACCTCTGCACTGATGGCCATCAAAATACCCCATACAATAACTTGACCAATAACAGTTATTGATTAAGATAGCAATGTCGATGAGGATAAAACATGCCCAAAGCCTACTGGATTGCCCATGTCACGTTGACTGATTCCGACCAGTACAAGCATTATGCAGGCGACGCGCCGATTGCTTTCAAGAAATATGGTGCCTCGATTCTGGCGCGTGGCGGTACTTCGCAGCAAATGGAAGGCAATGGCCGCCCGCGTAATGTGGTGATCGAATTTCCATCCCTTCAAGCCGCACTTGATTGCTACAACTCCGCTGAATACCAAACCGCACGGGCAAAGCGCGTGGGTGCTGGTGAGGCGGATATTGTTATTGTAGAGGGAGTTTAACTCTCACTCCTAATTCCTAAAATTTTAACAGATAGTTTATGAATCCGTTGATGTATTTGGAATCATGTCGCCAGCTATCATGGCGTACATCATTCCATCCAAAAGGCCCCCACGGCAGGAGTACTGGCGAAGAAAAGAAAAGCGGGGCACTGACCCCGTGGTTTTTGTTTGGATTTTGCTTGCGTTTGTAACTGTTTTTTACGTCGTAGATTTTATCACTTCAAACAAGGGGACCGTAGCCCCCACAGCAGCTCAGGGATTTTCGATCTGTGGTTGGGGCTCTCAGCGAAACTGCGTTATTGATGGCGATACGATCAAGATTGCCGGAAGCAAGATACGACTGGAAGACATCGATACACCTGAAATCCACGATTACAAATGTAGCCATGAACTGGAAAAAGGGCAGCGTGCCAAAGCCCGATTGCTTGAACTGGTTAACTCAGGGCCGTTTGAAGTTGTTTCAAATGGTGGTGACGATTTAGACCGTTATGGGAGAAAACTTCGTTATCTTAAACGGAATGGTCAATCCTTGGGCAGCGTGTTGGTGAACGAAGGTCTCGCCCGGCCCTATGCTGGTGGTCGCAGAAGCTGGTGTTCATAGATCTTAAGCTGGGGGACTAGCATCCCTTCCCATCCCGCAATCCCGTTGCTAAACACCTCCCATGACCATGAGAATTGCAATTGCGGGTGCGGGTGGGCGCATGGGGCGGGTTTTGACGGAGGTGGTGCAGGCCACTCTCGGCTGCTCTGTTGTGGGTGGACTCGAGCCAAAGGGCTCGGCACTTGTGGGAACGGCCATGGGCAAGACCGGGGCCTTGATCACCGATGATCCCGTAGCCCTGTTTCAGAAAATAGATGGCATCATTGATTTCACCGTGCCTGCGGCAACCGTTTCCCTCGTTGAACATTCAGCGCGCGCAGGCATCGTGCATGTGATTGGAACAACCGGAATTGATGCGGGCGGAGACGAAAAAATCCGCAGCGCTTCCAAAACCGCGCGCATTGTGAAGTCCGGCAATATGAGTTTGGGTGTGAATATTCTGGCGTCCCTTGTG
>JANOVC010000029.1:0-1583 GCA_031417195.1 Rhodobiaceae bacterium
AAAAAACGGAGGGGAATGCCCGAACGTGGCTCCTTGCCGGTAGAAAAGCTTTTTTGGAAAAAATGGCGCAGAGCCACAGGTTTCAGACGCAGCGGTTTGTGACAAGGGTTTGCGCTTACAGAGCTTTAGATCGCACGGTGTCTGGTGTTTTCCGCTAAAGTTGCTTTGCCATTTAAGGCGCGTGGATCGTAGTATCCACGGGTCTTGCCCTTGGCTCCCGGAGGTGAGGTTTGCGTAACCATCCCACCCGCAGGCGCTGCACTCTGTTTCCCGATCCCGGAACGCTGTCGACATCGTCCCCTCCTTGGAAAACAGACAATGGGGATATAGTCATACTAGGAATACAATGTCAATGGGGGAATTAAATATTTATTTGGAATTATTTGTTACTGGAAATGAGAGCTGTAATTGCCGGAACTGCACAGGCGGCCAAAGCAATCTTCACCAAGTCAGTGATTATGAAAGGGCCAACGCCAAAGCTTTTTCAAGACCGATGAGACAGGCAAGCCATGCCCATCGACGATTTATTCTCCCTGAGAAACTGCGCGATGACAGGCAGTGCGAGAATTATAAATGGTTGTCGGGGGCGCTGCAAGGCAGAGTTCCTTGCCGCATCATAATTCTGCCGCTTTGGCGCGGCCTGTTTGCCTGATGGTTATGCGGCGGCAATTTGGACTTGGTTTTTTGGGTTTTTTCGCTGCGCCGTCCTTGGCGCTGGCAGATCGATATTTTGCCGTGCCTGAGCTGTGGGCCAAGAAGCTGATTGCAGCGGCGGAGAGCCAAATTGGAAAAACAGTGTTGTATGACCCGGGTTATACATCCATTGCTTATCCCGGTGGCGATATTCCGATTGAGCGGGGTGTTTGCACGGATGTCGTGATCCGCGCCTACAGGACAGGGCTTGGCATTGACCTGCAGGAGCGGGTGCATGAGGACATGCGGCGGAACTTTGCGGCTTATCCCCCGCGCTGGGGTTTGAAACGGCCAGATTCAAATATTGACCATCGCCGCGTGCCGAACCTAGAGGTGTTTTTTGAACGACATAAGTCATCACTTGCCGTGTCCAAGATTGGTGCTGACTATTTTCCCGGTGATGTGGTGTCCATGAAACTGCCGGGCAACCTTCCGCATATTGCAATCGTCACCCATCACGCCAGTGAAGACAGGTCACGCCCTTTGTGCATTCACAACATTGGTGTGGGTACGCGGCTTGAAGATGTGTTGTTTGCGTTTGAGCTCACGGGGCATTATCGGTTTAGGGTGTAATAGAAACGTTGTTGTGAGCCTTTTCATGTCTCAACCTGCGCAAATCGAAGAAGACGTTGTCTGTGCCCTTGAGCAAGAACTGTTTCTGCCCGCCACGCGGTCCGATATTCGGCGATTGGATGCGTTGATCGCTGAAGACTTTATTGAGATTGGTTCTTCGGGAAATACATATTGTAAACTAGGCTGTGTTGACAAAGTGGGTTCCCAAATCAGTTGAAGCGTGATTCAAAGCTGTTCTTTGAGGAGGTCAGCTATGGTTCGCGGATTGATGTCGGACAAGGAATGGGGGTTTTTCAAGCCGTTTGTGACGATGAAGG
>JANOVC010000030.1:0-3454 GCA_031417195.1 Rhodobiaceae bacterium
CCAAAACAAATCCACAAGTCGCTACCCTCAAAAATTTGAATTGTTCAGAGGTTCCTTAGGCTTCCGCGCGGCGGTTCTTTTCTTCCATCAGCGCGGAATAGGAGTATATCGCAAGGCCGATCCACAGGATGACGAAGGACAGTAGCTTCCACTTATCGAGAGGTTCATGGAACATGAACACGGCGGTGAGAAACACGAGGGTTGGCGAAATATACTGCAGCAATCCTGCTGTTGAGTAACGCAGGAGCTTGATGGAGGCCGCAAAGAACACCAATGCGCTCGTCGTCATCACGCCGCATCCCATGAGAAGTGCGGTGTCCTTTATGTCTGTGGCGAAATGCGATTGACCGTTCCGTGCGAGATAGAACTGAACGAGGAGCAGCGGCACGGCGATGATGCAGACTTCAATGAAGAAGCCCTGGGTCGGGCCGACCTTGATTGTTTTGCGGAGAAAACCATAGAGGCAGAATGTTGAAGCGAGCATCAGGCCGAGCCATGGGAAAACGCCGGCAGCAAATGTCTGGATCAACACAGCAGCTCCCGCGAGAACCAATGCCACCAATTGCAGACGATTGAAGCGTTCACCGAGGAATAGATAACCCATCACGACATTCATCAGCGGGTTGATGTAATAGCCGAGGCTGGATTCCAGCGTGCGGCCCACATCGATTGACCAAATATAAAAACCCCAATTCAAAACAATGATGCTGCTGGTCAGCGTCAGGATTGCCACATTACGTGGATTGGCGATAGCTTTCAAAACATCACGGTATTGGCCCAACCACCAAATGATGAGGGCCGCACAGGGTATGGACCATAACCCACGGTGCACAGCGATTTCCATGGGGCTGATGTGGCGCAGAAAGCCAAAATACACGGCCATTGCGCCCCACGTGAGGTGGGCACACACTGCGTAAATCACGCCCTTTTCGGCGGGGCTCAATCCGGATTTTTGCGTTTCTTCAATGGCTGACATGGCATCCGTTTAGCCGCACGGCGCGCGTCTCACAAACAACGACTTGGCATGGGTCGCATGTTAATCCGCCGTAACACCTTCGCGCAGGAGCTTATAGATGATCGAGTCCGACAGGGCCTGAAAGGACGCATCAACAATGTTGGGCGACACGCCCACAGTGAACCAGCGATTGCCTTTTCCGTCCTTGCTCTCGATCAGAACACGGGTTGTCGCCGTGGTGCCGCCATTGAGGATACGCACCTTGTAATCCACCAATTCGAGGTCTTTGATATGGGGTTGGAACTTGCCGAGGTCCTTGCGCAGCGCCACGTCAAGTGCATTCACGGGACCGTTGCCCTCGCCTGCGTTGATGAAGGTCTCACCTGCCACTTTTACTTTCACAACCGCTTCAGAAATCATTTCCCTATCGCGCTGTTCGACAATCACACGAAAGGACAGCACATTGAAATATTCCGGCACGTGGCCAAGGGTTCGCCGCGCCAACAGTTCAAATGACGCATCCGCCCCATCATAGGCATAGCCCACGGCCTCGCGCTCCTTCACGTCGCGCAAGAGATCGTCAAGGCGCGCGTCGTCCTTCTTCACCTCAAAACCAACGCGGTGCAGTTCTGCGACCAGATTGGATTTCCCGGCTTGGTCCGATACCAACATACGCCGGCGATTGCCCACGGTTTCAGGCGGTACATGCTCGTAGGTTTCGGGTTCCTTGACGATGGCCGAGGCGTGAATGCCTGCCTTTGTGGCAAATGCGCTTTTGCCGACGTAAGGTGCTTGTGCGTTGGGAGCACGGTTCAAAAGCTCATCAAATGCGCGTGCCACATGGGTCAGGTTCTGCAAGCGCCTCTCATCAACACTGATGCTGAAGCGATCCTTATATGATGGCTTCAGGCCAAGCGTCGCGATAATGGATACGAGATTGGCGTTGCCGCAGCGTTCGCCGATGCCGTTCAGCGTTCCCTGCACATGGCGCACGCCTGCATCGATGGCGGCGAGTGAATTGGCCACCGCCTGGTCAGTGTCGTTGTGGGCGTGGATGCCGAGGTTGGGACCGGGCACGGATTTCGTCACGGTACGGATGATTTCTGCAATCTCCCCCGGCATGGTGCCGCCGTTGGTGTCGCACAGCACAACCCAGCGCGCACCGGACTCATATGCCGCCTTGGCGCAGGCCAGCGCATAGTCCGGGTTCGCCTTGTAACCATCAAAGAAATGCTCGCAATCTACCAGCACTTCCTTGTCCGCAAACTTCGCTGCCTCAACGGACTGGCGGATGGATTCGAGATTTTCCTCATTGGTGCAACCCAAGGCCACACGTACATGGTAATCCCACGCCTTGGCCACAAAACAGATGGCTTTGGATTTTGCATTAAGCAGATCTTGCAGGCCCGCATCATTGGACACCGACCGCCCTGCCCTCTTAACCATGCCAAAGGCCGTGAAGGTGGCTTTGGTTTTGCGGTCTTCCGCGAAGAGTTTGGTATCTGTGGGGTTTGCACCGGGATAGCCACCCTCGATGTAGTCAAGGCCGAGGCTGTCCAGCAGGTCGATCACAACCAGCTTGTCATCCAGCGAGAAGTCAACACCCGGCGTTTGTTGGCCATCACGGAGCGTAGTATCGAAAAGGGAGATATGTTCGCGGGTCATGGTTTTCTACTCCTTACTTCTCCCCTTGAGGGAGAAGGTGGCACGCGCCCAGCGCGTGACGGATGAGGGGTTTGGTTCAGCGCATCGAGTATTGCCAACAGCGTTCCATCGAGGGCGACATAGATATCAGGATTCCAGAAGCGAAGCACACGATAGCCAACCAAGATCAACCAAGCATCGCGCACTTTATCGTGCTCTGATCGCTGATGCTGCATGCCATCCACTTCAACTATCAGCTTACAGTCCTGGCAAACGAAATCTGCGATGTATTTCCCGATAGGCACTTGCCGACGAAATTTAAAATTCTCGAAACGACGACTGCGGAGCGCAGACCAGAGCTTGCCCTCTGCCTCGGTCATGTCTTTGCGAAGTCGCTTTGCGAATTTGAGCGTGTGGTTGACAGACCCCTCATCCGTCAACGCGCTACGCGCGTCGCCACCTTCTCCCTCAAGGGGAGAAGGAAAATCAACCCCATCTTCCTTCTCCCCTTGAGGGAGAAGGTGGCGCGAAGCGACGGATGAGGGGGAACGCACGCTCATCGCTTGACCTCCCAGCTCGTCGTACCATCCTTATTGTCCTTGATACTCACACCCATGCCCTCAAGCTCATCCCTGATGCGGTCGCTTTCCGTCCAGTTCTTCGCCTTGCGGGCGGTATTGCGGGATTCTATGAGCGACTTGATCTGGCTTGCCTCGATCTTGTCCTGGGTTAGCTCGATTGCGCCATTGGGATGAAGCTTAATAGCCCCGCCCAACTCACCTATTCTCGCTTTGAATTCCTCAATAGCTCCTGGTAGCCCATTGTGAATCCTTGCTCTGTAGTGCTGGTACACCT
>JANOVC010000031.1:0-21900 GCA_031417195.1 Rhodobiaceae bacterium
GGGAGTAACGTACCCTTGGCTCCCGGGAACTTCAGCCTAGACCCGGGGGTACTACGGCCCTCGCGCTCACCAAGGCAAAGCAACCTCAGCGGGAAACATCAGACACCGTGCGATCTGGGGCAATGTAAGAGCGAAGCTGGAGTAAAAATCGCTGCAAAAGCGTGGGTGCATCTTGAGCCAAACCGCCGGACCACACGACCGGCATATCTGCGAAAGATTGCATCCACGAATCCCTTCGCCATCCGAAAACGCAAAGAACCGTTTTCACAAGAGGCAGAGCCGTGTCGTAACGCTCATTGAAAAGTGAAACTGATCATTTTCGCGTCTAACTCAGCGCATCACGTATCCGGTAATACATCATCGCTGCTACCAAAATCGGGGTGCGAACCGGCCCACCCGGGAAGGGCAGGTGCTTGATTTTGGCCAACAGATCAAACCGCTCCGCCGTGCCGCGGATAGCCTCTGCCATCAGCTTTCCATACAGCCCCGTCAACGCCACACCTTGGCCGGAATAACCATGCGCGTAATAAACAGTGGGAGACAATCGCCCGCAATCCGGAATGCGGTTCGACGTAATCGCAATATAGCCACCCCATGCATAATCGATCTTCACATCCTTAAGCTGCGGAAACACACTTGTCATCCGCGGTCGCATATAGGTGGCAAGGCTGGGTGGCTCGAAGGTCGAATAGCTGGCTCGTCCGCCAAACAGCATGCGGTGATCCTTCGAGCGGCGATAATAATCCACTATGAAATTCGTATTGGCCACCGCCTCATTATCGGCAATGAGCGCCTTGGCGCGGTTTTCGCCCAAAGGTTCCGTGGCGATGATGTAACTGGCAACAGGCATCACCCGTCCATAAAGTTTTTTCACAGTTCGACCCAAATACGCATTGCCGGCAATCACCATGAATTTGGCATTCACCTTGCCATCGGCTGTGGTGGCGGAAGGCTTACTGCCAGTATCAACATCGATGACTCGCGAATTTTCGTAAATCATGGCTCCCGATTTCATCGCGGCGCGCGCAAGGCCGTGGCAATAATTCAGGGGATGCAAATGTCCGGCATCGCTTTCGCGCAATGCGCCGTGATAAATCGTCGTGCCCAGCTTCTGCTCAAGCTGTTGCTTGCCCAGAAGACTGAGGCCCGTAACTCCCAGCTCTTCGTATTCGTCCCGCCATTCCTTCAACTCATCCACAAGGTGCGGCTTTGGAACAACATGCATGTAGCCCCACGTGAGGTCACAATCGATCCCGTGATTGTCAACACGTTGCTTCAATAGGGTTTTGGATTCCTCTGCGAGCGTAAAACACTTCCGCGCATCGTCCTTGCCAACCTGGTTGACAATTTTCTGCTGGCCTGACGAAAATCCAGTGCAAATCTGACCGCCATTGCGCCCTGACGCGCCATACCCGATCTTTTCGGATTCCAGCACAACAACCTTATATCCGGCCTGCGCCAACTCAAGGGCGGCTGAAAGTCCGGTATAGCCGGCGCCGATCACGCAAACATCTGTGGAAACGTCACCTTTTAGGCTTTCGCAGGCGATTTTATCATGGGCTGTGGCTTGGTAATAAGAGCGGGCATCGATGGATTTTGACATTAGAAAGGTTTAGCTGACCCCCCTTTGTAACGTCAAGAAGGCGCGCTACAATGCCACTGATTCAATAACCAAAGAGTTTTCATGTCGCGATCATCTTTCGAGGAATTCATATCGTCCAATAAGATCAGCGAGGTTGAGTGTCTGGTTGCGGATATGTCCGGCACCGCGCGCGGAAAAATCCTGCCACCAAAGAAATTTCTCTCTGGTCAGAAGTCCCGCGGTCTGCGCGTGCCCGAGGAAGTTTTTACGCTGACGATCAATGGTCGCTTTGTGTCCGACACGGCAGCCGTGAGCGATAGTGCCATCGACATCTACATGGAGCCCGACGCCGATACGACGCGCTTCGTGCCATGGTATGATGAACCAACAGCCCAAGTCATATGTGATGCATTTCATCTCAATGACGAGCCCGTTGAAATCGCCCCGCGTCATGTCCTGAAACGGGTGCTCGCCCTCTACAAGGCCAAGGGTTGGAAACCGATTGTGGCGCCCGAGTTGGAATTCTATCTATGCAAAAAAAATCTCGACCCAGATTACCCGCTCGAAGCCGCCATTGGCCGTTCGGGCCGCAAGGAATCAGGTGGCCAGGCCTATGGCATCGATGCCGCAAATGATTTTGATCCGGTGGTTGAGGATATTTTTGATTATTGCGAAGCCCAGGAACTGGACGTGGATACCTTGTCCCATGAAGCAGGCCCGGCCCAGCTTGAAATCAATTTCAATCATGGTGACCCGCTGGAACTGGCCGATCAGGTCTTCCTCTTTAAGCGTACAGTACGTCAAGCCGCTCTCAAGCATGACATGTACGCAACCTTCATGGCCAAGCCACATGAAAACGAACCGGGCTCCTCGATGCATATCCACCAATCGGTGCTCGATACCAAAACCGGTAAGAACGTGTTTTCGGGCCGAGATGGCAAGCCGACCAAACTCTTTCTGAACCACATCGGTGGCCTCCAACGTTACCTCGCAGCTGCACTTCCTTTCTGTGCCCCGAATGTGAACTCCTACCGCCGATTGGTGCCGGAATCTGATGCGCCAACAAACGTCCATTGGGCTTTCGACAACCGAACAGTATCTCTTCGCGTCCCTTCATCCAACGCTGCAAACCTCAGGGTAGAAAACCGCGTGCCAGGTGCTGACTCAAATCCCTATCTGGCCTTCGCGGCGTCCCTCGCTTGCGGCTACCTCGGAATGACAGAGCGCATAAAGCCATCAGAACCCGTCACCGGCTCTGCCTACCGTTATGCCCACACGCTGCCTATCAATCTCGACGAGGCCCTCGACAAGCTGAACTATACGAAGTCACTGAAGAAGGTCATGGGTGAAAAATTCGTGGAAGCCTATCAGGATGTAAAGTTCGAAGAGATGCAGCATTACCGCCGTGTGATCAGTTCATGGGAGCGGGAATTCCTGCTCTTGAACGTTTAAACGTGCCATCGGAGACGACATGCGGTTTATCTTACGTGCCTTCATCTTCTTCGTGTTTGTCTTTTTTGGCCAACAGGCTTGGGCAGCAGGGGACAACAATGCACCGAATTATGAGGATGTTGCCGCTGCCGTTGCCCAGCAGCTGAGCACATCCGAGCGCTTGCCGCTGCCAATCGAACGCATCCGTCAGGCTCTCAAAGCCCACTACATCGACAATGCAGGCACCATTTACTGGGTCGGCACGGGCCGCATGACACCGCTCATCCAGCGCATGGAAGATGCCCAGTTTGACGGCCTGAACCCCGATGATTATCCGGTTGATACATTGATTGACCTTCGTGACGGGATTGATCCCAATGATCCTGAAAGCGCAGCACAAGCCGAGCTTTATTACTCCGCTTTCTTCGTGGCCTATGCTGCCGACCTCAAGATTGGTCGCATTGCTCCGCAAAAAATTGACCCTAACCTGTTCCGCAACCGCAAGACAATCGACGTCCTCCGTGTACTGACGGATTTGAAAAAACAGCGTGACCCCGGAAAATTCCTGTCGGCCTTCGAACCGCACAACGAACATTACTTGGCTCTGAAGAAAATGATGCGGCTCTATTCCGGCATTGCAGAAGCGGGCAGCTGGCCGGTTATCGCGCAAGGGGTAGTGGTAAAACCTGGAATGAACGATGCACGCATACCAAGTGTCAGATCGCTCATGTCTTTGACAGGTGACTATGAATGGGACGTTACAGGATCACCGCTATATGACCAGAAGCTGGCAATCGCAGTCCAGCGCTTCCAGCAGCGCAATGGCCTCGAAGCAAAAGGCTTGCTCGGAAAACAATCCATCATCGCCATGAACATAACGCCGGATGAGCGTGTAAAACAGATCATGGTCAACATGGAACGCTGGCGCTGGATGCCGGACAATCTGGGTGATGACCATTTCCTCGTCAACATTGCCGCCTTCGAGTTGCAGCGCGTCCAGGCTTCGGTAATTGTTGAGCGCATGAATGTGGTGGCTGGTGCGATTGCAACGCAAACCCCGGAATTTTCCGACGAAATGGAATATGTGGAGCTCAACCCCACGTGGACTGTTCCCTACAACATCGCATCGGGCGAAATGTTGCCAAAACTTCGCGCCAATCCCAATGCCTACTCCGGTGATTTTGATGTTTTCGTAAACGGTAAATTGGGCTCGTGGGATTCAATCGACTGGAATGCTTACGGTCCCGGTCGCTTCCCCTTCACATTCCGCCAGAACCCCGGTCCGAAAAACGCATTGGGTAAAGCCAAGTTCATGTTCCCCAATGTGCACAACATCTACCTGCATGACACGCCTGCGAAAGATAAATTCGCATCCACCTCGCGTGCGTTCAGCCATGGCTGCATCAGGCTTTCAAAACCAATTGAGCTTGCGCACACGCTAATCGACAATATGCCGGGTTGGTCGCCGGAACGGCTTGATCAGGTATTGGCCAGCGGTGAAAATACCAAAGTCCCGCTACCGCGCAAAATTCCGGTGCATCTCATTTATTCCACAGCCTTCAAAGGCGAGAACGGCATTGAGTTCCGGCCCGACGTCTATGGGCGTGACCGGAAACTTTACAACGCCCTGTTTGGCAAATCCTCTTCCTAACCCAGCGAACTCAGCGTCGAGAAGGCCGAAAGCGCCTCTTTGCTGGATTTCACATGCAGAACGGCAGCGCCGTCATGATTGAGAAAAGCTTTCACCTTTGCATCAATGTCATCACCCAGCGCAATCGTCTCAGCAAACGCACCGAATGATTTTGCCCAGGCCGTAAAGTCCGGGTTCACGAGATCAGTACCCGAAACGCGCTTGGGGTAATGCCGTTCCTGGTGGGTGCGAATGGTGCCATAAACACCATTATCCGAAATCACGATCTTTGGCTTGGCACCATATTGTATCGCTGTCGCCAATTCCTGACCCGTCATCAACACGCCACCGTCGCCTACGAAAGTTACAACGGTACGGTTGGGCTCAATGAGACATGCTGCAACGCCAGTCGGCACACCAAATCCCATGGCACCGGCTATTGCACCAATCTGGATATTTTTAGGTGTCATCACCCAGTGGCGGTGAACCCAGGTCGACATGTTCCCGGCATCGGTCGTGATGATGGTATCTTTCGGTGCCAGTGCGGCGAGGGAAACAACAACCTTGCCAAAGTCCACGCCATCGCTCGGTTCCGGTGACGTGAATTTCTGAAACCAGCGCACATAGTCATTGATCAACGATGCCCATGAAGCGCGCGCCGAAGATACCACGCGTGGATACATGGCAAGCTCTGACAGAACGGCGACGGGATCGGCTACAAGACCGAAGTCTGTGCGGAACACGGCCCCAATGGGGTGTCCGTCGGGATAGATGTGAACGAGTTTTTGCCTGGGTTCCGGCGCCGTCGGGAAGGTGTAGTTTAAACTCGCAACATCACCCAACCGTGTTCCAACAGCAATGATGAGATCGGCCTTGGCCAAAACCTCGCGATGTTTCGGCGGATTGCCAAAACCCAGGTGACCCGCATAAAGCGGTGAACCATTGTCAAAGATATCCTGGTTTTTCCATGTCACGGCAACCGGAATCCGCAAAGCCTCGGCAAATTTTTCAAGGGCGACTGCACCCCTTGCACCGCGGAAAATGGCACCGGCAACGACTAGCGGGCGTTCCGCCTGTTCGATCATGGCTTGGATTGTAGCGATGTCAGAAGCGCCATGATGGGTAACGGGCAGGGGGAACGGCGCGGGGAGCTGTTCACCCGCATCGTCTTTCAAGACATCTTCGGGCAACACGATGATAACCGGACCGGGCTTGCCCTCAGCGATCAATCGCAGGGAGCGGGTAACAATTTCACCCATTTTGGAAGCTTCGGAAACTTCATAAACGGCCTTGGCCATGCCACCAAAAAACTGCCCGTAATCCACTTCCTGAAAAGCGCCGCGATATTTTTCTTCCCGCGAAACCTGACCAATAAAAAGCAGCAGAGGTGTTGCATCTTGCTCGGCCACATGGATGGCAATGGACCCATTGGTTGCACCGGGACCGCGGCTTACCAAAAACACGGCGGGCTTGCCGGTCAACCGCGCCTCGGCAATGGCCATGAAACCTGCGCCAGATTCATGTCGGCAAACAATGACCTCTATGGAACTGCCATAAAGTGCGTCAAGCAGCGCCAGATAGCTTTCACCTGGTACACAGTAGACCCGTGCAATGCCATGCGTCACGAGACATCTCACAATCACATCGGCAGCGCGCATTGAAAACTCCAGCCCGTTCAATTTGCTCTAGTGATGCATTGAACGGTCAGGGAAGTCGAGCCTGTTTGCGAAGTGTTATGGCAGGGATGCAACAGGCGGTGAGGTCGCTCCGGCAAACTTGGCTTTATCGTACCATTGCGCGGCAAGTTCTGCATCGGGAACGATGCCATTGACGTCCATTTGCTTGTATATTGCTGGGTCATAGGTTCGAGCCACACCCGTGGCACCATCAGCGGCACCCATTTCAAAAGCCCGCGCATAAAATTGCCGGGCAATCACAAGGTCGCCGGATTTGAACAGGCTGTCCCCCTTCTGCATGAGCCCGCTCACTTCAGCCGATAGCGCAGGCTTTACAACAGCAATTGGTTCTGGCGTTGGAATTGCCGACGCCAAATCAGGCTGGTCCATTTTCAGAGTGCTGGTTTCCGGCGGCGCACTTGCAGGCGAAATTTGCAAACTGGCATCATCCAGTGCAACCGTCATTTCCTTCACCGGAGCCGCAAGTTCACCGGTTTTTGTTTCAATGGCGGCAACTGAAACGTCAAATTTTGCCGTATCCGAATTTGGAACAAACAGGTTCAGGCCGGTTTCCTCCCCATCCTTAAGCAGCCATGTTGTATCGGAAGTTCTGGTTCCCTTGCTGAGATAAGCGGATTTTGGCAAGCCCGATATCTGCAGCGCCAGCTCCTGCGTGGCATATGCGGGATCAGCTTGGAGAGCGAGGGGAATGATGCTGTTGAGGCTCCCAGAAACATCAGCCACTTTGAGTGTCGCGATGTTGATTGGCTTCTTGGGTATTGTCGTTTTCTGGTTGGCGACCAGAACGGGAGTGGTTTTGACTGGCAACAAATCTTTCGACTGGTGGAACAGGTTGGCGGTGGACTTCGCGATATCATCATAACGGGTCAAAGCGAAGCCAATTGAACCTCCGGCAACCACAGCAAAAATACCTGCCACAATAATGGAAGAAACTTTCCCCGCATTGGGGTGGGCCCGGCCATGAATACCGTTCCTCTTTCTGTCAAAGTGCTGGTCGCGCTTGCTGATATCATCATTGGACATCATTGGGCGTGGCGGCATGGGAGGCACTGCTGAACGGCTGTCAACTGTTTCATTCTGCTCACGCAACCTGTCCATCATGCGCCTGCGGTAGAGTTCATAGGCCTCGCTGTCAGGCAAGCGTGCCGAGACGGGTTCATCTTGCTGCCGCCGGTATTGGTCAACAAGAAAACCAGACTCCTCATTGCGGTAGGTTTGCGAAAACCATGATGGCGTTGTACGGTTTTCAGCATCATGTGGGGGGTTGTCCAATGCTTCACGCTCGTTTTTTCGAATGTTGGAACTCATGAATTTAGCCTCTTACTGCAATGCTGTCGTTGTGCGGGGTTGGATGGCCTTGGCACCACTGGTTTGTTTGTCCTTAACGTATGGTTTCCAGCCCGGAACAGTTGCCAAGAAATTGATTGAGCCGTCTTTGCTGATCGAGGCGAAGTAATTGGCAAAAAGTGCGCGATTGAATTTCTCGATTTTGTTGCCGCGCTGCGATCGTTTTGGCCAGTCAAAAACCGCAAGAACTTCGGAAGAAGCGATGGTATCAACCGTTGTTCCGGCAGGAATAAGTGAAGGCAAGTCGTTGTTGGAGAGAATGGCAGGGGAATAGATGGTACTCAAGCTTTCGTTTAATGAAATTGGCAATACATGGGTTTGGCTATCTGTTTTTAGGGCTGAAAGCTCTTGCGAAGTATTTGAACCACTGAAAATGGCGGCATCCACACGCCCTTCGTTCAGCGCTTCAACGGCCGATTTCCCCAACAGTGGAACGCGTTCAAAGTTCAGTTCCATACCGCCCAACACCAGGTCTGCAATAACGAATTCATCACTTTCTGTCGGCCCCACAGCCACACGTTTTCCGGAAAGGCTTTGCAGTGTGGTAAATTTTGCATTGGCCACAATAACAACGTTCTTATCTCCGATTTTGGCCAGATAGGAAATTTTGCCAGTTTCATCTGTGTAGAGATTGTTTTTCCTGGCAAAGGCAAGACAGTCGGAAGGCACCATGGCTACGTCAACGCCGCGAATGAATAAAAGATCATTGATGGATTGCAGCCCACCACGCCCAAGAATTGGCAATATGCGCAAACCATCGGTATGATCCACTGCATTTGATATCTGCACGGCCTGAATAAGACTTTCAGGCCGACTTACAACCAAGCCAATCGTTCCCTCATTCACCTTCACTGCACGCGTATCAGCAGCAAGCGAAAAACTATTTAAGGTCGCCGTTAGCATGGCAATAACGAGAATAATTAAGGCATTTTTCAATACCTAGCCCCTCTTCTAATTTAGGCCGTCCCGCCAAGGCACAGTGCATTTTTCGCAACATAAACCGATGGTAATTTGGTCTGCGGATTGGTACGAGATTGTGGCGAAGAGCAGACCAAAATGTGATTTTTGTACTTCGTTAACCATAAGGGGAGCAGTGCGGTGAGTGCCATCACGGAGGCAAAAAACAGGATCAAGGGATTGAGGCTGCGCATTGTAATGCCGGAAGGCGGGGATGGGCGCATTCAAAAAGCTGCTGAAATATTGCGTGGGGAAGACCTCGCCGACGCAATCGTGTTTGGAGAAAACGTTCCGTCGCCGAACGAAGGACACATCGCATGCATTCTGCGTAACCGTGAAAAGATGACTGAAGCAATTGCACTCCGCTTGCTGAAAAAACCGCTCTATATGGCCGCCGCCATGGTGGCCACAGGCGACGCAGATGCGATGGTGGCCGGAGCAGTCAATCCAACGGCGCGGGTGATTGAAGCAGGGTTGATGACGATCGGTTTGGGCGAGGGCATTCAAACACCGTCAAGTTTTTTCCTCATGCAATGGCCTGACCGTCAATTGATATTTGCCGATTGCGCCGTGAACGTGCAGCCAACGGCGGAACAATTGGCAGATATTGCCTTGGCATCCGCTGCAAGTGCTGCAAGGATTTTGGGTGAAGAGCCCCGTGTTGCCATGCTCTCGTTTTCAACAAAGGCCATTGGCAATCATCCTGACGCGGAAAAAGTTGTGGCCGCCCTTGCGATTACGCGCCAATGCAATCCAGCTCTCATGATCGATGGGGAATTGCAGGGCGACGCGGCACTGTCACCAATTGTGGCCGCCAAGAAAATGAAAGAGCAGGGTGACGTGGCAGGCCGCGCCAACGTGTTGATATTTCCCGATCTCGATGCCGGAAACATCGCTTACAAGCTGACACAGTATCTGGCGGGTTGCAAAGCGATTGGTCCCGTCTTGCAAGGATTTAACAAGCCGATATCGGATTTGTCACGCGGAGCCACTGTCGATGATATCGTTGATACGGCATCACTGCTTTTGGCCATGTCACTGCGTTAGGATTTTCCTGATGTGTCCGGCGATTGCAAGTTCCTCGTTCGCGGCAACAACATGGACGCTCCTGATTTTGAGCCATGCCAAATGGTTCATTATTTTTTCACGGATGGGTTTTGCATTTTCGCCCACGCCACCGGTGAAAACGACGGCATCAATTCCACCCATCGCAACTGCCAGTGAACCCGCATGGCGTGCCGCATGATAGCAATAATAGTCAATGGCAGCACGCGCCGTGTCCTCTTTGCTGGCCAACAGTTCGCGCATGTCAGACGAAACTCCCGAGACCCCGAGCAAGCCACTCCGGCGATACAACAACCCCTCCAGACCATCGACATCTAAATGATCGTCGCGCATGAGAGCGAGCAATACGCCGGGATCAATGGACCCCGTTCGAGTCCCCATCACCAATCCGTCTGCCGTCGAATACCCCATGGTGGTTGCAATGCTTTTCCCATTCAACACGGCGCACATGCTGGCACCATTGCCGAGGTGGGCGATGAGCAGACGCGCTGGCAAAGGTTTTAGGCTTTGCACCACATGTTCGTAGTTCAGGCCATGAAACCCATAACGTTGGTAACCCCGTTCGTGGTATCCCAGTGGCAACGGCAACCGCTTGGCTACGTCGGGCTGGTCCGCATGAAATGCCGTATCAAAACACGCGATGTTCGGAACCTCGGGCGCGAGTGCGCGCAGGCTTTGGATGAGATCAAGCCCAACCGGTAAATGCAGGGGAGCCAAATGACAAAGCGCCTGAAGTTCGCTTTGCCCGTCGTCGTTCACAACGAGGGGCTGGATAAATCTGGTTCCGCCATGAACAAGCCGGTGTCCAATACCGACAAATGAGTCGACCGAAAATCCCGCGTCGGCCAATGTCTGAACAACAAGCTTTGCATCCGTCTTGTCCACTTGTGCCTTGTGGAGAAGTGTGAGCTGCCCGTCGAACACAGCAAACTTCAGCGATGATGATCCCGCATTGACGACAAGCATGGTGCTCATGGAATGACGAACTCTTGTTATAGATCAGCAGTGATTATAAGTGCGCCGCAACCATCACTACAGAACCAGTTGCGCCACACTCTTCCCGCCAGAAATCAATAGGCTTTCACGCCCTTTTTGTTGATTACAAATCCATGAGAGCCCCGCGTGCAAGTAAGACCTGAGGTGGCTGAGAGGCAAGTGAATGGACCTTCCGCCCACGTCTCGCCATATGCGAGATAATTGTCAGCCCAGCAACATGAGGCATCACCCAATTTGGTGTAACGTCTCGCCTTGCCCTTAGCACCCAGCACAACCCGCACATAGGACGGCGAAACGCGATCACAGGAGAGTTCCGCGCCACCACCTGTCACCGCGTAAGTGGAGGCGACGCCTTCTGGTATATAAATGCAGCCGACATTGTTGGACGGCATGGTGAACTCGTCAATTCCCTCACCACCCCCGCCGCCGTCACCAGCCAATGCGGAAACGGAGAGCAGGGATGCAGCGAAGACTGCGATGGAGAAGCGGATCATGAAGCTTTCTCCTCTGTTCTATTTCAATTCAATTTCGATAAATGCATATTCGGTTTCAGTGGCATTGATCACGTCATGCTCAACACCTTCACTGCGGAAATAGGGAACACCCTTTTTCATCTCGGCAAAGCTGGTGCCATCCTTGGTTTCAAGCTTCACCTTTCCATCCATGAGCGGTACAACAACATAATCATGTCCATGCCTGTGCCATCCCGTATTGTCACCTGGTGCAAAGCGGTATTCGGTGACGATAACCTTTTGATTGTCCACGTGAACGGTGGCTTTTGCAGAACCAGTCATAAATGCTCCTAGTTTTCCAATCCAATTGACAGGGAACTAGCAATTCCTGCAAGTATGTTATATTATAACAACATGACTTTCCTCGACCCCCATCACGACCACTCCCACTGCACCTCCGATCTCATCGCCCGGGCAGAGCGGACCTGTGAACGACGCGGCAGCAAGTTGACGGGCCAGCGCCGCGACATTCTCTCCTGTGTTGCGCGAGGCCATGCGGCTGTGGGCGCATATGACATTATCGAACGCATGGCGGAGAAGGGGCCGCGTCCCGCCCCCATCACTGTCTACCGGGCACTGGATTTTCTGCTCGCCCATGGTCTCGTCCATAAAATTGAAAGCCGCAATGCCTTCGTTGCCTGCTCCCATTCCCATGAAGGTCAGCCCGCCGCGTTGCTGATTTGCGAAACCTGCGGCATCGTTGCAGAACTGGATGTGCCGGATATTTTCCAGCGCATGAATGAAAAAGCCGCAGCACAAAACTTCACCCCTTCGCACATGCTGATCGAGATGACCGGAACCTGCGGCCCCTGTGGCGGAAAAAACTGACATGCTGAAAGTCAATGACGCCCTGTTGAGCGCCCGCGATGTGACACTCAATATCAATGGCCGCCTGATCCTTGATCATGTGAACCTCGATGTGCGCAAGGGTGAGATCGTCACCGTCATCGGTCCCAATGGTGCTGGCAAGTCAACGCTCGTTCGCGTCATGTTAGGGTTGCGGCCTTTGACATCGGGTCGCATCGAGCGGCGCGATAATCTCACTGTTGGCTATGTGCCGCAAAGCTTCCCCCACACCGCAAACGTGCCCATGAATGTGGAGCGGCTTCTCAGCCTCACATTGAGGCCAAGCGCCAAGGACATGGACCACGCGCTTGAAGAGGTCGGTATTTCCCACCTGAAACAGGCCCGCGTCACATCACTGTCTGGCGGCGAAATGCAGCGTGCACTTCTGGCGCGCGCGTTATTGCGAAAGCCGGACTTGTTGGTGTTGGATGAACCTGTTCAAGCCGTGGATTTCATCGGTGAGATGAAGCTTTACGAACTGATTTCAAACATCCGTAAAACCCACGGCTGCGGAATTCTCATGGTGAGCCACGATCTGCATATGGTGATGGCGGAAAGCGATCATGTCGTCTGCCTTAACGGCCATGTGTGCTGCGAGGGTGGCCCTGAAAAAGTGCAAGCCGATCCGGAATTTGCTAAACTCTTCGGCCCCTCCGCTGCCCGCATGATTGCAGCTTACGCCCACCACCACGACCATGACCATGAACCCCATGATCACTCTCACCATGACCACGCCCATCACCACCATGACCACAAGCACTGACGCCCCATGAGCATCCTCTCTGAACCCTTCTTCCAGCGCGCCCTTATCGCGGGTCTTGCCGTGGCCCTCGTTTCTGGCCCCGTGGGCTGCTTCATCGTCTGGCGGCGCATGGCGTATTTCGGAGAATCACTTGCCCATTCCGGCCTCCTCGGCGTAGGCCTTGGCCTACTCATGAATTTTAATATCACACTAGGTGCCGTGGCCACCGCAACGGTGCTTGCCCTGCTTCTCCTCACACTTCGCCGTCAGCAGGGTCTGGCCACTGATACATTGCTCGGCGTATTGTCCCACACCGCACTCGCACTTGGTCTTATTGTTGTGGGGTTGGCAACCGGAGCCGCATCCGATCATATGGATATTCTCTTCGGCGATGTCCTCACGGTCTCAACGAAGGATGTCTGGGCCGTGTGGATCGGGGCAGGGCTTGTTTTACTGAGTCTTTCCTTCATGTGGCGCGATCTCATCGCCACATCGGTGCATGAAGAACTCGCCCGCGCTGAAGGCGTGAAAGTCGAGCGCATCGAACTGGCTTTCATCCTGCTCATCGCCGTCATGACCGCCATCGCCATGAAAATCGTCGGCCTGCTGTTGATCACCGCCCTCATGGTCATCCCCGCCGCCACTGCCCGTCGTCTGGCCACCACGCCGGAACGCATGGCGGTACTGGCCGCCACCTTCTCCGGCCTCTCCGTCATCGGTGGCCTTCTCGCTTCGGCCTTTATCGGCGGTGCATCGGGGCCTTGCGTTGTTCTTGCCGCAAGTTCTTTCTTCGCCTTGACGTTGCTCGTTCCACAGGCCAGTTAAGGGGCAGAGGAGCAAGCATGTCTTATTCGGCAGTTCAAACCCGGCGCAAATCCCATGGCGTGATGGTGGGCAACGTACAAGTGGGCGGCGGCGCACCTGTCATCGTCCAGTCCATGACCAACACGGACACCGCCGATATTGAAGACACAGCCCGCCAAACCGCACTGCTTGCCAAGTCAGGCTCCGAACTCGTGCGCATCACCGTGGACAAGGACGAGGCCGCAAAAGCCGTTCCCCACATCCGCGACAGGCTGGATAAAATGGGCGTCTCCGTGCCGCTGGTGGGCGACTTCCATTACAACGGCCACACGCTGCTGAACGACAATCCCGCTTGCGCAGAGGCCCTCGCAAAATACCGCATCAACCCCGGCAATGTAGGCTTCAAGGAAAAGAAAGACCGCAATTTTTCCAGCATGATTGAAACCGCCCTCAAGTTTAACCGCCCCGTGCGCATTGGCGTGAACTGGGGATCGCTGGATCAGGCACTGCTAACCGAGCTGATGGACGAAAACCACAAATCGCCAAATCCCATTGACGCCCGCGCCGTCATGCACGAAGCCGTGGTGCAATCCGGCGTTCACTCCGCCGCCCGCGCCGAAGAATTGGGAATGCGCCCCGATCAGATCATCATCTCCGCCAAATGCTCTGAAGTGCAGGATTTGATCGCGGTGTACCGCTTGCTCGCAAAACGCTGCGAACATGCGTTGCATTTGGGCCTCACCGAAGCAGGCATGGGGTCCAAAGGCATCGTCGCCTCCACAGCCGCACTTGGCGTGTTGCTGCAGGAAGGCATCGGTGACACCATCCGCATCTCGCTCACACCCGAACCCGGCGGTGATCGCACCCGTGAAGTTATCGTTGCTCAGGAAATTCTGCAAACCATGGGTCTTCGCGCCTTCGCCCCCATGGTCATCGCATGCCCTGGCTGCGGCCGTACCACATCCACGGTTTTTCAGGAGCTGGCACAGGATATCCAGTTCTATGTCCGTGACCGCAGGGAGGACTGGCGCAAGGATTACCCCGGTTTTGAAAACCTCTCGCTCGCGGTGATGGGCTGCATCGTCAATGGCCCCGGCGAATCCAAGCATGCCGACATTGGCATTTCATTGCCCGGCACAGGCGAATTGCCAACGGCACCCGTTTATATCGATGGTAAAAAGACCGCCACGCTGAAGGGCGCGGATATTTCACAGCAGTTCAAGAACATTGTTGAAAACTATGTGAAGACCCGCTGGGGATGATCCCGCCGGATGTGAAATTCCCGATGACAGCCAAACAGTTTCTGGCAAACGCCGAGCACTATTTGCAGCGCGGCGATATCATTCTTTCCCGTAGCCCCACCTTCACAAGCTGGCTCATCCGCGTCGCCACCAACAGCCCCTTCAGCCATGCGGCACTGGTATATTTATTGCCACAGCCTGAAAACGCATTGAACAACACGTTTCTTTTGGAATCCGTGCGGTCCGGTGTTGGCATCGCCAACCTGCGCAACTATGTCGAGCGCAAATCCACCCGCAGCCAAATCGCAATTCGGCGTCTTGAACGAAGCTGGACTGATGACCGCTTTCAAAAAGAGGTGGGCGGCATCATGCTGGACTATGTCCATGCCGGCTATGATTTCAACAGGGCGCTGAAAATCGGTTTGGCCTTCCTGTTTGGAACCCGCCTTGGCTGGTCAAAACTTTCGGGAAAACCCGGCGAAACCATGCGTTCGGCGGTGAAGCGCACCAAGCGAAAAAAACGAAACTGGATTCCGCCGCAATTTATTTGTGGAGGCTTTATCCAGTATGGATTTCTGCAGGCCCAATTGCGTCGTGAGGGCGACCCGGACGATGTCATTTTCCGTGATGGCCTCACCGCCCGCGACTATGACGAATTGCTCGCGGTGACGCCCGAGGACATCGCGACAACGGAAAAACTCACGTGGCACTATGTCATCCGCAATGGCTGGGTGCATGAGGTGAAAACCTACGCGGATGCAACGCGCGTCATGTCTTCCGCGAAACTATGAATTGCGCCGCCGCGCGCAACGTGTCCGCCGCAGCGCCATAAGGTTCCAGCGAAGCGATTGCGGATGCCACCAGCGCGTCAGCCTTGGCCTTTGCCGCATCCCGACCCATCAGCGAGGCAATAGTGGCCTTGCCCTGAACCGCATCCTTCTGTGTCGCCTTGCCCATTTGTTCCGGCGTTGACTCCAGATCAAGCAGATCATCGGCGATCTGGAATGCAAGCCCGATATCATCCGCGTACTGACGAAGCGGCAACCTGTCCGCCCCCGCCAATATGGCACCTGCCTCGCAGGCAAAGCGGAAGAGGGCGCCTGTCTTGTGGCTTTGAATGCGGATGATCTGTTCCAGCGAACCTCCATCGGCTTCAATGTCCAGCATCTGCCCGCCCGCCATGCCATTCATGCCGGATGCTTTCGCCAACTCCAGAACCAAAGCGCTGCGAACACTCGCATCCCGGTGTGTTTCCGGTGACGCCAAAATCTCGAAGGCCAGTGTAAGGAGCGAGTCACCTGCCAAAATCGCCGTCGCCTCATCAAATTGTTTGTGAACCGTTGGCTTGCCACGCCGCAAGTCATCGTCGTCCATGGCAGGCAAATCATCATGCACCAGCGAATAACAATGCACGCATTCGAGTGCGGCCCCCACCCGAAGTGCACCCGGCGCATCAAACAGCTTGGCCGATTCCAAAACCAGAAAGGGTCGCAAGCGTTTACCAGCCCCAATGGCGGAATACCGCATGGCCTCCAGCAAACGCTGCGAAGCGCTCACCGCAAGCAGCGTGGCCAGAATCGCATCGGTCGCCCGCGCCGCATCGCGCAAAGCTGTATCAAAATGAGTTTCTGCTGTTGACGCCAAGGCCTGACCTGTGTGTTAAGATTAACTTGTAACGTTATGACAATCGAAACTCAATCAGACTTGGTGCCGCCGCCAAAGCGTTTTCTGGAACGGCTGAAACCGTGGCAGCGCTGGGCAGCCTATGGGCTGGGTTTTATCGCCCTCTGGCCCATTGTGATGACGATTGTTTACACCATTGTCCCCCCGCCATTTTCCAACCTCATGATTCTCCGCCTGTTCACCGGCAACGGCCTCACCAAGGATTGGGTGAGCATTGACAACATGTCGCCCTATCTCGCCCGCGCCGTGATCACCTCGGAAGACGCCCGTTTCTGCGAGCACCACGGGGTCGATTGGGTAGAGTTTCAGGGCGTGATTGACGATGTTTTCGATGATGACGAAGGCCCCATTCGTGGTGCCAGCACCATTTCCATGCAAACCGCCAAGAACATGTTTCTCTGGGATGGCCGCAACTTCATCCGAAAAGGTCTTGAAGTTCCAATGGCTTACTGGATGGACTTCGTGTGGTCCAAGCGCCGCATGATGGAAATTTACCTTAATATCGTGGAATGGGCCCCCGGCGTTTATGGCGCGGAAGCAGCCTCCCAATTCCATTTTCATAAACCCGCTGCCAAACTCACCAAACGTGAAGCGGCCCTTCTGGCGGCCGTTTTGCCCAATCCGATCAAGCGAAAGGCCGGAAAACCGTCAAAACGGGTCAATTCCATCGCCAACCGTATCATCGGAAGAATGAGCGGAATGGGTGGCTATCTCACTTGTATTGACGGATAAGCTTCGCTATACACCGCCAACAATGGTGGGGAGACCCGCCTTACTTGGAGTTTTTGATATGGCCGTTCCACGCAGAAAAATGTCTAAAAGCCGCATCGGTATGCGCCGTTCAGGCCAAAAGATGCAGACGATCACCTGGATCGAAGACAAGACCTCAGGCGAACTTCGCCGTCCGCATCATATTGACCTGAAAACCGGCATGTATCGTGGCCGTCAGGTTCTCAATGTGAAGGCCGACGCATAATCCATTTGCGTGTAAAAGATTTGAGACCGGTCATTTGCCGGTCTTTTTCTATTTAAATCAATGCTTTGAAAATTTTAAGCAAGGCCTGAACAGGGCCTTAGCTGACGCCTGTTAGTCTGGCCCGCGATTTGCAGGTGTGGGACCATGTTGGCAGGAAATTGGCAAATGATGTTATCGACGCGGATCAGCGATGCTGCGGATTTCGATGCGTTTTTATCGCCTTGGCGGTGCCTCGTGGAGCAAAGCCTGACGCCCGCCGGGCTCAACTCCCCTGAACTGGTTCTGCCGCTCCTGAAGAATTTGCAAAACGCCGAGCTTGCCGTGGTCATTCAGGGCAATGACATGCTGTTTGCCCTGCCTTTGCAAAAACGCCGCATGGCTCTGGGTTTGCTCTCGAACTGGATAACACCCTTGACCGTCATTGGCGTTCCGCACCTTGACAGGGAATTTCCTGCCGCAGCGCTCACCGCGTTCACGAGCAGCCTGAAACAACCCCTGCTGCTGCATTCCATCGATGTGGATGGAAAATTCTGGGAATATCTTGCAACGCGCGACACCCGCTTTGTGGTTTTGAACAGATGGCAGCGGGCAGCGCTCAAACCGGTCGGCACATTTGAATCCTGGATGGATACGAATTTTGATCGCAAGCGCCGCAAGGAATATCGCCGCCTGTCCAATCGGCTGGCAGAGCAGGGCAAATATGAAACCCTGGGATTCCAAGCAGGGAGCGACAGCAAGGCTTGGGCGTTGGATATCCTGGCGCTCGAGGCGGCGGGCTGGAAAGGCAAGCGCGGCACGGCAATTGCCGGAAATACGGCTTTGCAGCTGGCCTTCACCGAGGGCTGCCAGAAACTTGCCGCCAGCGGCAAACTGCGTTTTTGGAAACTGGTGCTGAACGGAAAAACCATCGCCAGCATGTATGCCATCGTCGAAGGCAACCAGGCATGGCTTGGCAAGATTGCCTATGACGAAAACTTCGCCAAATTTTCCCCCGGCGTGTTGCTCATTCTTTACGCCACGGAACAACTCTTCGCGGAAAGCCACATCAAACTGGTCGACAGCTGCGCCATTCCCGGCCATCCGATGATCGAAAATATCTGGCGAGACCGTCTCAACATGGCCGATGTCGCCATCGCACCCCAAACCATCAGTGCGGTACGTTTTGTGGCAACAGTAAAACTTGAAACCCTACGCCGTGGCCTCCGCGCCAAACTGCGCGATGTCTATTACCGTTTGAAAGGAAAGAAACGATCATGAGCATTGTCAGCGTTGATCCGGTCGTGGCGCGTGAAAAATTCTTGAAGCGTGCCTTTGAATTGAAGCATGGCCTCAGTGGCCATCCGCTCTTCACGCTCCCGCGCCTTGTCGAGCTCGCAAAATCCCTGCCGCGTGATCGTATCGAGTTCAACTCGGGAAAAGTGGCGGTCGGCGTGGCACCCGAAGATGTTCCCAAAATTGACATGCCCGCCGAAGACGTGATCCGCACCATTGAAACGGCCAATGCATGGATGGTCATCAAGTTCGTGAATGAAGACATGGCCTATCATGAATTGCTCAAGGCCTTCGTCGAGGAAGCCAATGCCGCAGCGGGAAAGAAGCCCGGCGAATATTCGGATCTGCAAGGCTTCATCTTTGTATCCTCCGCCAACTCAACCACACCCTTCCACATGGATGCCGAGGAAAACATCCTCATCCAGATCAAGGGCGACAAGTTCGTGCGCACCTTCGAGAATGATGACCGCAAATTGATTTCTGAAGAGGCGATGGAAATTTCACCGTCGAAACACCGCAATCAAAAATACGAGGAATGGTACGAACAGCGCGCCACATTGCATTCCCTGAAACCCGGTGACGCCGTGCATATGCCCTACATGATCCCCCATTGGGTGAGCACGGGCAAAAGCTATTCCATCTCCATGGCCATGACCTGGAAAACGCCAGAGGTGTTGCGCCTCAACAAAATCCGCCTGATGAACGGTACGCTGCGCCGCTTCGGCCTCCCGCAAAAACCACCGGGCGTCTCACCAGCGCACGATGCCGCCAAAGTCTTCGCCCACGACGCCATGCGCGCGGTGATCGACCCCTTGCGCAAATCCGAAGCCATGCGCCGCATGCTGCGCGGTTTGATCTACGGCAAAAAAGCCAACTACTATCTCGAAGGTCAGGCGAAAAAAGCGGGGATGTAAGAGCGTCGGGAAAACGCCTATAGCGCCCCCACCCCCCCACGTCATTCCCGCGCAGGCGGGAACCCAACGTCAACAACAGCAATACCCTCCAACGCCTCGCATTCTCCCTGCACAACAAATGTTAAGGACGGTGCGCAACTTCACCCCCTCTGCCCGAGAGGGTCCGGCAGCGCAGGGTGAGGTCCCCTTGGCGACAAGCCCAGTCTCACCCAAACCCACACTAGCAAAGGTAGCAGCGACACGGTTGCCAACACGCTGCTGGCAGCATAAGCGTGGGGATATGCTGTGACTCGGACACAGACCACAGACGGCAGCGGCAACCAGATGGTGGTATTCTAATGCTACAGCGCATAGGGCGCATTAGCTAAAACCATCAAGTCCGTTATCTCGTTTTAAGTTCCAATGTGATTAATCCTTACGAAGACACAGGTGATGGCGTCTATGACTGGATACGGACGACCACAAGTGCGGCGAATGATAATCAAAAATTAGAAATTAGAGATGAATGCAGAGGCTTGACTCGTGCGGGAGTTGCGTCTGTATTTGAACCAAGAAGAAAAACAGGGCGACATATGGGAAAGGGATGGCGGAATGCAGTGATGTTGTGGATTGAATGTTCGGGCGAGTGGTATCTTATTTGAACTGTATGTGGATAATTTTATGCACTGTCACCTTAACTTTAAATCTTTGCGCTAATTGGAGAGTGACATATGGACACCTCGAGCGATATTGACAAATTCTTCATAGAAAACCTCCAATCAGACCTATCTACCAGCGAGTATCAACGCTTATGCAGTGTTATCCTGGATCACCCGATAGCCACTGAGCTCGCAAGACTCGACCCCTTCTCTGATGAGTATCGCAGCAAGGTCCACGATCTCTACTTGGTGATCCGGGGGCGCGCTGACCGCAAATATGATCCAACGCTTGACGAGGCCAGCTCATCGCCAGAATGGCAGAACGTTTTTACGGACGTATCGCCTTGGTCGTTCCGAGACAGCAAGTTTGTTTCCGAGATGCTTTATAGCTGGGGACATATCTTTTCTGCCTTGAAAATTGCGGACCCGGCAAGGACAACAGTCCTTGAGTACGGTACGGGAAGTGGTCAACTCCTGCTTCAACTAGCCCGCCTTGGCTGCCAAACTTATGCTGTCGATATTGACGAGCCATCTCTCCAGTCTATCCGCGATCAGGCCAAACGAATGGATTTGAATGTGAACACCGAGTGCGGTGTTTTTGGTGATGGCTTCGTCGGAAAGACTTTTGATCGCATCGTATTCTTCGAAGCGTTCCACCACGCCTTCGATTTTATGGACCTACTAAGAGTCCTGCGCTTTCGCCTAAATCCAGGTGGCTTCGTTGTTTTCTGCGGTGAGCCAATCTTACCTGCGGCACAAGGGCCTGTCCCTTTTCCTTGGGGGCCACGGCTTGACGGCTTATCAGCAATTTGTATTCGGCGTTTTGGTTGGATGGAACTCGGCTTTACAAGAGCATTTTTCGGCGAGGCGCTGAACCGGACCGGATGGCGCGTGTCGCACTTGCCGTTTCCGCTTTGCGGACGAGCTGATGTGTACGTGGCAGTGCCAACGTCCGCCTCAGAACTAGCGGGTAATTCGTTTATAGACATGAGATTAGAAGAACCTGGCGTTCTCTTTGATTTCGGTGAGTGGAGTCCAACTGAGATAGCCCATCGCTGGACCATCGCTGATATTGCCTCTCTTAAACTGCTACACGCGCCTGGCACGCGAGTTGAGATCGAAGTTGATATATCGAACTATCTTCCTGTTACTAAGAGCGTAGAGATTCGCTGTGGTAATCAGCGTGCATCGTCAGAGCTTGAGCCAGGGCAAACCACGAGTCTTCGACTATCAGGCGAACTCGCAAATAGGCTGGAAATTGCAACCAGCACCAATCGACCATCCGAGGTGTCCCCAGGGTCGAGCGACCATCGAAGTCTTGGGGTTGCCGTGGGTGAGATCCGGAGCCGATCCACAAAATAAAATACTTTCGACTGGTTCACGGACGATTACAAGTGCGGCGAAAGACAATCAAAAATTAAAAATTGGAAGTTAATGCGGCATGAACAAAGGGGACGCCTCCACTACTGTCCGGTTGTCGACGGTTTTGACTTGCGTAACCCACTGTGATGATTGTGCAAATTTTCATTTTTCAGGTGTCATCGACTTGAACTGCTGTTTCTGCTGA
>JANOVC010000032.1:0-10841 GCA_031417195.1 Rhodobiaceae bacterium
TCCCGCACCAAACAGCACGGCCAAGGGCACACCGAGTGGGAGCGGAACACCGGCCCGTTCCATCATCCAACCAAAAGCCATGGCTGAACAAACCCCGATGGCTCCAACCGAAAGATCAAGTCCGCCTGTCACGATAACAGCCATCATGGCAAGGCCAATCATGGTGTCGATGCCGATTTGACGACCAATGGTGAACAGGCTGAAGGGCGAAGTAAAACCGGGCAATATGCTGGCAAATATGATGACTGCAAGTGCTATCTGCAACACCAGACCGAACTCGCTGCTGTAAGCCAGACGTTGCAACAGAGATTGGCGACCAGCCGCTATCGGCGTCGCGTCGCTGGTGTTGGTTATATCGGAAGAGATCATGTCAAGTGTCCGCAACGATGGGCCAACAGCAATCCGGTTGCCACGGGAGTGCAACAACCGGATTGATGAGGGATCATTGCCAGAGTGCGCTTATTTGCAGGCGAGGAAATCCTTGTCCATGCTGGCCATGAGCGTTTTCGAAATGCCGCGCATGGCGTCGACATAAGTATCAGCTTGTGTTGCGTCCACATAGACCGTGCCTGAATCCACGAACTTGGCCGTGAGCGCATTTGACTTCCATGGCGCATCAGCCTTGATCGTGCAGCCCGAGCGCAACTTGTCCAGCACATAGGAACCGATATAGCCTTGGCCATAGGGGTTTTGCAGCATCGTGCCATTCACAAAGCCGTCCTTGATCGCCTTGATGACAACTTCGTCGTGGTCAATGCCCACCATCTTGATGCGTTTGTCACCGATCTTGCGCAGTGAATTGGCTGCTGTCACGGCGGGCACCCAAGCCGTGGTGACGATACCATCCACGCCTGCCGCATTGGCGGCAAGAAAGGCATTGATTTTTTCTTCAGCTGGCTGCGGCGCGTCAATGTCGGCAATGACTTGCATGACTGTCACAGCACCATTGGTCTCATCGGCAGCTTTTTGAACAGCGTCAATACGAAGCTGGGTGTTGGGGTCAACCAGGAAGCCGGTGAAGTGGGCAATCTTGCCCTTGCCACCCATGGCCTTGATCAATTCCTTGGTGCCAAGATAGGCAGAATTGCCAGTGTCGGTGCCCATGCAGAAAAGCACAGGCGTCGGGTCCTTCAAACAACCAGCCAGAGCCAGCGCTTGCCCACCATTGTCGACGAGTTCTTGTACAACCGGGCTGGTCCCCACAGCATCGCCGGGGAAGATCAGGAATGAGTTATAGCCTTGCGTCAACAAGCTTTCGAGCAATTGGCTTTGCTGCGACAATTCCCATTTTTGTGGCACGCGATAGTCGCCAGCACCAATGCCAAAATCCTTCACGGCGTCTGCACCAGCCTGTTCCCAAGCGGCGAAGTAAGGGTGTGGGCCACCGGGCACGAGTGCGACCTTGGTGTCGGAACCTGCGAATGTCAGCCCCGCCGTCAACGCAAGTGTGGCAGCCGACAGTGTGAGATAAGTAATGGTTTTCTTCATTGGTTTCTCCCAGTTGAACGGCTCCAACATTGCAACGTTGTGCCAGAGTCAGTATTCTAGTATACAAGTTATGGAATGACAAGGATTGAAGGAAGCAAATTGATTGGTTACAGGAGTTCATGAATTTGATGAACATTGAAGCCAAAGCGAGCCCCGTTGCAGCCGCTCAGGGAACCTTTGCCCTCGACCGCCGCTTGCCCGCTGCTGAACAGGTCTACAGTCTGCTGCGCCATGAGATCATCACCTGCCGGATCGCTCCCAACGAAGCGATCAGCGAAAATCGAATTTGCGGGATGTTTGGCGTGTCGCGTTCGCCCGTCCGGGTTGCCGTTACCCGCCTCGCCGAAGACGGGCTGATCGAGATTTTCCCCCAGCGCGGCACCTTCGTCGCCCCAATAAAATTGAAACAATTGCGCGAAGCACAATTTGCCCGTTCAGCCCTGGAAGTAGCACTTGCGGAGGAAGCCGCACGCCACTGGACGGAACAGCATTCAGATGAGGCACGGATTAATCTTGACCAGCAAGTGCTACATGCAAGCACGGGTGATAGTCGACGTTTCTTCCTCGACAATGAAGCGTTCCACCAGTTGATTGCACGGGCAGCACTGCTCGAAGGTGTGTGGACGACAGTGCAAAGCGTGAAGACGATATGGGATCGCATTGGGCATCTGGCAAACCGAGTGCCAGCCCATACATTGGAAATTATCGCTGAGCATAAAAACATTGTCCACGCTCTCGCAAATCGCAATCCCAAAGATGCAGCTGCCGCAATGAAAACGCACCTGCATTCGGTTGATCACGCAATTGCCAGACTGCAACCGCTCCACGCCAATTATTTCGTGGACTGATGATCAGAAAGATATTGCAGGGGAATGCTGGTGCATCGAGCATTTCGAATAGGTGGCCAGCTTTCAGGTGTGGCAAGGCGATAGGTCAGCACCGCGTCCAACATCTGTTTGCCAAGCTTCGGCCACAGGTCGGGGTCACAGCCGAAATTGCAGACTGACTCAGTTTCCTCCGGTTGGGCGGTTTCCTGCCGGGCCTGGCACCACAGCCCGATCATGATTTCGGCATAGCCGAGCAGCTTGGTGCCCGACGCCGTCAAGGTAACGCCGGATTTCTGGCGGTGCAACAAGGTCGCCCCCAGTTCCTGTTCCAGTGTGTGCAGTCATTGCAATCTCTGGAGCGTGCAACTTGCTGGTTCTTCGTCGAATAAAATGCACTGTCACCTTTACGAGGCGTTCAAAGTCAACCAGCATTTTGATTTTTTGGCCGCCATCGAAAAGTTCCATACTAGGATCATAATAATTGACACCGCGCGGTCAACCTGCAATTTTTAGCCATACTCCACAAATCCATCATACAGCAACCACCCCACAAGTTTCGGGCAAGTATCGCTATGGGCGGTATCCCAAGGAGGCAACGTGAGGAGAGATGAACGGCTTTGGTGACCTTGGTAAGTGATGAAGTGACTGTTTAAAGGGAAGCGTCCCCTTTGTTCCCCGAAAGTGAGACACGGCGGGACATGATGGGTGGACGGCTTGAGGCCAGTCTAAAACGAGCGTAGTATGTAGGTTCGGGGGCAGCTGGAGGTACACCATGTCTGCTATGCCCCAAGTTCCCCAAAGCTGGCCGCGCGATCCAATCGTCATGCAGAATGCGTTGATGGATTCTCAGCGGTGGAAAAATGTCAACATTCGCGAGGGCGACGTCGTCATAGCAAGTTATGGCAAGTCGGGCACGACTTGGGTCCAGCAGATCGTGGGACAAATCTTGTCAAGGGGCGATCCTGCTACCGAAGTGGCCAAGGCGTCGCCGTGGGTGGACATGCGCCTTGTTCCACCTGAGGTCTATTTCGCGCTTGAGGCTTCTGGCAAACGGCGCTTTTTCAAAACCCATTCTCTCCCGCATGCCATACCCCATTCCCCCTTAGCCAAATACCTTTATGTAGGGCGTGACGGGCGCGATATATGCTGGAGTTTGCACAATCACTTTTCGTCATTCACAGATGACTTCCTGAGTACCTTGAATAGTGTCCCCGGTCGCTTCGGGCCGCCACAGTTGCGAGGCGCTGCTGATGTGCATCAGTTCTACACCGATTGGATTGAGCGGGACGGAACACCGTCGTGGTCATTTTGGGAGAATATCAGGTCTTGGTGGGAGGCCCGGACCTTTCCGAATGTGCAGCTGATACATTTCAATGATCTGAAGGCTGACTTGGAAAAGTCAGTGAACGAGGTGGCCGCGTTTCTAGGGGTGCCACTTGACGGTCGAGACATTCCGAAAATCCTCAGGCATTGTTCGTTCGCGTACATGAAAGATAACGCTGCTTCAAGTGCACCACGGGGTGGCGATGCATTTGTCGGCGGTGCCAAAACCTTTATCAACAAAGGCACCAACGGTCGTTGGCGAGATGTGCTGTCTGCATCTGAAATAAGTGACTATGAAAGCAGAGCGCTAGCAGAGCTGGGGCCTGAATGCGCTGAATGGTTACAACACGGTGGCACTGTGGAGTAGCTGTTGCACCATCAAAGCGGAAGCTTCCCATTTTGACGGCGTGGCGGTCAGGATTGTCGTCCATCACGCCGCACGTGGCTCACTTTAGGGGTGCAGTCCAGAAGCGTCGCCTTTATTCTGCGCAATATTGTGAAGTGTCGCCATGCTCCGCCAATCCGGACTTATCGTTCGCCAATGCCACTGACATTGCTGTTGCGCCAAAGGCGAGCCGATGATACGACTGGCTCTGGCGTTGAACTCAAATGTTGGGGATTGTTCCATCCCGCAAAAAGGTGTCAATCATGCCCGACTTCTGGTTCTCTATTGGCAGCACTTATACATACTTGTCAGTGATGCGGCTGGCTCAGGTCGAGCGTGACACCGGGATGACTTTCCGCTGGCGGCCCTTCAATGTGCGATCCATCATGATCGAAATGGATAACATCCCCTTCGCGAAGAAGCCGATAAAGGCCGCCTACATGTGGAGGGATATCGAACGACGTTCGAAGATGCGGGGGCTTTCGCCAAAGTTCCCTGTGCCTTATCCCCTTGCGGAGTTGGAGAGAGCCAACCGAGTCGCATGCATTGGGGCAGTAGACGGGTGGTGTGCTGCCTACGTCCGCGCAAGTTATCGGCGTTGGTTCGAGGCTGGGCAACCGGCAGGGAGCGAGCCAAATATTTCTGAGAGCATCAGAGAAGCAGGCACCGATCCGGGCACGATCTTGAGGCGAGCTGATGCAGAAGAGGGAAGGCAGGGACTCATCGCCGCAACTGAAGAAGCCAAAAGCCTTGGAATCTTTGGTTCACCGAGTTTTGTTGTCGGCAGCGAATTATTCTGGGGCGATGACAGACTTGAAGACGCCATTGCATATGCAGGTGGAAACGGGGGCGCTTCCGGTTAATTTGAGCTGATGGAGGGTGGATGAATAGGTAGTCTCACCAGACAAATCATGTGCTGCCGACTTGAAGGATACGAAGTAACAAAGGGAAGCGTCCCCTTTCTCCACTTTCAATCATTGAAAACCAACCAATTGAATTTGTTCGATTAACGACCGGACAGTAGTGGAAACGTCCCCTTTGTTTCAGCGGTGCTTCTGGGAAAAGCGGAAAAGCAAACTGGAGATGGCGAAGAGAAGTCGTGAGGGATTTGATTTTTGGAAAAAGGGAAGTCCCCTTTACTTTCCGGGTCTCAAATTTCATCAAAATATAAAACACCTGTGCCGCGTTAAACACTTACTTTCTGAACCATGACCGATGTTCCGTCATGCTCATACGCACTGCGAAATGTGAACGCGTCTTTCGTTGCGCCGTGTGCGTGCAGGTGCTCAAGATGTTGGACGCCTTCCGCAAAGAGAGGCACACTATCAGTCTCGCGCCACCACAACACATATTGCGGAAATATTGGTTTTTGCATCCATTCAGCCCGTTTTTTCAGTACCTCCACGTGAACGCCCGAGTAAACATATTTCCATGCGGAATCGACACTGTTCCAAACTGACAACGTTTGAACAACCAGGCCAGGGTCCGTGTAAAAAGACGGAACCTTGTCGTATGTAACTTTTTCGAGTTTCCCCGGTTCACTGAAGTGGTAGTTACCTTTACCTCGACAAATGAAACCTTCCGATCCTTCCGCGGCGGCAAATGTCGGTGGCACGTTTTGTACAAAAGGCCGAGTTCGTTCGCTTGTTAAATCTTCATGCAATACAGAGCACGTGAATAACCCTACATAGCCAGTCATTGTTTCCTACCTTTTTTGATAAATAAGTACAGATAATCACCACTGTCAACTTCGGAATTTATGCTGGCGATACTGGTCACCTCGGAAGAAAAACTGCGCTTCGCCATCCGCGAAGGCGGCCAGACTGTAGGAGCTGGGGTGGTGGCGAAGATTACGGATTAATCAACCCAACAAGAAACACAATGAAAGATAAGGGGACGCTTCCCTTTGTTTCCCCTTTTCTTCTCCGTTTTTTCCTTCCCTTAGAAGTCAAGCGGCTGCTTGCGGCGTAAATTTTGCTTGTCTATGACACTCCGCTTAGAAGTGCCTTGGCGTAGGGTCAGCCTGAATGCCACGCTCGACGAAAGTGTTGGGGTATAGGCCACTATGATCCTGCGCTGACCAATCTCGCCAGAGGATTGGACACAATCATCGACACAAGCTCCGATTGTTTGTTGCATCCGGTTTTCAGAAACACTGACTGCAATTGGCTTTTTGCGGTGTTGGGAGAAATCCCAATGCTTTGGGCGGCGTCAACCATGCTGCGGCCTTCGACGAGTTGAGCCACCAGTTTGGCTTCTGCTGGCGTAAAATCAAACAGCGCTGCGATATCCCCGGCGGTCGGTTTCAGCTTCGCATCGGGATCCGAGAACAGGATAGCCACGGCGGATTGTTCTGTTCCCAAACCCAATCCAGTGGACATGAAGGGAATGATGCTGACCGCAAGCGGGCGTTCAATCGGATCAAGCAAGGCAATGACGCCGCCGGGGATCAGCGCGTCACTCATATCAAGGCTCGCGGCTTTGCCGACACGCTGCTCAAAAGCCGCTTGCAGAGCCGGGTAAATTGGTCTGACCCGGCCATTTGAATAGGTCAGCCACCGTGATGATCGCAGCAGTTTGTCGGCCAGTCCGTTGACATGCAGTGGCCTGCAGGTTTTATCGACAAGAATAAAGCCCACGTTCAATTTACTGAGCAATTCAAAGGTCTGGGCTTCACGGCCGACAAGGGTTCCGATCTTGTCGGCAAGCTGGCACGCCCGCACCAGATGTTGCAGCAATATCGAAAACACCCGTTTGTCTTCTTCACTGAACCCGTTGGAGCCGAAGGATTTGTGCAGTCCAACCGCCACCGCAAGATTGCCGCGCACGGGCGCTGTTCCACCCAGAAAATGATAGATGCCAACACGCTTGCACCAATCTGCCCGAAATTCGGTTTTCTCGAATTCCCCTGTATCGATCAGTTCACCGCCATGACGCACAAACAATCCATTTTTGTTTTTGGCGTTTTGATACCAGGGATTTTGATTGTGGTAGTGCAAACGATAATCACTGCGCGCCTGCGGATCAAAATTGGCGCTGGTGCCAAGCAGTTTGATGAGATCACCACTGCGGTGGTCCGACACGAACAGCAAGGCGCTGCCGATATCCATGGCCTTCTGCACAACGTCCACCACAGCAGCCAATTTGTCCGGGTCAGCGGCAGCTTCGTAAATCTGCCCCACCACGTCCAAAAGTTTTTCATCTGTCCATTGCTGTGACATGTCCGTGACATTTCAGCACATTCGCCTGTGTCCGGTCAAACATCACCCGTTCGGGTGAAACACGCCATCGCGTTTGCTGTCATCTTTCACAACAGGAATTGAAACAAAGGAGACGCAGATCATGAAATACATGCTGACATGGCACGAACGCAGCCACGGTTCGGCCGCCGAATATGAAAATGCCCAGAAGCGAATTCTCGGCGTATTCAGACATTGGCAACCGCCAACGGGCTTCAAGATCGAAGGCTTTTACGTCCGTCTGGGCGAATGGGGTGGCCACATGTTGGTGGATTGTGACGACGCCTTGGCCGTACACAAACTCTGCTCAACCTTCCCGGCCTTCCGTTTTGAAGCAGCGCCTGTTTTAGCCATCGAAGACGCAGTGCGCGTCGAGCTGGAAGCCATCGCATGGCGCGATCAATTGGCCGTCTGATTTTCCGCAACACCTGGAGCAAGGGGATGGAGCGGACAGTAGTTGAAGCGTCCCCTTTTTTGCCTCTTTTTTTTCCTTTTTTCCACGACGGATTTTATTTGAGGCCCCGACCCCAACATTGACTTCACTGTCTCAACGGCGCACCATTCAACTGTTGGGGGCCTGATTGCAGCGGTTTTTTGAAAGGCTGATCTCATGTCGACACTGATCGTTACCGAAACAACAGATTTCAGAGCCTTGTCTGTCACCGCCCTCGACGGGATTGGCCGTATTGAGTTCGCGAGCACCGAATTGACCTATTCCGCAGTATTCCTCAGCTCCCAGTTCAACAACGGCAACATTTTGTTGGCCAATATCAGGGACAATGTCGAAATTTTCAGTGAACCATTATTTATTAGCGGTACACATACAATCGTCGTGCATTTGTCAGGTTCGACAGCGTTCTCGGCGGCAGCCTGGAATTTCAGCAGCAGTTTTTTCCACAACGTGGTCCTCTTCGGTGCCGATACCAATGACACTCTCACTGGTTCTGATATCAGCGACACTATCTTTGGCGGTCTCGGTGCCGACACGCTGAACGGCGGCGCAAACAATGACATATTGATTGGCGGCAATTTTGGCGATGCTCTTTTTGGCGGCTCGGGCAGCGATACGGCGAGTTATTTTGGCGCGCCGGCGGGCGGCGTCGGCGGCCTCGAGGGCGTCACCGTCGTCATGCTCAACATGGCGCTCAATACCAACCATGCCGCCCTCGACACCTTCGACTCGATCGAGAATATCACCGGCTCGGCATTCCGGGACTTTCTGGCGGGAGACAACAACGCCAACTTCATCGAGGGTGCCGAGGGCAACGATACGCTGTTCGGCCAGGGCGGCAATGACGAGCTCGACGGCAATGCAGGAAACGACACGCTGAATGGCCAAGCCGACAACGACAGGCTGCGTGGCGGCGACGGTGACGACACGCTGTTCGGCGGCAGCGGCATTGACTATCTGTTCGGCGATAACGGCGCTGACGTACTCAACGGCGGCAGCGGCAATGACGATCTGTTCGGCGGCAACGGCGATGACGTGCTCAATGGCGGCCTCGACGCCGACTTCCTCAGTGGTGGCGAGAACACCGACACGGCGAGCTATGCCGGTGCAGCCTCGGCAGGAGCCGGCGTGGGCGTCAGCGTGTTCATGAGTACTCCCGGCTTCAACACCGGCGAGGCTGCCGGCGACAGTTACTCCGGGATCGAAAACCTGACCGGTTCCAGTTTCGACGACGTTCTGGGAGGCACGGCGGATGACAACCGCATAGTGGGGGGTGGCGGCAACGACACGCTTTTGGGCGGCCTCGGCGCCGACACGCTGAATGGCGAATCCGGCAACGATACGGCGAGCTATGCCAATGCCGCAAACGGCCTTTTCGTTTCGCTTGCCACCCCTGCCCTGAACGGCGGCGAGGCAGCCGGTGACATTTATATCTTGATCGAGAATCTTGCCGGTTCCGCACATGCCGACATCCTGGGCGGCAATGGGCTGGCAAACACGATCTCCGGCGGCAACGGCGATGACGCTTTAGCTGGTCTGGGCGGCATTGACACTTTGAATGGTGGCCTGAACGACGACCTCCTCGACGGCGGCGATAATGTCGACACCCTGAATGGCGGCGACGGCAACGATACGCTGATCGGTGGTGCTGGTGCCGATATCCTCAATGGTGGCGCTGGCATCGATCAGTTCCGGTTTCTGAGCGGCAGCGAGGTGGTGAAGGACGAGAGCATCAATGGCGGGGCTGAACTTTTCCTCGGATTGGACGGACTGGTCCTGGTCAATACCGGGGTTATCAACTTCGGATTGGCGACGCTGATCGACATCGAGGTCCTGAATTTTCTCGGCGGTACATCGACGGCCATTTTCAATGCCAATCAGATCGGAACGTCGGCCATTGGCCTGGTGGGCGGGAATGTGGCGGGCCTCGACACCATCATCGTCAATGGCGCGGGCATCAACCTTGCGGGCGTGGGTTTCCAAAACTGGGCGGCCAGCGATGTGATTGCTCTCAACGGCACTGCGGGCATCGACACGATCACCGGTTCAAGCCAGAACGACACGATCTCCGGCGGCAACGGCGTAGACACTCTGAATGGCGGAGTCGGCGACGACAGGCTGACGGGCGGCGAGGGCAACGATGTTCTTGATGGCGGCGCTGACAGCGATACGGCGGATTTCAGCGGCAAGACCTTGGCCGTTGTAGCAACACTCAATGGTGCAGTGGCCAGTAATGTCACCGTCGGGGGCGTAATTGAGGATTCAATCAAGAACATCGAAAACCTGACGGGCGGAACCGCGCTGGATTCCCTGACAGGTGACGGGCTGGCCAATGTTCTGAATGGCGGCACTGACGCACTTGCCGACACGCTGACCGGAGGGCTTGACAACGACACCTACATCATTAACTCTGCGTCCGACAACATCGTCGAACTCGTCGGGCAAGGCATGGCCGACCAGGCCAAGGCGAGCGTTTCGTTTGTGTTGGCAGCGGGCGACAATGTCGAGTTTCTGGAAACCACCAACGCCGCAGGGCTGGGCCTGATCAATTTGACCGGCAACGAAATCGCCCAGACCATCACCGGCAATGCCGGAGCCAATGTGCTCAAAGGGACTGGTGGCAATGACCTGCTGGATGGCCTCGCAGGGTTGGACACGGCGGATTTCAGCGACAAGACACTGGCTGTTGTGGCAACACTGAATGGCGCTGTCGCAACCAATGTGACCGTCGGCGGCGTGATTGAAGATTCGATCAAGAATATCGAAAACCTGACGGGCGGCACCGCACTGGACACGCTGACAGGTGATGGCCTTGCCAATATCCTGAACGGCGGAACCGATGGGCTCGCCGACAATCTGGCGGGAGGGCTTGGCAACGACACCTACATCATCAACTCGGCCACCGACAACATCACTGAACTTGTGGGTGGCGGCACGGCAGACCGGGCCAAGGCAAGCGTTTCGTTTGCGCTGGCGGCTGGTGATAACATCGAGTTCCTCGAGACGACCAATGCTGCTGGCGTTAGTGCAATAAATCTGATTGGCAATGAAATCGCCCAGACGATCACCGGCAATGCCGGGATCAACCAGCTCAACGGCGGTATCGACGCGCTAGCCGACGTGCTGAT
>JANOVC010000033.1:0-14722 GCA_031417195.1 Rhodobiaceae bacterium
GACCAGCATTTCTCAAGTGTCGGATTGAACATAACAAGAACAACTACATCACCGCATCACACCTTGTCAAGGACTAAAATCATGTCTCCATCCAAATTCTCTCCATCATCGGACTTGAGCCGGTAACTCAGGCAAGGTGACAGCCTCAGGAACGGTCATGGAGAGTATTTTGGGTTATGCGGCCCGCGTTGGCAGTTTGCGCACTTCTTTTCCGGCTTCTGCTTCGGCAAGGCGCAAATCATATTGGCTTTGCAGGTTCAGCCAGAATTGCGGGCTCATGCCAAACCAATGGCCCAGTCGCAAAGCCGTATCGCCCGTAATGGCGCGCTTGCCTTGGATGATCTGGCTGATCCGGTTCGTCGGAACCTTGATCTGCCGCGCAAGAGCGCTGGCGGTTAAGTTGAGTTCTGCAAGCTCGTCGCTCAGAATTTCACCGGGGTGGATGGGATGACGGCGCATTTTATTGGGCTGCAAGTGACCCACTCCGTGTTCCCGATTAAACCATGGGTGATAAATGCAAATTCTTCAATAATTCAAACGCTAGCTTATCGCGCCCACCCTCAATTTTCACACCCTTACGCTTGCGAAGCTCAAACTCCCAATCCGCTTTTTTTTCATAAACTGCGAGCCAGTGGGCCGTAGCAGCCAACTCTAAAACAGTTGCGGTTGTCGCTTGCATTGCAGCGATGGCAGATGAAAGATTGAGTTCACGAATTGAACCTCCATCTTTGCTATTATGATTAGCCAATTTATAAACTATGTATGGGACGCCATCGGATTTACGGCGTTTTTCTTGAAGGTCTATGTTCCCAAAAGAAATTTCATCTGATATTGCATCAGTGAGCTCCGCCGAATATGGGCCATAGTGGTGATACTCAAATTCAAAGCCGCTCTCGAATCCCAATTGATCGAGCAAATATACGATCTTTTGAAATCGAACTTTACCCGCGATCTCGCCACCGGCTTCGACAACCAGATCATGTAATTTATTGCTCATCTCTACCTCCCACGAATCGATTCAACTGCGGCATCTGCTCTTGTCTTATCGGAATCATTTATAAAATAATAACGATCAAAAAATCTCTCAGGTTCAGAAACTTTAAGACTCGAAATACCACCTTCAGTTATCTCTCGCAAATCTCCATTTTTCAACATTATCATGACGCGCTTTTGTGCCTTATCATCATCGCCCCCGATTTCACCATAAAACGACAATTTTGCGGAATCCTGAAAAACGTCGGTTCCGAACCGGCTATTGAATATCTGGTTGAGACTATGTTTGAGTCGCCTCTGTTTCTCGGTATTTCCTGGAAATGCAATTTGTACATCAATACAATGTGGTTTTCGTCTCTCTAAAATCCGCAAAGAAATATCCTTGAGGTAAGCGTTGCCATCTTTTGCCAAATTGTGGAGAGCACCCCAAACTACAGTATCGTCGAGAAGTCGATAATTTTGAACAGTATCTCCATCCCTCAAGAAAAAATTACAAAGTGGGTGATTGGAAGGAAGACCATCGATCTTCTGAACCCGATCTAACTCACTTGCAATTCCGCGAAATACTGCAGAAATAAGCTGCTCCATTCCTCTGGTCGTTTTATGAAAATACAAATTCGAATAAAGGCGATAACGCGATAAGATAAAATCCTCGGCAGCATCTCGGGCTTTGTAGTTCAAGCAAAAACTATGCCGATAGATTGCTCCCTCCTCGTCACCACCGACGGCAGACACATCAAGGTTAGCAACTCTCACATTGTCCAGAAGCCAAGATAAATCAATTGATCCCGCGCCTACGCCCGTCATGTATTTATCCCGCTGAAGGTAATCCAAACGGTCAGCATCGAATGAGCTGGACACTACGCCATGATACATATCTGTTGGCGTTTCGGCTTCAATTAGTTCTGCAACATCATTTGGATCGACATTGACGGCACTTAAAATCTCACCAATATCACTATCTGCAGCCCGAATAAATTCAGCGCTGTAATGCTCGTGTTTTTTAATTTTTACATGTTTGCCATATCGTTGTTCAGCGATTGCTTTTCTTGCCTCTTCAAAAGCATGACTGAAGGGGCCATGACCAATATCGTGTAGCATTGAAGCAAGAGCGGCAACTCTTGCTCTTCTGGCGTTGAATTTTCCCTCTACTCGTCTCAATCTTAAGTCACGACTTATAATGCCTATTAACTTGCGCGCGTAGTTGAATACTCCAAGAGAGTGCGCGAAACGCGTATGAGTGGCTGAAGGAAAAACAAATTCGGACACGCCGAGCTGCTTAATCCTGCGAAGCCGTTGCAATTCGGGTGTGTTCACCAATCGCCATGCCGCCCAGTCCAATTCATTTTTCTCACGAAAGATAATCAAATCATGGATGGGGTCTCTTATTCGTTCAGGATTTTCCAGTACCATGAATAGCCGCCACCTTTTGTATTATCCTCATTAATCAAAGCAGAAATGCCTTATATATCCAACCCCTCCTCACTCACAAACTCCGCGCGCTCGCTGATGAAGTTAAACCGTTCTTCCGGCTTGTTGCCCATCAGCTGTTCCACCACTTTTGCTGTCGAGGTGCGTTCGGCGTCTGACAATGTCACTTGCAGCAATAGGCGTTTGGCGGGGTCCATGGTGGTTTCTTTTAATTGGGACGCCAGCATTTCGCCGAGGCCTTTGAAGCGGCCGACTTCGACTTTGCCCCTGCCGCCAAAAACGGTTTTCAACAATTCGTCCTTGTGCTGATCATTTCTGGCGTAAGTTGTCTTGCCGCCTTGGGTCAAACGGTAGAGCGGCGGGACGGCCAGATAGAGATGGCCTTGGTCGATGAGCAGCGGCATCTGCCGGTAAAAGAACGTGATGAGCAGGGATGCAATGTGGGCGCCGTCGACGTCGGCATCGGTCATGATGATGACCTTGTCGTAGCGGAGGTCGTCTTCCCTATAGCTCGCGCCCGTGCCTGCGCCGAGTGCTTGAATGAGGTCTGAGATCTGCTGGTTGGCGGCGAGCTTGTCTTTGGTGGCGCTGGCCACGTTGAGGATTTTGCCACGTAACGGCAGGATCGCCTGGTTGATGCGGTTGCGGCCCTGTTTGGCGGAACCGCCTGCGCTGTCTCCTTCCACGATAAACAGTTCCGAGCCTTGGGCTTGGGTTGCCGAACAATCGGCCAGTTTGCCGGGGAGCCTGAGCTTGCGCACCGCCGTTTTGCGGCCCACTTCCTTTTCGGCGCGGCGTTTAAGGCGCTCATCGGCGCGCTCGATAATCCAGTCCAGCAGGCGGTCGGCTTGGGCGGGGTGGCCCGTGAGCCAATGGTCGAAATGGTCCCTCACGGCGGTTTCGACGATGCGGGCGGCTTCGACGGTGGCCAAGCGGTCCTTCGTCTGGCCCTGAAATTCGGGCTCGCGGATGAAGACGGAGAGCAGCGAGCCGGAAGATGTCATGACGTCATCGGCTGTGACAATGCCGGCGCGCTTGTTGTTTGCGAGTTCGGCATAGGTTTTCAATGAGCGGGTGAGCGCTGTGCGAAAGCCCTGTTCGTGGGTGCCGCCGTCGCCTGTGGGGATGGTGTTGCAATAGGAGGATGAGAAGCCATCGTCGCCGCCGAACCATGCCACGGCCCATTCGACGCTGCCGTGGCCGCCTTCTTTGGTGACTTTTCCGGCGAAGATTTCATCGACGACGCGGGTTTTGCCGTCCAGGCGTTCCTCCAGAAAATCCTTGAGGCCGCCGGGGAAATGCAGCACGGCCTTTTCGGGGGTCTCCTTATCTTTGATGTGTGAGGCATCGCAAGCCCAGCGGATTTCGACGCCGCCAAAGAGATAGGATTTGGAGCGGGCCATGCGGTAGAGCCGTGCCGCTGAAAACTCAATGTGGCCCTTGCCGAAGATTTGCCAGTCTGGCTTAAAGCGCACCGTGGTGCCGCGGCGGCCTGATACTTTGCCCAGCGACTGGATTTTTCCGGTGGGAAGGCCCCGCGCATATTCTTGTTTGTAGAGTTGTTGGCCGCGCGCCACTTCGACGATGCAGTGTTCGGAGAGCGCGTTCACCACGGACACGCCGACGCCATGCAGGCCGCCAGAGGTTTCATAGACCTTGCTGTCGAACTTGCCGCCCGCATGCAGCGTAGTCATGATGACTTCGAGGGCGGATTTGTCCTTGAACTTGGGATGCGGGTCGATAGGAATGCCGCGGCCATTGTCAGTGACGGCGAGATAGCCGTCCGCGCCGTAGTTCACGTCAATCCATGAGGCGTGGCCCGCCACGGCTTCGTCCATGGCGTTGTCGATGACTTCGGCGAAGAGATGGTGCAGGGCTTTTTCATCGGTGCCGCCGATATACATGCCGGGCCTGCGGCGCACGGGTTCCAAGCCTTCGAGCACCTCAATATCGGCTGCAGTATAGTTTTCCTCACCCTTGGTTTTGGGGGCGGGCTTGGATACTGGTTTGGGGGCGACGGGCAAATCGCCGAAGAGATCGTCTGAGTTTTTGGCGCGCGCCATAGGTTGGTGTTCCCGAATCGTTTCGGCCAATATGGCGGAGGGACGCTGAAATCTCAAACGCGGAAGATTGGTATGCCCATGATGCTCTGGGTGAAGAGTGCGGCCACGACGAGGACGCTGCCTGCGAGGGCGACCTGCGTCAGGCGCTTATGGGGCCAGAACCACGTAATGAGCGGCACGGCCTGCATGATATGCAGCGCTGCAAAATGGGGCACGCGGAAGTCTCCGCCCGTGGTGGACCAGTGGAAGAAGGGCAAGCCCGTGGCGTCGCTCATATCGCCACCCACCCAATGGCCGGTGCCGGAGGACATATAGCCTGCGACGATGGTTGTGGTGACGGCGGCTGTGATAAAGCTCCAGCCCGCCGCGAATTGGGTGAGTGATGTGGCTGATTTCCGGATGCGCCAGCCGAGATAGGCGGTGACGCCCACAAGGGTGAGCGAACCAATGCCCATGACCGCATACATGATCGCATGGAACGTATCTGATGTGTTGAAGTGTGAGGTTTCGCCGCGCGCAGATTGAACCAACATATAAGCCATTTCAAAAACGGCTGCCGCCATGAACGCAGAGGTCGCGCGCGTGATGGATTTGGCGTGTTGCATTGGCTCGGGCAGCAGGGAAATACCCCAGGCAAGGGTTGCCATGTGGAGGCCGAGGGAGAAAAAGAATTTTGATGGTTTTTCCCAGACGCTGACGCCGTTCAGCAGACGGGCATCGAAGAAGATGAGAGCATAGGTTGCGATGAAGGCTGCGGCGAAGAGAATGGCAGCGCGAAAGAATAGGGGTGAGGATTTGGTCATGACGTCACACTCTGGCGGATGGACACGGCCTTGATGATTTCAAAGGCGAGATAGCCTGCTGGACCGAACATGAAGGTGAGCGGCAGGAGAACCACAAGCGGCCAGCGTGGCAGGCCCTGCTCTGCCATGCCCTTCGCAATGCGCGCACCCATGAAGAGATCGAAAGCCAGATAATGCACCCAACCCGCAAGTGCTGCCCACGGCGAGGTGAAGAGCTTCTGGACGTTTTCGAGGGTATCAAAGCCACCATCGGCAGCGCCAAAGAAAAGCAAGATGAGGACTGCGTAGGCGGCTGACAGTGCCACGGGGATATAGGTGCCTGCCACCGTGTCGCGCAGCCAAGGGCGCTTGAAGACAATGCCTGCGGCAAGCGCTATCCAGCCAACGATGGCAAACATGTTAAATGCTGAAAACAATCCGGACGCGGTCATTATTCTCTCCTTAACTTGACAGTGACAAGATGTGTCTAACAAGTGATTTTGACAGTGTCAAGTTTAGTTGGTAAGAAAGTCTGATGACAGCAAAAACCTATCACCACGGCGATTTGCGCTACGCGTTGGTGAAAGCCGGACGCGACATACTGGAGACCGAAGGCGAAGCAGCCCTCACGCTGCGCGCCTGCGCACGCAAGGCCGGTGTTTCCCACGCCGCTCCCCAGCACCACTTTGCAACCGTGGTTGATCTCATGGCAGAAATCGCTGCGACGGGATTTGAGGAGTTCGTGAAAGCGCTGGATGACGTTTCCGCCTCGGCTGCCTCCCCTGCCGCCAAACTGAAGGCAATGTGCCAAGGCTACGTGACATTTGCCTGGACGAATGCGGCCGTCTATCGCCTGATGTTTGGGTCGCGCGCGGTGGTCAAGTCGGATCGATTGCGCAGCGTTATGCTTGCCGCCTGGGAGCAACTCGCCAATTGCGTGTCTGCGGCGGCTGGCCCAGACGATGTTGATGCCAAGGCGACCCATGTGTGGGCGACCATGCACGGTTTTTCAACGCTGACACTGGAACGGCGGTTGCCGCCACATGTTGACCATTACCGTGCACTCAAACTGATGCTTGATGGCCTGCCACTGGCGATTGGGGTTCGCGCCTAAGCGTGCTTGACAATTATTCCCGACAGCAACCGGCTGGCCATGCCGCCGGATTGGGGTACGCGGCGGGGATCGAAGGGTTCGTGGGCGTCATGGGGCAATGTGATTGCTGCGCCACCCACATCCAAACCGTTGAACGCCTCCGCCCAGATCTTCTCCGTCCGTGCCGCACCCAATCCAAAGACGATGATCAGACCAAGGATGGCGCGAAAGTGACGATTATTATTGTTTGGGCGGTTCATGGGGTAAATCCTTTAACTTGGACATCACCCTATTGCCGGTCGCCTGTATGTAATCTGAGTAACAGGTTCACACGCTGTTCATGTGGAGCACACGGCATGAGTGCTTGACAATTGGTCGCACCCGATGTTTCCTCCTGTTTAACAAAGTTGCCCCGTAGCAAATGAGTCGAATTTGGGGCGGTAGCGCAAGCACGGGGAATAAAAGCGCTATACGCTGGAGGGAAATGCCGATGTCTGACCTCAATCAGCGGATTGAGGCTATGTACCAAAGCGATAAGCGCGGTGCGTGGCTCTTGGTTGCGCTTCTGTGGATAGCGATACTCTTCGTGCTGTTTATGAGTTGGCCCTACATTCCGGATTCCGGAGTGAAGTTTGTCGTGCTTGTGGCTGCTGCTGCCGTGCTTATTTTCAACACGGCTTCCATTGCAGCCATGGTGAAGCATTACGAAGAAGACAAGGAATTCATCTACGGCCTCGACATCAAGCATCTCGATGCCGCAAGGGAGAATCGCAATGGCTAAATATATTCCACCCGAACAATCGAAAACCATGCAGTTCGTTGATATCGGGTTTGTTCTCGCAGCCATAAGTCTTGCGCTCTATCTACCCTTGAAAGCGGGCTGGGTGGGGGTTTCCAAAACGATCGAGAAAATCGACAACCCTACCTGGGAAACACTGAAGCAGACGCCTGCGCAGGTCGAGCAATGGGTGAAACTGGGATACGCCGATGCGGCTGCTGCCCATGACATCATCCAAAACAAGTTCGACTATTCGATTGACTGGCTGCAGCTCATTCTCATGTCAGCCGTGCTGATTGGATATTTTGTCTTTCTCTTCAAAGCCTCCGACAGAGAGTACCGTGACGTCATCGACGAAAAATTCAACGGCAAATAGGGGGAAATATCATGTGGATTATATTTGCCAACATTGGCTGGGCAGTCTCCGCGGTCGTAGCAGTGTGGATGCTCTATGACTGGTACAAGACGGATACGACATATTCGGAAGAAACGCTGACGTCGTCGCGCGAAGGCGAGATTGAAGCCATCCAAGAAAAACACATGGTTTAAGGAGACGACTATGGCAAATGCTAAAACAGCTGGATCGGCGCCACAAAGAGTGTCTCTATCGCGCGTGCTTGGCCCAGTTCATGTCTGGGCGCTGGGCGTTGGAATTGTACTTGTCGGTGAATACACAGGCTGGAATTTCGCAGCCGACAAGGGCGGCACGCTGGCAGCCCTTATCATCTGCTGGGTGATCGGCCTTCTCTATACAGCAGTGGCCATGATCGACTCGGAGGTGACATCGACGGTTGCCGCCGCTGGCGGCCAGTATGCGCAGGCAAAGCACATTGTGGGTCCGCTCATGGCTTTCAATGTCGCCCTCTATCTGGTCTTTGCCTACACAATGCTTGAAGTGTCAAACGCCATTCTCATCGCAGATACCATAAAATCCTATGCCGGAGACAGCTTTGGTGATTGGCACTACAAAGGTGTTATCGCAACCGTTATCATGTTGTTGGCGGCCCTGAACTATCGCGGCGTGCTGATGACACTGAACGTCAACTTCGTCATTACGGGCATTGCCTATCTTGCAATCATCATTCTGTTTTTCTGGGTACAGCCCTGGAGCCAGGGTACTGTCCTCAAATTGGGCGAGATGGTGACACCGGACAATGCGCTGCCATATGGATGGATTGGCGTTATCGCCGCCTTTCACTGGGGCGTATGGTATTATCTCGGAATTGAAGGCACGACGCAGGCCGCCGAAGAGGTGCGCTCACCTTCCCGCTCACTGCCTTATGGCACAATGGCCGGCATGATCACGCTTTTGATAGGTGCGTCCCTCACATGGTACATCTGCGCGTCGCTGATGCCATGGCAGTATTTGGGTATCACATACTTTCCGCTTCTTGATGCAGGCAAGCTGACCGGCAACAAAGGGATCGAAACGATGATGTTCGTCGCAACAATCCTTGCCGGTTTAGCCTCGGCCAATGGATGCATCAACGATGCCGCGCGTGCCTGGTTCTCACTTGGTCGCGACAGGTATCTGCCAACATGGTTCTCAGCTGTGCATCCGAAATACCGCACGCCATACCGGTCCATCCTTTTCCTGGTGCCAATTGCGATTGCTTTCGCATTCCAGGCGAACCTTGGACAGGCTATCACCTTCTCGATCCTGTCAGGCGTGTTGCACTACACCTTTATGAGCATCAACATCATGATGTTCCGCAACAAGTGGCCGCTGGGTATCATCCGACGTGGATATACCCATCCGTTCCATCCCATTCCGGCAATCGTCTTGCTTGCGCTCTGTGTCGTTACTTACTTCGCCATCTTCCTTGGCTACGGCGCGCAACTTACGGCGATGGTAGTGTTCTATGTCATCATGTCGCTGTGGTTCCACTTCTACAGGTACCAGTATGTGCGGCGCGGCGAACAATTCACCATGCCGTGGCCAAAGCCCAAGGGTTATTAACGTGTTTTGGCCCGCCCAAAAGGCGGGCCATTTTGCTTTCAGGAGACGTGATGTGGGGCGCTTTAGGTGTTATCGTTGCGGCAGCAATATGTTGGCAACTCTATCGCAATTTCACGAACATTAATCAGCGTAGGGAATCAGATCGGGAGTTGCTGTTTGAAAAAGCACTAACACTGATTGACAATCCGGTTTTAGAACAGGCTGTCGCCTACGAATTTCCCTGCCTCAAGGGAACATACCGCGGGTTTCCGGTTCAGATCAAACCCGTTGTTGATACACTCGCCACGCGCAGGCTTCCTGCCCTTTGGCTGCTTGTCACGTTGCAAGACGCACTTCCGCTCACGGCGCGATTTGACATGATGATGCGGCCCGCTGGACCAACAACATTTTCAAATTTTGACCTTTTGCCCGACACACTCAATCTTCCAACAGGCTTTCCTGAATTTGCAACTATCCGCACCGATGATGCCGGGAAGGTGTTTCCAACCGAGTTGATCAGACCACATCTTGCGCCCTTCTTTGGTCCCAACGCCAAGGAACTTCTTGTCACTGAAAACGGTGTGCGCATTGTGTGGCTCTTGGCGGAGGCGGACCGTTTGCGCTATGGTGTGTTTCGGCAGGCGGAGTTCAACTCTCCACAGATCGAACCTGATGTGCTGACAAATATTTTTGAAATCCTGATCGCCATGCGCCGTGATATTCTGGACTGGACAGTGAAACAAAAATGACTGGTGCACCGCGCAATCCCCTTCATGTCTTTCTGGCCAGCCTTGTATTGCCCGGGTCCGGCCATGTCTTGCAGGGACGCGCGCAACGGGGCCTGACATTCCTGTTTTTCATCATCATCCTGGGGTGGGCCAGCAAGCACTACATGCCCGAGACCTCAAGTTTCCTAGGGCGCCACATCGGCGGATTGTTTGTGTATGGCATCTCGGTGATTGATGCCTACAGGTGGTCAAAAGTAAAATTGGAGACATGGAAACATGCGCAGGACAAGTCTTAGCATTGCGGTTATCTGTATTGCTTCCGCAGCTTTTGCCGATGAGACAAAAATGACGGGAGCCGAAATCACAGGGGCTCTTTCCGACCATACACTGGGAAGTGTTGGCGATGGAGGAAAACCCTGGAATCAAATCTTCCAGAAAAGCGGTGTCACCTATTATTCAAACAAAGGCGCCCAGAGCCAAGGCAATTGGGAGGTGCGTGGCGACCAGTATTGTTCCCAGTGGCCCCCCAACCAGTCCTGGACTTGTTATGACATGACTGTAGATGACGGCATCTTCGCTTTTGTCTCCGCTTCCGGTGACAGAACCACGGGCAAACAGCTGAACTGAACCACACACAAAATTCTATCATTGCCGTTTGTGCTCCGCTAAATGTCATGTTGCATTTTTTATTGCAATGACGACAGGAGTTTTGATGAATGAATAATTGGCCCGTGCATGCGACCTGGAACGGCCCCATTGTGATGATTGGTTTTGGATCGATTGGCCGGGGAACCCTGCCGCTGATCCTGCGCCATATCACATGTGACAAATCAAAGATCACGGTCATTGATCCGGAAGCGTCGTGGAACCACCTGCTCGAAAAACAGGGCATTACGCATTTGTGCGAAGCCATCACCAAGAAGAATTATAAAACCATTCTGAAGCCCTTGCTCACCTCCGGCCCTGGCCAAGCACTGATCGTCAACCTCTCGGTTGATGTGGGGTCCATCGACATCATCAAGCTCGCCCATGACACCAATTCTGTTTGCCTCGATACGGTGAACGAACCGTGGCCTGGTTTTTATTACAATACGAAAATTGATAATGCCGACCGTACCAATTATGCCGTGCGTGAAAAATTGCTGGAGCTGCGCCGCAAACTGAAAACCGGCCCAACGGCTGTGTCGTGCTGTGGCGCAAACCCCGGGATGGTGTCATGGCTGGTGAAACAAGCCATGCTCGACATGGCACGCGATATGAAACTCTCGGTAGAAGAGCCAACGACGCGGGATGCTTGGGCCAAGCTTATGAAGAAGCTTGACGTTAAAGGCATTCACATTGCAGAGCGCGACACGCAACGCGCAAAGAACCCCAAGCCGCGTGATGTGTTCATCAACACATGGTCCGTGGACGGATTTATTTCGGAAGGACTGCAACCAGCTGAACTGGGCTGGGGCACGCATGAAAAGAAGCTGCCCTATGATGGCCGCCGCCACGACCACGGTTGCAAGGCTGCGATCTATTTGAACCGGGCTGGTGCTGATACGCGGGTGCGCAGCTGGGTGCCAACGGCGGGCGCGCATTTCGGTTTGCTGGTGACCCATAATGAGGCGATTTCAATTTCGGATTATTTCACCGTGCGGGATGGCAAAAAGGTGAAATACAGACCGACCTGCCACTATGCCTATCACCCGTCGAATGATGCGGTTCTCTCTGTGCTTGAAATGTTTGGTGCGGGCGGCAAGCGGCAGTCGAGGCAGCATATTCTTGAAGAACATGAAATCGTCGATGGCGGCGATGAGCTTGGCGTGTTCCTGTATGGTCACAAGAAGAACGCCTATTGGTATGGCTCGAAAGTCACCATTGATGAAGCGCGTGCACTTGCCCCCTATCAGAACGCCACGGGCATGCAGGTGACCTCTGCGGTTCTGGCTGGTTTGGTGTGGGCCATTGAGAACCCGAAGATGGGCATCGTTGAAACGGAAGAAATGGATTTCCGCCGCTGCCTCGAAGTTCAAACGCCCTATCTCGGAACACTCAAAGGCGTTTACACGGATTGGACGCCGCTTCAGGGCCGGGGTGAGTTTTTTGAGGAAAAGCTGGACCGCCGCGATCCCTGGCAATTTTCCAACATAATTATCCGCTAAAACTGATAGCTGCGCCGTTACGCAGTAGGATTGATATATGAAAATGATTCGTAACTTCCCGCTTTTTGCAACCAGTTTTATGCTTGCCTCAGTTGTTGCCATATCGGCTTTTGCCGCGCCAAAATCCGGTATTGCAATGCACGGCGAACCAGCTCTGGCAGTGGATTTCAAGAACCTGCCCTACACCAATCCGGACGCGCCACAGGGCGGAACATTGAAGCAGGCCGTGACTGGCACGTTTGACAGCCTCTCGCCTTTCATTGTGAAAGGAACGGCCGCCACTGGCATTCGCACCTATGTGTTCGAAAGCCTGTTGGGGCGCAATTGGGAGGAGGCTTTTTCGCTTTATGGGCTGTTGGCTGAATCTGTTGACATGGCGGATGACCGGCAAACCTTTACCTTCAAAATAAGGCCTGAAGCCAAATTCTCGGATGGAGCGCCTGTCACGTCGGCTGATGTGGTGTTTTCCATGGAAACCCTGCGCGACAAGGGACGCCCCAACTTCAAAAACGCGTTCGGCAAGATTACAAAATTTGAAACGCCCGACGGTCAAACGGTTATTTTCCACCAAGAGGTGGCAGACCGCGAATTGCCAATGATCGTGGGGCTTATGCCTGTGTTGCCGAAGCATGCCTGGGATGGCAAAGCATTTGATGAAACGTCGCTCAATCCGATTGTTGGTTCAGGCCCCTATGTAATTGCTGAAGCCAAGGCGGGCGAGTCCATCACCTACAAAAAGAACCCGGATTATTGGGGTAAGAACCTTGCTCTCAATAAGGGCCTGTGGAATTTTGATACGGTGCGGTTTGATTATTACCGCGATGCCAATGCCGCGTTTGAGGCCTTCAAGAAAGGCGACGCCGATGTGCGTATTGAGGGCGACCCGGTGCGCTGGGCTACGGGCTATGATTTTCCGGCGGTGAAAGATAAAAAGGTGACGCTTGAAAAAATCGTCCAGCGCTCACCTGCGCCAGCAAGCGGGTTTGCATTCAATACACGGCGAAAGATATTTGAAGATGTACGGGTGCGCGAAGCCTTGGTGCATGCTTTTGATTTCGAATGGGCCAATGCAAACCTGTTTTCCGGTGCTTATCAACGGACCTACGGCTATTATTCCGGTTCGGCATTTTCATCGCGCGAAAAGGCAGCCGATGCAGTTGAAAAGGCGCTGATTGGCGATGGACTGCGCGCGGATTTTGCCGATGGCACCTACACGCTTCCGGTTAGTGATGGTACGGGGCATGATCGCAAGCAATTGCGCAAGGCCGTTGAACTTCTCGCGGAGGCCGGCTGGAGCGTGAAGGATACAGGCCTTGTGAATGCGGCGGGCGAGGTTTTCGCGTTTACAATTTCGGTTCAGAACAAGGATCAGGAAAAGGTAGCCCTGCATTACCAGCGCACTTTGCAGCAGATCGGCATCAAGGTGGATGTTCGCATTGTGGATTCGGCGCAGTTCTCCTCAATCCAGAAAACCTATGACTACGACATGATACCGGCCACATGGTACAACTCGCTGTCACCCGGCAATGAGCAGAAATTCTATTTCGGCAGCGAAGGCAAGGAAACCCAGGGTACGCGCAATTACCCCGGCATTGCCGACCCCAAGGTGGATGCTGCGATTGCAGCAATGCTGTCGGCAAAATCGCAGGAAGAATTTGCGGCCTCCGTGCGGGCAGAAGACCGGTTGCTAACAGCTGGCTTCTATATTGTGCCCTTCTATGACGCGGGTGGGCAATGGGTGGCGCGGTGGAACCGGATCGGGCGGCCTGAGAAGCAACCGCTGCCGGGGTTTGAGGCAACAACACTCTGGCACAACCCGTGAAAAAGGTTGAAATTGATGTCATTTCGGATGTGATCTGCCCATGGTGTTTTCTCGGAAAACGCCGTTTGGACAAGGCGTTGGCACTTGTTGATGACATCACGGTTGAAGTGAATTGGCGTCCGTTCTTTCTCGATCCCACCATTCCGAAAGAAGGTATGAACCGTCATGACTACATGATGGGTAAATTTGGGGCGGAACGGCTGAAAACCATTCGCGATCCACTGATTGCCGCAGGGCGAGAGGACGGGGTTCCCTATGAATTTGATAAAATCACCCGCACGCCCAACACGCTCGACGCGCACCGCTTGATCCGCTGGAGCCATCCCTTTGGCAAGCAATCCGACATCGCAGAGCGATTGTTCATGGCTTACTGGAACGGCGGGTTGGATATAGGCGACCATAAGGTGCTGGTAAAAATTGCTGGTGACGCTGGCTTGGATAGTGTTGACGTCGAAAAGAAACTTGCAAATGATACGGATGTCGATGCGGTGAACGCCGAAGTGGGGCACGCAGCGGGCATGGGGGTGAATGGTGTTCCCTGCTTCGTTCTCGGCCGCAAGCAAGGTCTCATGGGTGCACAACCCGTTGAGACCTTGGCGGATGCAATCCGAAAGCTTGCGGCCTAAAGGATCATCAACCTGATACCATAAGCGACTGCTCCTACGGCCAGAACGCCTGCTGCCCAAAGCCCCACAAACCATAACAATCGTTGCGTATACATCAGTGATAGCCTTCATTTGGGTCAACCTTGCCGCGGAACACCCAGTAGGAATAGGCGGTGTAGGCTAGGATCATGGGCATCATGACGACAACGCCCACGAGCAGGAAGCGCAGGCTTTTGTCCGGTGCGGCGGCTTCCCAGATGCTGAGTGATGGCGGCACGATGTTGGGATAGAAACTGATGCCAAGGCCTGCAAAGCACAAAACGAACAGGCCAAGAGCCGCG
>JANOVC010000034.1:0-112412 GCA_031417195.1 Rhodobiaceae bacterium
CGGGCCTGTCTTGTCTCATGGGCTTGCCCTGAATGTCCGGCGTTTTTAAAACGCGCAAGGCTCTTTGAAAAAAATCGATATCAATCGCCTGTTGGCCAATCTTGCGTTCAAGCTCAGCAATGCGGGCACGCGCTTGGGCCAGTTCACCGGCATTGCTCTGTGGCGCTGCTTCTGCGACATGGCGCATCAGCTTGGGCCCAGGCTTTGGACCACGTTTGGCATTCAAACCCTCAAGGCCTTTTAAACCCCAAGCCTTCTTCCAATCATGCAACAGCTTCCTCGAGATCCCAATCTCGCGTGCAACATGTAGCACTGCATCACCCGCCTCGATCCTGCGAATGGCTGCAACTTTAAAAGCCGTCGGGTAAGTTTTTATCGTCATCTTCTGTGTCATAAAGCATCCTCTCAGATACCCTGTCACAGAAATTATCGTGTCTCAATTATGGGGTGCAGTCCAGAAGTGTCTCAGTTTTTCATTTCTCCGCAATTGACCACCCAGCTGTTGCGTGATTTCGATTGTTGAGAGGCTGGGTGGTCGGTAAAGCCCGACCAAGGAGAGGGGGAGAAAATACTACTAAAATTATTTTCCTAAATGTTCTTTACATGCTCCTTAAATAGGAATATGTACTCCTTTGATGGTTTCCGGAAAGGAGGGGACAGTGTCGACAGCGTCTCGAAATTGCCGGAACCATGGGCAGCGCCTGCGGAACAAGAGAAATAACGCGCTTTTGTTCTCCGGGAGCCAAGGGCAAGACCCGTGGATACTACGATCCACAAGCCTTAAATGGCAAAGCAACTTTAGCGGAAAACACCAGACACCGTGCGATCTAAAGCTCTGTAAGCGCAAACCCCTGTCACAAACCGCTGCGTTCCTCAAAATTCGCCAACGCTTTTTGGGAAAGTCTTACAACTTTCCGGGCGTGGGCGGATGTCGGGCTTTAAGCCGAACCACCAAAACACACAAAAACCACCGCATATGCCGGCTTGAAGCCTGGACGGGAACTTCCCCTCCATTTTTTTGCAACGACATGGCACGTCCGCCGCCGTGATAATCTTTTCACCTCTAACGAAAACGGCATAACCGTTTTCATCCCGGGCGGAGCTTTGCCCAATGCTGTTTGACAATTGAATCTGGTTTTGTGGGCTATAAAATATCATCGTTCTGTCGGGAATAGGATTATGTCCAAATCTAAGTGAAACTGGGTCTATGCCTTAACCCTTATTTTATCATGTTTTGGGTTTTCAACGCTTGGCTAATATTTTGTCAGCAAAGGCTTACGTTGTCTTTGACTTTTTGCTCAACTTTATGTTAATAATTGCTGCGGTGCGGTATGAAATATTCATTTGGAGTTCGGGGCATGAAATTTAAGTTCAAGAAAAGTGGTTTTGGGTTAGTTTTGGGCCTGTTTATGGCTTTGGGGCAGGCGCAAGCGACGACAGTTCACAATGATGGTTTTGTCAATCCGGCCGGGGAATACCGCCCGACCGATACGTCTTTCAGTGTTGGCTTCAATTCGCTTCTGGGTGGCAACGAGTCGATTTCCTTCGATATTTTTGGTGCCAGAAGCCTTGATGGTGTCAATTTTTACCAGGACAACTTCTCGCTTGCCCTGAACGGCACGAAGATATTCACCGGATCGTTTAATCTTGGTGGCGGTGGAGCCGATGTCGTATTGTTGAACCTGGCCAGCCTGGCAACTGCCGCTGCCGGTGATCGTGGTATCAGCGTTTCTGGCGTAATTGCCCTGCTTGCGGGTGCAAACACCTTGACCTTCAGTTACGACAGCCTGACTTCGGCGGCCGGATTCGCAGGTTTCCAGGGTACGGGTGATGAGTCCTGGGGCATCAACAGTGTCGATGTTTCCAATGTATCTGTTTCGTCCGTGCCTGTTCCAATGGCGGTCATTTTTCTTGGCACCGGCCTTTTGGGTCTCGCCGGGATTGCCCGGAAATCTTCTAGGGCGTAACAGCTTTATTTCGTAAGGCAAAAACGGATCGCCGAAGAGCGATCCGTTTTTATTTGCTTGTGAATTTCATCGCCTTTGCGATCACGTCCATATCCTTCTCACCCACACTGAACAAGCCAAAGCGAAACTGGTAGCCCCAGCTTTTTTTGCCGCGGGTGAAATCGAGTTGTTCGAGCAAGAGTTCAATTGCGGTATGTTCCGCCTCAAACCACTCCACATCCCGTCGGAAAGGCTTGAATCCAGCACCCATGTCGCCTTGGTAGGGATCGCCATCTTTCACACGGCCCATCGCCGTGAAGGCGCGGAGCTTATCCTTGCCGCCAAAAACCGTGACGGGTGAATAATAGGCGACGAGATCACCCGGCTTGATGCGCTTCAGGGGCGCTGCCTTGCCGTGGTTGACCTGCATGAAACCACCCGCTTTTCCAATCGCCACATGATTGGCTGATGCCACCGCGATCCAATATCCTGTCATGTCCGTTCTCCCTCACGCCGGGGGTTACAACACTACTTTGTCGGGAGGCGTCAGCAGCAGGTTTTGTAAATAAAGGACCAAGACGAGCGCGGTTGCGAGTACGCCTGTGCATAGTCCAAAGGCAAAGCTGGTGGAATGGCTGGTGGCCACCCAGCCGAAAATCCAGGGTGCCAGAATTCTGGGTGGTCCTGCGATCATTGACATGAAGCTGAGGCCAGCAGCACGGTTGGCAGGTGCCTGAGCTGCTGCCATGTTGAACAGGCAGGGGCAAATGACGGCCAGGCCGAAGCCCACGGCGGCAAAAGCCAAGGTGCTGAGGCTGAACGAATTTGATAGTCCGAGCGTTGCAAAACCCAACATGGCCAGGATTGTTGACGCCAGCATCACTGGAAAATCCGTAAAGCGGGCGCGCAGATAATCACCGGAAAACCGCATGGCACCATTGCAGAGGCCATAAAAGGCAGCACCCAATCCCGTAATGGCTGCAAGGGCAGGTGCCTGTTCATCAAGCAGTTTGGCAGACCAGAAAATTGCCGAGGTCTCAGCGGCAATCGAAAGACCGGCAGCCAGTCCCATGATGACCAAGGGCAGGCGTGTTGGCAGCAGCAATAATCCACCCTCTCTCCCCGATGTCAAATTGCGCGCTGGCACGAACCAGAAGACCATGCACCAGGCGATTGTCAGTAATGGAAGAATAGCAAGTCCGGTTGCATAGGTGCTCAACATCGTTGACAGATAGCTCGAGAGGATTGCAAAGGCTGCGATTGCCACGGAGACACTTCCGTGAAAGGCCGTAAAGATCGGACGGCGCATGTCGTGTTCAACGGCACTTGCCTCTGCATTCATGAAAAGATCCATCATGCCGAGGAGAGCGCCAAAAATTATGAGACTGGCGAAAAATATCCAGGGTGTGGTGGAAACCAGAAGCACCATCGTGACGAGTGCGAGAAGCGGGATCCCGATCAACAGGACAATGCGATTTGACAGGCGACGGCCAATACCGCCACCCATTGTCATGGCTGCCACTCCAGCAAGCGACGAGGCGGTGAGGCCTATGCCCAAATGATAACTATCCACGCCTGCTGCGGCTGTGACGTGTGGAATTGATCCAGCCCATGCGCCAACACTTGCACCAAAGGCGGCGAACACCAGCATGATGGCAGCACGGGGTGATTTGAAATTGAACATAAGCCGCTAGATAGCTTATGGAACGCGTGCTCCGCCACTGGCTTCTGTGGTTTGACAGAGATCAAGAACCCTTTGCAGATCAGCCCCGCGCCGGAATGATGGCTCGCATGATTTTTGGGCAATGACCGCGGATACAAATCTGCGGTGGTTGCTTTCAATCGGCGGTGGGGCGATGTCGTGCCAGGTTTGCGTGTGCACATCCTGGCCGGAACACACGCGAAGTGTTGTTCCGGCCATCGCGTGATGGAGTTCGAGGCCCCCTCGATCTCCAAAAACGGCCAACTTCAAGTCATTGGCATAGCCCGTCATGAAGCGGCTGGCATGGATCACGCCCAGTGCGCCGTTCGCGAATTCGACGTTGATGGTGGCGCTGTCGTTGGCATCGAGTGGATATTCATCAATCCTGTCGCCGGGTGCCTTATGAAAGGTCTTGAGCCGAGCCTGCACGAAGACTGGCATCATGTTCACGGCCAAGGTTGTGAAATCCAGAATGTGGATGCCAACGTCGCCCAGCACACCATTGGAACCATGCTTTTCGGAGAGCCGCCACAACCACTTGGGATCGGTTTTCCAATCGCCCCACTGGTTGCCCACCAACCAGCTCTGCCGGTAGCTCGCCTCCACATGGCGCACCTCACCGATTTCACCCGCAGCAATAAGTCGGCGCGCCTCCGTGATTGCAGGTACATTGCGGTAACTCAGGTTCACCATGTTGATGAGGCCTGCCTTGTCTGCCGTTGTTGCCATCTCATCGGCAAGCCTGAAATTCTCGGCCAACGGTTTCTCACACAGCACGTGTTTCCTGGCGGCAAGCAGTTTCATCGTTGTGGGATAATGCACGCTGTCCGGTGTCACATTCATCGCTGCATCAAATTGGCCCCAAGTGATCGCGTCCTCAAGGGTTCCAAAAGCATTTGGAATGTTATGTGCTTCGGCAAAGGCTTTGGCGCGACCCGGGTCCACGTCAGCGGCCCCAGTGATGTCAACACGGTCATCTTCCCGCAACAGCTGAACATGCTGTCTCGCCATGCCGCCGGTGCCGAGAATGAGAATGCGAAGTTTCGACATCAGCGGTATCCGGCTTCACCATCCTGATGCAGGCGTGGCCCCTTCACTTCCAAAGGCACAGGTGCCTTGTCATGGGGTACGTTCGGGGCGTCTCCAACCTCTGTCCATGCTGCTGCCGGATTGTAGGCCCAGCGCGTTGCATTGTGGATGACTTGCAGCACCTGTTTGTTGTGATAGGTGGGGTAGGCCTCATGGCCTGGGCGGAAGTAGAAAATTTTACCAGCACCGCGCTGATAGGTGAGGCCCGAACGGAACACTTCGCCGCCTTCAAACCAGGAAATGAAAACGGTTTCGAGGGGCTCGGGAACCGTGAAGGGCTCGCCGTACATTTCCTCATGCTCGATTTCGATATATTCGGGAAGACCCGCAGCGATGGGGTGGTTGCGGTTGGTCACCCACAAGCGTTCAACCTCGCCAGCTTCCCGCCATTTCAACGAGCAGGGTGTGCCCATGAGCTTGCGAAATATCTTGGAGAAATGGCCGGAATGCAGAACGATGAGCCCCATGCCTTCCCATACCCGCTGCTGCACGCGGTCAACGATTTCATCGCTCACCTGACCGTGAATCTTGTGACCCCACCAAAGCAGCACGTCGGTATTTTTCAGGTGCTCGACGGTTAGCCCATGCTCTGGCATATCCTGGGTTGCCATCTCGACGTGGATGTCTTTCGCGCCATCATAGGCTTTGGCAATGGCACTATGAATGCCTTGCGGATAAAGCTTGGCCACAAGTGCGTTGGTCTTTTCGTGTTCGTTTTCATTCCAAATCGTTACGCGGATCGTCATTACTCGTGTCCTGTTTACTTCGTAAGCCGCATGGTGTCTTCGCCGAAGCGGTGAACATGTTCAGCGATGGGTTTGAGGTTCAGTTTCTGCCCGGTCTTGAATTGTGTGCGGCCGGGTTCGCGCACCGTGAGCATGCCAGTTGGCGTCGTCACGTAAAGGAAACTGTCACTGCCCAACACCTCGGTATAGTCCAGCGTTCCAACAATATCCGTTGGTGTTTTTGAGAACTCGAAATGTTCGGGTCGCACGCCGATGGTTTTGGCTTTCAGCTTTTCGGCAGGCTTGCCCGTGATGAAATTCATCTTGGGTGAGCCGATGAAACCCGCCACGAAAACGCTGTTGGGGTTTTCATAGAGTTCCATGGGCGTTCCCACCTGCATGACCTTGCCAGCTTGCAATACCACAATACGGTCTGCCATGGTCATGGCTTCAACCTGGTCGTGGGTGACATAGATCATGGTGGTGTTGGGAAGGTCGCGCTTGAGCTTGGCAATCTCCATGCGCATCTGAACGCGCAGGGCAGCATCAAGATTTGACAATGGTTCGTCAAACAAGAACACTTTCGCACCGCGTACAATCGCACGGCCAATGGCCAAGCGGTGGCGCTGGCCGCCGGACTGGGCCTTTGGGAGGCGCGTCTTTTAGGTAGTGAGTTGGATCATTTCGCCAACGGCCTCCACCTTCTTCTTGATTTCCGCGCGGCTCAATCCTTGGTTTTCGAGAGCAAAGCCAATGTTTTCAAAAACACTCATGTGCGGATAAAGCGCATAGGACTGGAACACCATGGCAATACCGCGCTTGGACGGCGGCACTTCGTTCACCACCGCGTTGTCAATTTCGAGTGTGCCGGAGGTCACCTGATCAAGACCCGAGATCGAACGCAGCAAAGTGGATTTGCCACAGCCGGAGGGGCCAACGAAGACGATGAACTCGCCCGACTTGATGTCAAGGTTTACATCCTTGATGATGCTTACGGCACCATAGGATTTGTTGATATTTGTAAGCTTGATGTTGGCCATGATATTAACCTCCCTTGACCGAGCCGGCGAGAAGACCGCGCACGAAATAACGTTGCAATGCGAAGAATACGGTGAGTGGAACAATGATTGTAACAAAAGCGGACGCGGTGAGAATTTCCCAGTTGCCACCGCGCGAGCCGAGGAGTGCGTTGAGTTTTCCGGTCAGCACCAATTGATCGGGGCCGCTTCCCAGGAACACGATGGCCACGAGCAGGTCATTCCACACCCAAAGGAACTGAAAAATGGCGAACGATGCAAGAGCGGGGAAACACAGCGGCAAAACAATCCGGCGGAAAATCTTGAAATCATTGGCACCATCGATTTGTGCCGATTCAATCAAGTCTTTCGGTAGTCCTGCGATGTAGCTGCGCAGGAGATAAATGGCGAAAGGCAAGCCAAACCCCGTATGGGCCAGCCAGATGCCGAGATAGGTTTTGGATGGCACGCCAAGGAATGTTCCGGCTGCATTGTAGAGCTTGAGCAGCGGGATGAGCGACATCTGCAGCGGCACAACGAGAAGCCCAACGATGACTGCAATGAGAAGGCCGCGAAACGGCAGTTTCATCCACGCCAATGCGTAAGCCGCAAAGGCTGCAATCAAGATGGGGATGATGGTTGCCGGAATGGTGACCGTGAGAGAGTTGATGAACGAACGGCCAATGCCTTCCGAGAACAGCACGTTTTCATAGTTTTCGGTGGTGAAGCGTGGCGGCTGGGACGAGATATAAAACACGCGCCCGCCGCTCTCCTCAGTCAATGCCGTTGGCGACGTCAGAACGTAGGAACCATTGACATTTACCGTCAGGGTTTGGCCGTTGTCGAGTGTTACGGTTGATCCTGCAGGATTGGCACCGGGGGATTGCACCTTGGTGCCAAAGGCAGAAACCTTTCCGCTTGCCGCATCGGCACCCTCAAACAGATTGCCAGTCACGGTAAACTTGCCGTCCTTCTCAACTTGATCGGCCATGCCCTTGAGGCGGCCTTTCTTGTTTTGATCGGCACTTGTCAAGGCTGTCCACCAGCCGGACGCAGCGATGTCGTTCTTGTCGCGCAGGGAACTGATCAACAGGCCAGCGGTTGGAAATGTCCAAAGAATAATGATGAAAAGTACCGCGAGATTGAGTGCAATGCGCGAGGGTTCAAGTCTGAATTGCTTAAGCATCTCAATGTCCTTTCTGTTCGGCATTGGCCTGGCGGATGTTCCAGATCATGATTGGAAGGACAGCGACCATGATGACGATGGCAATGGCCGCACCCCGGCCAAAGTCACCACCACCCCTAAACATCCAATCGAACATGAGGTTGGCCAGAACGGTTGTATCCCACTGGCTGTTGGTCATGGTTAAAACGATGTCGAAGATTTTGAGCACAAGCACTGTAATGGTTGTCCACACCACAAGAATGGTGCCGTAGATTTGTGGAACCATGATACGGAAAAAAATCTTGAAGGGTCCCGCGCCGTCGATTGTTGCAGCTTCCAGCGTGTCCTCGGGGATGCCGCGCAACGCGGCCGCAAGAATAACGGTCGCAAATCCGGTTTGTATCCAAATGAGAATTGCCATCAGGAAGAAGTTGTTCCAGAAGGGCAGGGAAATCCACACCTGCGGGTCGCCCCCGAACCAGGTGACAATCGCGTTGATGATGCCGATTTGCTCCTGGCCTTCGCCGCGATAGTCATACACAAATTTCCAGATCACGCTGGCACCTACGAATGATATGGCGAGCGGCATGAAAATCAAACTCTTGGCAAGATTACCCCACCACAATCGGTCTGTAAGCACGGCAATGACCAGCCCCATGAGCGTGCAAAGTGCTGGTACGACGGCGAGCCAAAGGATGTTGTTGAAAATGGAAAGGCGGAATTCATCATCATAAAATGCCCACTTATAGTTGGCGAGGCCTACATATTTGTCACCAGCCTTGTCATGGAAGGACAGCCAGAATGTTTGGATGACCGGGAAAATCAAATAGACACTCAGCAGTAAAAGTGCAGGGCCGAGAAACAACCAAGGCCGAATATTTGCTTGAATGCGCAGGTTGCGAACAGCACTTGCATCATTGTTGGCATTGGCGGGGAATGTCTTGTCCAACAGCCAGTTTGAGCCATAAAAATAACCAAAGCATCCGCCAACGCCGATAATGACGGTGATAAAGGCATAAAGAATTTGCGCTGTCATGTGAGCCGCTCCTGCTGATAAAATTCATGCACGGAAATAATAAACTCCGGACCGGGCTTAAGGTCCGGAGCTTCTTCTTCGTCGATACTAGGAGGAACCTAGATTACTTAATTGCGTCCCAAGCCTTCTGGATTTCAGCGGCCGTATCGGCTGATGACTTACCACCAACAAAATCCACCATGCCGGTCCAGAACGCGCCCGCACCAATCTTGCCGGGCATCAAGTCTGAGCCGTCAAAGCGGAAGGTGGAGGCAGTTGCCATGATGTCACCCTGCTTTCGGGCAGCATCGTTTGCATAAGCTGCGGGATTTGCACTCTTGAGCGGTGTCAGGAAACCACCGTCAGCCATCCAGAGTTCATGCGCAAGCGGCATCTTCAAATAGTCGATGAAGGCGCGTGCTGCTTTTGAATCCTTGGTGATGGTGAACAATGTGCCTGCACCCAATACTGGCTTGCCAAGATCTGCTTTTGCGGCATAGGTCGGGAAGTAGAAGAAGTCTGCGTCCACGCCCACCTTCGTGCCTTCGGGGAAGAAGGATGGAATAAACGATGCCTGATGGTGCATGTAGCACTTGGGCGGCGTTGAGAAGAGGCCCTTTGGGCTGTCGCGGAAGTCAACTGATGCTACACCCGCAGCACCGCCGTCCACATAAGCATCATTCTTGGCAAAGGTGCCGAAAATATCCAGTGCATTGATAACGGCAGGATCATTGAACTTGATTTCGTTGGTCACCCACTTGTCGTAAACATCGCCGGGCTGCGTGCGCAACATAATGTCTTCAATCCAGTCCGTGGCAGGCCAGCCCGTGGCACCACCTGAACCCAGACCGATGCACCATGGCTTGCCGCCATCCTTCACGATCTTGTCGGACAGTGCGATCAGTTCTTCCATGGTCTTTGGTACTTCATAACCAGCGTCCTTGAAGTTTTCCGGGCTGTACCAAACAAGGCTTTTCACGTCTGTCTTGTAAGAGAAACCGAAGAACTTCTTGGTGCCGTCCTTGTCTTTGGAACTGCCGATATCAACCCATGACTGGCCAGCACCGTAATTTTCTGCCATCCATTTTGCGTCTGTATCCGTCAGCGGCGAGAGCAATCCCTTACCTGCAAGGTCAGCGATAAGGCCAGGCTGTGGCAACACGGAAATATTTGCAGGGCTGCCGGCAGAGGTGTCGATCACAACCTGTTGCTCGTAGTTTTCCGATGAGGAATACTTCACGTCTGCGCCAGTGGCTTCGCGGAAATATTCAAGGACCACTTGCACGTGGGTTTCATCATCGCCACGCCAAGGTCCAAAAATTGTGAGGGTTTCACCCTTGAGGTCAACCTTTTTGAGCTCATCAAGATTGGCCCATGTAAACTTTGCGTCTTCGCCAGGCTTGTATTTCATTTCTGCAAATGCAGGGCTGGCAATAAAAGTTGCAGCCAAGGCTGCGCTTAGAAGTAGAGCTTTCTTCACGTTGTAGTCCTCCCATTAAAAAAACAAAGTTGCAGACACGAAAAGCAAGGCTTCAGGTTTATTATTGTTTTTTCCAAAGCGCTTTGAGTAAATTTCTTATGACTGTAGTATCTCTAATCGTCAAGTATTATTTGTTTTTACATTGTGCAGTGCAGCAAAAAATACTCCCACTATATTGAAATATTGAAAGCGCTTTGGAAACATGCAATAATTATTTCATGAATCTCAAGCAGTTGTCAAAGCACTTGAATCTTTCACAGACAACGGTGAGCCGTGCCTTGAATGGTTACCCTGAAGTGAGTGAAGAAACGCGGCGCCGCGTGGGTGAAGTGGCGCGGCGCGTTGGGTACCGCCCAAACCCCCATGCAATGCGCTTGGCCACCGGCAAATCCCATGCAATTGGCCATGTCTTGCCGTCGGACAGGACACTCATGATTGATCCGCATTTTTCTGATTTCATTGCGGGAGCGGGAGATGTTTATAGCGCAAATGGCTTTGACGTCATGCTGCATGTAGGTGGCTTGGAGGATGAACAGACGGTTTATCGTCGCTATGCGCAAAGTGGTGCAGTTGATGGTGTTGTTGTCATGGGGCCAAGGTTGCAGGATTGGCGCATTGAACTTCTTACGGAATTGGAATTACCTTTTATTGTTCACGGTCGTGTTGGCGATCTGGAGGATGGCTACGCGTGGTTGGATATTGATAACCGGGGAGCGTTTCGCCAAGCCACCAAACTTTTGACTGACTTGGGACACCGGCGCATTGGGCTGATCAACGGCAACGAAGCCATGACCTTTGCAAGCCATCGGCGCCAAGGATATGAGGATGCCTTGCTTGCTAATGGCCTTATTGCAGATCCCACTGTCATGACGAGCGATGCCATGACAGAAGAAAATGGTTACCGGCAGACAAAACGCTTGTTATCTTTGGAGAACAAACCAACGGCTTTGGTTTTTTCCAGCATGCTGTTTATATCGGGTGCTATCCGGGCTGCCCATGAAATGGGGCTGCAAATTGGCAGCGATGTTTCTCTCATTGCTCATGACGACGGCCTGCCCTTTCTAAATGCAGAGGGCTTGGTGCCAGCTTTGACCACGATGCGCTCCTCCATACGCGCCGCCGGAAGCCGGGTAGCAGAATTGTTGATTGAGATGATCAATAATCCGGCTAGCAAACAACCCCATGAGTTGTGGAAAGTTGACCTGGTTGTGCGAGGATCGACGGGACCAGTGCCACGCAATTAGTTGTAACTAAAAAGGCGTTTTAACCGTGTTCAATATTGATAATGTTTTTGGGCAAAGCCTAAAATTTCAGCAAATAATCGCAATTGTTTCCTCATTGTGGAGCTAAAAGGTAGATTTACCATGTCGCCCCCTTTGACAAGCCTTACAGGGAGGGAATCTGTTATTCAAAAGAACCTATAATCGTTGTCTTTAAAAGAGTATTGAAAACCACCACGGTTTTGGCAAGGTATTCTGGTTGTCCAAGGATTGAGTGATGTATGAAGAGTTCTACGGCCTGACCGGGAAGCCATTTTCGATGCTTCCTGATCCTTATTTCTTGTATTGGGGCCGAAACCACAGCCTCGCCTATGGCATGCTTGAATATGGCATCCTGAACCAAGCAGGATTTACGGTGATCACAGGCGAAATAGGCTGCGGTAAAACAACCCTTTTGCGCCAACTCCTGCATAGCATTGATAGCCAGATCACTGTTGGACTAATCTCAAACACAATGTTGGGGCAGGGTAACCTACTGGAGTGGATCTTGCTTTCGCTCAATCAGCCTTTTGAGCATACAAGATATGTTGCCTTGTTTCGACAGTTTCAAGAATTTCTCATTTCAGAATATGAACAGGGCCGACATACCGTTTTAATGTTGGATGAGGCGCAGAATCTTGATTTGGCTTCTTTGGAGGAGCTACGCATGCTTTCAAATATCAACGCTGATGGATCGCAACTTCTTCAGGTCATTCTGGTTGGTCAGCCACAATTGCGCACCATGCTTCAAAGGCCGGAACTCGTTCAATTTGCCCAGCGCATATCTTCTGATTTCCATTTGGGTCCGCTGACGATGGATGAAGCTGCCCATTATATCCATCACCGCTTGTCCTTGGCGGGTGCCAAGGAAAGCTTGTTTTCGCGTGGTGCTGCGCAGATGATTGCCGAAGCAAGCGGGGGCATTCCACGCATTATCAATGGCCTCTGCGATGCGGCCCTGGTTTATGGCTTTGCAACACGATCAAGGAAAATTACAATCTATGTTGTTCAAGAGGTACTTGAGGACCGGCGCAAGTTTGGACTGGCCACACTGCAAGCACCTGCGGTTCCGCGACTTGTTAAAAAACATTAAACCGTAGAATTTTTATGGCGTCAGATTAATTTGACTGATTCTAGAGCGTGGCCAGTTGACAATCAGGAAAAAAGCGGCGACATGAAAACAGGGATTGTAGTCATTGGCAGGAATGAGGGGCAACGGTTGGTTGCCTGTCTCCATTCCTTGCGTCATGGTATGCACCCTGTTGTGTATGTAGACTCAGGATCTTCTGACAATAGTCTTTATCAGGCAGACAGTCTTGGGGCCGATGCCATTGCTCTGGATATGTCAATTCCGTTTACCGCTGCTCGCGCCAGAAATGCAGGATTCAGACGGTTAAATGAAAAATGGCCAAGCCTGCAGTTTGTCCAGTTCGTGGATGGCGATTGTATTGTGGTTGATGGTTGGCTTGCTGCGGCAGAATTGTTTCTTCTAGACAAGTCTGAATTTGCAGTGACATGTGGCCGCCTCAAGGAAGTGCATCCTGATGCCACGGTCTACAACCAGCTTTGTGACATTGAGTGGGAAAGCCCCGCCGGAGAGTCAATTCAGTGTGGGGGAGTTGCAATGATGCGCATTTCCGCCTTGACCGATGTTTGTGGCTTCAATGAACAATTGATAGCCGGTGAGGAGCCTGAACTGTGCCTGAGGTTGCGGGAGAAGGGCTGGAGAATATGGCGACTCCAAAACCCAATGGCTTTGCATGACGCTGATATCAAACGATTTGGCCAATGGTGGAAGCGGATGTTGCGCGGCGGATTTGCCTATGGCGCTGTGTTCATGCTGCACATCAATTCGGGAAAAAAAATCTGGTTCACGGAGTTGATACGGGCAATTTTTTGGGGACTTACATTGCCTTTGGCGATATTGACGCTGAGCGCGCTGCATACTTCATGGGCGGCTCTTTTTCTGGTTTACCCGTTGCAGGTTATCCGCATCGCGACACGCAGAGGGGCTTCAAACCTCGTCTCTTGGCAATATGCGGTATTCATGACGATAGGGAAATTTGCCGAGGCCGCAGGCATACTCAAATTTTTGTTTTTTCATATGACTAAAAAAGTAACGCTTTCCACGGTGCAGAGATAACCCGCACAAATTTTTCGTTTAAGCCTTCACCACCTTGTCACCACCGAGACCCCGCCGACCAAAGGCGTTACGCGTATCGACAATAAGCCGTGCATGTTGTGCAAGCATGTCATAATCAATCGCATCATGATCTGTGACGACTAGGACGGCGTTGTAGGTGGCTATGGTTTTAGAATCGAGGCTGACAGATTTGCGGCCCGCAAGCTTTGCATGTTCGCGGGTTTGTGGAATTTCCGGCACGCGGGGATCGTGGAAATCCACACGGGTGCCGCGATGCTCCAGTAACTCAAGCAAAGCAAACGACGGACTTTCACGGATATCCGAAACGTTTTTCTTGTAGGCGAGGCCCAAAAGCAAAATCTTTGCCGACCCCAATGATACTGATTGGTTGCGGTCGAGGGCATGCTCCAACCGGCTGATCACGTAACGCGGCATTGCCGTATTGATTTCGCCGGCCAACTCGATGAAACGTGCGGTGAGGCCATACTCACGTGATTTCCATGTCAGGTAAAACGGGTCAATCGGGATACAGTGGCCGCCGAGACCCGGGCCTGGATAAAACGGCATGAAGCCAAATGGCTTTGTCGCGGATGCGTCAATCACTTCCCAGATGTCAATTCCCATCGCGTCGTAGATGACCTTGAGCTCGTTCACCAATGCAATGTTAACGGCCCTAAACACGTTCTCGGTTATTTTTACAGCTTCGGCAACCGACGGCGATGATACGGGAACGGTCTTTTTCACAACCGTCGTGTAAAAGGCTTCAACCAGCCTGGAAGCCTCCTGGCCATCACCTGACACGACTTTGGGAATGGTGACCGTATTGAATTTACTGTTCCCCGGGTCTTCACGTTCAGGCGAAAAACCCAACCAGAATTCCTTTCCAGAGCGCAATCCACCACGTTCAAGTACCGGCTTTAAAACATCAACCGTGGTGCCGGGATAGGAGGTTGACTCGAGAACAATGAGCTGACCGGAGCGCAGGTTTGCGGCAATGGCTTCGCCGCTTTTGCAGATATAGCTCAGGTCTGGCTCGCGGTATTGTGAAAGTGGTGTCGGCACACAGATAATGATCACGTCACATTGGGAAAGCCGCGTGAAATCCGTTGTTGCCTGAAAGCGTCCGGCTTTCACATGACCAGCGAGGTCTTCAGAGGGGACGGCATCGATGTGGGATATTCCGGCATTGAGATGCTCGGGTTTCTTGGGATCAACATCAAATCCCGTTGTTGCAAATCCGGCGCGTGCCGTGGCGATTGCCAAAGGCAAGCCGACGTAGCCCAAGCCGATAACCCCGACGTGGGCAGAGCGCGCCGCCAAGCGATTTGACATATCTTCGGCAAGTGAGAGGGGAGGAACTTTGTTCATTTTGAAAATTGACTGTTCGGTTTGCAAATGGAAATTTGATGATCTCTCAGGATATGGCAGATTACGCATTAAATTGCCAGTTCTTCGGCATTTTTGTGCGTATGGTGAATTGCAGATATTGACGTTCGCGGCTTATAGGTCTGCCACGGATTGTACGTCAGTCTTAAATTGTGTTCAGCCTTGCAATGAGACAATCCGTAATATTTTGCCAACCCCAATCTTTGAACCGGAGAAGATTGGATCGCCGCACGTCTTCTGCCTGCTTTTGTGAAAGCCGGGTAATGGCACTTGCCAGCGCACGAGCGTTGCCTGGTTCGTAGAGTTCATTTTCGGACCCATTGAGCAATTCCGTAAATACACCGTAGTCAGGCGCAACTACCGGCGTGCCAAACGTCATTGCGAGTGTCAGTATTCCTGAATTGAGATGTTGCCCGGAACGGGGAATGATCATTGCGTCTGCCGCCTGAAACAAGGCAACCGTTTGTGGGTCATCGATGTATCCCGGAAGCTGGACTGCGCCATGACGTTGGGTCCAACGGCGGTGTTGGAACTGTTTATAGGCTCTGTTCAGGCGCCGGTTGACCCAGGGAAGGCGTCCCGCAAAGATTATCCTAGATCCCTCTATACCCAGCTGATTGATCGCTTCATGTACCAACTCGACCTCTATTTGCGTTCGAAAGTTTCCATACGTCGATATTGCAAAAGAATTCCCGCTGATGCCAAAACTTGAACGGGTTGACTCGCGGGTTCCTGCAAGTTTTTTCAGATTTTCAAATGAGTTCATGCCATGAACAAAATGCCGACTTGCGGGGATGTCTGGAAAAAGCGCGCGCACAGCTGTTAACGACGAATTGCTGAAATGCCCTATATGGTCCATGTGGGCATAGAATTTTGTGTAAAGCTGATAGTCGGCCCCGCGCTCAGAGCTGGTTGCATGCGGCAGCAGGTTATGAACGGTGCAGACCAGGGTTGACTTGGATTTCCACCAGTCCAGACAGTCCATTGCCAGCTTTTCATTCTGGGGTGTTGTCGGTATCACCCAATTCACCAGTTCTTCCGGCCATTGAAAGTGAATGAGGTCAAAGTCCTGCTCACGCCGAAAGAAATTTGTCACTCCAACGTGAACATCGAAACCTCGTCGTAAATATTCCGAACTGAGTGCGACACTAAAAGTCAGATCGTTGGTTGCGACCAAAACCTTCACTCACGCCATCCGATCAGGTTCAAATATTTTGAATATGGGATGAGCTTATTTTTGTCAAAGTAGTCATCCAGATAGTCAGCGAGAGGTTGTCCGGATAATACCAAAATAACTTCTTCGCTTTCGCCTTCGTAAACGCTGACGCGCGAAAATGTTTTGAAATAGTCAACTAAAACCCCGTGGTTTGTTCCCATTCTATTCATCGCGTATGGGCTAAATTCGCAAATGACAAGCGAGGCTGCAACGCATGTCTTTGGTCCACCCATAATGACCAGTGGCTCAGCGCCTTGCGTATCTATCTTGAGTGCAATTGGGAGCATAAGTTCATCAAAATAAGTGTCGAGAGTTTTTGCCTTCACAGTCACCGTGTTCCACTCTCTTTCGTTCATGAGTGAAATATTCTGGTTCTGTCTGTAACGGTGATCGCCATAATTATCAGGGGAAAGCTCAAACGTAACCTCCCCACTTTGATCAAGCAGTGCTAAATTCTCTATTCTTAATTTTTTTGTGGTTGCGTTTCGAATGGAGTTGCGTGCCAAAAACTCAAAGTTTCTTGGCTCAGGTTCAAACGCGAGTACGTTGATGTCATTTGTGGCAACTGGTATTGCAGTCAGGCCAATGTTTGCCCCCACATCAATATATGTCCCGGTCTTCCTATCTTTAAAAAAACCAAGGATCAGTTCGAGCGTCTTGGGTGACCAGTTCTGTTGCACAGCATATTTCTGGGTCACTGCCGTATCAGCGGCAGCTCCCTCCATAACGCCCAACTTGCCGGCAACTGTTATGCTCTCGATTGGAAACGCCTGCAGGAAATGCGGTAACGCACGGCCCCGAATACGCGATCGCACCAAAAGAAACAGTAATTCATGCTGAAAAGCAGATGAGCTCTCCATCGCAAAGAGAATTGCCTTGCTCACCTGTCTGTAGAAAAACTTAAGCATATTCTTTTGCACCCAGGACTTGCCATAACTGGTGTCCAGATATCCCCAAATCAGCTGTCAAGGAATTCCCATTTTGTTAATTGTTAATGAAGTAACGATCATTCTCAAATAGGTTATATTTTGCATAGGTTCCAGATGCCTGGCAACTAAAACCGACTTTCAATATACTTCATTACCTAAATACCCTTAAAATATGAGAAACATGGAACAAACTAAAGGTTTCACATTGCCAGAGCCTGATACCAGCAAGGATGCGAGGCTTCGAGCGCTATCGACACCCAGTCAAGCCGAAAGCTTGATGAGCAGTACGGTCAGAGGGAGCGTTTTAGCGATTTTAGCACAATTGCTCAGGTTGTTCATTCAACTAGGCGGTGCCGCAGTAATGGCGCGCCTTCTCGAGCCCAGCGACTTCGGCCTTGTCGCGATGGCAACCACAGTTACAGTTTTTGTAAGTATTTTTACGGACATGGGTTTGTCTACAGCAACAATTCAGCGAAAGGAAATCACCCACGAAGTCGTCAGCATATTGTTTTTCCTCAATCTTGCTGTTGGCTTGGGTTTGATGCTGGTGGCAGCTTGCGTTTCGCCAGTTGCGGGCTGGCTTTACAATGAGCCACGCGTTGGTCCGCTGGTTCTGTCCATGGCGCTTGGCATACCAATGGCTGCCGCAGGTTCTCAGCACGCCGCCTTGATGAACCGTGGCATGAGGTGGATTCCGTTGCAGGCGATTGGCATCGCTGCACAATTGCTAGGGGTTATAATAGGTATCCTTTTTGCCTGGAAAACCAATGCTGGTTATTGGGCCATCGTTGCACAGAGTTTAACTTCATCAGTCGCTGCTTTGGCCCTCACGTGGTTTTTCTGTCCATGGCGGCCTTCACTACCCGCCAAATGGGGCGGAGCGCGTTCAGAGATTAACTTCGGTCTTTATCTTACAGGCTTCAGCACCCTGAATTACTTCCACCGCCAAGGTGATAACGCGCTTATTGGCTGGCAATGGGGTACAGTAGAATTGGGCTACTACAGCCGCGCCTATAATCTTCTGACGATGCCAATCAATTTGATTAACGGAGCAGTGTCGTCGGCAGCTATCCCGATGCTCTCCCGGTTAAAAGACGACCCGAATGAGTGGAACCGTGCATTCCTGCATTTGGCAACAGTCACCGCATTTGCTGGTGTAGGTATTTGCGTCTGCCTTTTTGTTGTTGCCAGCCCCCTCATTCTCATATTGCTGGGACCTAAATGGATTGAAGTCATTTCCATTTTCCAGATCCTCTCGATTTCTTCAATCTTTGCGACCAGTTCAAACAGTTGCGGTTGGATATTTGTGTCTTTGGGAAGAACCAAGGAAATGTTCAAATGGTCCGTATTTGCTTCCCCGCTGTTTTTTCTATCATTCTTGGTTGGACTGCCTTGGGGAGCGCGGGGCGTTGCATTGTCCTATGCAATCATGATGTTGTTTCTTGTTCCTGCCTATTATTATTACTCGACAAAGCAATCCAGCCTGAGCGCACTTGGGTTGATGAAGTGGATAGCGCCAATCTATGCGATGGCTGGCGTGGCCGCAATCTGCGGATATTTTACTGTTCAGTCATTCCAGCTGTCCGGTAATTTTCAGCAACTTGTTTTGGGACTTGTGGTGACAGGGCTTGTTTATTTAGCGGCCGGAGCTGCTGCGTTAAGATTCTTGCCGCAGTATAAAACCCTTCTTATTGCAATCCTTGGCTATGGCGCGAAATTCATGTCTTTCAGGGTTAGTCGTTCTTAAATCTTGTACACATTCTAAGTGTGGCAGAACTAACGGTATCGCATTTCTATTCGGTTGGTTCTTTTTCTGCATGAGATGAAATGCAATCCGTCCAAATGTCCTTCCATGCCAAGTCTGGTAAGTGTGGTTTTTTGGCTCCGAAGATTTCTCTCGTTTTGGAGATAAGTCGCCCAACATGCCAGGCGAGATTTGCAAGGGTTGGGCCTGCCATTCCATAGCGCAGGCGAAAATACCTCGTGCGCGAAGCGTAGTAATAGCGAGGGAGCCGCTTTGCCTTTGTGATCATGGATTCAACCGGTGAGCTTTGGCCATGTAGATGAACGATCCGTGCGGCGGGTACGTAAGTCATGTTCCAGCCTGACTTGCGCGCCCGGTAGCAGTATTCACAGTCTTCAAAGTACAAAAAGAAGTTGTCGTCCAACATGCCGGCTGACGTGATGACGTCATTGCGGACAAGCACGGCTGCAAACGAGATCCATTGTGGCTGTATCTCACATGTGGTGACTGGCATTGGTACCACATAATTCCGAAACAGCGCCGTTATCTGCCGGGTTCTTGCGCAAGTGACCAGTTCGCTGAATGGGGAATGGTCAAGAAAACAACTTTCCTGTGCTGTTCCATCCGGCCACTCCAGACGCGGCCCAAAAAGACCTGACCCTGGATAACGCCTTGCTGCATCCAGCAGCGTTGAAATTGCGCCCGGACGCACGATTGTGTCGCTATTGAGAAGGAGATAGAATTTTGCAACACAGGCTCTGATGGTTGCGTTGTAGCCTGCGGAAAATCCACTATTTTCCGAGAGCTCCAAGAGATCGCAATTTCCCGCAGCATCGTTATTTTTTAACCAGGCACTGATCACGGCAACAGAGTTATCGCCTGAAAAGCTATCGGCAATAACAATTCTGGTGTCTTCGGGGAGCTCTGCCAAAAATGAAGCGAGGCAATCAATAACCAGCTGCGGCGTCCGGTAATTGACGATGCAAATGCTGAGCACGGCATTACTGGTCATTTCTGCAGGCTTTCCACATCAGTTTTCATCGATCTGTTTCAAAAACGCCACTGAACACTGGTCTCATCATGCAAGTTTTTGCTGAAAAACCTGATTGCGGTGGGCAACAATGCGCAGGTTAACACCTATAACCGCAGCATTGGCCAACCCTACAAAAATAACGCCATAATGGATGACCAGCGATGTGGTGCTTACTGTAAATATCATGACGAGATATCCCAGCAGGAATGCGCCCAAGGCTGCTATCAACGTTCTGGTTTGCTGGTCCATTTCAGTCGAAAAATTTCGAAGCCTGAGAACTCCTCCTAAGGCAATCAGGAATGGCATGACATAAAGCAGGAGGCCGATTAATCCGAATTGCAAAACAATCTGCAGATAAACGCTGACCACATCGACGATGCTCTCTCCCTGTATGAGTTCGTCGAACCTTCCGCTCTCCAAATAGAAGGGGTCGCCGATGAAGGGGGCAGCTTGAAACTGGTCCCAGCTGGCAATGAAAAGCTCTTTGCGGTAATTGAATGATCCAAATGGGTCCAAGTCCGTAGAAAAACTATCGGCAGAAAGTAATGAGAAAACCAGGAATGCGGATGAAACCGCAAGGATAAGAACGATATTTGAGCTGGAGAGCCGTGACCTTAAAAGAAGGTAGCTTCCCATTGAAACAACGCTGGCCAACCATGCGCCGCGTGACATTGATACAATCACACCCATAACCAGAAGCAACCCGATCAAGCGTCCGAATGATGGAAGGCGCCCTGTGATATCTTTCTGCCTGAGCAGCAGGATAATTCCCAGGGCCTCGAGAAACCCGAACAACACGGGTATCATCGTTGTTGACGTGCGCATGATACCATAACGGACTTCAGCGACCTTGATAATTCGCGCATCAAAGGCCAAGAGACCGTAAAAATTCCAGTGTTTGATTTGGGACAGCAGGGCTATGCAGGCCATTACAACGGTAGCAACATAGAGCGCCTGAAGTGCACGTTCCATGACGGTTTCCGAAATTGCAACGCGTTTGATGAGCACATAAACAAGCACAGTTCCCAAAACCGCCTCCGCACCAAAACGTATCACGCTGGTAAATGGCAGTACACGGATCATGAGCAGTGTTGTGAATATGAAATATCCGTATACGAAGTAATCGACACTTCCCATGCCTTGCGCCTTAGTCTTTTCAGGTCTTTGACCGCTCAGCAATACCGGCAGCACCAGCAGCAAACCGACCAGCAATTGAAAATCTGCGTTTATCAAATAGTTGATAAACGGAAAAGGAACGGGAGCGGCTACAGACGTTGGAATGGCACAAAAGACCAGCAGACAGAACGGAAGTTTTTGCTCAACAGGCCGTGGCGTCAGAAAGAGCAACAAAGTGCCAAGCAACAGAAGGCTTATTTCCCTCGTGTAAAGAAATGAAAATATAACCGCAGTCGATGCAAACCACATCATCAATGCAGAGCGGTACCATGGCTCATTCGCAGCTGTCCTGGTCAAAAAAACTGCCAGCAAAAGTGCTGAAAAGACATAAACTATTGCCGAAATTTGTGCTTGCATGCCAGTTGGCTCATCTAGATTTGGTTGTTTTGCCGTGAATATTTTTCAATGACGTCGGCGTAAAATTTCACATGCTGTTCAGCAATTTCCTTCGGATTAAATTTTTTTGTGCAATCAATTCTCGCCTGTTTTCCAAGTTGAACCGCATGCTGCGGGTTATCCAGCATGGTGACGCAGGCAGATGCAAGTGCCGTTGGGTTGGCGGGTTCGATCAAAATGGCGTTTCGCTGATTTTCAAGCAGTTCGGGTACTCCACCGACAGATGTTGCGATGATCGGAGACCCAATAGCCATTGCCTCGCCTACGGCGTTGCCAAATGTTTCATATCTTGAAGCAGCGACTGTAAGAGTGGCTTTCCTTCTTAACGTCTCGATCTCCGAACGCGGCAGCGGCCCGTAGTAATGAATGCGGGACGCCGCCTCAACTGTCAACTCACTCCGAACAAACTCATGAAAGTTGGCCGTTTCTCCATTTTTCATTCTTGCACCAGTATCGGGACCAACAAATATGAGCTGCAAACCGGGTCGTGTCCGCACCAATTCAGAAAAGGCCCTGAGCACGACATCGCCTCCCTTTACTTCATCAAAGCGACCTACAAAAAGGATTGTTGATTTATCGCAAGTCTCGTTATTCCAAACCAACTCTGGCAAAGGGAGCGGTATCGGATTGGGGATGACTTTCGTAAGCCCGGACAGCTTTCCATAATATTCACTCGTCGCCTCGAGAACTGAATTTGAAGGTGCCGTAATTGCGAAAGAAGATCGAATTGCCAATCCTTCCCTGTCAATGCGCCACTTATGGCTTTTCTTCAAACTCGGCTGAGACCTAATGCCTGCCTGCGTGAACCAAGGGCCGTGGAGGCGTGTAACAACAGGGATCGGAAGTCCTTCGGCTACTGTGTTCACCCATCCCTGGGTTTCTTCCATCTGGAATATATCAATTTTCTTTTGTGACAAAAGCACAAGCAACTCATTCCGGATTTCTGAAGAGTAGGTTTTAAAGCTGGTTTTCTCAAAATCGAATTTTGACCGCAATCGATCCATCAGGTTCATGGAAGATTTTGAACCTATCACCGATACGCGACTATCCGTTGTGCCATCCACAAGATGGGGTGTCAGGTAAAATACCTGATGGCCCAGCTGTTCAAGTGCATCGCCCAAACGTTGAAGGGTCGCGGCAACTCCGTTGGGCACCTTGTCTGGTGGCCAGCCAGGTATAAAATAACCGACACGCATGGCTCAATCCACCTGCAGCACGATCTTCTGGCGCAAAGATTGTTCGCAAAACCAATGTTGCGAACAGCTCATTTCCTGTTGGAAAGCCTGTATGTTATTTTTTTTACGACCCGGTAGAGTACAGGTGGGACCAAATCCCGCAAAAATTCATCGCTTTTTACCTGATAGTCTGTCTTGTCACTGCTGCTGGGGCGGTTCCTGAATTGTGTCGTGTGCTCGCGTTTTTCGTCTGACCAAGTAGAGGTGTAATAATACAGGGCAATAGACCGGCGTGGAATTCCTTGTGGATGGTTGACAACATTCGGGTTTCCGTGATTGCTGGTGGAGGTTGTGTTAAATACCACGCAACGATTAAAGGTCGGCACAATTGACCTCTGGCAAGCCGTCATATCATTGTCCCAAAGTTCCAGCTGTCCGCCGTACTCTTCTTTCCAATCCTTATTAAGATAGATCAACACATTGATGCGGCGCTCAAGGTCCATGGGCTTGTGATGGTTGAAATCCGCATGAACGGAAAGATGGCCGCCATTCTTTATTTCATGAAAACCCGCTCCCATGAAATATGGATCCGGAATAAGCCCCTTAATTCCCGTCAAGTTTTCAAGAAACTTGATAAACGGTTTTGAGTTCAAAGAATAGAAAAAGCTCCTCAACTCACTGCTCAAGGAGTCAGGATTGAAGCTTGATTTGAGACGCTCTTGAGGACGGTCAAAAGTCATTCCATCTTTGTCGAGCGCTTTTGGAAACTGATCGAGACAGATGTTCAAGGTATCGGACGGAAAAAAATTGTCAATCATGATATGCGGGTAAGGCTGTCCGCCGTTGTATTGGGCAGTCAGTTCGAGCCCCTTTTTTTCTGTCGAGGCAGTGTCCAATAAACCGAGCCTCGTATCGCACATTTCAAGGTAACTCATGGTGCTCCATTGATCTTTACCAATTTCGATGTAGTTTATTACATCTCGAAACTTTGGTCGAGAGGGATGCTGTTAAATTGTATCTTTGTTTATGGGTTTTATCTGTACTCCGGGTTTCCCATATTGCGCTTTTTTGCACGGAACAATTGTAATTTTAATAAAAAAATTGATTATTCATTAATTTAAAGCATCAGTCCAGGCAGGCCGCTTCCAGTGGACTTGCCTGTGTGGTTCGTTGTAAGATATTTAAGTTTTATCTCAAGTTTGTCGAGGTATGTAATGATTAAGTTTTTGAGTTATGTACTGGTCTTTTTTTGCCTGACTTGTGCTCGGACCTTTGCAGCGCCCAATGATACTTCCTTGCAATTTGACACGGAAACCGGGCTCTTCGTCATCAAGCATCACACGGTGGACATTGCCAAAGCCAAATTCATTTTTTGGTCCGGCGCATGGGTTTGGAACGCTGTAAAGGTTGAAACGAGGATTGACAGTTCTTTTAACTACGGGTTTTCGGGCGCCAACAAGGAAAGCGGGTTAACCCTAAATGGGTTAGCCAAGGGCAGCGGCGCAAACCACATGCGATGGAGATTTCACGTGAGCCCCGGTAAAAACCAGTTTGGTGGTATTGGCTTTGCGTTCGAGCATGCTCCGTTTGCGAATGATGCCTTTGTGCCGGAGCTCAACATCCTGCCTGGAAAGGATGGCTGGACGCTTAAGCTGGCGGCAGATCAAATGCCAATCAAGGTGGTCATAGAGCCTCCACCTTCGGATGTTATTTTTGAACGAAACGGTCATGACGAAATACGGGTTTATTTTGCCAAGCCTGGAGAAAAATTTGTTGCGCGTGACTATACAATCTCAGTTGAACTTCCCGAGGGCTCTCCAATCCTGCCCTCGACCTTAGAGCGGCTGGCACAGCCTGATAACACTTGGTACAACAATCTTGTCGATACCAGTATTTCACCTGTTAATCTGAGTTTTTTAAATGATGCTGAAAAGCCTGCCGGAAAACATGGATCATTAGAGGTTAAAGGCGATGAGTTGGTGTTTTCAGATGGAACCGCTGCCCGGTTCTGGGGTACCAATATCACCGGGTATTCCCTGTTCACAACCGGGCTAAGCGATACCGTCAAGCAGGCAAAGCGGTTATCGGAACTGGGTTTCAATCTCGTCCGTCTTCACCATTTCGATTCAGATTGGGTTAAGCCCAATATATTTGCTAGCGACACCGCAGCAGGTCTTGAATTGGATAAGGAGTCCCTCCGTCGGCTCGATTTGTGGATCAAGGCACTCGGTGACGAAGGTATTTACGTTTGGCTTGACCTTAATGTTGGCCGGATTTTTCCTGCAAGTGATGGTGAGGGCTCCCAGGAAATGATCAAGAATGGCAAAGGCCCATCGGCGGCGGGCTATGCCTATCTGGACAGTGGAATTGAAGCAAAAATGAAGGTTCTCAATGCCTTGCTGCTCAATCATGTCAATCAATACACCAAACTTGCATATCGGGATGACCCCCGGATTGCCTTTCTTCTGTTGACCAATGAAAATGATTTGACGCACCATTACGGCAACATGTTTTTGCCCGACAAAGACCAGCCATTTCATAACAAGATTTTCATGGCAGAGGCTACTCGCTTTGCCACAGAGAAGGGCATTGACCCGCAATCAACATGGGAATCATGGAAGTTTGGGCTGCCCAAGCTGTTCTTGAGCGATATGGAACACCGTTTCAACGAACGGATGATCGCCGCCATCAGGTTGATTGGCAGCAAGGCGGTGATCAGCACCACCAATTCCTTTGGAAACATGACGGTAGCCGGATTGCTGTCAATCGCCGACGGCGGCGTGGTTGCCGTTAATGCCTACACGAATGTCGGCCTATTAGAAGCTGATCCGCGCTATTTACCAAATTTGACCAGTTGGATCGCTGCAACAGGATTGGCCGGCAAGCCCGTTGCAATAACCGAGTGGAATTTGTGGAAGCACCCAACCTATGACCGATCAGCATTACCGGCATACTTTGCTGCCATTGCAAGTTTTCAAGGATGGAATGCCCCTATGGAATTTGCCTATTCGCAATCATCCTTGGACAATCCAGGGATCATTTCACGATGGGAGTTTGCAACTGATCCAGCGTTGCTTGCCATGATGCCTGTGGGCGCACTTATTTTTCGCCAACAGCATGTCAAACAAGGCGGTTCCCTTCACTATCTCAGCCCAACGATGGCTGAATTCATCAATTCCCCTCTTTCTCCTCTCACATCACAGGCTATTCGAACGCTTACTGAAACAAAGCGTTGGAGGTTGGCTTTGCCTGTCATCAGGGAGTTGGATTGGTTTAAGCCATCCGCACAGGAACAGGGCGCGACAGAAGTCAAAGACATAGCCACGGATTTTGCTGGTTCAGGTGATGTTATCTGTGCGGAAACAGGTGATTTCTGCCGCAATTGGCGGCGTGGAACCTTTACTGTAGATACACCAATGACCCAACTCGCGTCCGGCTGGATCGGCGGCGAAACCTTCACGCTTAAATCAGTGACGATTGCAATTAAGACAGCCTACGCCTCCTTGGCAATCCAAAGCCTTGATTCAAAGCCGATTGAGGAATCGCAGTCTATTCTGATTTCAATGGCGGCGCAGACAATTCCTGCGTGGGGTGATTTCAAGAGCAACCGCTCGGAACCTGTTTTGGGCAAGTTGGCAGTCAAAGCCCGGCCCGGGCTTGTTGCCTATGCCGCTTTTGGCGATGGCAGGCTCAAACCGCTTTCTGTGAGGTATGGAAATGGCGCCTATAATCTTAATCTGGACGCAACCCTTGGAACCTATTGGATTGTACTTCGGGACGGATGAAGACAACAGCGGGACACTTCATGCATATCGCCTATTTGGTTAATCAGTATCCAAAAACCAGCCACAGTTTTGTTCGTCGTGAAATCGCGGCACTTGAGTCATTGGGCATGACCATTACCCGGTATACTTTACGAAGAACAACCGAGCTGTTGGCGGATGAGGCGGATCGCAACGAGCTTTCAAAAACAGCTGTAGTCATTGCTAAACCCTTTTTCAGAAAAGTTATTGATGCGTCAGGGATTGCTGTTTCCCACCCCCTTCGATTTCTTAAAGTATTTTTTTCGGCAATCCACAGCGGGTCGAGATCTGACAGGTCAATTGTGGTGCATGTGGCTTATTTTCTGGAGGCCGCAGTTCTGGCAGCATGGTGCAGACGGGACCGGATAGATCATATCCACGTCCATTTTGGAACCAATTCTGCAACCATTGGCATGTTGGTAAATAAACTTATTGGCATTCCTTGGAGTTTCACTGCCCACGGCCCTGAAGAGTTTGACAGGCCCATTGGTATTGGGTTGGCCAAAAAAATCCGAAACGCCAATTTTGTCATTGCCATCTCGTCTTTTGGGCGATCTCAGCTCTGGCGTTGGGCTCCTTATGCACAATGGCATAAAATGCATGTTGTGCGCTGTGGGTTGGATGCCATGTTTCTTGGGGGGGTGAGAATACCCATTCCACAACATCCGCGGCTGGTTTGCGTTGGAAGGCTGTGCGAACAGAAAGGCCAGCTTCTGCTGGTTGAGGCCGCCAAAATTCTTAAAGACAAGGGTATTGCCTTCGAAATTGTTTTCGCGGGCGATGGTCCAATGCGGATGGATATCGAGACGGCGATCAAGACATCAGGTTTGAATGACTGCATTTCGATTACCGGCTGGGTTTCAGGCCAACGTGTACGCAACGAAATCGAGCAGGCGCGCGCCCTCGTCCTGCCAAGTTTTGCGGAAGGGCTGCCGGTTGTGATTATGGAAGCGATGGCTCTCGAAAGACCTGTCGTGTCAACATTTGTGGCAGGTATTCCGGAGCTGGTCATGTCAGGCAAAACTGGCTGGCTCGTGCCGGCAGGAGATGTTGGTGCGCTGGCGCAGGCGATTGGTGAAGTCCTTTTGCTGTCACCTAGAGCTCTTGCAGCGATGGGAAAATTGGCGCGGCAGCAAGTTGTTGAATATCATGACGCATCGGTTGAGGCGGCAAAACTCAAGCGGCTGTTTGAAGGGCAAGGCAGATGATTGTTTTAACATGGGTCTTGACCATATCAGCATTTATGCTGTTTTTGCCTGGTCTTGTCCTCACCGTAGAAATTCTCTGTGCGCTTTATGCGAATAAGCCCAAGGTCTCCAATGAGTGGAAGAGGCCTTTAGGTGTTCGTGCTACCGTAATTGTTCCCGCGCATAATGAAGAATACGGTATTGGTGCCACTGTTTCCGGCATAGCCAAGCAGCTTGGTGCGTCCGATCGTTTAATCGTTGTCGCGGATAATTGTACAGATGCCACAGCTCAACGGGCAGAGGCTTCAGGTGCAGAGACGATTACCCGGTTTGATCCAGATCGTCATGGAAAGGGCTATGCCCTTGATTTCGGTATTCAACGCCTTGCAGCCGAGCCGCCGGATATTATTATCATAATTGATGCCGATTGCCATTTAGGCCCCCGCACTATTGATATGCTGGTCGAGCGTGTTTGCAGCCTCAACCGCCCGGTGCAGGCATTCTATGAGATGGGCTTGCCAGAAACAGCAGATGCCAAGCGTCGCCTTGCGGGCTTTGCGTGGATTGTCAAAAATCATGTGCGGCCCACAGGGCTCGCGTCACTTGGCCTGCCTTGCCAGCTCATGGGAACTGGCATGGCTTTCCCGTGGGAAGCCATCTGGCGTATTGATCTCGCCACGGGCAATATTGTCGAAGACATAAAAATGGGATTGGACCTTGCTGCCGCAGGTTTTGCGCCCGTCTATTGTCCTGAGGTCAGCGTAAAAAGTGAATTCCCGACAACTGAGCAGGGCTTTACTGTTCAACGGCAAAGGTGGGAGACAGGTTCTCTACGTACGATCACATCAATTGTTCCAGCCATGTTTTTGCGTGGGTTGGGAACATTTAACATGAATCTTACTGTCATGACGATTGATCTGGCTGTACCGCCAGTGATGATGCTTGTAGCCACCATGATTTTTGGCCTGATGCTGTCTGTCATATTTGCGATTGCGGGAGGAAATGTTTTACCTGCTGCCCTTTTTTGCGGCGCATTGTCATTATTGATACTGGCCTTGTCACTGGCTTGGTTCCGGTTTGGGCGTGAAGTCTTGCGTACTTGCGATTTATTGGCATTGCCAAGTTTACTTGTCCGCAAATTTGGTTTCTATTTGATCATGTGGCGTGACCGAGGCACGGGTTGGGTCCGGACAGACCGGAAATAAAAACGGGCGTCATCTTGTATGCTCAAATATAAAATAAGTAATTTTTCTAATTGCAGTAAATTTGGAGATGGGGTGTCGATATCACAGTGAAAAACATATTGCTCATGACATCCACAATCGCGCCTGCAATTGATACCTTTATGCTGGCGCGAAAAGACCCTGCCTTGCGGCTGATGGACTACAAGGCGTCGCTTGAATTTCAAATCGGCCTACTGAAACCAAACATGATCGATACCATCGTATATGCTGATAATTCGGGTTTTCCGCTTGATCAACTAAGGGATATTTGTGAAAAATCAGGAGTGTCCGACAGGGTTGAATTCCTTTCATACACGTCGGGTATTTCACCCCGTTTGAGTCGCTACTTCCTTGAAATAAACTTGCTTGAAAATGCCTTCGCAATGTCGAAGATATTGCTTGCCGATCCACAACAGCGCATCTGGAAACTTACAGGGCGGTATATCGTTACCAACATCGAGAAAATCATCCATGACGCACCTGACTGCGATCTCTATGTCAATTGCCGCGATTACCCAGAACATGTGATTGATTTTTATCTGACAGCATTCACACGACGTGGATATACTGAAATTCTTGCCCGGGATTTGGAGAATTACAAGAATACCGTGGCTGGTGAAATTCTGCTTCGGAAAAAAATAGACACACAGTCGTTTCCGAAGTGCCGGATTGTAAGGCGTTTCAATCATACGCCAAGGATTTCAGGGGTTCGGGGCTTTGATGGTGCGCGTTATGGGGGATGGAAAGATAATGCAAAATACGCTTTACGTTATTCTGCAAATTTGATTGCCCCCTCATTTTGGATTTGAAAGTCACAGTAATGGAGCCACATGGCTACACGTATCCATATCACGCTGCTACACTTCAGGCTGGGACAAAAAAACTCGTTCCATGTGGAATTTCCCGCATACTTGACTTGGGTGGCGGACGCGGTGGCAATGGTGCGGCAATAAAGGCAATGACTGGCGCGAGCTTTGTATGTTGTGCCGACATTTCAGAAGCTGTTTTGAATGATGCCGCCAAGCGAGTAGACGCAACAGTCGTCTGCGATATTGAGGCACCAAAGTCACTTGAAACAGTGTTTGAAAAGCACGGTACTTTTGACCTGGTTCTGTGCCTTGATGTATTGGAGCATCTTGTCGATCCTTGGCGGCAAGTGGCACGTCTGCATGCGTTGATGCCGGTAGGTGCCTATATCCTGGCTTCAATTCCGAACGTCCAGAACTACCGCATGATAATCCGTATACTGACAGGTACGTTTAGGTATCGCAGTTCTGGTCTTTTTGACCGGACCCACCTGCGCTTTTTTTCACGTGGATCAGCTGTTGAAATGATGACGTCAACAGGCTTGGCCTTGCGTGAAGTTGGAAAAACATATGGCCCCGCCCGTTTCGATCCAATTGTAGATACGTTCAGCTTGGGATTGTTATCGCGATTTGTTACGATGCAACACCAAATTCTCGTCCAAAAGGTTTCGGATTCGGTGATGGACCCCGGATTTTGCGGGTCACTCATACCGAACCTAACCACAAGTAATGATCAAAAGCCTGTTTCTTAAACTTGGGAATTTTATTGCTAAAGGATAGAATGGTTTGGCAAAAAAAGAGTCCGACGGTCCTTCTTCGGCGCAGCAATCCAATTTAGAAACGATGTATCCACGTATACTTATCGTGGGTGAACACGCGTCAGCGAAGTTTGGGGGTGAGGCCATACTTCCTTTGAATTTTTTCCGATTTTTAAGGGAGGCTGGTCTTGAGGCATGGCTTCTGGTTCACGCAAGAACGCGGCAGGAACTGGATTCATTGCTTGGGGACGATGCGTCCAGGGTCCTGTATATCGAAGATAACCTGCTGAATATTGCATGCTACCGGATTGGCTGCCTTATGCCTGACAGAGTTGCGGATTTTACCCTTGGTGCCATTAGCCAATTGCACAACCAGTTGCGGTTGCGAAAAATTGCAAGGCAGTCCGCGATAAATCTTGGCATTAACATTGTTCACCAGCCAATTCCGGTGTCGCCAAAAATGCCATCATTCATGTATGGGTTTGGCGTGCCTGTCATCATCGGCCCGATGAATGGTGGCATGGATTTTCCACCCGGGTATCAAAAATCAGGCTCTTTTGAGGAGATCGCGATTACCGTTCTTCGATCAACGGCCAATTTTTTTAACTGGGTGGTTCCTGGAAAACGCAAAGCTGCAACCCTGTTGGTCGCAAATGAGCGCACAAAAGCTGCGCTTCCAAATTGTTTGAGATCGGTTCCTGTCGCCACCTTGGTCGAGAATGGCGTTGATCTTAGGCTTTTTGCCAGTGCGGGAAACAGGTCATCCGCAATGCCAAGTCTATCAAATATCATCTATGTCGGCAGGCTTGTCGAAGTTAAACGCGTGGACCTCCTCATCGAGGCTTGCTTATTCCTGCGTGGTTCAGAAAACCTTAAACTCCACATCATTGGTGACGGGCCATTGAGGCCCCAACTTGAAGACCAGGCGAAACTACTTGGAGATCGGGTTGTGTTTCACGGGAGACTACCTCAGGCTGAAGTGGCGACACTGATGGCCCAATCGACAGCACTTGTTTTACCCAGCATGAAGGAGTGCGGAGGGGCGGTGGTCCTCGAAGCGATGGCGAGTGGTTGCCCGGTGATTGCCACAGCTTGGGGCGGACCGCTTGATTACCTGACGGATGAATGCGGAACACTGATTGAGCCATCTGAACCCAAACAATATGTTGCCGATCTGGCCACTGCGATCTCGCGATTGATCAGGTCACCTGAAATGGTCAGGAGACAGGCTGAAAAGGCCAGGCTGCGTGTAGAGCAACATTTTGACTGGCATCATAAAATATCACAAATACGTATCATCTATGAGGCTGCAATCAGACTCCATCGCAAAGATTTTCCGGAAAAAAATGCAAGAGAACGATTTTAACCAATGTGGCGTTTTATCAACGTTTGACCAGAACAAAGGTTAAAGGCTATTGATACAAAATTGAAAGATGGTGTAGCCGGGAATGCGTGGAATAATTTTGGCGGGTGGCAGCGGGACGAGGCTTTACCCACTGACCATTGTGGTTTCTAAGCAACTTCTGCCTGTCTATGACAAGCCGATGATTTATTATCCTATGTCGGTTTTGATGCTAGCTGGACTTCGAGATATTTTGATTATCTCTACACCACAAGACCTTCCGCATTTTCGCAGCTTGCTTGGTGATGGTTCCGCGTTTGGTGTCAACTTGTCCTACGCTGAACAACCCCATCCTGGTGGTCTTGCCCAGGCCTTCGTGATTGGCGAGAAGTTCCTTGAAGGCGGACCTGCCGCTTTGGTCTTGGGTGACAACATCTTTCACGGCGATATGCTAGGCGCAAGGTGTCAAAAAGCGGCGGCGCTCAAGAAAGGTGCCACGGTGTTTGCATATCATGTATCGGATCCTGAACGCTACGGTGTTGTTGCCTTTGACAAGAATGATCTGGCCTACAACATTGAGGAAAAGCCTGTGGTGCCCAAATCGAGTTGGGCGGTGACCGGGTTATATTTTTATGACTCTGATGTTGTGAAAATTGCCAAATCAATCAAGCCATCGGCGCGGGGTGAGCTTGAAATCACTGATGTCAACAGGGCGTATCTGGAACGTGGTGATCTCCATGTCGAGAAATTGGGCCGCGGCAATGCATGGCTTGATACTGGCACCCATGACAGCCTTCATGATGCAAGCTCCTATATCAGAACCATCGAAACACGCACTGGCAGCAAGATTTGCTGCCCTGAAGAAATTGCGTTGAATTATGGTTATGTTAGCGCCGAAGCCGTGATGAGGCGCGCAGATGACATGGGCAAAACCGAGTATGCTGCCTATCTCCGGCGCATTGCCATTGAACACAATTCGAGATGACCATGGAACTGCGCTGTCTTGTCATTGCTGACGTTATTGAAATTGTTCCCAAGAAATTCGCGGACGCACGTGGCTTTTTTTCCGAAACCTATGCACGCGAGCGTTTCCATAATGTCGGCATTACCCATGAATGGGTACAGGAAAATCAATCTTTTTCTGTCAAGAAAGGTGTTTTGCGCGGTCTTCATTTCCAGGTGAGCCCTTTTGCCCAGGATAAATTGATCCGCGTAATAAAGGGCTCCATATTCGATGTCGCCGTTGATATCCGTAAAACGTCGCCAACATTTGGCCAGTGGGTGTCATGTATCCTTTCAGCAGCAGCTTTTAACCAGCTTTTGGTACCCAAGGGATTTGCCCATGGATTTCTGACACTTGAACCGGATACGGAGGTTTTTTACAAGGTTTCCGCGCCGTATAAGCCCGAGTGTGACAGGTCAATCCGGTTTTCTGATCCGCGCATTGATATTGAATGGCCGCTGCCGTCTTCGGAACTCATCCTTTCCGACAAGGACCGCAATGCACCGATGCTTGCCGACATCATTGATGGAATTTCATTCGACTGAGTTGGGGATCACCGAAAATGAAAGTGATGGTAACGGGCGGGGCAGGGTTTATTGGATCAGCGGTTTGCCGTCATCTAATCAAAGATCTTGGCCATTCTGTCATTAATGTCGACAAGCTTACCTATGCATCAAGTGCGGGATCCACTGTCACAATCGCTGCAAGCCCGCTCTACCATTTTTACAAACATGATATCTGCGACCGCGACGCGATGTTCAAGGTCATGCAGGATGAAGCGATTGATGCTGTGATGCACCTTGCTGCTGAAAGCCACGTTGACCGGTCAATCAATGATCCCGGTGAATTCATGCAGACCAACATCCTGGGGACGTTTACGCTTCTACAGGCCGCACGAAGTTATTTTGAAAAACTTTCTCCAAATGGAAAAAAGGGTTTCCGCTTTCACCATATCTCGACCGATGAGGTCTTTGGTGATTTGCCGCTTGACGACAGCCTCTTTTCCGAAGAGACGCGCTATGCGCCATCATCACCCTATTCAGCGTCCAAGGCCGCCTCAGACCACCTTGTAATGGCGTGGTACAAAACATACGGGCTACCCGTTGTTTTGTCGAATTGTTCGAATAATTATGGCCCCTATCATTTTCCTGAAAAACTCATTCCCCTGATGATCATCAACGGCATTGAAAGCCACAAACTGCCGGTCTATGGTAGTGGTCTAAACGTGCGTGACTGGTTGCACGTTGAAGATCATGCAAGGGCACTTGCCCTTGTGATGACCAAGGGCGAACCAGGACAGACATACAACATCGGCGGGCGTAACGAGCGCAGCAATCTGGCTGTTGTGGAAGCGATTGCAGATGCGCTTGACCAAGTGAACCCAATTAGCGGGTTCAACCGTCGTTCCCTTATTCATTTTGTTGAGGACCGGCCCGGACATGATCTCCGGTATGCCATCGATGCCGGCAAAATTGAAAAAGAGCTCGGCTGGCGTGCGCAGGAAACGTTTGAGTCCGGCCTGAAGAAAACCGTTGAATGGTACATTGCCAACCAGGAATGGTGGCAACCACTGCGCCAGACCAAATATGCCGGGGAACGGCTTGGCACACTCAAGACATGATGCGGATAGTTGTTACGGGTACAAAAGGCCAAGTCGCGCGCGCATTGATGGAGCGAGCCAGCCGTTATCCTGAGTTTAGCGTAATTGCTGTTGGCCGTCCCGATTTTGATTTTGAAAATACAGCAACAATATTCCCGGTGATCGCCGATGCGCGTCCCGATCTTGTCATCAATGCAGTTGCTTATACGGCGGTGGACATGGCTGAGACAGAGCCGCAGAGGGCATTTGCAATAAACTGTGATGGCGCCGTCGAAATTGCCTCTGTGGCCCAGACATTTGGCATTCCCCTCATTCATCTGTCTACGGACTATATTTTTTCTGGCAACAGCGAAACGGCCTACGTGGAAACCGATGAAACGGGACCGCTTGGTGTCTATGGAAAATCAAAATTGGCCGGTGAATTGGCGGTGCGTGTATCCAATCCTTCCGCGCTGATTTTCCGCACATCATGGGTTTACAGCCCATTCGGCAGCAATTTTGTAAAGACAATGCTGCGCCTTGCCAAGGATCGTTCGCAATTGCGTGTGGTCGATGACCAGGTCGGTAGCCCTACAAGTGCACTTGATCTTGCCGATGCAATCCTGCGGATTGTTCCGGAGGTCAAGGCAAAGTCTGGTGCGGGTACCACATTACACCTTGCCGGTACCGGTTTTGTAAGCTGGTGCGGCCTTGCAAGGCATGTTTTTGAAATCAGCAAATCGCTTGGCGGTCCGTCGGCTAAAGTGATTGCCATTCCCACGGCTGATTACCCGACTCCTGCGCCACGGCCAGTCAATTCCCGTCTTGATACGTCTGCTTTCACGTCTCAATATGGTTTTGCCCTTCCAGAGTGGCGTGAAGGTGTCCAGGAAACGGTGCGACGAATACTGGAAGACATTTAAAACGCGTAGACGACTAAGATTTTTTCTACGGCAGAGAGGCTTTTCTGCGCATAACCCTTGCTGGAATGCCAACAGCGGTACTGTCGGAGGGAACGTCGGTTAAGACCACGGCATTTGCACCTATGCGTGCCCGATCTCCGATTTTGATTGGTCCTAATATTTTAGCGCCAGCACCAATATATACACTGTCTCCGATTGTGGGTGCGCCATCTCGTGACAACTGCCCGATTGTCACCTGTTGCATGATCATGCAGTTTTTTCCAATCACTGCATCCTCGTGGATGACCACGCCTGTTGGATGTGGCAGCTGAAGCCCCTCACCCAAACGGGCGTGGATATCAATGTCCGATGACGTCAACATGCTGAAGAAAAAGTGTTTGGCACGGGCTAACCAGCGTAATACCTTGTGCATAAGACCCGGCTGGTTTTTATGGGCTTGATATGAGGCTACGCATTTGATCAATCCGCGGGTTGCTCTCCACATTGTGCTCATTGTTTGCGTTTATCCTTGGGGTAGACTGGGAATGTGCCGTTGCTGCATATTGGCGAATGCTTCCTGGGTTGTTGAATCTATTTCCGCAAGTAACGCGTAGCGGCGGCGGTACATTGAACGTTTGTTCGGTGGTATATCCTCTATTGCCCTGACTTGGGTTTCAACTGCGAGCCTGAAGAAATCAGCGTTCTCCTTGACACCACCCCTGTCTTGCCAGACCTCATCGTAATTCAGCGAAAATGATTTCTCGGGGTTGCCAAAATAAGTGCTTCGGTGATGCCTGCTGGCATCTGTAACGGCAAGTAGAAATAAAACCCTCGCATGACGACAGTAAACGCGGAATATTTCTATGAGAAAATCCCTCGGCCTCATGCCATGCAGGGCTTTCGTCATGTCCCTATACGTATCTTTTATATCGGCTATATTGCGTCCCTGTATCGCTCCGACATAGGCAAACAGCATGCCGTCCTTGCGGGCGAATGAAAATGCCAGGGAAAACGCCCGGACATCGCCAAGAAAAAGATTGATCGTCAATTCACCCTCGCGGACAAACCAAATCGGACGGTCAATGACAACGGACAAGGTGTCGTAGAGGTGTGATAGTTCCAGCAATCGAACACCGCCTCCGAAAGGGAACGCCAAGGCCTGTCCCATCGCGTCTTCCGCTTCATGGTGTTCCCTGATGCACTTCAAACGCGTTTGGGCGTCCCAGGAGTTGCACATATATGGCCAGACAATTGCACCAAGACATTCCGGCCTGTGGTTCAAGAGCTGTCGCAATGAAGAGCCTTCCGGCGCGTTGAACCAATGGCGGAGTTCACCGCTTTCGCGCTGCGCCTTCGAAACAAATAATATGCGACGCGCAATATTGGCCGGGCTGGATTTAACATGCACCAGCTTGGACAACTTCCAGTATTGTATAAGAGTGTTACTGCCCGTCGAATGAATGGGAATTTGCCCGAACCTCATGTAAACCTGCAGAGGTTTTGTACTTTGGAATAATTTTGCCTAATCTCTGCAAGCGCAACCATAACACCAGCAATTTGCATCGCATAGATTTTTATGTGCAAGTGGTTTTGTCTGGTGTCATCGCTTGGACGCAAATGGTAACCATGAATGCCGACGTGCCATATATTTATTCTATTTTGAGTCTAAAAAGGGCATAATAATACAATTGGACCGGCGACGATGTCGGGATTCTGGATGGCTATATGCGACAAAACGATAGCGTAAGGTATTATCTTGGCATTTTGCGCCGAAGATATCCCTTTTTCATTGCGGCTTTCGTTACCGTGCTTGGTGTCTCTGCATTTATCGCGGTAAAACTTCCCCCCATTTATCGCTCTGAGGCGAAGATTTTAGTGGAGTCCCAGCAGATACCATCGGATCTGGTTCGTTCCACCGTAACCGGCCTTGCAGGCGAACGTATCGAGGTTACTCGGCAAAGAATTACCGCCCGTGAAGCCTTACTGGAAATTGCTGATAAATACAGCCTCTTTGGCGAGCAGAGGAAGAAGATGTCGGCGACACAGCTCGTGGACCTCATGCGCGAACGGATTCTGATCCTTCCCTTTGATCTTGGTCTTGCCGGACGGCGTTCACGCGAAGGGTCGTTGACCGTGGCGTTTACGGTGGGATTTGAATATGAGCAGGCAGATATCGCCGCCAAGGTTGCCAATGAACTGGTTACCCTAATCCTCAAGGAAGACATTCGCAGCCGCACAAACAAGGCAAACGAGACTACGCAATTTCTTAACCGTGAATCCGAGCGCCTACAGCAGGAATTGTCGAAAATAGACAAGACACTTTCTGACTTTAAACTTCAAAACAAGGATGCCCTGCCAGAGCGCATACCTTTCCAGTTGGCAGCCCTAGAGCGTGCTGCAAATGACATGAAGGCGCTGGAAAGCACGGTCACTGACCTTAACCAGACACGGCGCTTCCTGGAACTTGAAATGTCAGTTCGCAAATCTGCTGAGGCCAGCGGCCTTCCGGACAGTAGCCAATACAACCCCGCGCGTGAGCTTGAACTGCTGCGTATCGGGCTTGCCCAAAAGTTGTCGGTTTTTTCTGACTCCCACCCCGAAATCAAGGCGTTGAAAAGCCAGATCGCCGTGCTGGAGAAGCAAATTGCGCTCGCGGCAAAAGTAAAACCTGAGAACGCCGCCACGACACCGGAGGACATGAGCAAACTTGATCTCAACTCCCGTATTGTCGCAGAAAAAATTGACACGATCGACCGCCGGTTAAAGCTTGCGTCCACCGAAAAAGCCTCAATTGCGGAGACCATCGCCGCACTTAATACCGTGCTGAACCAAGCTCCTGAAATTCAGGTTTATCTCTCCTTTGTTGAGCGTCAAAGGGATAACATGCAGAAGTCCCTCGATGATATTTCGGGTAAGCTTTCCGAGGCCCGCCTTGGCGAACAGCTTGAAAAAGACCAACAGGCCGAGCGGTTTGAAATCATTGAACAGCCAATCACACCGCAAGAACCCGTGCGCCCAAATCGAAAAAAGATTCTTACATCAGGATTTTTTCTCGCGGGATTGGCAGGGCTCGGGTCGGTGTTAGGCCTCGAAATGTTGAACCAGAGCATCAGAACCAGCAATGACCTTGTCAAAGCGCTTAACCGGCACCCTCTTGTAACAATACCCTATATCACGACATTGGCCGAAGGGCGGCGCAAAATAGGTCGGCTCCTGATCGGGATCATCATTGCTTTGGTCTTAGGTCTGCTGGCAATTGCAGCGCTTCATTTTCTCTATATGCCAATTGACTTGCTTTTCGAAAAGATTCTCTCACGCCTTAATTTCTAACCCGGATTTGTGGGACTACCCAGCGGACAGTCCCGAAGGATAAATTATGGAACGCATCAAGGAAGCCGTAGAGATTGCGAAGGTGAACCGTAGCCGCGCGGGCGAGGCAGGCCAGCGTGAGCATACTCCTACGCGCATGTCTGCGCCGCCTAAACCATTTCAAAACAATGGTTATACTTCCTTTGGAGGACGGTCAGTCAACCTGGACCAGAAGCACCTTAAATCAATGCGCATTATTGCCGATGATTTGGTTGATCCGCGCAGTCGTGGGTTTGAGATGTTGCGGACGCAGATTTTTCGCAGGACGAGTGAAAACAACCACCAAACCATTGGCATCACGTCGCCAACACCGGGATGCGGGAAGACGGTTTGTGTGGTGAACCTTGCCCTCAGCATGGCGCGTTTGCAGGAAAGGTCTATCACTCTGGTTGACCTCGATTTGCGAAAACCACAGGTCGCCGGTTATATGGGGTTGCCTGCCGGACCGGGCGTTGATGACGTTTTGAGCGGGCGTGCCACGTTTGAAGATGTCGTGCTCGTTCCCGAGACTGGCCACGGACGTTTTCGGGTTCTCCCAACTTTTCGGTCCAGCAGAAATGCGGCTGAGCTTATTGCCTCAAGCCAGTTGGTTGAGTTTGTGCAAAAACTGCGCGCTCAAGATCCGGACGGGATTATCCTATTTGATTTGCCGCCCGTCTTGGCCGTTGATGACGTAATTTCTTTTCTGCCCCATCTCAATTCCGTACTGCTGATTGTGGCTTCCGGACAAACCACAGTTTCCGATATCACCAGCAGCGAGCGTCTCCTGGGTGCAACGGAGATCATGGGGATTGTGTTGAACAAGGCAGAGGAAGATGTTGATTCCGGATACACATATTGAGGTGTGTCAACTCCAGTTCAATCAGCAACAAATAACCGCGATTATAAACCGATCCATAAAAAAAGAGGACGCCTGAAAGCGTCCTCTAGATTTTGGTTCGTCGGTTGTTTAAGCAGTTTTGGCGCGTGCGCGACCCAAGAAACCAACGCCTGCCAAGCCGCTAAGCAATAGCACAAGGCCAGCTGGGACAGGAACAGGACCCGGACCGAGATCACCTGGTCGGTTGCTGAAAGCAAATTCAAACGCTTGTACGCCCGTACCATCGGTCATCCTTACGCTATCGAAAAGGATTCTGCCTGTATCAAACAGTGCAACTACAAAACCCTTACTTTCAACGAATGCGCCGCCTAACAATGCAGCCAAGGCTGTTCCATCATAAGAAGCAACAGCAAGTCCGCCGGCTAAAAACTCAATAAGGTTCCGACCAACTGGATTTTTGTCAGGCGATCCCCACATGATCTTAAGGCTGTTACGGCCTTTTCCGATAAAATAAGTTGCTGACGTATTTTGACCAACCGCATTATATCTATATCCGGTGGTGCCAACGAGCGTATTTCCCGCCACATCTTGCCAAGGATTTCTTGTTGCAAAAGGCACAGAACCTGTCGCGATGTTTTCGCGGAGTTGGGTACCCGTTGATGAAATAGCCGTTGGCTGAAGTGAATTGCCAAATGCGCAAGCAGCAACGTTGTTGCAAGTTACGTTTACGGTTACCGCATAAGCGGGTGTTGCCATTAACATTGCTGCTAATGCCATGGATATTTTCATAGCTTTATTCATGATTTTTGACTTCTCTCTGTATGTCGCTTACGAGATTTGTTAAATAATAGGTTCTTATTTTGGCCCACTCTGCTCATGGTTGTGACATAAAGTTAATAATGAGTCAATAGCTTTCGTCAATTTATCCTCTTCTTGTAAGGGCTTGAAAAACGCTCGCACCCGGCCAAAGTCCACATGAATTAGCCAGTCTATTCAACTAGTTGGGTATATATTCTGCAATAATCGGAGTCACTGTCTTGAGAAACTCCACGAGGCGTTTGTCACCAGCTGCCTCAGGTTCGCCATTTTCCAGAGGCGTGACCAGCCTCACCAGCCCGCCATCGGTCCGTGAGATGGTGAAGGAGTCCCAAATGGCGTAGAATTTTGCCGTGTATTCGCTAGTCAGGTGACGGCCGCGCAGTTCAAACCAGTAATATACGATTTGTTTCTTCTCACCCTTCTGGATGACGGCACGGTTCACTTCGAATGCAGGACTTGTCGACACCGGCATTTGTTGCCAGCGTGAAATTTCCCATCCACCGCCCGGAATGCAAACTTCCGGAGAATGGATGCCAGGCCCGCCTGTTGTCTTGTTGTAGTAAGTTATGAACAGATTAACTGCGGATGTTTGGCCAGCAGTCGTATAGTCAGCCAGAAGATACTCGTCAGCTGCCAGAACTGCCTCAATGGCGGGGTCGAGCTTTTTCTCCCGCACGCCTTTCCAGCCACTGACCTGCATCGGGAAGACTGCGAGTGTTTCCCGGGCAACGGCGGGTGCTGTCCGGGCGGGCAGAAATTGCCAGGTTGCGCCACTGACAAGCAACAGCAGGGCTGCAGTGACCAGTTTTTTGCTTGCCTGCATGCTGCGAGCCGAAGCGAGGAGTGGAAGGCTGCCCGCCATGTCAAGATCGAGGATGTTCAGCGCCGACAGTGGTTTTGCCGTCAGGAGCTGCAGCAGCATGGCCTCAACATAGAGAAGCGCGATGCAGGCGACAAAAATGATCCAGCCTTCGAACCAATGCAGAAATCCTTCTGCCTGGGCGATGCCGAATGAGTTGACGAGGATGCCAATGACACCAATTCGAAGGCTGTTCATCAGGATGGTAATTGGTATGCTTGATAGAAAAAGAACGACTTTGTGCCAGGACGGCCCGCGATATAAAGCAGCAAACAGAAATCCGAAGCTCATCAGGGGAAACAGGTAGCGCAGGCCGTTGCAGGCCTCCGCGACCTGCAGGCGGTAAATGCCGAGGTCAATGATATTGCCGTCCAGAAATACCGGGATGCCCAGCATCTGGATAAAATCCACGCCGAGTTGCGACGAGATGAACTGCATCTTGGCTGACAATTGCCAGTAGATGATATTCGGTAGGGGCAGCATGAAGAGAAGGTATATCCATGCAGCCCAGAAGCGCGATCCACGTTGGGCGCTTACCGAGACAAGGATCAGGCCACCGATGACAATAATCAATCCGTAAGTGATGAGGTCTGGAATTTGGGTGAGATTTCCCAGAAGCCCGACAAACATGCCCAGCAAAACAGTGGCCAATGCGGGAATCCCATAACGGGGTTTGGCCAGTGGTGGCGGATTGCGGAACTCGCGCAAAAACAAGAAGCCGGCAATGACCGGAATAAGGGGCCCGTGACTATATTCAGGGCGGGACCATGCATCGAAAAGCGAAACCATTCCGCCCCAGAAAAAAGCCACGCAGCCAACAAGAGCCACACCGATCCACAGTACGCCTGACCTTGCCAGCGCACCCCCAGTTTTTTGAAGCTCAGTGTCCTTCGCGGTATTCGCCGTCGTCATTGATCTTGCTTTCCTAATCAAGCAATCAGTTGGCAGCACTCATTCCCGTGGTCGCCGCACGGATTTTTTCTTTTAGAGGGTCGCCGTCTTTTAACAGCGCATCTGCTTTTTGTAACTGGTCCTTGGCGTCGTTATTCCGCTTGAGCGCAATATAGGTCATCGCCAAGTGGTACCTTACAAGTGCATAGTTGGGCAGTTTTTCGACAGCCTGCTCGAGGTTGGTGAGTGCGGTCCTGTAATCGCCGGTGCGATAGGCAACCCAGCCCAGGGTATCTTTGAACTGGGGAAGATCAATTGCTTCAAGGCGCTGTGAAAGCTGGCGGGCCCTCTCGAGGCTTTCCGGGTCTGTTCGATAATCGGCCAGAATGCTTGCAAGATTGTTGATCATGATGACGGCATCGGGTTTGCTTTTGAGCTGTGCTTCATAAATGGCGACGGCACCGTCAAAATCACTTTTTACTTCAAGAAGGCCGGCAAGAAGTAGGCTTATGTCCATGTCTTCCGGCAGCTTTTCATGGCCAGTCTTGAGAATTGTTTCGGCTTCCGCATTTTTCTTCTGTGACATGTAGAGTTTTGAAAGGGATGTATAGCCCATTGGATTTGCAGGCTGACCCTCAATGGCCTGCTTGAAGGCAGCTTCAGCCTCCACGGGCTTGTTTTGTGTCATCCTGATGGAACCCAGCAGTACACGGGCCTCGGCATTTTTGTCATTCACTTTCAGGATTGATTGTATGAAATCCTCAGCCTCACTGGTTTTGCCAGCCTGCATATAGGCCAAGAAAAGTGAGTACATTGGTTGTGGTGTTTGATCGGAAGACGAGTAAGCGCCTTTCAGGGTCGCGATGCTTTCATCATATTTTTTTTGGCCTAGCTGCACAGCGCCAACGATCTGCGTGCCGACACCTGAATCGTCGCCAATTTTTTTTAGGGTCTCGGCAATTAATTGGGCTCCTGCCCAGTCCTGCTTGTTAAGCTTGATTTGGGCCAAGGCTTTCAGCAGGTGATTATTCCTTGGATTCTTGGCAACGGCGTCAGTAAGAATGGTCTCTGTCTGGTCGTTCTTGCCGCGGCGCTCAAGAAAATCAATATAATCCAAAACAACCTGTGGGTCATATTTCGAGACCTTGAGTGCTTCTGCAAAGCGGTCATTGGCCAAGCCAACTGCGCCTTGGCGCTCATGGGCGCGTCCAAGAAGCATCAGGAACGGAACCGAGTTCGGCTCCTGGTTGAGCGCTTCGCGGAGATCGGCAACCGCATTATCCACGTCATTTGCCTTCAGCCTGATACTGGCCCGCAAGGCCAGCGCCTCTGCATTCTTGGCATCTTCTGCAAGAATTTTCGCAACAAGTTCCTTGGCGGCATCAGTGCGACCAAGCCGGATATTCATGTCGGCGAGCAAGAGCTGGGCGCGCAGGACATCTTCCTTTACTTTGGATTTTGCAATTACGGACTCGACGGCCGCAATCGCAACATCAGTGCGTTTTTCAGAAAAATCAAGCTGGGCCAGTGACAGTTTGTAGGCCGCAATATCTGGCTTGGCGGCAATCAGCGTTTCCAGTTCCTTGTGGGACGCCACGGTTCCTTTTGTGGCACCGATTAAACTCACAAGGTCAAGTGCCTTGCCAGAATCATTCGGGTCTGCGGCAGCTGCCGCGCGCATTTCCGTTTCAACATCTGCAACGCGGTTCCGGCTGATAAGAAACCCAAGCAGCGCCTGCTTCATTTCCTTGATTTCAGGATAGGCGGCAATGACCTGACGCAAGGTGGCTTCAAGCTTTGGATCATCCTTGCCGTCTTCGAAAACTTTCAGCTTGAACATCAGCAACCCGAGATTTTTTGGGTCTTTCAAAAGGCCGCGTTCAATGAACTGCAATGCCACAGCAGAATGGCCATCCGCCATCTGGTCAGCGGCGAGAACCGCATGGGCATCGGGATTGTCGGGGTTGATTGCGAGGGCCTGCTCGGCATTTGCCCTTGCCCCTTCGCGATCATTGAGCCTGAACAGGATGGCGGCTCGCAGTGCCAGAACGTCTGTATCATTCTTTTTGAGATCATTGGCCAAGTTTACGTTTTTAAGTGCCTTGTCCATTTGAACGGCGGCGAGCTGCAGTTTTGCAAGTTTGATCAGGGCATCAAAATTCTTGGGGTCCATCTCGATAACTTTTTGCAAGTCTTCGAGAACAGCAGCCCAATTCTGCCTGTGCTCATCAACGCTCGCAAGACCGAACCACGCGTCCGGCATTTTTTCATTCAGTTTAAGGGCATTGCGGAACTCAAGACCCGCCTTGGCAAACTCGCCTGCCTGCAGCAGTTGCTTGCCACTTACATAGTGGGCTTGTGCGCGCTGCTCAGGCGATGAACACGCACCCACTGACAAGCCCAGGGCAACGACCAAAACCCATGAAGTCCACTTGGTGGTTAGCAAAAAATTATTATTCATGGGCCGTCCTATGAAAATCGGTTTTATAAAATCCAGGCTAAAACAAAAGGGTGTTTCACTGGCAAGCGTGTTTGTTCACGCCCCCAAAGGGGAAATGTACACACTATCACTATCACCAAAGAAACGGTTTAACCAGAACCCACCGTCTGGTTAAAATCCATTGCCTGTGGGTTAAGCGGTCGCTTTTAAACCCTTGTTCCTGAGCTTGCCGAGGAAGCCCAATCCACCAAGTCCGCTGAACAGCAACAATGCGCCGGCGGGCAGGGGAACTTCCGGCGTGCTGTCCTTGGGGAACGTGACCCTTGCCAAAATGATATCGTTTGAACAGGTCATGGCCCAGGCAAGCGTCAGGCCGGTGTTGTAGAGGGCTGGCAAACCGCCACCAAAAAAGTTCGTGATGGTGAAGTTTACATTTCCAAGTCCAATGGCCCAGGTTCCATTAATCCCGGTGTCTTCGGCCTTGTTCCTGTTCACATCAACAGCCTGGTCACGCCGGATGCCGTTGTTGTTCGGGAAAAAATCCTGCGAAAGCAGAACATCATCTCCGGTGCCGCTCAGCGCGTAAAGCGATCCGGTGCCGCTGTTGACCCCGGGCTTGCCAGGATTGTTTTTCTTGTCAAAATCGAAGCCATAGCTGAAACGGTCCGTATCAGCTTTGAATGTATCGTCATTGTGCTTGATCGTCATGTCTGCGCCGTTGTAATTCAGCTTGCTTTGATCACCAATGAAAAGTGCGCCCAAACGTGTTCCCAGGTTACCGACGTTGTTTCCGCTGTAATTGGTGTTGATTGTCACTACCAGATTAGTGGAAACCTTCTCGACAATCATGCTGAAAATATCGAATACGTTTTTGTTGCCGATGACGTCAGTGTTGTAACTGCCATCATTGCCACCATAATAGGTATCGACATAGGTTACTGGTGTTGCTTGTGCCGTGCATGCTGACGCAACTGCGTATAGGCTGGCCGCAGCCATCGCCCAATTCATTGTCATTCTCATCGGAACTTATCCTTTTTGTCGCCATCCGTCCGTTGGTCTGGGGCTGTGCCAAGCCCTTCCAACGTCATTTTAGTTCCGCACCCAAATAATCTTAAACAGAATTTCAATTTTTAGTCAATTGTCTGGGCAACAGGGCATTTGGCGGTTCATCTGGATAAACACCACCCGGATTGAATTGTTTTTTGCCAAAAAACTACTGATGAAGTTGTCTTCTGTCGGGAAAATGACCTAAAATGGAAGAAAAACAAGACCATATCGGCTTGCCCCAAAAATATTCAATTCCGTTTCAAAGCCATATTCTGTCCCTCAGCCGCAGAAGCAACTTACGAACAGATCATTAAAAGTGACGTAAATTTTTCAAAAGGGTTAATTCTGTAGGGACGACTTTCATGATAAAATTTACATTTAGGCGAAGAAAAACACTGATTCCAAACCATACAATAATTGACTTGCACGCTCTGGTTATCTAACTGCTGGTTATATTTATTCAGAGTAGGAGATCAAGAGTGTTTAAGAGGTTTATGTTGACGGCAGTGGTTTTGGCTGCAGGCGCTGTTTCAGCCAATGCTGCAACCCTGTTTACTGATAATTTTAACGCTGATCCGTTGGGTTTGTACAGCACGCCGTCGGGTTGGACAGTGTCTGGCGGAACAGTCGATACGATTGGGACCGGGTTTTACGATTTTTATGCGGGTAATGGAAATTACATCGACATGGACGGTTCATCCAACAATGCAGGTCGCATTGATACTGTCGCGACATTCAACCTGATCGCAGGCCAAACCTACACAATCAAGTTTGACTTGGGCAAAAACAATGTTTCAACCGAAACGCTGAATGTTGGTCTTGGAAGTTCACTGTTGCAGACCATCGTCATGGCCGCGGGTGCGGTGCCTTCTTTTGTCCAGCAAGTTGTAACCTTTTTGGCTGTGAGCAATGAATCCGGTGCGACCCTGCACTTTGAAGCCCTTGGAAATGACAACCAAGGCCCAGTGATTGACAATATCGAGCTGTCTTCGGTTCCAGTTCCTGCTGCCTTGCCTCTGTTGGCTGCCGGTCTTGGACTGATGGGCTTCATGGGGCGCCGCATGCGCAAGAACCGCGATACCGCAGCCTCCTGAATTCAAGCGATATGCAATAAGCCAGCCCCACACCGGGCTGGTTTTTTTGTGGCGGTATAAACGAATTCAGTAGGCGTTGTTTCCGGTCACGCATATGACAAGCGTGCGCAAAAGAATCCAAGCATCGAGTGACAGGGACCAGTTCTCGGCATAGAAAATATCGTTTTGCACGCGGCCATCAAGCAATTCCTTTGTGTCGGTTGCGCCGCGAAATCCCTTCACCTGCGCAAGGCCCGTGATTCCTGGTTTGACCCTGTGTCGCGCAAAATAATCCTTAGCACGTTGCGCAAACTCCTTGTTGTGGTCAAGTGCATGGGGCCGCGGGCCAACAATGGACATCGTGCCGTTCAGAACGTTCAAAATCTGCGGAAGTTCATCAAGGCTCCAGCGCCTGAGGAAGCGGCCAAGCCGCGTCACGCGGTGATCATCCGGCGTTGCCTGGCGCGTCGTGTCGGGAACCTTGGCGAGATGTTGCATGGTGCGGAATTTATAAACGTCAAAGACCTGGTTATTGAAACCAAGGCGTTTCTGCCGAAAAATTGCAGGTCCGGGACTATCAAGCCTGATCAATATGGCGATCAGTATGAGCAGCGGGGCCGAAAACAGAAGTATAATCGGTGCCAGCACGTAATCTTCAATCGTCTTGATGACCGCGTCCCAGCCGGACATGGGTTTGCCGATAATCTGCAGGATTGGCAGGGTGCCGAAGTGGCTGGGCGGGCTCCGGAATTTGGTGCGAAAGCCCACCAGATCGCTCACAAGATAGACATGGACTGGTAATTCGCGGAGTTTGGCAACGACTTCCATGATGCGGTCATCTTCATGCCAGGGAATTGCGACGACCACGTCATCAATCAAACCCATTCTGGCCTGGTTGACCAAATGCCCAATCGTATTATCCTCATTGGGCCTGTCTTCAAAAACACCTTGAACCCGGAATGGCAAATCAATTTCTTTGACAAGCGCCGCAACAAGACGTCGGCTCTGTTCACCGGTGCCGACGATGGCCATGTTCCGCTTGGAACCATGAAGGTTCAGAAGCCGAACCAGAGCATAGGAAATGCCGATGCGAACGAGCGATATCGAAACAAAGCTCGCGGCAACGAAAACGCCCAGCCAGAGCCTGGAGAATGTTTCCGATATCTTGATGGAGAATGCCGCTGCAAGAAGGAAGAGGGATGCCGTTGCCACTGCCACCAGAACCGTGTGGATATGGCGAAACGGATGAATTACGGCATCGTATCGGTAGAGGTCGCCAAAGTTCATCAAGGTCAATGTAATCAGCCAGATGAAAACAACTGCTGCAGCATAGACGTTCTGGGCCAGTGAGTAGACGATCAACTGGTCGTAAGTGATGTAACCGGATGCTAAAATAGCCAAGGAATCGACAGACAAGAGTATCATTGCCACCTTGGTGGCAGAGAATGGCGGTATGATTGTCCGCTGGTTTTCCGAGTTTTCTAGGTCAGGTTTTTTCAACATACGAACTCAACTAAGATGCCTACCTATACACTATGAATAATTGGGCTTTCGGTTATTCTACGCAAACAATTCGCATCTCTTCAAATGTTTAGCAGGAAGGTACCTGATTAACAGGTCATTAAGCCTGTTTGATAAATTTATGACAAATTAGGGTTAAATAGGCTTTTCAAAACCTCCATGCTGGCTTCCATTAAAGTTTAGCTGCTAAAATTTGTTCCATACATACTTAAAGTGGTGTCCCGTGTTGAAATAAAACCAACTCAATGTCACTTCAAGACAACCTGATATCTTGGTTTGACTCTTGCGTCTGGAGATTCTTATCGGTATTTAAAGTGAAAATTAACCAACTTGTTTTTGTCACTGAATCATTGCGATGAGTGGACTTTGACTGTGGCTATAAGGCCGCAACCTGAAACTTTAGTCGTTTAAAGATAGGCAAGACTCGACAATTGCTTCGGTATAGCCGATTTTCCAAGTGTGGGTTTTGGTTTAGAGTTTTGTTTGCGAGCGAACGGGTTGGCTGGGTGAGGAGAGAGAAAATAATGCGTGTATTCATGTTTATGCTTGTTGGTCTGTTGATGGTACTTGGTGGCCCTGCCCATGCGGATGCTTACAGGCTCAAGCCAGGCGATGTGCTTGATGTTTCTGTTTGGCAGGATGCCAAGCTCAACCGACAAATTGTAGTTGCACCAGATGGCTTTGTGGCGGTTCCACTTGCAGGCAGATTTAAGGCCGGTGGCTTGACAGTTGAAGCTGTTGAAGCCTCGCTCAGGTCACGGCTCCAGAAAAAATTCACCTCCGATCTTGATGTCACAGTCAGCTTTGTTCAAGCCGCACGGAAAGAACCGAAAGAACCAAAGGAAGTAGTGAAAGATGCCGAGTGGACAGTTTACGTAACCGGCGAAGTCAACAAGCCGGGTGTTTATGTTGTGCCAAAGCGTGCGCCTACAGTTTTGCAGGCGATTGCCCTTTCGGGTGGCCTCGGACCTTTCGCAGCAGAAAGGCGCATCCAGATCCACCGCAAGAGGGGTGACGGAGATACTATTTTTGATTTTGACTACGACTATTACACCCGTGGTGAAGGCATGGAAGGAAACATCACCTTGCGCACTGGTGATGTGGTGGTTGTCCCGGAACGCGGCCTGTTTGAGTAAACGGGGAAATGCAGTCACCCAGCAGGAGCCTTTGTTTGGCTGGAGCCAAGTTCCGGCTTCTGCAGTGTGTTGCTGTCACAATTGCGGTCAGCACACCTGCATTGGCGGCCGACTGGTCGCTGAAATTCGGGAGTTCTGAATCTCTTACCCTTGATGACAATATTGGTCTCGGAGAAATCGAACGTGACACAGCACTGTCATCATCAACAGCCTTCAATCTCAACCTTCTTGCAAAAGCCAAAACCTATACGATCGAGTTTACACCTGCTGTCAGTGTTCAGAAGACTTTCTTCAACCAGAATCCGACAAGCTGGGGTTACTTCCCATCGGCAACGCTTGCTTTGGGCAAGACATCCAAGCTTACAACTTATGATCTTGTCTCGGCCATCTCGCGGGAAGCAGCTTCCACGAATGAGCTTATTGATGGCATTGTAACATCGAACAAAGGTGACAAACTCACCTATTCAGTTCGTGGCAGCATTTCCCATAGGCTGAGTGACCGCGACACGCTCACATGGTCGAATTCTGCAAACATGACGGACTATACACTGGCAAGCACCAGCCTCGTGCCGTCTTCCACCCTGAGTTCATCGGCGACCTGGAACCGGCTTTTGACGGAGCTTGTAACTGCGGATCTATCGGGCTCAGCGGAGTATTACAAACCCGACTCCCTGACAGTTGATGGTCGCATTGTTTACCGCACGTCGGCCAGTCTCAATGCGAAGCTTACCAAGCGTCTCTCAGTTTCGGGCATGGCCGGAGCAGTGTTTTTGGACCCTGAGGGCCTGGGGCTTACAGCCGATATGGTTTTCAGACTGGGTGCCGATTACAAGCTCAAGGATACTGGCTTCTCCTTGTCGGCTGAACGCAATATCTCACCAAGCCAGAATGGCAGTTTGCTTGACAGTTATTCGACCAGGTTCAGCGTGTCCCACCAAGTCAATGATTTGGTGAAGCTTGGAATGTCAGGTTCATATTCGTTTCAGTATGCGGCTGACAATACAAAATCGAGCGCCCTGTCGCTATCACCCTCGATCAGCTATCAACTTGCCAAGGACTGGAGTTCGACGCTGTCATACCGGTTTATCCAATCCGACAGCCCAACCACATCCGCCCATTCAAATGCCGTGACCCTCAACCTTTCCTACGGCACCACCTTGCTGCCCTGACAGCTGAAAATGAAACCATTCCGGCGGATGAGTTAGGGTTGTAATTGCAGGAAAAGACAACGCATTTGGCACCGTCCGTGATACAGGATGATTTCTCCCGAAAGGTGTATTGCCTTCTTGGTGTACCCATTGATGACATCGGCATGGGTGCTTTGGTTGACAGGGTATTCAACGCTGCAAAGTCGCGCTCGCGCCTGTTCATTTCAACACCCAATTTGAATTTTGTAATGTTGGGTCAGCATGACCCGGCGTTCAGGCGGTCGCTGCTCGAAAGTGATATCTGTCCGGTTGATGGCATTGGTGTCCTTCTCCTGTGCAGACTTTTAGGGATTCCCATAACTTCGCGTGTGGCAGGTTCGGATTTGCCGGCGGCAATCCAGGGATCGACAGACAATTCTTCCACTGGACCCATTCGCATTGCCTTCATGGGCGGTGAACCCGGTGTCGGTGAACTTGCCAGCAGCGCCGTTAATGCCGGGAATAAACAGCGCTTGATGTGTGTGGGCGCGATTGACCCCGGAATCATAAATGCGCAAAGACAAGGCGATCCGCTGATTGTGGAACGCCTCAACGGGACTGGGGCAGACTTCCTTCTTGTGGCACTCGGCGCGCAGAAAGGACAGGCGTGGCTGCTGCGCAACATGGATGCACTTAAGATACCCGTTGTAAGCCATCTGGGTGCAACGTTGAATTTTCTGGCTGGAACCATCCGGCGTGCGCCTGTTGGCGTGCGGAGGGTGGGCTTGGAATGGTTGTGGCGGATTTGGGAAGAGCCTAAATTAGCCCCCCGGTATATGAATGACGGCAGCCGGTTGCTGTGGATATTGCTGACCCGGATTGCACCGCTCGGATTTTGGTTATTCTGGAACAGGTCGCGCCGTTCGCGTCAGCATCTATCAGCAAGTGTTGATGATGGGGCAGGCCAAACCACAATCAGTGTTGCCGGGGAAGCATATGACGAACAGCTCGCAACATCAGTCACGGCTTTCCGAAGTGCTGTCGGCAAAAGCTGCCAAATTGTTTTGGATCTGTCAGGCCTAACGGCTTTTGAAACGGGTTTCGCCGGCCAGATTTTAATGCTGGAAAAATCTGCGATGCGGCAGGGCATGCCCCTTGCGATCACAGGAGCTTCACCAAGCGTCATGCGGGCGCTGTGCTGGTGTGGTTTGGGGCATTTGATCGTCAGGTAAGAAATACAGCTGTTTTAGGGCTTGCTCTTAACCTCTTCCAATCAACGGCATCTTGGTTGCCATTACGGTCATGAACTGCACGTTGGAGTCAAGTGATAGTGACGCCATGAACAGGACCGCGCTGGCGACATCAGACACATCCATGGTGGGTTCGGGTGCCATCGTGCCATTGGCTTGGGGGACGCCCGCACTCATTCTGGATGTCATATCGGTTGCGGCGTTGCCGATGTCGATCTGGCCGCAGGCGATGTCATATTTGCGGCCATCAAGGGATGTGGATTTTGTGAGGCCCGTGATGGCATGTTTGGTTGACGTGTAGGGCGCTGAATTGGGGCGCGGGGCATGGGCTGAGATTGACCCGTTGTTGATGATGCGGCCACCGCGTGGGGTTTGTGCCTTCATGATCTTGAAGGCTTCCTGCGTGCACAGGAAAGGACCAGTGAGATTGGTGTTCACAACATTCTGCCATTGCGCGAAGGTCAGGTCTTCGAGGTTGATGGTGCCGGGTGCGCCTGTCCCCGCATTGTTGAACAGCAGATCGAGACGGCCAAATTTTTCTTTTGTTTGCGCAAAGAGATTGGCGACGGATTTTGGATCGGTGACATCGCATGCAACAGCAAGCATATTCTTGCCGATCTCGGCGGCCACCGCGTTGAGTGGTTCAATGCGGCGTCCGGCAAGGACCACCGCATAGCCTGCCTTTGCAAGTGCCATAGTGCAAGCCTTGCCAATGCCGGAGCCTGCACCGGTTATGAGTGCTACTTTCATTTCTTCAACGCCTTCCATGCGGATACAAACTGTGTTGCGGCTTTTGAAACATCAGCGGCGGTGAAGCCCTGCTTGTAGATATTGGAGCCAATGCCGAAGCCTGCGGTTCCAACATCAGCCCAGCTCTGCATATTGGCAGGTGTGACGCCACCCACGGCATATATCTTCACATGCTTTGGCAACACGGCGCGCCATGCCTTGATCGTGACAGGGCTCGCCGCTTCTGCGGGAAAGAGTTTGAGATGGGTGGCGCCCGCGCGGATTGCGGTGAAGGCTTCGCTGGGTGTGAACACGCCGGGCAGGGGTTCTATCCCCATGCTGCGGGCCTTGGCGATCACCTCTTCATTGCAATCGGGCGATACGCTGATTTCGCCGCCATGGGATTTGAGCAGGTTGACATCCTGAACGCTGAGTACGGTTCCCGCACCCACCATGAGTTTGTCCTTGAAGGCTTCTGCCATTTTCTTGATCGACGTGAAAGGATCCGGTGAATTCAGTGGAATTTCGGCGATGGTGATACCCGCATTCACAAGGGCCTGCCCCACGGCTTCAACTTCGTTGGTGGTGATCCCACGCAGGATTGCGATGATGCCACAGCGGGAAACGGCGCTTTCAAAATTCATCAAATAATCCCTGCTGTTTTGGCAATCAATCTTTGTCCCTTGACGGCCACTGTGGGGTCACCAAAGCCAACGCTCAAGCCTGCTATTTTCATGGCTGTCACATAATGCGCGGCCAAGGTCGGACTGGCAAGGATGGTGTAATGCGCCACGTTTGAGTTGCGCGTGATGGCATGGCCAATCTCGGTGCCGATGACCTGGCCGGAGAGATAGGCGCTGATGTTGTCCCCCGGCATCTCGTCAAACAGCGCCAAGGTGCGGGCTGAAAAAATGCGGTGCAGGAAACCGCTCGGGTCCTGCAACGCGCTGCGCACACCGCGCTCGAATGCTGCGTCATTGAATCTATCGCCCGTCATCAAGCGACCGAGAATGGAATGGTTCTTCAGCAGCGCGAACACTTCGCCCGTCATGTAGGTGTAGAAAGCGGTTATCTCGCCGTTGTTCACGTCAATCCATTTGCAATGGGTACCGGGGGTCAGGAAGTGTTCAGGCCCACCTTGGCTTGCGCCAATGATTTGCGTTTCTTCACCACGCGCCACATCGGGCGTTCCATCGGCATTGCGGGAGCTTACGCCGGGAATGAAATGGATCTTGCGACCGTGTTCGGTTTTGTGTTGCCGGAGGGCTGCTGCGATTGTCTTTACGTTTGCGGGGCAGAGCACATAGGGCAGTTCCACCCAGCCCTGCCTGCTGGTGATCATGCCGGATGCAACGATTGGAACGTCCACATCCCAGGCGCCGATGTGGCTTTCGAGAACCTCGTCAAACGCGCCGTCTTTCACGGCCATGATGCCTTCGGCGGCTGCGACGGTTTCCAGAATGGAGCCGTCGCTGCCAACGCGGTAGGCGCGGAATGATGTTGTGCCCCAATCAAGGGAAATGAATTCAGTTTGCATGTAAACTCAAAGGGATTTTACGGAGCCGATCTTGAAATCCGGTTTTAGGTCTTTCAGCCGATTGCGCAAGGGCGCACCAAAGGCTGGCGCCGAAATCTCAAACTCATCACCGTCCAGCGGCACAATGCCGTCGGCAATGCTCAAGGTGGCGGTGCCAAAGAAATGGATATGCACATCACCCGGCCTTCTGAAGCCCGCATATTTGAAATGATGGTATTCAAGATTGGCGATGGTGTGGGACATATTGGCTTCACCCGTCAGAAACGGTTTCTGCCAGATGGTTTTGCCACCACGATTGATGCGGCTCATGCCTTCGATGTGAAGGGGTGCCGTGCCCGCAATCATTTCAGGGCCAATGGAACAGTGGCGCAGCTTTGAATGGGCGAGGAACAAGTAGTTCTGCCGTTCCGTCACATGATCGGAATATTCATTGCCGAGTGCAAAGCCCAGGCGCACGGCCTTACCCTTTGCATCAATCATATAGAGACCAGCCAGTTCCGGCTCTTCGCCGCCATCCAATGCGAACGAAGGCTTGGGCAGAGCGCCACCTGGTGGCACAAGCCACGAGCCATCGCCCTTGTAAAACCATTCGGGCTGTACGCCTGCCTGGCCCTTGGCGGGCTTTCCACCGTCGAGCCCCATCTTGAACATTTTCAGGGAGTCGGAAAGTTCGGTTGTTTTGCCATCCAGCTTGGCATGCATGGAATCGCGGGCGGAGGCCGAGCCCAAATGGGTAAGGCCGGTTCCCGCAATCATGCAATGGGCCGGGTCCTCATGGTCCACGGGGGTGAGAACACGGCCTTCTTTAAGGGCTGCTGCATAATCTTCTGTCGCTGCAGTTGCCAAGGCGGACGCCGCTTTCAAAAGCTTCACGCCATCCTTCAATGCGAGAGTTGCCAGCTCCATGGTGCGGGCCACTTTTTTCAGGAGAATGATCCTGTCACCGGATGCGAGGCCGACGCGGCGTTTGCCTTTGCTGTCAACAATCTGGACGATGTTCATATGGCCTCCCATTATCTTTCTATATTGTATGATAAATAAACCACCGCGTCATCCCGCAAATTGGTGCTTCTCAAAGCCTCTGACATTCGGGTTGAAGCAGGACAATCCGCCCTGCAGGGGGTAGCGCGCCATGTCGGCTTTTGGAATGTGGAGGCTGGCTGAGGTTACAAATATCGTATTGAGTTTCGGCCCGCCGAAGCACACACAGGTTGGTCGTCTTGCTGGCATGGCCACAGTGCGGTCCAAGCGCCCCTTGGGATCAAAACGCAGCACGCAAGCGCCTTCCCAGCGCGCACTCCACAGAAAACCTTCGGCATCCACAGTTGCCCCATCGGGGTAACCATGATCTTTTGTATCATTGAACACGCGCTTGTTGGAGATGGTGCCCTCATCCAGATTGAAGTCATAGGCCCAGATGATTTGTGCGCGGCTGTCGGTGAAGTAAAAAATCTTGTTGTCGGGTGACCAGCATGGGCCGTTGGACACGCCAATGGCTGTTTCCATGACGGTAGACTTGAACGCGCTGTCGATGCGGAAAAGCCTGCCGCTGTCTTGCGTGATGTCGAGGTCCGCGCCATCGGGTGCAATGTTCTGTTGCATCGTGCCAAACCAGAAGCGGCCCTTGGCATCACAGGCACCATCATTGCCGCGGTTCTGCGGGTGATCGGCATCGGGATGATTGATGGCAGTGAGTGCGCCGGTTGCGGGATCGAAGGTCTTGATGCCGAACTCACAGCCCACAATGAGTGTTCCATCGCCACGCATGGCCATGGACGTTACCATTTCAGAGAACTGCCACATGCGGTGCTCACCCGTGTTCAACACGAATTTATGAATGCGCGATGGCAAGACAACATCGAGCCACCAGATGGCACCGGTTTTGGACTCCCAAAAGCAGCCCTCGCCGAGGCGGTCTTTGCTATCTACGAGACAGGTGATGGGTGGGTTCATCGGGTCGCATCCTTTGGCCAGGTGTCCGAAATTTTATAACCCGCAGGCCATGGATCGGCAGGATCAAGCATGAGGGTTGAATGTCCGGAAATCCACGCTGAACCAGTGATGGTCGGAATGATCGCCTTGTGATTGCCGATAATGGCTTCGGACTCAATGTGACCGATAAAGCGGCTTTCAATGATGGAGCGGCCAATAAACTTATCGCCGACTTTCATCAGGCCCTTGGCGTGCAGCACGGCCATCAGCGCCGAGCAGCCCGTGCCTGTTGGTGAGCGGTCCAGCTTGCCGGGATTGATCACACAGGCGTTACGGCTGGACAGTGTGTCATCAACACGCTCAAGCGGCCCCGTCATGAAGCAAAAGGAAAAGCGGTTCCATTCGGCCAATGTGGGGTGTGTAAACCCCAATTGCGCATTGGCGGCGGCCACGATCTTGCGTCCCATCACGGCGATGTCGCGGGCCTCATCGGGCAGCATGTGAAAACCGAATGATTTTCCTTCCGCCATGACAAAACTGTCGCCGCCATAGGCCGTGTCCACGAGAACAGTCCCGTGGCCTTTGATTTCCAAGGGCACTTGCAAGCGATCAGCAAAGGAGGCGACGTTGCGCAGGGTGATGCTCGTGGCCTTGCCATTGGTGCAGTGGGCCGTAATCTCAATCAGGCCGCCGGGGGCTTCCAGTTTGAGATGTGTGACAGGTTCGACCATGGGAACGATGCCCGTATCCAACAACACAGTCGCCACACAAATACAGTTCGATCCCGACATGGGCGGAGTGTCTTCCGGCTCCATGATGATAAAACCCATCTGGGCGTCGGGATGCTTGGGTGGCACCAGCAAATTCACATGGCGAAATACCCCGCCACGCGGTTCGTTGAGAACGAAATTGCGCAAGCTTTGATCTCGCGCAATAAACCGTGACTGTTCCCAAATTGTATCACCCGGAGGCGGTGCCACGCCACCCACAATGACATCGCCAACCTCGCCTGCTGCATGACAATTCACAATGTGGATGGATTTTGAGGAACGCATGGAGAAGCATTTACCGCACCCCGCTGAAATTCAAAATATTTTTTGCGAGTAGGGGTTGAATAAGTCAAAATCATACTCCACTTGCTGTCGGGCAGCGCCGGGCCCCTCTGGCAAGCAGTCTTTTGCTTGCGATGTCGGAACTGTCTCAATGACACTTATTGTGGAGACACGCATGGGCCCGCTGGCTGATTTCATCGCAATGGACTTCCTTGGAACGCCAATGACGTTCTGGCTGGCCTTTGTGGCTGTGGTCACCTCGCTCCTTGTCTTTGATCTTGGGGTTTTGCACCGCAACACCAAGGAAATCACCGCCCGCGAAAGCTTCATTCTCTATGGCTGTTACATGGCGATTGCCTTTGCCTTCGGTGGCTGGGTGTGGTGGGCCAAGGGTGGGCAGAGCGGGCTGGAATTCTTCACCGGCTATATCATTGAGCAGTCGCTTGCTATGGACAACATCTTTGTCATGGCCATGATTTTTGGATTTCTCGGCATTCCCCGCATGTATCAGCACCGGGTCTTGTTCTGGGGTATCCTTGGTGTGATCTTGTTTCGCGCCATCCTCATCGGTGTGGGGGCAGCACTGGTCACCTCATTCTCGTGGGTGTTGTATCTGTTCGGCGCGTTCCTCGTCTTTACCGGCATCAAGATGTTCACCAAGCAGGACGAGGAGCATGATATCGCCAACAACTTCTTCCTCAAGTGGATCAAGGCAAGGTTCCGGGTCACTGATGAGCTGCATGGTGAAAAATTCACCGTGCGCCTACCCGATCCAAAGTCTGGCAAAATCAAACTTTTCATGACGCCACTTTTGCTGGCCCTCATTCTCGTTGAAATCATTGACCTGGTGTTTGCGGTCGACTCTGTTCCAGCCATTTTTGCCATCACGCAGGACCCCTTCATTGTTTACACTTCCAACATTTTCGCGGTGCTTGGCTTGCGGTCACTCTATTTTGCGCTGGCTGCTGCCATGCACCGGTTCAAGTACCTTCAGGTTTCCCTCGCCATCGTTTTGGTTCTTGTCGGATGCAAGATTTTTCTCGTGCCTATGGGAATCAAGATTGATACGTTGCTATCACTTGTTGTAACAATAAGCATTCTGGCGGGCGGCATCCTGTATTCGCTTTGGAAAACACGTGATGACGCTCCCCAGCAACCATAACCCAGAGAAGAGCAACATGAAGAAGTTAGAGCATTCAGTTGAAGCCATCATTCTGAGTTCGCGTTGGCTTCTCGTGGTGTTTTACCTGGGCCTTGGCCTGGCGCTTGGGCTTTATGCGGTTTCTTTCCTGCGTAAGCTCTATGATTTCACCATCAAGGTTTTTGTTCTTGATGAAACAGACGCCATTCTAAAGATACTGGGGTTGATTGATGCAGCTTTGGTTGCCAGTCTGGTGGTCATGGTCATTATTTCCGGTTACGAAAATTTTGTGAGCCGCTTTGACAATGCCGACAGCGAGGTGTCATTCCTTGGCAAGATTGATGCAGGCTCCCTCAAGATCAAGGTTGCCTCCACAATCGTTGCCATCTCGTCGATCCATCTGCTTCAGATATTCCTGAATGTGGCGCAATACACCGACTCGCAAATCATGTGGCTCACCATTGTGCATATGGCCTTTGTGATTTCCGCGCTGTTGCTGGCCTATATCGACCGAGTCATGGCAACGACGAAGAAAGAAAAGGGTGGCGATTAAGCTTATGCCACGCTCAAACCCTGGCCGACATCACTTGTGATAAAATCTTCCTCCGCGACGCTTGCATCTATCAGCGCTTTTCTGAGTGCAATTACGGGAGCGTCAATCGGTTCATTCGTCAGTTGCACCGTGCCATGGTGAATGGCCAGACTCTTGCGACTTCCCAGCTCCATGTGGGCGCGGACCGCCTCAGCAGGGTTCATATGCTGCGGCTTCATCAGCCAGCGCGGCTCATACGCACCAATCGGGAGCAGCGATAAACGTGGCGCGCCAAAGCGTTGCTTCACCTCACGGAATGTGCTGCCATCACCGTAGCCTGTGTCACCAGCAAAATAGATCATTCCACTTGGTGTTTCGATTACGAACGCACCCCAAAGCGCCTTGTTGGCATCACGCAAGCCTCGCTTCGACCAATGAAGCGCCGGCATCAATGTCACGCGGATGTCGCCGTGCACAATACTTTGCCGCCAGTCCAACTCCGTAGCTGAAAGCCCCCTCACATATTGCCCGTTGTTCAATGCCGTGAAAAGCTGCGGCGCGTGGTGTTTGCCAATCCGCTGCAAAGCCGCATGATCAAGATGATCGTAGTGATTGTGACTCAACAAGACGATATCAATCGGCGGTAAATTTTCAATCGTGATGGCTGCGTCACGCACACGGATTGGACCCGCAAATTGAAATGGGCTGGCCCGCCTTGAAAAAAGCGGATCAGTGAGAATGTTCAATCCTGCGGTTTGCAGCAATACGGTCGAATGGCCAATCCATGTCACCAGCAACCCAGAGCCGCCCACGCGACGGGGCGGGGCGGGGTAAACCGTGTTTTCAATCCGGCGGGGCCACCGTGCACGACCGCCGCCGAACTGCCATTTCATCAAATCCCCAAAGCCGACATTGCCGCGATGACCGTCAACCACAAACCTGGCGTTTTGAATGGTATATTTCACGTTACACCACCCGGAGATACCATTCAAAATCGCGGATGGTGGGTTCGGCGTAGAAGCGGTCGGCCTCGGCTTCCTTCACCGTGCAATAGGCATCCACAAACGGTTTGCCGAAATATTCCTTCATGATGGATGCGCGCCAGAACGCGTCGATCGCCGCAAACCAGTTTGATGGAATGTATTTCGCACGCTTTTCATAGCCATTGCCGACAACAGGGTTGCCGGGATCGGATTTTTCGGTGATGCCGTAATGCATGCCTGCAAGAATGGCCGCCATCACGAGATATGGGTTGGCATCGGCACCGGAAGGGCGGTGTTCAATATGGCAGGCGTTCGGGGGGCCGGCGGGCACGCGGATGGAGACTGTGCGATTGTTGATGCCCCAGCTCGCAGATACTGGCGCATAGGAATTGCGGCGGAAACGGCGGTAGGAATTGGCGTTGGGTGCAAAGATCAGCATGGATTCCGCCATGGTGGCTTTTAGCCCGCCGATGGCATGCATCATGAGTTCATTGCTGGTAGGGTCTTCGGCGGCAAACAGATTCTTGCCCTCCTCATCTCCCAAGCTCACGTGGATATGCATGCCGGATCCCGTCCATTCGGCGTAGGGCTTTGCCATGAAGGTTGCCATCAGTCCGTGCTTTTCCGCGGTGGCCTTGATCAGGCGCTTGAGCAGGATGCCTTCATCGCAAGCTTTCAGCACGTCAGCGCGGTGGCGCAGCACGATCTCCATTTGTCCCGGTGCATATTCCGAAATCAGCGTCTTGGCTGGCAGGCCTTGCGCGTCGCAGAAGGCATAGAGGTCTTTGAAGAAGGGCTGGAAATCAACCAAGTCCTGCAGGTAATAGGGTTGGTAGTGTTGCGGTCGGTGCTCGTTGATCATGGCCTTAGGTGCCCGGGGCTGGCCTGCGATGGCCGACGCGCGGTCCATCAGGAAGAATTCAACCTCAACGGCTCCTACTGGCGTCATGTTCAATTCCGTCTGGAAGCGCTTGACGATTGTCTCCAGCACATTGCGCGGGTCCGCATAGTGGGGCGTGCCATCCAGCTCATGCATGGTTGCGGTGTATTGTGCGGTGGGTTCGTCGGCCCATGGAATGCGCACCAGTGAACCGAGAACGGGCCACAGCAACAGGTCGCGGTCGCCCTCGTCAAACACGAGGCCGGTTTCGGGAACGTCCTGCCCCGTCACATCCAGCACCAGTGCGGAGATGGGCATGAAGCGGCCATCTTTCCATGCGGGCACCAGTTCATCCCGGCGCAGGATTTTGCCGCGTGCCACGCCGCACATGTCGGTCCACACAACGTGGATGCTGGTGATATCGGGGGTGGCCTCAAGGAAGGTCTGCGCTTCTGCTTCGCGCCTTGGGAATACGAGTGTCATTTGTCGTGTCTCCGAACTAACCCATCAGGTCTGCCAGGCAGTGGTCCAATCCATTGACCAGCTGGGTGACATGCGCCTCGGTCGTCGAGGGGCAGATGAGCAACATATTGTGGAACGGCGTCATGATGATGCCGCGGTTTAAGAGATGATGATGCACGGCCTCGTCAATGGGCTGGTGAATCATCCTTGCCGCCTCGCCACCGTTACGGGGACGATTTGGGCTGCACATGAATTCAACGCGGGCTCCGGCGCTGACCACATGCCAGGGTGCGCCATGTTTGGAGATCACGTCGGTCAGGCTTTTTTCCAGCTTGCGCGCCAGTGCAATGAGCGGTGCAAAGGCAGCACGGGTGAAATAGGTTTCGAGAACGGTTTCCATCAGCGCCAGTTGAATGCGCGATCCGGAGAGCGTTGTGCCAATGCCGGAGTGACCGGGTGTCCGGGTTTTGAGAAAGTCATGGATGCGGTGGGTGACGGTTTCCGAGAAGCCATAGACTGCAGCCGGAATGCCGCCTGCGATGGGCTTTCCCATCACCAGTCCATCTGGCTGCAATCCGATCTCGCCGGAATAACCGCCGGGGCCGGAGGACATGCAATGGGTTTCGTCCATGATGAGCAGCGTGCCAGTCTCAGCAGTGAGCCTGCGCAGGGCATCGAGGAAACCCTCATCGGGAAGCACCATGCCCACATTGGTCATGATGGGTTCGGCCAATACGCAAGCCACGTCGTGGTCGGCAAGGGCTGCGGTCAGGGCGGGAATGTCATTGAACTCGATGACTTTGGTGAAGGCTGTGAGATCGCGCACTTCGCCGATGAGTGCTGGGTCGGCGTGGGGCGTGCCACCATCATTGGTCACATAGGTGTCGTCCACCGCACCATGGTAACAGTGGTTGAACACCAAAATCTTCTTGCGCCCTGTCACAGCGCGGGCCCAGCGCAGCACGCAGCGATTGGCATCCGAGGCGGATGTCGTCACCTGCCAGGTCGGCAATCCAAAACGATCTTCCAGTAAAGCACCTACGCGCGCCGCACTGGACGAAGGCATCATGGTGGTAAAGCCGTTTGCGCCTTCGCGCTGCAGGGTTTCAACAATGGGGGCAGGCGAATGGCCGAACATGGCACCCGTGTCGCCCAGGCAGAAATCGATATAGGTATTGCCATCGGCGTCGGTCACGTCAACGCCCTGGGCCTTCTCCACGAAGAGCGGAAATGGCGTTCCCCAATCCACCATCCAATGCATGGGAACGCCGCGCAGCCAGTTTCGTGCAGCGCTATCGGAAAGCTCCCTGGATTTCGGGTTGCGCTGGATGAAAAGGGCTTTTTCGCGCTCCAGCATGGCCTTGATCGAGCCGTCCGATATGGTTCCCCTCATGATATCCTTGCAAGTTATTGGTGTTAAACGGACTTTAGCCGTCATTAAGGACCATAAACAACCCCCATGGATTTTTGGCACGAATCCTGCTTTGGTTGCAGTGCAGCAACCGGAGCCCCAAAATGAGCCGTATCGTTTACGTCAATGGTGACTATGTCCCTGAAAACGAGGGTAAAGTTTCCATTTTTGACCGCGGCTTCTTGTTTGCAGACGGTGTCTATGAAGTTACCCCCGTGGTTAACAGCAAGCTTGTTGATTACGATCCGCATATGGAGCGGCTGGACCGGTCCCTGGGCGAGCTGCAAATGGCCTGGCCCTGCACCCGTGAAGAGCTGACAACGGTTCACACGGAGCTCATCAAGCGCAACACGCTCACTGAAGGCATCATCTATATGCAGGTCACGCGCGGTGTTGCCGACCGCATGTTCAACTTTCCCAAGGACATCAAATCTTCGCTTGTGGCCTTCCCGCAAGTCATGAAGCTGGTGGACAATGTCAACGCCACGAAGGGTGTGAGTGTCATCACCACACCGGATATCCGCTGGCTGCGCCGCGATATCAAATCTGTCATGTTGCTCGCACCTGTGTTGGGCAAGCAGGCGGCTTACGAAAAAGGTGCCAACGAAGCCTGGATGGTGGAGGATGGCAAGATCACCGAAGGCACATCGTCCAACGCCTATATCGTGAAGGACGGCAAGATCATCACGCGCCCTCTTTCAAACCGCATTCTCGCGGGCTGCACGCGGCGCGCGCTGTTTCGTCTGGCCAAAGAACACAACGTTGAAATCGAAGAGCGCCTGTTCACGCCGGATGAAGCCTATGCTGCCGATGAAGCCTTCCTCACGTCTGCTTCGCAATTCGTGATGCCGATCACGGAGATCGACGGCAAGCGGGTGGGCGGCGGACAACCCGGTCCGGTCACGCGCAAGCTGCGTGAGATATTCCTTGAAGAGGCGACTGCGTAGAAGACCATGGACTATTACGTCAAAGTTTCGCCTGAACTGCTGGAGTCGATGACGCTCGCCGCCATTGAATCCTTTTTCTATGGTGACGGCATGGAAAAACCGGACGATGTAATGACGGAGGTGTCCAAGGAAATTCTCGGTCACATCTGGGGCTACCGCAAAGTCGAGGCGCACCGTACGGTGTTCTATCTGGACCGCATGAGTCTCAGCATCTCGTCCACGCGCATGCCTGACAGTGTGCATGACCTGAACAACCGTGCCGCGCGGCTGAAGAAATCCGTGGTTGAATTGTTCTCTCCGGAACTCACGCTGCTGGGTGATTTTCACACCCATCCGCACCCGAAAAGAAGCGAGTCGGTTGTCAAAAAGGACAAGCTCTACCGCTTTTCGCCGGAAGATTTTGGCTCCTTTGTCAGCGATGACCTGATCTGGGAAAGTGCCGGCAACAATCCGGTGATGCTGGTCATCACCGTCTGCAAGCGCCGCAAAATGGCAACGGATGCCATGACGCATATTTCGCGAAATACGGTGACGTACCCCATCGGCCAGCTGCGGTTCTGGATCAGCGCCGTCGTCGGCTTCGCCCATGTCGGCAAACGGTCCCGCATCGGCAAACGCATGCACACCATGAACAAGTCGGCCAAGGTCGAACTGATTATCGACAACTACATCCAGTCACTCGAGGGCGAACAGTTTGAGACGGATTGAGGGGTAAAGGGTTGGGGCAGGAATCGTTGATTTGTTCCGATAAATTTATCCTATGCGCGAAGAAATCTTTCCAGCAGTTTATATTTTGGCAAGCCGCAGGAACGGGACGCTCTACATTGGGGTGACAAGCAATTTATGTGGTCGCATTTCACAGCACAAGAATGGTGTCATCGCAGGGTTCACGAAAAAATATGGTGTCAAACTTCTGGTGTGGTTTGAAAATTTTGACACCATGGAAGATGCGATCAAACGTGAGAAGCAATTAAAAGAATGGAAACGGTCATGGAAAGTGGAACTGGTCGAAAGCAACAATCCGCTTTGGCTTGATCTCTATGCGCAAAATTGTGGAAAGTATATTCCGTAGGCCCCCCCCAAAAAACCCGTCATCCCGACGAAAGTCGGGACCCAAATTACAGCAACGGGAAAGGAAATTTAATACCGTTCTTGATGACAATTGGGTCCCGACTTTCGTCGGGATGACGGATATTTTATCTATACAGTATGCAGGCCGCTTCACCGCTGGCTCGTTCGCCAGTTCGCGTTCATCCAGGGTTCCTGATTTGACGGTGGCAAGGGCTCGCGGCCCAGGATGTGGTCGCTTGCCTTTTCTCCGATCATCAGTGTCGGTGCATTCAGGTTGCCGTTGGTGACTTGTGGCATGATGGAGCTGTCGGCAACGCGGAGGCCTTCGATGCCGATGACCTTGCAGGTTTCATCAACAACGGCGAGGGGATCGTGGGTTGCTCCCATTTTGCAGGTGCCGCAGGGGTGGTAGGCGCTCTCGGCGTGCTGACGGATGAATTCGTCGATCTGGTCATCGGTCACAGCATCAGCACCGGGTTGTATTTCGCGGCCAACGTATTTTTCCATGGCGGGCTGCACGAAAAGTTCGCGCGTGAGGCGCACGCAGGCGCGGAATTCTTCCCAGTCGTCAGGGTGAGACATGTAGTTGAAGAGAATTTTCGGCGGCACCTTCGCGTTATTGCTCCGCACACGGACAAATCCGCGTGACTTCGTGCGCATGGGACCCACATGCACCTGGAAGCCATGTCTGTTGAAAGCGGTCCTGCCGTCATAACGCATGGCGGCGGGCAGGAAGTGGTATTCGATATCGGGATATTCGATACCTGCCTTGGAGCGAATGAAGCCACAGGATTCAAAATGGTTGGTTGAACCCAAACCGGTTTTCAGCAGCATCCATTCAAGCCCGATGAGGCCCTTGGAAAACAGGTTAAGCTTGGAATAGAGCGTAATGGGTTGCTTGCTTTCGACCTGGAAATAGATCTCCAGATGGTCGTGCAGGTTTTCGCCGACACCTTTCAGCTCGTGTTGCACGGGAATGCCTGCTGCCTTCAACACATCGGGCGCACCAATGCCGGAAAGCTGCAAAATCTTTGGCGAATTGATGCTGGATGCAGCGAGCACGATTTCACGGCGCGCCTTGGCGATCACTGTTTCACCATCCGCCACATATTCCACACCCACAGCGCGTTTGCCTGCGAGAATGACACGGGTCACATAGGCGTGGGTGACAAGCTTCACGTTGCCCTTGCGCAATGCAGGCTTGAGATAGGCATTGGCAGCCGACCAGCGCAGGCCGTTGTGCACGGTCATTTCCATGGCCCCGAAGCCCTCCTGCTGGTGGCCGTTGTAATCGAGCGTCACGGGGTAGCCCGCTTCGGCTCCGGCCTCGACGAAAGCTTTGTAAAGCGGGTTCAATCTGCGCCCGCGTTTGACATGCATTGGCCCATCGGTGCCGCGCCAACCCTCTTCGCCGCCGTGGGAATTTTCCATGCGCTTGAAGTAGGGATGTACATGGCGGAAACCCCAGCCCTTGGCACCCATCTCTTCCCAGGTGTCAAAATCCTTGGCATGGCCGCGCACATAGACCATGCCGTTGATGGAAGATGAGCCGCCGATGACCTTGCCGCGTGGCGTTGCCAATTTGCGTCCGCTGAGGTGCGGTTCCGGTTCGGTCTCAAAGCCCCAGTTATACAATCCCATGTTCATGGGATAGGAGAGGGCGGAGGGCATTTGAATGAACGGGCCACGGTCGCTGCCGCCGAACTCCAGAACCAGAACGGAATTTTTGCCGTCTTCCGACAGGCGATTGGCCATAACGCATCCGGCAGACCCGGAGCCTACGATAATAAAGTCAAATTCCTGCATATTGCCCAGCCAACCGTTCCGTAAATACCTCCCATGTGCACCGAAAGCAATTGTGGTGTTTGACAGTCTGCGACAGTTCTGGAACAACGCGCGGCGAGGGAATTTATAAAAAATGTCAAATCATCTGCTTGAAGGCGAAGACGGTGCGTTCATTTCGCTGAATGAAACCGGAACTTCCCCGTATGTTTTGGTGTGTGAACACGCTTCAAACCGCCTCCCCAAAAAACTTGGAAACCTTGGCCTTTCACCTGATGATCTGCAACGGCACATCGCCTGGGACATTGGTGCCGAGGGTGTATCGCGGTTGTTGTCTAAACTGCTGGATGCACCACTTGCCTTACAACGCTATTCGAGGCTTGCCTATGATTGCAATCGGCAACCCGAGTCCGAGGGAGCCATGCCTGTTTTAAGTGAGACAACCGCCATCCCGGGCAACGCAGGCTTGAGTGCGGTTGACAAGATGGATCGCATCGAAGCCATCTACAGGTCCTTCCATAATGGCCTTGCGCATCTCCTGGACAAGCGCGCCAGTGCGGGGAAAACCACCAGCATTGTAACCGTTCACAGCTTCAGTAAAACCTACAAGGGCCGTGATCGCGCCGTTGAACTTGGTATTCTCTTCGATAGAGACGCCCGCATTGCCGACAAGCTGATCAAGGGCTTTCCCAATATTGATGCGCGGTTGAACGAGCCCTATGGCCCCAAAGACGGTGTGATGCACACCATCAACCTGCACGCGGCACCGCGCGGTCTTAAATCTGTCATGATCGAAATCCGCAACGATCTCATCGCCAATGAGCGCGGGCAAAATGAGTGGGCGCAACGCTTGTCGCTGCCCCTCATTCAGGCAATAACGAAATAGGGAGAACGCAATGGCCAATGGCATGTTGACACTGGATGAACTGAAAGCCGAAGTGAAGGCGGGCACCATTGATACGGTGGTTGCCGCCATGGTGGATATGCAGGGGCGCCTTATCGGCAAGCGTTTCCATGCGCAGTTCTTTGTGGATGGCGGTTATGAGGAAACCCACGGCTGCAATTATCTGCTCGGCGTTGATATCGCCATGGAGCCGGTACCGGGTTACAAGGCCACGAGCTGGCAGCAGGGCTATGGCGACTTTGTCATCAAGCCCGACATGTCAACCCTGCGCCGCACGCCATGGCTCGCCGGCACTGCTCTCGTGCTGTGTGACATTCTCGACCACCACACCCATGAAGATGTGCCGCATTCGCCGCGCGCCATCTTGAAGAAGCAGTTGAAGCGTCTCGAAGCGATGAAGATGAAGGCCTATATGGCCTCCGAGCTTGAGTTCTTCCTGTTTGATGACAGCTATGAGGGCGCAAACCAGAAGGGCTATCGCAATCTCAAGACGTCCGGCTATTACAGCGAGGACTACCACATTCTGCAAACCACCAAGGAAGAGGGCGTGATGCGCGCCATCCGCAACGGCCTTCATGGTGCTGGCATTCCCGTGGAAAATTCCAAAGGTGAATGGGGCATTGGCCAGGAAGAAATCAACGTCAAATATTCCGATGCGCTGGATATGGCGGACCGTCATGCCATCATCAAAAATGCGGCCAAGGAAATTGCCTATGGCCAGGGCAAGGCCATCACCTTCATGGCGAAGTGGGATTATGCGGCGGCTGGAAGTTCCTCCCATGTGCATCAATCGCTATGGAGTGCAGACGGCAAGACGCCGTTGTTCCAGGACAAGGCGGGTGACCATGGCATGTCGGACCTGATGACCCATTATCTCGCGGGCCAGTTGGAACATGCCAGCGAGATCACCTATTTCCTCGCCCCCTATATGAACTCCTACAAGCGCTTCATGGCGGGCACTTTCGCGCCAACGCGGGCCATCTGGAGTTTTGACAACCGCACGGCGGGTTACCGTCTTTGCGGTGCCGATAGCAAAGCCATCCGTGTGGAGTGCCGTGTGGGCGGTGCCGATCTCAATCCCTATCTCGCCTTTGCCGCATTGCTGGCCGCTGGTCTTGATGGCATCGGCAAGAAAATGAAGCTGGAGCCTGTGTTCTCCGGCGATGCCTATGACACCTCCAAGACGCTGCGTGATATCCCCAAGACGTTGCGGGAAGCCACGGAAAACCTCGATAAATCGACATTCCTGCGTGGTGCCCTCGGCGACGATGTGGTCGACCACTATGTGCATACCGCCAAATGGGAGCAATTCGAATATGACCGCCGCGTCGTCGACCTCGACCTTTCGCGCGGGTTCGAGCAGTATTGAACGTGGAGAAAAAACGCTCTATACACACACATATAAACATGTGTTTTTTGAGAGTGTATCATGGGAAAATATGAGCCTCTGGGAGTGTTCTTGCGGTCACAAAAGCAGGCCCGCATTGCCATGACCTTTGCCCAGATCGAGCGCATCTTGAAGGCCAAGCTGCCAATGTCCAAAAAACAGCGGGCATGGTGGAGCAATAATCCTGACAACAATGTGATGACCCGGGAATGGCTGGATGCCGGTTTCGAGACGGAAGCGGTTGACGTTGTTTCTGGAAAACTTGTGTTTCGCAAGCATGCGCCAACTCTACCGAAAGGAAAGCGTCATCCCATTTTTGGCTGCATGAAAGGTCTTTTTACTTTAGCCGAGGGCTATGATCCGACAGCGCCCTTGGACCTTGAGGATGACTGGGATTCGAAATATATCGGACCGAATTCACCTGAATGACAAAGGTTCCAGCCATTCTGCTTGATACCTGTGCCGTGATATTTACGGCTGAATTTGTCGATATCAAACCGGATGCTGATGCCGCTATCAACAATTCGTCCAACGCGGGGCAAACCTATGTGTCTCCAGTCACTGCCTGGGAGCTCGGAATGGCCATGGCGCGTGGGCGTTTTTCTTCACCACTTCCCACGCTCGAATTCTTTAACCGTTATCTAGAGCTTGGGCAGTGTAACCTGTGTGGGCTTACGCCCGAAATACTGGTGCAGGCTTCCTATCTACCAGGAAACTTTCATCGCGATCCGGCAGATCGTCTTCTTGTCGCCACTGCCCGCATTCTTGATCTCATTCTTGTCACACGTGACCGTGCCATTCTCGCCTATGGCGCAGAAGGTCATGTCAAAACCCTTGCTTGCTAATCATGATAACCTGAGGAACGCCCAATGATACCCAACCGCAACATGAATTTTCCCACCGCCATCAAGTTTGGTACAGGCCGCATCAAGGAACTGGCGGAGCAGTGCAAGGCCAATGGCATGATGCGTCCGCTGTTTGTGACCGATCCCGGGTTGGCTGGCATGCCGATGGTGAAGGTCATTGTTGATGATGTGCGAAAGGCTGGTCTCGCCATCGAAATGTTTTCCGATGTGCGCCCCAATCCGGTTGAAGCCAATATCACCGCGGGAGTGAAAGCCTTCAAAGCCGGGAACCATGATGGCGTGATTGCCTTTGGTGGCGGCTCTGGGCTAGATGTGGCCAAAATGATCGCGCTCATGCACGGGCAGTCGATTTCGGTGTTTGACCTTGAGGATGTCGATGACTGGTGGACCCGTGCTGACGCGTCCAAAATCGCGCCGATCATTGCGGTGCCGACCACGGCGGGTACGGGCTCCGAAGTGGGTCGCGCCGGTGTCATAACTCACCCCGTCACCCACGAGAAGAAAATCATTTTTCATCCCGCCATCATGCCGCGCGTCGCCATCCTTGATCCGGAACTGTCGGTTGGATTGCCAGCGAAACTCACGGCGGCCACGGGCTTTGATGCCTTCGCCCACTGTCTCGAAGCCTATTGCACGCCGTTCTACCATCCCATGGCCGAAGGCATCGCCCTTGAAGGCATGCGTCTTGTGAAGGAAAATCTTGCAAAAGCGGTGAAGAAGGGCAGCGACCTGGATGCGCGGGGCAATATGCTGATGGCGTCCTCCATGGGTGCCACTGCCTTTCAGAAGGGTTTGGGCTCCATTCACGCCCTGTCGCATCCCTTTGGTGGCCTCTATGACGCCCACCACGGTCTCTTGAACGGCATCATCATGCCTTACGTGTTGGTGGCGAACCGGAAGAAGATCGAACCCAAGATCGAGCGCGTTGCCGCCTACCTTGGCATCAAAGGTGGCTTTAACGGATTCCTGAAATTTGTGTTGGCGCTGCGCAAGGAAACCGGAATTCCACATTGCCTGAAAGACATTGGCATTGATACCAAGCGCCTTGATGAGGTTGCGGCGATGTCCTTCAAAGATCCGACCGCCGGTGCAAATCCCATTCAATTTACTGAAAAGCAGTACAAGGCATTGGCAAAAAAATGCGTGAACGGTGATTTGTAGATTTAGGGCCATAGACACTTCCTTTCTGAACATAAGATAACATACCTATGTCAGAAGTCAAGTGTTATATTCCTATCTCCAAGAATTATTCTCCGGGTTTATCTTCCACCATCACCTCAATCTCGATTTCCCCGGCATTCAGGAAGTCGAGAATAATGGGGAAACGGTCATCTTTTTTGAGCGGTTGTTTCAAACCTATGAGCCGCAAATGCCGGGCTGTTGGCCGCATGGGAACGGGTTTTTTGGGATCAAGTGCGATTGAGATGAGTGCTGGATCATCGTAGCGGTTGTTCTGCCGCAATTCGATCACGCTGCAAATATCAGCCCGTGCGCCCACCAATTCATCGGGCGCGGTCCCTAGATTGGCCAACGGAAAAAACACCTGCCCATCATTCTGCTGGCTGGGCAGAGCCCAGGCGTGGCCAACGGCAATGTCACCCAGCTTGAAAGAATGGGCCTGCGCAACCGTAGGTGCAATTATGGCCAGAAGAAAAGTTCTGCGTTTCATGAAAGCATCATAGCGGCTTGGCAGGTTTTCTGGAATGTGACAGTATTGTCCCATGGCACGCGTGACATTCACAACCAATTTGCGCAGGCACGTTGATTGCCCGATCGTTGAGGCCGATGGCCAAACCGTCCGTGAGGTCATGGATGTGGTGTTTGCCTCAAACGAACGGCTGCGCGCTTATGTGCTGGACGATCAGGCAGGGCTTCGCAAGCACATGACCATCTTGGTTGACGGAAAGCGCCTGTGCGATTTGGAAAAGCTGAGTGACGCCGTAAATCCAAAAACTGAAATTTATGTCTTGCAAGCTTTGTCGGGAGGATAACATGAGCAATGAAATTCTTGTTTCAACGCGCAAAGGCCTTTTTACACTCACGCGTGGCAAAAAAGATTGGGATGTTTCCAAGGCCGATTTTGTTGGCGACAACGTCACCTTGGTATTCCATGACCAACGCGACGATACGACATATGCCGCTCTTAACCATGGCCATTTCGGGGTGAAGCTGCATCGAAAATCCAAGGGCGGTGAATGGGAAGAACTGGCCGCACCCGCCTATCCACCCAAGCCTGACGACCTTGTTGATCTAGATGGCTGGGGAAAGCCCGTGAAGTGGACAACGCAAATGATCTGGGCGCTGGAGGCTGGTGGACCAGATGAAATCTGGTGCGGGACCATGCCCGGTGGATTGTTCCGTTCGACAGACCGTGGCGAGAGCTGGAAAATGATCCGTACACTGTGGGATATGCCCGAGCGCAACAAATGGCTGGGCGGGGGTGCTGATATTCCGGGCATCCATTCCATCTGTGTTGATCCCCGTTCATCCAAAACCATTCGCGTGGGCGTTTCGTGCGGCGGTGTGTGGGTGACGCATGATGGCGGTGAAACGTGGGCCTGCAAAGCTGACGGCATGCGATTCGATCATACGCCTGACGATGTTGCCGATGATCCGGGTACACAGGATCCGCATATGATGGTGCAGTGCCAGGGATCGCCGGACCGTCTATGGGTACAGCATCATTGTGGAATTTATATTTCGCGCGACTGTTCTGAAAGTTGGCAGGCAGTCAAGGCTCAACCTTCATCCTTTGGATTTGGTGTTGCCGTTCATCCCAAAGAACCAGACACGGCCTGGTTTGTGCCCGGCATCAAGGATGAGAAGCGCATTCCGGTGGATGGCAAGCTGGTGGTCACGCGCACCCGTGACGGTGGCAAGAACTTTGATGTACTGAGCAAGGGCTTGCCACAAAACCATGCCTATGACCTCGTGTTGCGACATGCGTTGGCAATTGATGAGGCGGGTGATCGTCTGGCATTCGGTTCAACAACGGGTGGTGTTTGGGTAACCGAGGATCAGGGTGACAGCTGGCAGAATGTCAGCCATTCCCTGCCGCCGGTTTATGCCGTGCGGTTCAGTTGAGTTGCCAGATCGTATAGTTCAGAAACGCGGCAAAGCTGACCCATGCGAGATAGGGGATCATCAATATTCCCGCCAATTTTGACTGATTGAAAAAAGCCACCGTTGTGAGTGCAATGGCAATGAGGAGAGCGACAATTTCAACCAAGGCCCAAGCAGGACTTTGGAATTTGAAAAACAGGAATGACCATAGGCAGTTCAGCGCGAGTTGCACGCCGAACATGATCAGCGCTACGCGCACGCCCGAAAACCGAATGTCTTTCATCCACACGAGCCACGCCGCTACCCCCATCATCACATAAAGCGTTGTCCATACGGGGCCAAAAATCCACGGTGGTGGATTCCATGATGGCTTGTTAAGGGTAGGATACCAGTCGATAACCGCCTGTGACGTTGCCCAACCACCCAGACCACCAATGGACAAACATGCGATGATAAATCCTGCCAGCGCCAACCATTTGTTCATGCGGTCCATTACATCATCCCTGTGCTGCGGCCCAGTGATCCTAAAAACAGTAGGCCACCTAGACCGGCAATGGCAACTCCACCGCCCAGACGCAGGGTGAACGCCAGTCGGCCCAGCCATTTATCGTCGCGTGCCGCCAGACGTGTTGCCAGTTTCTTGGAATAGACGGCGATGGCTGCAATCGCGGATACGGTGATAAATGTGCCAACTGCCATGACGAAGGTCGAGGCAACGCCGGCCCAATAAATGCCAAGCGCGTTGGCGAGAACCAGCACTAGCAGAGCACCTGTGCAGGGTCTTATGCCCACCGCAAAGGCCAATGAAAATGCCTTCGTGAAAGACCAGTCGCCCCGAACTTGTTTGGCTTCGGCCACGTGGGCATGACCGCAATGCTCATCATGGACATGCTGATGGTCGTGATGATCATGGTTGTGACCTTCGTTTTTATGTTCAGTATGCGGACGAATAGCACTCCAAACCAAATAGAATCCCATTGCGGCGATCATGGCGTAACTGGCACTTTCCAGAAAGCCCGCAACATCGCGCGCCGCACTTGCCGCACTTCCCACGAACAGAAGCAGGGCGCTGACAATCACGATTGCAGTGAGTGCTTGAATAATGGAACTGAGAAGGGCAATGAGAATACCGCGTTTCAACTCATTCTCGGTTGCCAGCAACCACGCCGATATCACCGTTTTTCCGTGTCCCGGCCCTGCCGCATGAAAAACGCCGTAACCAAAGCTGAGAAACATCAGCGTCACTGCGGCGGCTGATGCGCTGCTGGACTTGATATTGCGCAGGGCGCCCGACATAGAGCCATAGAATTCCTGTTGTTTTTCCCGCACCCAGAGAACGGGATCGTCAAGAAACGAGACCATGACGAGGGAGCCATCGGCATTGCGTGGCTGGACAAGCAGTCGTTTCTTGTCAATCTTGACTTCAGCAGTCGGTGTTGATTGAGCCAATGCAGGGGCTGCAAAAAAAGCCGCCAAAATGAACACTGCAAATACAGTGCGAATGAAATTCATCATGCTTTGCAGTCAATCGACACAGCTTGCGCAAAAACAGCGCCAAAATCCTCAGCGATCTCTGGCTTCCAGTCCTTGCCCTTGGTCGCCAACATAGTGCGTGTCTGGTCAAGCTCGGCATCCGTTGGCACGGGTTTTACTACCAAGCTGCAATCCTTTGGCATGTTGCCCACAACGTCAACTGGGTCGTCTTTCGCGTAATCCATCGCGATAAAAAACTCCGGATCATAGACCTTGACCATGAAGGCTGATTTTTTGGGATCGAGGGGTGTGACCAAGGGAACCTGAAAATGCAACCTGAGACGATTGTTGCTCCAGATTTGACCGGCGTTGGTGGCCAGCCCGGTTTTCATTTGCTCGCCATTGGAACGAATGACGGTGAAGTAATCATAGTCCTTCAGCGATCCCATGTTTTCCTTGGTCAGCGGAGCCAGTTCCGTTTGGCTGTAGAGGCCATCGCCATCGGTGTCCAAACCCTCAAGAGCAACCTGCGAATAATTGTCGTCAAAGGTCCATTCAATATCGATACCCTTGATCAGTCCTTCGTCCGTGAACACGACGCTGGATTGCATGTCCGCCCACACATGGGGATGTGCAAGGGCTGCAGAACTGCAGGTAGCGAATGCTGATAGGAATACTGCGGTGCGAATGGATGCCAAGGTTTATATATCTCCGAAACCGACACCTGAATAATGGGCTTTTGCGGCGCAAATGTGAAATGAAGTTTTGGTAACGTGGCAAAACGGGTGGGCAGAATCACCACGTGCTGTATGCTCGATAAAAAGGATCAAGCCAACATGAACAAGACAATGGGACCACGCGAATGGGGCATGCTGCTGGTTCTATCCCTGCTGTGGGGCGGCTCATTCTTTTTCATTGCTGTGGCAGTAAAGGAGCTGCCGACATTCACTGTCATGCTTCTGCGCGTGGGTTTGGCTGCGCTGGTTCTCAACGTCGTCGTGCATGCCATGGGTCAGCGCTTGCCACGCGACCCCAGAATTTGGTTGGCGTTTTTTGGCATGGGACTGTTCAACAATGTCATTCCACAGAGCCTGATTGTGTGGGGTGAGACCGAAATTTCAAGTGGCCTTGCCTCCATTTTGAACGCGACAACGCCGTTATTCGGTGTTCTCGTCGCGCATTTTTTTACGAGTGATGAAAGGATGACGGCTAACAAGCTGGTAGGGGTCATCATCGGATTTGTTGGTGTTGCCATCATGATCGGACCTTCGGCTTTGCGTGGGTTGGGGACCCATATCTGGGCGCAGTTGGGAATTATACTGGCCTCTCTATTTTATGGAATCTCCAGTGTATTTGGGCGGCGGTTCAAGCGCATGGGTGTGCAGCCCACCATGACAGCCACGGGGCAACTCACCGCGTCTACCGTGATGATGTTGCCGCTTGCATTGCTGGTTGACCATCCGTGGAGCCTTGCCATGCCAAGTGTGAATGCCTGGACCGCCATTGTGGGTTTGGCCCTGCTTTCAACGGTTTTGGCTTATCTCCTGTTCTTTCGCATTCTGGCATCAGCGGGTGCCACAAACCTGATGCTGGTGACGTTTCTGATTCCAGTGAGTGCTGTATTTTTAGGATCATTATTCCTGAATGAAAGCCTTGAGGCCAAGCATTTCATCGGCATGGCAGGGATCGCAGTTGGGCTTGCGGCCATTGACGGACGGCTGCTGAATTTTATCCGCCGCCCAAGCATGCCTTAGCCGATGTGGCGATATTGCGCAGGATTTCGGCATAGGCGTTGGGGCCGGGGGTGAGATCATAGCCCATGGCGTCCAACACACCCTGTTTGGCGTTTGAATCCTCTAGCACAACATTCACATATTTCGTGTCAAACTGCGGCTCGCGGAACACGCAGGCTGCCTTGGTTTGCTCCAGCTTGGTCCTGATTTCATCAAGGCGTTTGGCAGATGGGTTTGAAGCCGATGCATCGGAAATACTGCCGACGGCGTTGAGGCCAAAGCGTGTTTCGAAATAAGGGTAGGCGTCATGGAAAACGATAAAGGGTTTTCCCTGAATGGATTTGGTTGCGCCTGTGATTTCCGTTTCGAGCTGGTCGAGTGACGCAAGATAGGCTGTAGCATTGGCTTCGTAGATTTTGGCATGTTCAGGATCAACCTTGCTGAGTTCAGCGGCCACGGCTTTTGTCATCGCCTTGGCATTTTCCGGGTCGAGCCAGACATGGGGATTGTATTTCAATGCGAAACCATATTGGGGATCGGATGTGTCCGGGAGTTCTTCGTCATCATCGGCTTCAAAGGCTCCGCCCCCACGGATTTTCAGGGCTTTCATGTCCGGCGCGTCTACCAGCATGACAAATTTTTTGCCGTTCGCGGCTTCAGTTCCGGAGATTTGCCCGAGCTTGTGTTCGAGGCCGCCACCAATCATGAAGACCACATCGGCCTTTCCGAGATTGGAAATTTGTTCTGGGGAAAGGCTTGCCGAATGTTCAGAATTCTTACCCGACAGCAACAAGACAGGCGCTCCCACGTCTCCCATCACATTGGAGACAATGCTGTGTACCGGCATAATGGAGGCGATTACCTTTGGAGTGGCCAAGGCAGACGTTGACAGAAGCAAGGTTGCAAGACAGGTGGTTAGCAAGCGCATATGGGTTCTCCTCTATATGTAATGTTATAATATAACATATTTTAAGAAGTCAAGTCCCGTTGACGCCTAAGTGAATATCTGCGGCAATGATTGAGTTGAAACTCAGGGGTTTGCCTGTCAGTTAGAAGGCATGGATTTGAATGTTCCCTTGCAGGCAGCCGTGGTGGCGGGTGCAATCAGTTTTTTGAGCCCCTGCGTTTTGCCGCTGGTGCCGTCTTACCTGTGTTTCATCACGGGCGCGTCGTTGGATGAGTTATCGGATGGTGAGGGTGCTTCTGCATCACAACAAAAACGCGCCTTTGTGGCTGCGTTGTTTTTTGTTCTGGGATTTTCCACGGTGTTTGTGGCACTGGGTGCAAGCGCGTCTGCTGCCGGGCAATTACTGAGGGAACATTTAGGTTTGCTTGCCCAAATCGCTGGTATGTTCATTATCATCATGGGGCTTCACTTCATGGGGCTGTTCAAAATTGGATTTTTGAACCGCGAGGCGCGTTACCATCAAGATGCAAAACCCGTTGGTTTGGTGGGGGCCTATGGCATTGGATTGGCATTTGCGTTTGGCTGGACGCCCTGCATCGGTCCGGTGCTTGCCACCATTCTCACCATTGCCGCAAGCCAGCAGGATGTGGCACGCGGGGCTGGACTTCTGGCGGTTTATTCGCTGGGCCTTGGCATTCCGTTCTTGCTGGCGGCGGCAGGTGTTGGAACATTTCTGGGGTTCCTGAAAAAGTTCAAAGGCCATCTTGGAACGGTTGAGCGGGTGATGGGCGGTCTGCTCGTCGTCACGGGGTTGATGTTTTTGACAGGCTCCATGCAAACCTTGTCCTACTGGTTGATTGAACAGTTTCCGTGGCTGGCGTCAATCGGCTGAGTTCGATGGATTGACCATGGGGTGTTGCATGGGCGGCTCGGTCCCATGCATTGACGCGGTCAAGCCGCTCTGTGTTTGACATCAGGCCCTTGGCCTCGACAATTTTTTCCAATGCCGCAAGCCAATGCTCGTAATAGGGCTTGTGAGCAGATTTAATCTCTGTGCTGAGGGTTTCAGCCCACTCGTTCCACGTGAACAGGCCATGTTCATGAAGCTTTACCACCATGGCAAAGGCTTGCGCTTCCCAAGGCTCACTGAATACGGGTTCTTCAGGTGGCTGCAAGATAAGGCTCCCAGAGATCGAGGTGAATAACATCGTTGGTTGCGCGGCCCCAAAGTTCTTTTGCGGTGAAGCGCACGCCGTAAAGCCATTGCGGATTTTCGCCGAGGCCGAGGGCGTTTGAATCCGGGAACACGTGCGCGCCGTGAATTGAAATAATTTCACCAACGTGACCACGAACATAGCGCGGGGCGCGGGTGTGGGTTGTGGGGTTCATGATTTTCACACGGATTTTTTGGCCGATTGCGAAGGTGGCCGGAGTTGGAATGTCACGGGCATAGCTGCGGCGCGCCGTCACTGCCGCCCAAATGTTTTCCGGGCGCATCGGTCTGGAGCTGTCCGGCGTGTATTTTTTCAGCAGGGATTCCAGGCCGTGCAGCCAATGCTCATAGTAGCTCGTCTTGAGATACTTCGCTGGGTGCATGGATTCGCTGGCCGACCTGTCCTCATCAATGGACCAGTCACCGGGGACGGTCATCGAGAGGGCGGCCATGCGGCCTTCCCATTCTTTATGAAACACGGGCTCTGTCACAGGCGCTGCGATGGGACCAAACCCCATCATGCCGCCTAAGTCATGGGCACCGTTCATACCGCCTCCAAATAGGGTTCAAAGAGATCAGCCTGCGACACGTCATTTGAAACATTGCCAAACACATCACGCGCGTTGAAGCGCACGGTGTAGAGGTGTTGCGGGTTTTCGCCCTGCCCATGGGCATTTGAATCGGGAAACACGTGGGCTTTGTGATGCAGCATCACGTTTCCGGAAACGCCACGCAAATATCCGGGCAGGCGCGTGTGGCCCGTTGGATGAAGGTTCCGCACTTTCACCTTGTCACCAATTTTGAACAGCGGTTTATTTGGCACCTCGCGATTGTAAGCACTGCCTTTCGCAAGCACGGCAGCAACGCGGTCGGCTTCCAGAACAGGCAGTTCTCTGGGCGCGCCCTCAAGCATATGTCGTTCGTTCATCAACCGCATGAGACCTTCGATCCAGATTTCGTAATATCTGAGAGACCAATATTGGTCGGGCGTAATTTTTTCACGCGCGTGACGCGAGGTGTCGATGTTCCATTGCCGTGTTGCACCCATTGCCAATGAAATGGCCAGTGCACGCTTTTCCCATGGTGCATGAAACAAGGGTTCCTTGGCTTCCGGTGCAACAGAGCCGAAGCCCATCATGCCGCCCAAATCCTGCGGGCCGTTCATGCAATCAATCCGGCGAGGCGCGTGCCGATCATGGAGTCACGGTTCACGAGCGTGGCCAATTGGTCTTCGCTCATCCCATCCGTATTGGCAGGGCGCATGGGGATCACGAGGTAGCGGATTTCGGCGGTTGAATCCCAAACGCTGACCTGTGTGGTTTCCGGTAGCACTACGCCAAACTCTGCGAGCACTCCCCGGGGATCAATTACTGCGCGTGAACGGTAAGGTGGGGATTTGTACCAGACGGGTGGCAAGCCAAGCACGGGCCACGGGTAACAGGAACACAATGTGCACACCACCATATTGTGGGTCTCGGGTGTGTTGAACACCGCCACCATATGTTCACCTTGGCGTCCGGTATAGCCCAGGCTTGCGATGGCTGCCGTGGCATCGGATTTCAGCCATGCTGCATATTCGGGGTTCGTCCACGCTTTGGCCACAACCTTTGCACCATTGCGTGGGCCAATTTTTGTTTCATAGGTTTCGATGAGCACATCAAGTGCCGCAGGATCGACATACCCCTTTTCAACAAGCAGGGACTCCAACGCGCGTACGCGAAGGGCAATGGGTGAAAGTTCAGAATGGTCGTCGTGGTCGTGGCCATCATGGGGCATGTCATTTTTCCTGCGGTTGGTTTAGCATAATATGCAACGGGGTTGCAGGGAAGCAGAAATGGCAAAACTGGAAGGCATAAGGGCCTGCGTTTTTGACGCCTATGGCACGTTATTTGATGTGGGATCACCAGTTGCGAAATTGGCCGGCGAGTTGGGCGACAAGGCCGCTGGCCTTACACAACTGTGGCGGCAGAAGCAGCTGGAATACACGTGGCTGCGCAGCCTCATGGGGGTGCATGCGGATTTTTGGCATGTGACAGGTGACGCGCTGGATTATGCGCTCAAGGTTTCAGGCATCGATGAAGTAGGCCTCCGGGACGAATTGATGACGCTTTATTTGAAACTCGATGCTTATCCCGATGTGGCGGATTGTTTGCAATCGTTACGCAGCAAAAGCAAACGCACGGCGATTCTGTCCAATGGCAGTCCTTCCATGCTTGACAGCGCAGTGCGTGCCGCAGGCCTGGAAAAATCAATTGATCTCACGCTGTCGATCGAAGATGTGGGCATCTATAAACCCAGCCGCCGCACCTATCGCCATGCCATGCAGAAGCTGCAAATCCATGATGCCCCGTCGATCTGCTTTGTGTCGGCAAATAATTGGGACGCCCATGGCGCTGCCCAGTTTGGCTTTCAGGTTGTGTGGCTGAACCGGAGTGGGCAAGTTCCAGATAACTTGCCAGGAACTCCTGCCGCCACTATCCAGTCGCTGAGCGAGCTAGTGGAATTGGTTTAACTGCGCATTTTAGACTGGAACAGGCTTTCCCGTGCTTACCCCGCCGCTGGACTTTAGTTCCGTACTCCACTTGAACGACCGTCCGTAACCGCTGATTGGCGCTTCGACCAGTTTGGTGACAATCCAACCGGCAAACACGCAGACCGGGAGCGCAGCGAATGTGACAGCAATTTGCATTGGTGTGGCGATGTCCGGTTTTGCACCGAGCAGCAGACCATGCATCACACCCAGAATGGGCAAATGCGTGAGGTAAACGCTGTAGGACGTGGTTCCAAAAAAACACAGGACTGGCGAACGAAACCTGATTGCTTCAGGCACACCCCTGACCAGTGACATGATGAAAATCGCACAGGCACCGGAGACAAAGAAGTCACCCAGGATTTGAAATGCCGTACTGTTTTCGCCTGTCACCAGTTTTACGAGGATCGTCAAAACGAGAAGCGTGACCGGTAAAACGCGCAGGGTCATATCGTATTTTGACCAATCGATCTTTGTGGACTTCATAAGGACAGCGGCCAAAATCCCGAATGTGAGCACATCGGCATTCGTCGGCAGAAGTGTTGCACCTGCCGCTCCATAGAAATAGTCGGTCTGATAGACAAAGGCGCGGCTCAGGACACCCAAGGCGATACAGCCACACAGGGCGTGGACGAGCCAGCGGCGCGGCGTCATCAGCATCAGTGCCGGTGCCACGAGATAGAACTGTTCTTCAAGTGCGAGGGTCCATGTGGGGGCGAGCCAATGTTGGCCAACGTTATCGGTTGCTGCCATCCAGATATTTTGGGTGAATGTCATATAGGCCCAAGCCGGAAATTCAGCGCCCTCTCGCGTCCATTCCGGGCGGCCTACCACTGAGAGTGTAATCAATATGGCGGCAACGCAGAAGAAATAGACCGGCAATGTCCGGCATAGTCTTCGCAGATAGAAAACCTTAAAAAAATTCACGTGATGGCTTTTTTCGAGAATGAGCCGTCCAATGAGATAGCCAGACAGGACATAAAACATGTCAACCGCGATCCAGCCAAACATGAGACCTTTGAAACCGTGGGCAATTTCACCGAAGTAGTGGGAGACCACGACCAGTATCGTCATCAATCCGCGCAATCCATCGAGAGCCAGAACGCGGCTTTCAACCGGATTTGACGAAACACCTTGCGCCATCACGCATCTCCTCATCCTCAATAATACCGATAACGATATCAAGCTGGACGAAAGAAAAAGTTAACAATTACTGATTTTAAGGGCCGTTTCAGGCGTATTTCTGTGTTTTATATGCACCACTTGCACGATTGCGATAATGCGCGCGCACGGCATTGCCAAAAGTTTCGAACAATTTTACGGAATCCGGGTTGTTGATCGCCTTGTATTCCGGATGCCACTGGGTGCCGAAGGCGAAGGATTTTGCCCCCTTCACGGAAACGGCTTCGATAACGCCATCCGGTGCGATGGCTTCTGCATTCAAGCCCGCTGCCAATTTTTTTACGCCCTGCCGGTGGATGGAGTTTATCATTGTCTCACTCTTTCCAATGATGCGTTCCAGCATGCCGCCTTTGGTGATGGCGATTTTGTGTTTGGGGCCGTAGCGTACATCGGTATCGTCTGATTGAGGCGCGCGGTGGTCAAGCCTGCCTTCGCCTTTTTGCAATTCGGTTTCCAGGCTACCGCCCATGGCCACGTTCAACTCCTGAAAGCCACGGCAAATGCAGAACAGGGGAATGCCACGGTCAATCACGGCACGGATGAGTTTCAGGGTCATGGCATCGCGCGCGTGGTCGTAGGGTTCATGGTCGATTGTTGGTTCTTCGCCGTAATGCGGGGGATGCACATTCGACACGGCACCCGTCATGAGAATGCCATCGAAGGGATTGAGCAATTCATCAAGGTGCATGGCGTCAATCATCGAGGGGATCATCAATGGCGTGCATTTCGAAACCTCGGCCACGGCGCGCACATATTTGTCGCCTAGCGAGTGAAACAGAAAGCCATGGCTTTCATAGGTATCGGCGGGAAGGCCAACAAAGGGTAAGGGCGTTGTCATTGATTACTGTCCTGAGAATCCAAGCCTGTAGATTACGCCGAGTGCGGCGCAAAGCGCTAGCGTTTTTGGAATGCCGAGATGCAAGCGAAGCAGGGCTAGGGCGGCGATGATGCTGATGCCAAGGGCTGCAACGTCCAAGGTTTGCCACTGCGGCAGCCAGGGTTTGAAGACACCTTCGATGCGGTCCACCTTGCCAAACAGCACGTGGAGGCCGAACCAAACCGAAAGGTTGAGAATGACACCCACGACCGCTGCGGTTATGGCGGCCAATGCGCCGGAAAGACGCGGCAGTTTTCCGATATGTTCGATATAAGGTGCCCCTGCGAAAATCCAGAGGAAGCAGGGCGCAAACGTCATCCAGAGTGTGACAGCAGCACCCGCAAGGCCGCCCCAGACGCTGCCCATCTGGCGGGAGGCCGCGAGGTAGCCCACGAATTCTGTCACGAGGATGAGGGGACCTGGTGTAGTTTCAGCAAGGCCCAAGCCGTCAATCATTTCAGGAGCTGTGAGCCAGCCGTGATTTTCAACAGCGGCTTGCGCCATATAGGCAAGCACGGCGTAGGCCCCGCCAAAGGTGACCACTGCCAATTGCGAAAAGAACACGCCGATTTCAGTGAGCACGTGGTTGGGACCAAGGAGAACTGCCAATATGCCGAGAGGAATGAGCCAAATGGCAGCCCATGTTGCGATGGTTGAAAATAGTGATGAAAATCTGGGTCGGGTTGCCGGGTTTGGATCGCCTGTTTTGTTACTGCGGAAGAAGCCAATGAGAGCTGCCGCGACAATAATTATTGGGAAGGGCACGGCGAAACAATAAAGCGCAAGGAATGCAGCCCCCGCAATGAGCCAATCCACATTGCCTTTGAGCGCGCGCTTGGCCACGCGCAGCAGGGCTTCAACAACGATGGCCACTACCGCTGCCTTCACGCCAAAAAAAATGGCGCTCACCCATGGCAGATTTCTATAGCTCCCGTAGATTATGGACAGCGCCAACACAACCAATGCACCCGGAATGACAAAAAGCAGGCCCGCAACAAGACCACCTCTTACCCCATGCATTTTCCAACCGGCGTAGGTTGCAAGCTGCATGGCTTCGGGGCCAGGGAGCAACATGCAGAAATTAAGCGCGGAGAGAAATTGCTGTTCGCTGAGCCATTTGCGCTCATCGACAATCTCGCGGTGCATAAGGGCGATCTGTCCGGCCGGGCCACCAAAGGAGAGGCAGCCGATGCGGGCCCATACCTTGGTGGCTTCGGCGAACGAAGGGTTCATGGCTTCACCTTGTTCGATGGCCAGTTGTGGGTTTCATCGGTTGCATCCCGGCACCAGCGATAAAATGCATCGTATAGCAGCATGCCTGCCTCAAGTTGTTCGAGATCATTGGAATACATGCGCGACAATCCGAGGGATGCTGCAAGAAATCCTGCAGCTTCCGGAACGAGATCAAGTCTTGCCGTGTCAGCGGCACGCACGATGGTGGCGAGTTGCTGAAGTGGTTCCGGGGTCAAGCCAAATTCTTCGATCATCACATCGAAAGTGCAGAGATCGCCGCGATGGCTCCAGTGGGTGTTTTCAATGTCGAAGGCGGTTGCGTTGAAGCGGTCGGCAACGCCCACCACTTCTGACGGCGCTACAAAAAGAAAAACGGCAGACGGGTCAACGAAACGCCGGATCAGCCATGGGCAGGCAATGCGGTCAATTTTTGGCCGGGAGCGCGTCACCCAGAGCGTGCGACCTGCGGAATCACGGGGTGGGATCTTTGCGAGAGGCACGAGTGGAAGTTTGGCGTCCTGCCAAGCAACAAATCCCCCTTCGAGCGAGATGGCATCAGTTCCGAGGTGACGGAGCCAAGCCGCAGCTCCCTCACTCAGTTTCGCGCCGTGGTGACAAACGACAACAACAGACTTGCCGAGCAGGTCATTACCCCATTCCGCAACAAGCTTGTGGCTTCTCTTAAGTGAAGTGGGAACCAATTGCGGATCGGTTGCAAAATCCTCGTCAGTACGCACGTCGATAATGACAGGGCAATTGGCGGTGCCAACAAGTCTGAGCAGTTTTTCGGATTTGATCGCGCTTGGCGTGGCCATGATGTGCTCTCTCTGATTTTGAATGAACACGATAGTTGGGCATGGCACCTTGAGAGGACATCGCTTTCCCCTGCATCTATCCATAGCGCAATATGCTGGCGTGTCAAATCTGCCGTGCGATATGGCCTATGACATTGGCCGCAACGCGGGCAGCCGTGTAGGCGAAAGCTCCATTTACATCTTTCTTCGGCACAAACTCTACCATCGCAAAACCTGCAATGCGCGCTTTGGCTGCAACGCCGGCGATGAGATCGGTAACTTGAAAATAGGTGAGGCCGCCTGGTGAGGGATGCACGACAGCGGGCATCTCGGAGGTGTCCATTGCATCGCAATCAAATGTGATGAGGCAGTCGGAGTCCTCCGGAATATTTGCTAGAATGTCCGAAAGGCCGTTTTGATGGATGTGCCGTGAGGTGAATATGTGGGCGCCCCATTGTCTAGCGGCGATCACTTCTTCCTCACGCGCACTGCCAAGACCGCGGGCGCCTGCCTGCACGATCCGCCAGACGTGGGGCTGTTCAGATGCCCTGCGCATGGTGCTGGAATAGCCAAAGCTTTCGCCATAGCGTTCCTCACGCCAATCGATGTGGGCGTCAATCTGCAGAATGGTTATGGGTGAACTGCTTGAAAAACCAGCTATGAAAGGAATCGGTGTTGAGTCATCACCGCCGAACATCAGTGGCACAGCTCCCGCTTCCAGAATTTTCCGTGTCTGCGTTTCAATGAGTTTGCGGTTGCCTTTGCCATCTTTGGTTTTTGTGGGCAAATTGCCCAAATCGGCAATGCGGCATTCGTCGATGCCCAATATCGGGCCATCAAAATCAAAGTCCCAATGGTCCAACCATTCGGCATCTTCTGCCAATGCCGCGCGAAAGGCGTTGGCGGCACCTGCGTGAACGCGGTTGTCAATTCTGGGATAGGGTGTGCCGTGGGGGGCACCAAACACAGCGGCATGAAAATTTGCCGGTGTGCGGGACCGTATCGTTCCCATGAAAACTGGATTGGGCTTTGGCGTTGGCATTTCTCCATGATGGCTTGAAAGCTTTTAGGCTGCAACACCAGATGGCAATTTAACTTGGGCTCTTGGCCAGGTCACGCGTGAAGCGGGTAATTCAAAATGCGCCTCGGTGCCAATACCAAACTGGCTTTCAAGGGTAACTTCGCCGCCATGCAAATGCGCAATTTTGCGTGCAATCGACAGGCCGAGACCAATGCCTGAGAAACGTCGCGCCATGCCTTCTTCGGCTTGGACAAAAGGTTCAAATATGCGACTGAGATCTGTTGCCCTGATGCCAATTCCACCGTCACGAATGTTCAGGACGAGCTTGTTTTCAGAGGTGCGAACCAGATCAATATTGACAACCCCACCGGGTGGCGAGAACTTGATGGCATTGGTCAGGAGATTGAGAATGACCTGGCGGGTGCGTGTAATGTCGGCGCGCAACTCAATGCCATCGACCAGTTTTGCCACAAGTGTCACGTCAGCTTTCTCGGCCTGGTCGCGGCACATTTTAACGACAATTTCGGTTAATTCGGCAACATCGATATCCTGTTCAACCAAGACTATTGAACCATTTTCGATCCGCGTCGCATCAAGTATGTCATTGATAAGGGTTTGAAGGTGCTTGCTGCTTTCAAGGATCGTGCTTGCATAATCAAGCCGCGCATCTTCGCTGGTTGTATCATCGCCCCGCTTGGACAGGATTTCCGAAAATCCGACGATTGAATTCAACGGTGTACGCAGTTCGTGGCTCATGACGGCTAGAAAATGGGATTTGGCAGCGCTTGCAGCTTCGGCTGTTTCCTTGGCGTTTATGAGCCGACTGTCAGTTTCCCATTCCATTGTGATATCACGGCCAACACCGCGATAGCCTTTAAATTCGCCAGCACATCCAAAAAGCGGTCGCGCGCTCACTTGCCAATGTAGCGCATTTTCACCCAGTAAAACTTCAAGGTGGCAAGAAACCACGGGCTGCCGCCCGGCAAAAATTGCATTGAGCTCGGCCCATCCATCCTGGTCAGGTTTCGCGCCAACGGCCTGCTGCAGTGTCAGTGTTTTGAGTTCATTTTGGGATTTACCTACAGCGTCGCTTAACCGTGGTGAAAAGTAGATGAGGATTCCGTTTTCATCACACTCCCACAACCAGTCACTTGTTCCGTGTTCAAAATCGTTGAGAAGGAGACTAATGATATCCTTGTCATGTGAAATTTGCTGGGAGTCCATGGTTTTTTTCAACTGGTCACGGTGATTGTTGAGAACCATGCCAGTGAGGATCGCGCCCAAGGCGATTGTCATGAACATAAACGTCAGCCCAATGGTCTCACCCAGCCATACCGCTGAAAGTGCGAGTGAGATTGTGATGATAAAGCAGTAAAGAATGGCGGCAGAAGGAACGCGTGAGAGGGCGAAGGTCCCAATGGCAGTTGCCGCCACTGTGATGCCTGCCAGTAGCGTGCGCAAGTTTGGATCGTCAGAGGGGAACAGCAATGCCGGGCAAGCCGCCCAGACGGACCCGAAGAGAATGGCCAGAAGCTCGATCAAATATATTTCCGAGCGTGACGCAGTTGTTGCCACCATCTTGCTGTGGCGTGTCCACAGCACAAATACGAGTACCACAGGCAACAATGAAAAGGAGAACCACCAGTTTATGATTTGGGTAGGTAATCTCGGTGTGGCAATTGATGCAATTGTCGATGCAACGATGATATGAGACAGGACAAAGAATGGCAAAGTGCTGTAAACTGAAGAGATCTGTGAAGCCCGGAAAGAGCCGGGCTCAATGCTGGAAACCACTGATGTATGGCTAAGGTCGGCAAAGGCAATACGGATTGCACGCTGTACGTCTCTACACAGACTGGACAGGAATGGACTTTTCACCGGCGCCGAACTATCCATAATGCCAAGAGTCCCAACAATACCCAGCAACACACTATCCATTTGTGGTTTGGGAATGATTAATGTTTTTTGCGCGGATTGATTTTGGCTTTGCCATCAACTGCCGCCTGAGTTGAGGAATATCCGTTTGTCCAAAGAGCTGCTTCCATTAGTTCATCCTGTTGTAAAACAGAGGAAAATTGGCATTTTATTGATGAATTTGGGGACGCCTGAAGCGACTTCCTATTGGTCGATGCGGCGGTATCTGAAAGAGTTTCTTTCGGACGCGCGGGTGATCGAGGTCAACCGGGCCCTGTGGTGGATAATCCTGAACGTCATCATCCTTACTTTTCGACCACAGAAAAGTGCCAAGGCCTATGCGCAGATCTGGAACAAGGGTTTGAATGAATCCCCCCTCAAAACCATAACGCGCGGGCAAAGCGATAAGCTTGCAGAAGCCATGAAAGACAATCCAAATCTCATTGTTGATTGGGGCATGCGTTATGGACAGCCCGCTGCAGGTGACCGGATTGCCGCGCTGAAAGAACAGGGTTGCGACAGGATTTTATTGTTTCCATTGTATCCGCAATATAGCGCGGCTACCACTGCAACGGCTTTGGACAAATGTTTTGATGCCCTCAAAACCATGCGCTGGCAACCGACAGTTCGGAGTGTGCCGCCTTACTTTGATCACCCCGCACATATCGATGCCTTGGCCAAAAGCCTGAATACGCATTTGAAAACACTGCCCTGGAAACCTGATGTGATCCTGGCATCGTTTCATGGATTGCCGCGTGAGTATCTTACGAAGGGCGATCCCTACCATTGCCACTGTGTTAAAACCGCGCGTCTCTTGCGTGAAAAACTGAAACTTGGAGATGACAAACTGCAAGTGGTGTTTCAATCGCGCTTTGGCCCGGCGGAATGGTTACAGCCCTATGCGCAGGGTGTCGTTGAAGGATTGCCTGCAAAAGGGGTCAAAAACCTCGTGATGATAATGCCGGGATTTTCAGCCGATTGCGTGGAGACGCTGGAAGAAGTCGCCATCGGTCTTGAGGAAACCTTCAAGGAACACGGTGGGGAAAATTTTTCTGCGGTTCCATGTTTGAATGACAGTCAGCCGTCGATTGATATGCTGGAAGTTCTTGTTCGACAGGAGCTCAGGGGTTGGGTTGTTTGAGACGATGGGCCTGACGCTAGCGCGTGACTCCGAACTGCAACGCAGCACTGGTGCGGTGCGCATAGCGGTTGATGAGAGTGGCGTGTTGAAGCGCATGCGTGAGGAGGGGTGTGCGAAGTTGCGTATGCCCGCAAGGGAGGCGGGTGTTCCGCTTGAGGCCGTGTTGATCAACACGTCTGGTGGGCTTGCCGGTGGCGATGTGTATGATATTGAAGTGGATGCGGCGGGTGACGCATGCATTACCACGCAGGCGGCTGAAAAAATCTATCGCTCTTTGGGAAGTGACACGCGGGTTTCAGCGCGTTTGAAAATTGCTGGCAATGCATCTGTGTTGTGGTTGCCACAGGAAGCCATCTTGTTCAACGGGGCGCGGTTGAAACGTTCATTCGATGCGGATGTTGACGATGGTACCACGCTGCTTGCCGTTGAGAGCGTTGTGCTGGGTCGTAAAGCCATGGATGAGACGCTTACGGACTTTTCATTGCGAGACCGTTGGCGCATTCGTCGTGGAGGGCGTCTGGTATTTGCCGACGACGTGCATCTGGATGCGCAGCGTATTCGCGGTGCTGCCGCACTGAACGGAGCCGGGGCGATTGCGATGGTTGTTCTGGTCCGCTCTGATGTGGAAAAATTCGTAGAACCTTTGCGCGAAATAATTGGCGCGAATGGTGGTGTAAGCGCTTGGGATGGCAAGCTCGTTGCAAGACTGGTGGCACCCGATGGATTTGGTTTGCGGAAATGCTTGATTGCTGCGGTAAAGTTGCTTGCTGCTCCGGTTGAATTGCCTAAAGTTTGGACACTTTGAGGAAAAGATATGCATCTCACGCCACGTGAAAAGGATAAATTGCTGATTGCCACGGCTGCCATGGTCGCGCGGCGCAGGCTTGAGCGCGGTGTGGTGCTCAATCATCCCGAAACAATTGCCCTGATTACGGATTTTGTGGTCGAAGGTGCGCGGGATGGCAGGAGTGTTGCTGACCTGATGGAAGCGGGTGCGCATGTTGTAACACGCGCGCAGGTGATGGAGGGCATCTCCGAGATGATCCATGATATTCAGGTTGAGGCAACCTTCCCCGATGGCACCAAACTGGTGACCGTTCACAACCCTGTGCGCTAAGGAGATGTTGACATGATCCCCGGCGAAATTATTCCGGCTTCTGGCGATATCGAAATCAATGTGGGTGCGCCGCGTGTAACCATTGAAGTTGCAAACACGGGTGACCGACCCATTCAAGTGGGCTCACATTACCATTTCTTTGAAACCAATGTGGCTCTGGATTTTGACCGCGCGAAGGTCAAAGGGATGCGGTTGGATATTCCATCAGGAACGGCGGTGCGTTTTGAGCCCGGGCAAAGGCGCGAGGTGACGCTCGTTCCTTTCGGTGGTGCACGAAAAATATTCGGCTTCCAGCAAAAAATAATGGGTGATCTCTAATGGCAACCAGGCAATCGCGCGCAAACTATGCTGCCATGTTTGGCCCAACGGTTGGCGACAGAGTGCGTCTCGCAGACACAGAGCTCTTTATTGAAGTGGAAAAGGATTTCACCATACACGGTGAAGAGGTGACCTTCGGAGGTGGCAAGGTTATTCGCGATGGCATGGGGCAATCGCAAGTTACCCGTGCTGCAGGTGCGGTTGATACGGTCATTACAAACGTGCTGATTGTCGATCACTGGGGCATTGTGAAAGCTGATGTGGGTTTGAAGGATGGACGCATTTTGGCCATAGGCAAGTCAGGCAATCCCGATACGCAATCGGGTGTGACCATCATTATTGGTCCGGGTACTGAGATTATTGCAGGTGAGGGCAAAATTCTCACGGCTGGTGGCATTGATGCGCACATCCATTTCATCGCGCCCCAACAAATTGAAGAGGCGCTGAATTCTGGCATCACCACCATGATTGGCGGTGGCACCGGGCCAGCAACGGGCACGAAGGCGACCACGTGTACACCGGGGCCATGGCATCTTGCACGCATGATCGAAGCGGCGGATTCATTTCCGATGAACTTGGGCTTCATGGGCAAGGGCAATGCGTCTCTTCCTGCCGCTTTGGAAGAACAGATACTGGCCGGTGCCTGCGGATTGAAACTGCATGAGGATTGGGGGACGACGCCTGCGACGATTGATTGTTGTCTTACTGTTGCTGACCGATATGACGTGCAGGTGGGACTTCATACGGATACGCTAAATGAATCCGGATTTGTTGAAGCTACGATTGCCGCATTCAAGGGACGCACCATTCACGCGTTCCATACGGAAGGGGCAGGTGGTGGCCATGCGCCGGATATCATCCGCATTGCGAGCCTTCCCAATGTGTTGCCATCCTCGACCAATCCGACGCGGCCCTACACGATCAATACGGTGGCCGAACATCTCGACATGCTAATGGTGTGCCACCATTTGAACCCGCGCATTGCCGAAGACATTGCCTTTGCCGAGAGCCGCATCCGCAAGGAGACCATCGCGGCTGAAGATATCCTGCATGACCTCGGCGTTTTTTCCATGATGTCGTCGGATAGCCAAGCCATGGGCCGGGTGGGTGAAGTCATTATTCGAACATGGCAGACGGCGCATAAAATGAAGGTGCAACGGGGCGCCCTTGCCGACGAGCGTGGCGCAAATGATAATTTCCGGGTGAAACGCTATATCGCAAAATACACCATCAATCCTGCCATCGCGCAAGGTGTGTCACATCATGTGGGGTCGATTGAGGTGGGCAAGAAAGCTGATCTCGTGTTGTGGTCACCTGCATTTTTTGGCGTGAAGCCGGACCTGGTTCTGTTGGGTGGATCAATCGCCACGGCGCCGATGGGCGATCCCAACGCCTCCATTCCCACGCCGCAACCCGTGCATTACCGCCCGATGTTTGCAAGCTTTGGGAAATCCATGTCGCGATCAGCGATCACCTTTGTTTCGGCTGCTTCATTGGCCGCTGGTTTGGAAGCGAAGCTGGGTGTCGACAAGCAACTTGTTGCCGTGATGAATACGCGCGGCACCATTTCAAAATCATCCATGGTGCATAACGGCGAGATGCCGCGCATCGAGGTCAATCCGGAAACCTACGAGGTGCGGGCTGATGGCGAATTGCTCACCTGCGAACCTGCAACTGTGCTGCCCATGGCGCAGCGTTATTTCCTGTTTTGACCATGCCTCGGGCCATCCACGTTCAACCCGCTGGAGACGCTGCCATTGATACGGTGACGCTTGATCATACGGCGCGGCACCGCAGGCGCGTGACCATGACCAGCGATGGTGGATTGGAATTTTTACTCGATCTCCAAAATGCCCATGCGCTGCACCACGGCGATGGACTGGTTCTGGAAGATGGGCGTGTCATTGAGGTTAAAGCCTTGCCGGAACCACTTACGGAAATTCGCGGGAGGGATGCGGCGCATCTCGTGCGGCTGGCCTGGCAGATTGGCAATCGTCATCTCGAAGCACAGATCGAAGCAGACCGTATTGTCATCCGCCGTGACCATGTGATTACGGCGATGCTCATTGGACTGGATGCCACTGTCAAAAACATCGAAGAGATTTTCCAACCCGTTGCAGGTGCCTATGGCCAGCACCACTGAATCCGTACAGCTCCTGCGTTTGATGGCGGTGATGTCTCCAGCATTCCCTATCGGTGGCTTTGCTTATTCCCACGGGTTGGAATGGGCCATCGATGCGGGCGAAATTGACGTTCTGAATTGGATCACGTCGCTCGTGCGGCATGGATCAGGCTGGAATGAAGCTGTGCTGTTTTCTGCGACCTATGACGCAGATGATGCCAAGCGGCTGGACATCGATGAACTCGCTTTGGCGCTTGCGGCATCGCGTGAGCGTTATCTGGAAACCTCTGACCTTGGTCAGTCCTGTGCCAAAGCTGTGGCAAGCCTGGTGGGACATAAAGCTTTGGCCTACCAGTCCTATCCCGTTGTTCTTGCCGCCACCTGTGCGGCGATGGGAATATCAAAACGGGATTCCCTGTTGGCTTTCCTTCAGGCGTTCTCGAACAACCTCATTGCCGTTGCCGTGCGGCTGGTACCACTTGGACAAACCAAAGGACTGGAAATCATGGGCGCACTCATGCCTGTTATTGTTAAAACCGTTGACCGCGCGATGACGTCCAACCTTGATGATCTCGGCAGCTCAACTTTCCTCTCGGACGTCGCTGCCATGAAACATGAAACCCAATACTCACGGATTTTCCGCTCATGAATAAAAATGGACCCTTGCGCGTTGGCATTGGCGGCCCGGTTGGCTCGGGCAAAACCACGCTCATCGAAATGCTGTGCAAGGACATGCGTGACCGATATTCGGTGGCCGTTATCACCAACGATATTTACACCAAGGAAGATGCGCTGATTTTGAACCGGGTGCAGGCGCTACCGGAAGACCGCATCATGGGCGTTGAAACGGGGGGTTGCCCACATACGGCCATCCGCGAAGATGCGTCGATCAACCTTTCCGCGATTGCTGACCTGACTGCGCGTCATCCTGATCTGGATGTGATTTTCATTGAGTCGGGTGGCGACAATCTGGCGGCGACGTTTTCCCCGGATTTGGCTGACATCACACTTTATGTCATCAGCGTGTGCCAGGGGGAGAAAATTCCACGCAAAGGTGGCCCAGCGATCAGCCGCTCCGATTTGCTGATCATCAATAAAATAGACTTGGCCGAATATGTACACGCGCGGCTTGATGTGATGGAAAGTGACACGAAGACAGTTCGGGGTGGCAAGCCATATGTTTTTACGAACGCTTTGCGGCGGCAGGGACTTTCCACCGTCATCAGATTCATTGAATCTGCGGGTGGTTTGAAGGTATAGTTTTGCCTTGTGATTTCATCATGTCTTGCCCAAATATCGGGTATGATTTCCAGTGTAAAATTTGAAACATGGTTGCGGCCGGAAGCTGCGGGGCTTTATTGTGAACCCGGCAGGTTTTACATTGATCCGCACCAACCTGTTGATCGCGCCATCGTTACCCACGGACACTCTGACCATGCGCGGCCCGGACATCAGGCTGTTCTGGCCACGGCGGAAACGCTCGACATCATGAAAATCCGGATGGGCGAGGGGGCAGGTGCGTCGCATCAGCCATTGGCGTTTGGCGAAACAATCAGGCTTGATGATGTATCCGTATGGTTGGCACCGGCAGGTCATATTCTTGGCAGTGCGCAGGTGGTCATCGAATACAACGGTCAGCGCGCCGTGATTTCAGGGGACTATAAACGCGGGAGCGATCCTACCTGTGCTTCCTTTGAAGTGGTTCCCTGCGACCTGTTCATCACTGAAGCAACCTTCGGACTTCCTGTTTTCAAACACCGATCACCTGAAATCGAAATGGAAAAACTGTTTTCATCCCTTGCGGATTTTCCTGAGCGAACACATCAGATCGGGGTTTATGGCTTGGGTAAATGCCAGCGCGTGATCGCACTTTTGCGGCGACAGGGTTATGAAAAACCCATCTGGATTCACGGGGCGCTGCGCGCGACCACGGATTATTATATCGCCAAAGGCATTGAACTTGGTGACGTGCGTTCTGTGGCCGATGCCACAACGAAGCTTGCAGGCGAGATTGTGCTCAGCCCCCCATCGGCATTGGGTGACCGCTGGTCCAGGCGGTTGACCGAGCCTGTTCCCGGTCTCGCCTCAGGATGGATGCATGTGCGGGGCCGTGCGCGGCAGCGCGGTGTCGAGCTGCCACTGGTGATTTCCGACCATGCGGATTGGCCTGAGCTTTTGCAAACCATTGACGAGACGGGGGCGGGCGAAGTGTGGGTGACCCATGGCCGCGAAGAAGCGCTGGTCTATGAACTGGGATTAAAAGGGCTTACGGCAAAGGCTTTGTCGATTATTGGCCGCGAGGATGAAAGCGAATGAAAGCGTTTGCCATTCTGCTGGACAGGCTGTCCTACACAGCCTCTCGCAACGATAAGCTCAAGTTGCTCAGAAATTATTTTCTGGCAACACCGGACCCTGACCGTGGCTTTGCGCTTGCCGCTTTGACGGATGAGATGCCGCTGTCCATTCCATTACGTCGCATCATTACTGACCTGTCTGCCACGCAGTTTGACCCGGTTCTGTTCAAGTTTTCTCGCGACTATGTGGGTGATACGGCAGAGGCGCTGGCGCTCATCTGGTCCGATGCGGAAACCGAGAAATCAGTGCCTGCAGTGCGTGATATTGTTGCCGCGCTGCAGGCTTGCCCGCGTAACCAAATTGCTCAGCTTATCGCGACCTGGCTGGACCAAATGGATGTGGTGGAACGCTGGGCACTTCTGAAATTTCTGTCGGGTGCGCCGCGTGTTGGTGTTTCGGCACGGCTTGCCAAACTCGCTCTGGCGCATGCTTTTTCACGTGATCTTCAAGACATTGAAGAGCTTTGGCATGGACAAGAGCCACCTTACCTTGCGTTATTTGATTGGCTTTCCGGCCATGGTGAACGACCACATAATGCCGATCTGCTCACCTTCAAGCCCTTGATGCTGGCCAATCCACTTGAGGATGCTGATTGGACAAATCTTGATCTGAACCAGTTTTCAGTTGAGTGGAAATGGGACGGCATCCGTGTCCAATTTTCAGGGCGTGATGGTGAATGTGCCCTGTTTTCCAGAACGGGTGATGATGTTGGTGCAGCCTTTCCGGAATTGATGACAGGTCAAACTTTCAATGCGGTGCTGGATGGAGAATTGCTGGTGGTGCGTGGAAATGATGTTGCGCCTTTTTCTGACTTGCAGCAGAGACTGAACCGCAAGTCCGTGAAGTCCGCGATGCAGTCTGCGTATCCCGTGCATATCAGGCTCTATGATGCGCTTGAATTAAATGGCGAGGATATGCGCGGATTCATGTTTGATGAGCGGCGCAAAAAACTGGAGCAATGGCATGCACGTGTTGCTCCGCACCACACGGATCTTTCGCCGCTTATCCATTTGGGCAGCAAGGATGATCTTCGTGCCAAATGGGAATCTACACGCGAAGCCGGCATTGAAGGCTTGATGCTCAAGCTGCGGGCGAGCCCTTATCTTGCTGGTCGTCCACAGGGCAAATGGTTTAAGTGGAAACGTACGGCCCTCACGGCTGATTGTGTTTTGATGTATGCGCAGCGTGGTTCCGGAAAACGGTCATCCTATTATTCGGATTACACATTCGGTGTGTGGACCGAGGACAAGGGCCAGCCCGTTCTGGTTCCCGTGGGCAAGGCGTATAGTGGGTTCACCGATGCGGAGCTGCACAAGATTGATCGTATTGTGCGTGACAACACCATCCAGCAATTTGGCCCCGTGCGCTCTGTGGTGCCGCAGCTTGTTTTCGAGGTGGCTTTTGACGCGCTCAATAAATCGAAGCGGCACAAGTCTGGTATCGCCATGCGCTTTCCGCGCATTTCCCGCATTCGCTGGGACAAACCTGCGGCAGAAGCGGACACGCTGGATACTTTGATGAAGCATGCGGAGTAAGCATTCAGTCCTGCAACAATTGGTCAACGAGTTCTGCAAATCCATGCCCTCCCGCCGCTTTGGTTACCCAAGACGGAGAGGCTGGCAGGCTGTCTCTAAAATGCATGATGTTGGCAACGCCGACTGAGTTTGGAAAATAGCCGAACATGGGGGCGTCGTTGGGGCTGTCACCGGCGAAGATGATTGTTTCGGGTTTTGTCGTAGCATCAATCTTGAACTCATCCTTGAGCAGGCGAAGGCTGGTGGTGAGTTTGTCGTATCCACCAAACCAGCCGTTGACATGGATGGACGATATTTTCGCAGTGGCCCCATGGGCCTCAAAGATTTTGACAATGTCACTGACGACGTCCGGTGCAAGGGTTTTTACATCCTCGGCGAAATCAATGGCGAGATCGGCTTCGCGGTAAGCTTGATCGCTGGCTATTGCGGTGCCTGTAATTTTTTCGAGCACTTCGATTTGTATGGTGTTCAGATTTAAACGATCCGCTGCGCGTTGCTCGGGTGTTTTCATGTAGCAGCGGATCATGCGGCGCGAGGATTCATCGTAACGAAAATAGAATGCGCCGTTCTCGCCAACTACGCCATCCACGGGCCATTGCCGTGCAATCATATCGCACCAGCCTGCGGGGCGACCGGTGACGGGAATAACGAGGAGGCCTGCCGCTTTCAGACGTTCCATCGCGTGATAGGCGATTGCAGGGAGACGGCCATTTTCGGTGAGTGTGTCATCAATGTCGGTGAGCACCGCGCGCAGTTCACCCTTGGCAAGCGATGGGAAATTTTTGATGGGCTGAAAAATGGCGCGTGGTGAAGTCATAGGAGCTCAATAGCGCAAACGGTCGCCGGTTTCGCCATCAAAAAGATAAATGCGGTCCTTGAGGAAGGTGAAGGCGATTGGCGTATCCAGATTCTGTCGGAAGGTGCGGGAGCCCTTGGCGACGACGAGTTGTTCGCCTGCCCATGCGGTAACCAATGTCATGTCACCCGTGGGTTCGAGAGAGTAAAGTTTCGACGCAATATTGCTGCCTTGTGTCTTGCTGATTTCCATGTCCTCGGGGCGAATGCCGAGAACGACATTTTTATTCGTGGCTTTGCCCAGGTTTTTCACCTGCGTGTTGGGGCCTGTGAAGACGCCCTTGTCGAGCGAGCCCTTGATGAGGTTCATGGGTGGTGACCCAATAAAGCCTGCGACAAAAATATGGTTGGGATCATTATAAACTTCATCCGGTGTTCCAAGTTGCCGAATTTTTCCCTTGTCCATCACGGCGATGCGGTCCGCCAGGGTCATGGCTTCGATCTGGTCGTGGGTGACATAGATGGTCGTGATCTTGAGATCGCGCTGGATGCGCTTGAGCTGGGCGCGCATGGTGAGGCGGAGTTTTGCATCCAGATTTGAGAGTGGCTCATCCATAAGGAACACTTGCGGCTGGCGCACGATGGCGCGGGCAAGGGCTGCGCGCTGGCGTTGGCCACCGGAGAGGGCGCGGGGTTTTCGGTCCAGATACTCACCCAATTCCACCATGTCCGCGGCCTTGCGCACCAATCTGTCGTGGTCCGCCTTCGGCACATCGCGCATGCGCAGGGGGAAGCGGATGTTTTCGTAAATTGTCATATTGGGATAAAGCGCATAGCTTTGGAACACCATGGCCACATCACGGTCGCGCGCGTCCACGTCTGTGACCACCTCGCCACCCACTTCAATTTCACCGGCGGTGGGCTCTTCGAGGCCTGCAATCATGCGCATGGTGGTGGTTTTGCCGCAGCCCGATGGGCCGAGAAACACCATGAATTCCTTGTCGCGGATGTCGAGATCAATGGCATCAACACCGACAAAATTGCCCCAGGCCCGGGTGATCCCGCGAAGTTTTATGTCAGCCATATGCTTTCCCGATTTAACCGCCCAATAGAGAAATGTTACATTACATCAATCGAGAACCATTTGAAGCTATATTTTACCATTTTCAAAGCTCCAATCAAAACGTGTTCAAGGTCGCAAGCCTCTACATAAAGGAGTATTCTGCGGAAATGATTGTATAAATTGCTTGTTTCAGCTTTATATAACATATTGACATTTTAAGGTATAAAAGTATCTATATTGTACCTGTATGGGAGCATTAAAATCCGTCATGACAAGTGTATCCGCACCTTCGCAGCTAAAAATGCCTGAAGTGTTTGGCCCTGCGAGCGGCCTTGCTACAGATCTCGCGCGTCGGTTCGCAGAGAAGGGTCGTCCCATTCGTGTGGGCCTTATTGGGTCTGGCGAGATGGGCACAGACATTGTCACACAATGCGATCAGATGACCGGGATTACGGTCGCCGCCATTGCCGAAATCAATGTTGATGCTGCCAAAAAAGCGTTGCGTATTGCCGGGCGCTCACTGGAGAGTTTCCAAGTCACAGATACAAAGGCGGCTTTTGCCTCGGTGCTGGAAGGTGGCAAAACAGCTATCACTGCGGACGCGCAAATGGTGTGCACCAATGACCAGATTGATGTGATTATTGATGCCACGGGCAGGCCTGCTGTCGGTGCCGCAATTGGTCTTGTGGCGATGGAGCATGGCAAGCATCTTGTGATGATGAATGTGGAGGCAGACGTCACCATTGGCGCCTATCTTCAGCATGAAGCAAATAGGCTCGGCGTAGTTTACACATTGGGTGCCGGTGATGAACCGAGTTCCTGCATGGAACTTGTCAACTTCGTAATCAGCTTGGGCTATCCCATCATTGCGGCGGGTAAGGGCAAGAACAACCCCCTAAACTTTGAAGCCACGCCTGCCGGATATATGGATGAAGCCAAGCGGCGCAACATGAACCCGCGCATGCTGGTGGAATTTGTCGATGGCTCAAAGACCATGGTTGAGATGGCGGCGATTTCAAATGCGACCGGATTGGTGCCGGATTGCCCGGGTATGCACGGCCCTGCGGCAACGCTTGACCAACTTGAAACTATGTTGTGCCCAACGGCGGATGGTGGCGTGCTGTCGCGCAAAGGTGTGGTGGATTATTCCATCGGCAAGGGTGTTGCCCCCGGCGTGTTTGTCGTCGTTGAAATGGCGCATCCGCGATTGCGCGAGCGCATGCTAGACTTGAAACTTGGCAAAGGACCATATTACACGTTCTACCGCCCCTATCATTTAACCAGTCTTGAAGTGCCGCTCTCGTGCGCGCGTGCCGTTCTCTATGGTACCGCTGACATGCGTCCCCTGCCGCATCCCACATCTGAAGTGTGTGCTGTGGCCAAGAAGGATTTGAAACCAGGTGATACACTGGATGCATTGGGCGAGTATTGCTACCGCGCATGGATCATGACTTACGGCGGTGCACAAAAAAAGCACGCGATACCTTGCGGATTGCTTGAGAAGGCCCGCGTCACACAGCCGATCAAAAAAGGTGATCTTATCACTTACAACAATACCGCAGTGGATCAATCCTCTGGTATTGTGGCTTTACGTAAACGACAAGATGAACTGCTGGCGAAGGTGAGTTAATGGCGAAATCCGCTGTGGTGAAACAGGCTGACACGGCCACCAATCAACGTGCATTCTATACGAAGTTTACACCGGAGGAGCTGAAAGAAGCGTTCCGCCGCATGTGCCTCATCCGGCGCTTTGAAGAAGGCGCTGAAGAAGCCTATATGCGCGGGCTTACGCATGGCACCATGCATCTCTCCATCGGGCAGGAAGCAAGTGCAGTGGGTGCCACCATGGCTTTGCGCAAGACGGATTACATCACATCCACGCACCGTGGCCATGGCCACTGCATCGGCAAGGGTGCTGACCCCAAGCTGATGTTTGCGGAATTCTTCGGCAAGGAAGAAGGTTATTGTCGGGGCCGGGGCGGTTCCATGCATATCGCGGATGTTGAAAGTGGCAACCTTGGTGCCAATGGCATTGTGGCAGGGGGCATTCCCATTGCCGTGGGTGCGGCACTCGCCATCAAGAAACAGAAGCGTGATGACGTTGCGGTGTGTTTCTTCGGCGATGGCGCCACCAATGAAGGTGCGTTCCATGAATCGCTGAACATGGCCGCGATCTGGAAGCTGCCGGTGATCTTCGTGTGCGAAAACAACAAATACGGCATGTCGGTTTCCACTGAGCGCTCGATGGCGGTGGCCAACGTGGCGGACCGGGCCAGTGGTTATAACATGCCAGGTGTGATCGTTGACGGAAACCGCATCGAAGATGTGGCCGAAGCCGTTATGACGGCGATTGCGCGGGGGCGCAGTGGTGAAGGACCAACGCTGATTGAGTGCAAGACCTATCGCACACGCGGTCATTCGCGCAGTGACCGCAACCGTTACCGCACCAAGGAAGAGATTGAAGAGTGGAAATTGCGCGACCCCATAAGCCATTTTGAAACAGAACTGGTGGCGCATGGTTTTGCGACCAAAGAAGAGATCGTAAGTATTCATGGTGCCGTGGAATCTGAAATTGCGGCTGGCCTCGTCTTTGCTCAAAACGGCACGGACCCCTCGCCAGAATTTGTCACCCGTGACGTTTACACGCCCGGAGCAACTGCATGAGCCGTGAGTTAAGTTACGCGCAGGCCATTCAGGAAGCATTGGGTCAGGCCATGGAAGCAGACGAACGCGTGTTCATCATGGGTGAAGACATCGGCGTTTATGGCGGTGCCTTTCAGGTGACCGGTGATCTCGTGCATCGCTTCGGTGAAGACCGTGTAATGGATACGCCTATTTCCGAATTGGGTGCTGCTGGTGTGGCAGTGGGTGCAGCGCTGGCAGGAAGCCGCCCCATTCTCGAGTTCCAGTTCTCGGATTTTGCCACGCTTGCCATGGAGCAGATCGTCAACCAGGCTGCCAAGATGCGTTTCATGCTGGGTGGAAAAGTTTCGGTGCCACTGGTGATGCGCTTGCCATCGGGTTCTGGCACAGGGGCTGCTGCACAGCATAGTCAATCATTGGAGGCATGGCTCGCCCATGTACCGGGTTTGAAAGTTGTGCAGCCCGCAACACCCTATGATGCCAAGGGTTTGCTGTTGGCGGCCATTGATGATCCCGACCCTGTCATGGTGTTCGAGCACAAGCTGCTTTACAAAATGAAGGGCGAAGTGCCGGAAGAGGCTTACCGTGTTCCCATCGGCAAGGCACTGGTGCGGCGCGAGGGAAAGCATGTGACCATTGTTGCCACCTCCATCATGGTGCATCGCGCGCTGGAAGCAGCCGATGTTTTGGCTGGTGAAGGCATCGAGGTTGAGGTGATTGATCTCCGCACGCTACGCCCGCTGGATACGGCAACAATTATCGAGAGTGTCAAAAAAACCAGCCGTTTGGCGTGTGTTTATGAGGGGGTAAAAACTCTTGGCATCGGTGCCGAGATCAGCGCGATGATCGCCGAGAGTGAAGCCTTTGATTATCTCGACGCACCGATCCTGCGGCTGGGCGGTGCTGACTCACCCATTCCCTATAGCCCGGTTCTTGAAAAAGCCGCCGTGCCGCAAACGCCGGAGATTATTGAACAGATGCGCAATCTGGTGAAGGGCAGGATCTAGCGCCATGCCCATCGAAGTCATTCTTCCCAAAGTTGACATGGATATGGCCACGGGCAAAATTGCCAAGTGGCACGTGAAGGAGGGCGACACCGTCAAGAAGGGCGCGCTGCTGTTTGAAATCGAAACTGACAAGGCGTCGATGGAAATTGATGCCGGCGCCGATGGCATCATCCGCAATATCACGGCTGCCGAAGGGGCGGTTGTTCCCGTAGGTGTTGCCATTGCCTATATCTACCAAGAGGGTGAAGCAGCAACCAAACCTGAGATAAAGGCATCGTCTGTACCCGTTGAAAAATTGCAATCAGTCACGCTTTCAGAGGCGAAGCAATTTATCTCCTCCCCTGTGCCCGGAAAGTCTCGCGGCACGCCACTGGCCAAAAGATTGGCGCGACTTGCTGGCCTTGCGATTGAAAACGTCAAGGGCAGCGGTCCAAGCGGGCGTGTGGTGGCAGCAGATGTTGAGCTGGCGCTCAATCAGCCAAAACAAACTGTGCAGGGAACGAGCGAGTTTGATGTCGTGCCGTTGGACGGCATGCGCCGTACGATTGCGCAACGCCTCACGTTGTCAAAACAAACCATCCCGCATTTTTATCTCATGGCAACGTGTGACCTCACGCAGCTCATGGATATCCGAGAACGGTTGAATGCCCATGCGCCAAGGGATGTGAGCAAGGAAGCAATCTGGAAATTGTCGATCAATGATTTCATCATCAAGGCCATGGCGCTCGCCTTGCAACAGGTTCCCAATGCGAATGTGACCTGGGCCGAAACAGACATTCACCGTTATCGCAGCAGTGATGTGGGTGTGGCTGTTGCTGTAGACGGCGGGTTGTTCACACCCGTTGTGAGATCGGCTGAAACCAAGACCCTCTCGCAAATTTCGACTGAGATGAAAGATTTGGCCACACGAGCGCGGGCGCGAAAGTTACAGCCATTGGAATATCAGGGCGGCACAACTGCCATTTCCAATCTTGGGATGTATGGCATTGAAGGCTTCAGCGCGATCATCAATCCGCCCCACGCGTCAATTCTGGCAGTAGGTGCAGGTATTGAGGCCTTTGTTCCAGTGAACAAGAAACCGGTATTGCGTACCCAAATGAAATGCACGTTGTCTTGCGACCATCGCGCCATTGACGGTGCTGTGGGTGCGCAACTGCTGTCAGCTTTCCGTGCCCTCATCGAAGAACCCGCCTTGATGCTTGCCTGAAAAATGCATTAGTGTCGTGAGTGGTACGGAGATTCAGTCCATGCGTTATGACTACACATCCATCGGCTTCTACACCTTTGACTGTCTAGGCTGGCCTTTCACGGCAATTCCCCCCGGCGGCGGCACCAATTTCATTGACGAGTTGACGCTGGCAGTATCGGGTGCGGCTGGAACGGCGTCCATTGCCGCCGCCAAGATGGGCTTGAAAACTCTGGCAGTGGGGGGTGTGGGTTTTGATCCTATGGGAGACTGGGTGTTGCAGCGCCTTAAACATTTCGGCGTTGATGCCTCGACCATGCAGCAGAAGCCAGGTTGGAAAACATCATCTTCCATCGTCACCACGCGCGCCGACGGTTCGCGCCCTTCCCTTCATATGCGGGGAGCCACAGCCGATTTCTATGTCGATGATGTGATGATGAAGCAAGTGATAGATGCCAATGTGGTGCATATCGGCGGCATCGGCCTGATGAGGGAGATGGATACTGGACGCAATGCCGAACTGATGAAGCAGGCGAAGGCCCATGGTGCCACGACCACCGTTGATGTTTTTGCGGGATCACCAGGGGACATGCCTGCCATTGCCATGGTTCTTCCGTATACTGATTACTTTATGCCCTCGATCGAAGAAGCGGAAGCGCTTACGGGTCTTGCAGACAAAAATGAGATGGCCAAACACTTTCTGGATCTTGGTGTAAAGTGTTGTGTGTTCACGCTGGGTGGAGACGGTGCCTATTACCACCATTCCAATGGAACAAAATTCAAAGTCCCTGCCTTTGACATCAAGGTCAAGTGCACCTGCGGCTGCGGTGACGCCTTCAATGCGGGCTTTGCCGTCGGGCTCAATAAGGGTTTTGATGAGGAAACCACAGTCAGGTTTGCTCAGGCAACGTCAGCGCTGAATGCCACGGGCCTGGGTTCTCAAGCTGGTGTGGAGTCGTTTGAGCATACGTTGAATTTTATGAAGACGTGCAACGTGAAACAGTAATTCAATACATACCTTTGATGTGGGCCAGCTCTTTTGACAATCCGGCAACATCACGCTTTTCGATTAATGCAGATATGTCTTTCAACCTGGGCAATATCAGCGCACCGACGATGGAGAAAAACTCGTCTTCGTCATGGATGGCGATGGGCTTTCCTTCTTCGGCAAAGAGAAGTGTCACACAGGCAATGGCATAGACCGCTACGTTAGGTTCGATGTCTTCAAACAGTGGCAGAGACCCCCGGGATTTCCCCACGCGGGCGATGGGGGCGGTCTCCACCAAAGTTACCAACGTTCGCGACAGGAAATCAGTTTCGGGCTGACCAGCCAATTGACGGCGCGCGGCATCTACGCGGTGTTCAAGGATGAGGTAAGGCCCTTCAGAGTATCGCTCGGTGATGTGAATGGCGGCGCGGAAGAAGTAGGAATTGAACAGTGGATTGTGAACCAGGCTGTTTTGGGCAATGGCGTCAGCCACTTCGTGCAACCTGCCGGGCGCAAATGGGGACGGCAGCATGCGCCAGCTTGGCAGGAAAAGGGCGATTGCCGTATTGGTGCTCCAAGTCATAAAACGGTCCGCGATCCGGGCAACATGTGCCACGACACTGGACAGGAATGTTGGTTTGCTGCGGTCTGTGCGATTCCAGCCATCAACTTTTGACATGTCTCGGGTATAGAATTGGGCTGCGCGCATCATGTCACGCAGGCCAGCTGCCATACACACGACATGGGCTGCAAAGTTATCGGCGGTTCTTGAATATTCAGTCATAGCCAATTCAACCCTTAACCGCGCCCATCGTCAAGCCGCGTGAGAGATGATTTTGGATGGAGACAACCAACAGCAAAACCGGGAAAAAGGCCAAGAACGAGATGAGTGCGATGGCGTTATAGATGATGCCATCGGAGCCGCCAGAGAAATTCGCAAGGGCCACCGATAAGGGGTAAGCGTTTTTTGACGCAATGATCAGTGTGAACAGGTATTCATTCATGGCGAAAATTGCTGCTATCACCGCTGCCGTGATAATTCCTGGAAGACACATGGGGATGATGATTTCCCACATTATGCGCAAGTCGGAAGCGCCGTCAGTGCGCGCTGCATCCTCGATCTCGTGGGGAATATCAACCATATAGCTGCGGATAATCCATACCACGATGGACAAGTTCATTGCCGCATAAACCACCATCAACGCCCACACGGTGTCGAGCATTTTGAGTTGGCCAAATAAGACAAAAATCGGAATGGCGACAGCCGCAGGCGCCATCATCTTGGTTGACAGGATATAGAAACCAATATCCTCGCGGCCCTTGAACGTATAGCGCGCCAGAGCATAGGCTGCTGGAACGCCCAACAGCAAACAGATGAACACACTTCCGGACACGGCAATCAAGGAGTTTTTGAAATAGCTGAGAATCGGCCATTCGGCGAAAATCTTGGCCCAGGTCTCCATCGAGATCGTGGGAAAATAGATGGGCTGGGGTGCGATGATTTCATTGCGCGGGCGCAAGGCAATCGTGGCAAAGAATATGATCGGCAACAGGCAGACTGCAGCCCACAACCAGAGAACAGCCGATCCCCAAGGCGAGGTTTCAAAACGTTTCTTCATGCTTCCGTTCCAGATTTGAAGAAGCGACGCACGAGAGTCTGCGCCAGAATGATGGTGACAATCAGAACCAGAACGGACGCTGCCGACGCATAGCCCTGTTCGAAACTTCTGAAAGCCGTACGATAGATGAAGTAGCTCAAGGTTTCGGTGGCGCCGCCGGGTGTACCCTGGGTGATGATGTTGACGGCTGCCATGTTGTTGAGAATATCAACACCGCGCAGCACAAGGCCAATGGCAATGACAGGCTTCATCATGGGAAGCGAGATGTTAAAGAAAATCCGCGTCCATGAGGCGCCGTCAAGACGTGCTGCTTCCTCAACTTCCTTGTCCTGACCCTGCAAGCCTGCCACAAAAATGATGAACAGGAACGGCGTCCATTGCCAAACATCGGCGACTACCAGAACAAAGCGCGCGCTGAATGCGGTACTCATCCAGTCAATGTTACCATAGTCAAAGCCTGCGCGGCGGACCAGGTCTGCAATCACGCGGCCATCGTTGAACAGAAGTTTCCACAGGTAGGACACAGCCGATGGCATGAACAGCATCGGTAATGTGAAAACAATGCGCCACCCCCTCGCCCAACCACTGCGATACACCAGTGCTGCAAGCGCCATGGCAATGACGGCTTCGACGAACAGCGTAATAGACCCCAGAAACAAGGTGTTCCAAAGCGACACCCAGAAGGCGTTGTCCATGATCAGTTCGCGGTAATTGTTCAGGCCGTACCATTCCAGCTTGAATTTGCCGGTGTAAAGTGAACGGTAAACCGCATAGATGCCCGGCCACAAAGTGATCAGCAAAAGATAGATCATCGTGGGTGCAAGAAGAAAATACGGGAATGCCTTGCGCATGAACGGGCTGCGGCGAACAGCGGGCCGCTTTGTCATTGGTGCTTCAAGGGCAATATCACTCATATATTCAATCTATAGCAGCATGCGTTTGATGTCATAAAAAAGGCCGGGATCTCTCCCGGCCATCCGTCAGGAGAAATATCAGAATGGTGCCGCTTTGCCCTTGCCCATCCAGAAGCCAGGCTCTGTTGCGGCAAAGTTCATGGGATCCTTGCCTTTGTAGAAGCCGTTCTTTTCCATGATGGCTTTCACCTTCACGGCGGCTTCATCGAGAGCGGCTTTCGGTTGCATTTCGCCCACAACGACCTTGTTGATTAAGAACCCGATTTCCTGGTCGATCTGGAAGCCCTGTGGCAGTCGCGGTGCGCACCATGCGTAGTCCAGCGCTTCCGACCACACCTTGCACGGCTGCGATACAGCGCGCATTTTTTCGTTGGTCAAAACCGAGCGGTAGCCGGGTGCAACACCATTGGCATTGGCCTCGTTCATTGCCATGATCGACGCCGTGGTCAGATAGGCCAGCATGAGGAATGCGGCTTCTGGTTCTGGCGAGGTGACGGCGATGCAGCTTGTTGAGCCTGCGATGTTTGGTGGCGCGTAGGTGCCGCCAGCAACGCGTGGTTCATAAATTGTCATCACATCATCTCCGAGCTTCGATTGATCGGCACGAGTGGCTTGTGTTCCTGAGTCCTGCCACGAGATGTTGCAGGCGATTTGACCGCCGAGCCATGCCGCGCGGTTGGTTGGCCAGTCAGCAGCGGCAACGCCTTCGATGGCATGCTTCGACAATGCAACGATGGTTTCGAGACCCTTCACACCGGCATCGCCGTTGAAAATGGGTTCCCACTTGTCGTTGAACAGTTGCAAGCCATGTTGGGCTGCAATGTGCTGCCATGTATACGTTGCCCAAAAGCCGCGACCGCACATCATGCCGATGCCGTTGACGCCCTTTTCTGCTTTGTTCAGCTCCGGTGCGAGACGGATCATATCATCATAGCTGGCGATTGATTTCACACGATCCACATCGCCACCAAGCACTTTCTTCATGATCGATGGGCGAACGTGGACCTGCTGAATGTCGCAGTCAAACGGCAGACCGAGGATGCCCTTATCGGCCCAATTGCCGTAGTTTGCCTGATAGGTTGGATAGAAATCATCGAATGGCACTTTCCACTTGGCGATATACTCATCCATCGGTTTCAGGAAGCCTTGCGCGCCGAAGTCACCGAGCCATGGCGAGAAGAACTGAATGGCGTCAAAGGACGCATTGCCACCGAGGAATTCTGCGACAACCTTGTCATACATCGAGTCATCGGGAATGGCGACGAGATCGATCTTGATACCGGAGAGAGCTTCGAAGGGAGCGACCTGATCTTGGGCTGATTCACGATCGGCAGCGCCGATGGCAAAGCGCACTGTCTTGCCAGCGTGTTCTTTGCGGATGGCTTCCCAGTCAGCGGTGCGGATCCAATCCTTGGATGAATCCCACAGTTCATCGCTGTCACCGAGCTTGTACTGCTCGCGATATTCCTTCTTTACCATCTTGCCGACGCTGATATCCTTCAGCACATCGGCAGGGTTTGCCATAGCGGCGAAGGCACCATTGATGTTGAACATTGATACGCCGACACCCGAAACAAGCGCTGCACTTGAAGCCGCCGTTGTTTTCAAAAGTGACCTGCGTGTTAAGAGACCTGATCTTTTCGTCGTCATCAGTTATTTCCTCCTGTTGATCGGCCAGTTGCTGTCATTCTTCTGCAGGCAGTCAGGCCAGACGGCTTGCAAGTTCTTAAATGGAAAAGCCCCGCGCACCTGCACGGTTGTAGCGGGAAACCTATGGTTCGTTCGCGCAACGCCTGCTTCTCCCTTGTTCCGGTGTTGATTGGTCTTTGCCAACCGGTTTCAATTGCAGATTTCTATTACAATACTTAAATCATTTTAAAATGCAAATGTTTCGTTTTAAAGCTAAAAATTTTATGTTTTTAGCGGGGAAAAACTTGACATCCAGCGAAAAATACCTGTTTATAAAGTTAAATATCAAATGTACAAAAGTAGATATAGAAATATTTTTGTATCTTTTCGGCTTTGCTGCTATGTTTAAGTTCTATCGCAAGTGTGGCTTTGCGCTATGAGACACATGAACAATTAGAAACGTGGTTTTTTTGCGAGGCGAACGCTTTCCATGCTGGAGAAGTCCACAACCCGAAAACCCAGAGCTTTGGGTGATGGCGATCGTGGAGCGGGCCGCGTTGCGCGCAACCGTTTGCGTATAGCATGGATGTATTATGTCGAGGGTCTCACGCAAAATGAAATCGCTGAGAAACTAGGCATTGGCCGCGTCACTGTGGTGCGCAACATCAATGAAGCGCTGAAACAGCGCGAGGTTAAAATCTGGATCGAAGGCGAGATTGCGGAATGCTTTGAGCTGGAAGCACAATTGAAGCAGGCCTTTGAATTGCGCCATGCGATTGTCGTTCCTGAGCCTTCGAATCCTGCACTTGTCACCAAGTCCATCGGTGTTGCGGCGGGCATGTATATTACCGACAGTCTTACGGATGACATGTCCATTGGGGTGGGCTGGGGGGCTACTCTTTATGAATCGCTGCAAACACTGGCTCCGCGCGAACTTGAAAATGTGCAGGTCGTGTCCCTGCTGGGTGGCATCGTTCAGGCACGGCGCTATAATCCCTCGGAATTTGCGTGGCAGTTTGCGCGCATTGTTGGGGCTGACTGTTATTTGCTGGCCGCACCCGCCGTTGTCGACTCGCCTGAAACCAAGCAAGCGCTGATCGAACGCTGCGGCTTGCGCGATGTGTTGCGCCGCGCCGAGCGGCTCGATATGGCGCTTCTCAGTGTGGGCACGATGGCTCCGGACTCCACCGCTTTCCGCTTCGGGTTCAATTCCGAGGAAGAGCGTACCGAGCTCATCCGTCTCGGCGCTGTCGGTGACATTCTCTACAATTTTTATGACAGTGCCGGGAAACTCGTTGACCACTCGATCAACCAGCGTGTCATGTCCATTCCGCTTGACCAGTTGCGCGGTGTGCCGTTACGCGTCATTGCATCGGGCGGACACGAAAAGGTCGATTCCATTCTTGGTGCGATCAAACTTGTAAACTGCAATGTGCTGATCACCAATGAAGCGACGGCGCGCGAATTGCTGTTGAGGCGAAGCTGAGATGCTCACACCGCTCAAATCTGAAATTCTCGAAGTTGATGACCTCAGCCATGAGGCGCGGCGGTTCAGAACCATCCTGTGGTCATTCGAGCGCAATATGGAACTGTTGTTCAAGGACAGTGGCCTCACGGCTGAAGTGGACAACACGGCCCTTGCCAAAGCTTTTTCGCGCTGGCGCATGGCGTTCGACAGTTCGAAATACCTTGCGCATGATGACCGGCGTGACTTCGTGATTTATGCCGCAGGGTTGATGTTGAAAGAGCTTATTGCCGCAGCGCCCCTCAAGGCCAATGAAGGGAAGACGCTTTCAACACTTCCAATTGAACTTGACCATCGACTCAAGCGTTGGCCGGAAGGTTATGCTTATACGAGTTTTTGCCTGTCGGTTGCCGCGGCAATCCTAAAAGAGATGGGCGAAGAAGAACCCGTCTCCGCTGCAAAGGCCGATGATCCCCTGTTCTGGGACTCATTTCGTGAAAACGCTTTGGAAAATCCCATGATGGCGGTTGCGTTTTTTGATCTCGTGTGTGGACAGAACCCCAATTGGGAGGCGCCTGATGTTCCCTGGTTGCGCCGCGTTGTTGAGCGGCAGGGTAAAATCACTGCCACTTAACGCATTGTGCGATGCACACGAAATAATCCTAAATAATCCGCATTGACACAACCATTTTTCCGTTCTTATCTCACTAGAACACTTGTTATAAAAAAAAACAAAAGTTCAAATGGGAGTTTGTGGGTGGTTCACGACAGTTTCCGAATATTGCATGGGACAGTGTCTTGCCCATGACGGAAGCGACTTCCAAAACGCGTTTGCTTCCAGTCTGGATGACATCCGAGCATCCCTTCCCCTGGCTTCTTCCAGCCGCTGCGCTGATGACTGTGTTCGGTATTTATCCACTGCTCTATGCAATCTATCTCTCGCTGTTCAAGCGCAATGCCGCCACACGCAAGATGATTTTTGACCCCACGCATAATTGGGGAAAACTGTTCACAGACGACCGCGTATGGAACGCCATCTACAACACCTTTATCTACACGGGCGTAGCGCTGGTGCTACAACTTGTGTTTGGACTTCTGATTGCGATGTTGCTTGATTCAGATCGGAAGGGTTACGGCGTAATGCGTGCGATGATGACGCTGCCGCTGGTTATCCCTCCCGCTGTTACCGGCATGATGTTCCTCCTCATGCTTGATGGCTCGTTCGGCGTGTTGAGCCGCTCGCTCTATGCGCTGAACCTGCTATCACCAGCAAAACCCATTCTTGCCAACAGCAGCACTGCGCTGGGTGGTTTGCTTCTGGCTGAGGTGTGGCAATGGACACCGTTCATGGTGCTCATCATGCTGGCGGGGTTGCGATCACTGCCGAAAGAGCCGTTTGAGGCCGCGGCCATTGATGGGGCAACACCGTTGCAGGCCTTCACCAAATTGACATTGCCGATGATGTCGAAGGTGATTGCGATTGCCGTTCTCATTCGCGGCGTCGATCTGTTCCGCGCCTTTGACTACATCAAAGTCATGACCGATTCCGGACCGGGGACTGCAACAGAAACACTCACCTCCTATGCCGGCCGCATTTATTTCGGCGTGTCGGACTATCCCTATGCATCGGCAGTTGCATTGCTTACGCTTATTTTGGTAATGGCGACATCAACGCTGTTCATGCGCGTGTTCAAGGTCAAGCTCTGATGGAACAGTCTCGCCCCATGAAACTGCTTCGTGATTTTGCTGCGGTTTTCGTAACCGGCATCTTCATGTTTCCCATTTTTTGGTGGGCGCTAACGTCAATCAAGCCCTATGATGCCGTGTTCAACAAGGACCGGGTTATTGTGTTCGACTTCATTCCGACGGCCATCAACTATGTCGTGACCCTACTTGGAAAATCACGCGCTGATCTCGCCATTGAGCAGGGCCTCGGCATGGGTGTTGCGGGTTCCAGCGCATTTGACTCCCGGCAGACTATTCTTGATTCAATGATTATTTCAGTCGGGGCAACGGCTGTCTCCGTGACCATTGCCGTGATGGCAGCCTATGCGCTGTCGCGGATGGCGTTCACCGGACGCAACAGCTTTCTCAACTGGATTCTTGGCCAGCGCCTGATGCCACCGATTGCGATCCTGATACCTCTGGTCACAATTTATAAAATTGCTGGCCTGCGCGATACCGACAATCTTTATATGGGATATGTGGGCCTCATCATGATCTATGCCCTTATGAACCTGCCCATTGCCGTGCTGCTGCTTAAATCATTCTTTGATGACGTTCCGAAAGACATTGATGAAGCGGCAATGATTGACGGGGCTACCCGATGGCAGACATTCGCGCGGATTGTATTGCCCATGGTCAAGGGCGGTGTTGCCGCAGCGGCTGTTCTTTGCTTTATTTTTTCATACACCGAATTTCTGCTGTCCCTGTTTCTTACAACGGACATACGCAGTCTACCGGTTAAGATTTCAACATTCGTTACTTCAACAGGCAGTGAGTGGGGCTTCATCTCCGCACTTGGCACGGCGGGTATCGTGCCAAGCTTCATCTTCATTTTGCTTGTTCAACGCCATCTGGTTCGCGGACTGACCCTGGGATCACTCAAGGAATGAGGCAGCGGACGAGACAATCGAAAATGAGAAACAACCCAATGGGAGAACTCACATGAGCTTCAAGACATACGACAAACAGACATTTATTGCCGATGCGGCAGCGGACTTTGCGGCGCGGCGCATCAGCAAGCGCAACTTCCTGAAAAAAATGGCGATGGGCGGCGTGGGCTTTTCAGCTTTCGCAGCAGGACTTCTCGGCAACACCCGCAGTTTCAAGGGCAATCTCAATCTCATTGGAACGCCAGCGCTTGCTGAAGGCAATCCGGAGGTGAACAAGTGGCTGGCCGATGTCGGTTCCAAGTTCAAAGGTACAAAGATCCGGTATACCTCGGAAGCCACACCGCCAACGGTTGTGCTTGACAAGATCAAGAAGGAATTCACTGATCCAACAGGCATCGAAGTTGAAATCGAAATCGTGCCTCTGGAGCAAGTTCTCGCCAAGGCCACACAGGATGTTCAGGGCCAACTTGGTACCTATGACCTTTACTATCTCGACCAGTCATGGGTGGCAACGTTTGCCCAGGACACCGTTGACCCAGTCGCTTATTACAAAGACAAGCCAGACTTGGCGATGCCGGGCTTTGACTTCGAAGATTTCTCGAAGCCCCTGGTTGAAGGTTTGGCGACTTACGAAGGCAAGTGGGCGGGTATCCCCTTTGATATTCCGATCATGACCACCATGTATCGCAAGGACATTTTGGAAAAGCACAAGATTGCGCCACCAAAAACAGTTGATGAATTTACGGCCGCTGTAAAAATGATCACCGAGGCCGAGAAAGCCAACGGCATGTATG
>JANOVC010000035.1:0-5097 GCA_031417195.1 Rhodobiaceae bacterium
AAAAACCGCTCCCGACGCGTCGGCTTGTGGTGAACCTCAAAACCCGAATTCGAAAATGTCATTTGGCGCATCGCGATCATCCTTCTGACAAACAAGAATCACACTTCAACAATCGCAGCAACAAGTTTATTCAGAGGTTCCCTAGAACAATAGGAATCCTATGTCAAGGACTATTTTCTCCAAACCCTCTCCATCACCGCCCCTGAGGCGGTGAGCCAGTGTCTCAACGGGGCAAGGCGTGAAAATAAGGGAAGCGTCCTCTTTGATTTTTGCCGAACGAAATTAACTGATAAAAGTCCACAACTATTGACTCTCCCTGTGATTTAAGCCAACAATTTAAATTAGAGGCAAATTAAACTTAACGGCGGACAAATCTAAGGACATTCGGCTATGAAGAAAAAAATCATTGCCCTGCTAATCGCTACAGGAGCGGCGTTCTTTTCACAATCAGCAGCTGCTTCCACGATTTTGAGCTCGACGAACGCGTGTTTGATCTCTCAAGTCACTACGTCGACCGCGTGTATCGGAACAATTATCAGCCCTGTTAACGATCAACCCAGTACGCTTCTTGCCAGCGATTCTTTTTTTGGCGTTAACAATTGGGCCCGCGTTCAGAAATCAGACGGTGCAAATAATCCATTGTTTAATCTTCTTGTTTCTGCTGCTGCTCAATCCGGGACGTGGTCGGTATCGGGTTTCGATGGATGGAGCAAAGCAGTCATGGTAATCAAAGGTGGCCCTACGTGGTCCGCTTACCTTTTGGATGTCGCTTTCCTGTCGGGAACATGGAACACTAACGGCGTTCTGAAAGGGAATGGAAAGCCAGGTCCTGACCTGTCTCATATCTCGCTTTACGTCGGTGGCGTACGCGATCCAGGAAATGGCACACCAGAGGTACCATTGCCCGGCGCACTGCCCCTTCTCGTGGGTGGTTTAGGGGCCATTGGTGTCTTGGGATCGCGGAAGAAAGCAAAAAACAACCGCTGAATGAATTAAGGTTTCAATAAATGGCCACTTTCCGGTGGCCATTTATCTTGGGACTTCATGAAAGTTTAAATCCGACGCCACTTGTTTCAAGTACCATCATGCCCCCTCCGAAACGCCCTCTCTTCCAAAGCAATCGCGGCATTCACCGTGAGCGGCAAGCCAGCCGCCCATTGCACCTCGTCGCGCGTCACGCCGATGTCGCGCAGCATGAAGTCGTCGTAGGCGGCCAGGTTCACAATACGCTTGCGCGCCTGCCAGTTCCGCCACAGGCGGGAAACGATTGAAAAGCCATTGCCTTCTTCCAGGGAATGGGCGCGGTTCAAAGCATAGTCTCTCATGATACAAGTCTCCTCTGGCGCAGAAACAGTGTTTCTGCGGGTTAAATTTCAAAAAGTATTGGTCTCGATGTCGTTAATATCGTCGATTTCTATTGATCAGTCCAACGAATGTATGTGATAGTATTGATCACACTTGTTGATGAGAGAAACCATGATCCCAAATCTTGATGTCGATCTGTTGAAGACCTTTCTGGCCATCGCCGATTACGGCAGTTTTACCCGGGCGGCCGAAGAGGTAAACAAAACCCAGTCCGCCGTTTCCATGCAAATGAAGCGGCTTGAGGAGACAGTGGGCTCTCCCTTGTTTGCGAAAGACGGTCGCATGAGCCGCTTCACGCCGGATGGCGAACGCCTCATCGATTATGCGCGGCGCATCGCTGCCATCAATGATGAAGCGATCTCCGCCTTCACCAAACCGGAGCTTACAGGCACCATCCGCTTTGGCACCCCCGATGATTATGCCGACAGGTTCCTGCCCGAAATCCTCGCCCGCTTCGCCCGCACCCACCCGCTGGTGACCGTGGATGTTGAATGCCTGAGCAGCAGCATTCTGTTTGAACGTGTCAAACGCGGCGAAATGGATTTGTCACTGGTCACCCATAGTCTCGAAGTCATGACCGATGAGCCTGTGCGCCGCGAAAAGCTCGTCTGGGTCACGTCGCTCCGTCACTGTGCACATGTGGCCGAGATCCTGCCGCTGGCCGTATCCCACGGTGGATGTGAATGGCGCGGCATTGTCCTCAACTCCCTCGACAGGCAAAACCGCAAATACCGTGTGGCCTACTCGACGCCAAACTCAAACGCCATCAATGCCGCCGTGCTGCAGGGTCTCGCTGTCGGTGCCGTCCCTGAGCTTTGCGTAAGGCCCGGCATGCGCGTGTTGACCGAAAAAGACGGCTTCCCAACACTTGGAAGTTTCGATATCGGTCTTGTCAGAAAGCCCGGCAAGGCAAACACGGCAATTGAAGCCCTTGCCCGCCACGTGCGCGAGAGCCTCGCAAATCTCCAACCCCAGATGATCGCGGCGGAGTGAGCGTTAGAACTGGTGTGCAAACATGAGCTTGGCGGAAATGACCTGAAGTCCGTTTGAGCCCAGCCCGTCGTAGGTTGTTTCAAACGACAGCTGTGAACCGCCGTCAATAATGTTCAGCCCCGCACTGATCTCTCCGCGTAACGCATCAAGCGATGCAACGGTTCCGTCCTTATTGAGGATTCCGGGGTCTTCAAAATTCCACAGCGCCCGCGCACCGACGAAAGGTTCGAATGTCATGTCGTCAAATTCTCCGAGGTAAGTGACTTTCAGCCCAGCCGCCAGCCGGCCCAGCGCAACGCGCTGACCATCAATGGCCACAACGCGCGCGCCATCACCCACGCTGTAGTCCTTTTGCGTTTCACTCATGTAGAGCAGGGACATTTCCGGCGTGAGTTGCAACACGTCGGCCCGGTAATTGCCAGCAAGTTTTGCATCAACCAGCCAGCGGTCCGTATCAAAATTGCCTTCGAAACGCGATCCCAAAACGTCCTGGATGGCGGAATTGCTGCTCTGGCCCCACATCGCGCGAAGATCAAAAAATACATTTTCAAAAGGCTCAGAGGAAAGATAAGGGCCTACCATCCAACCCGTGCCATGCACCCGGTCAGAAGAATTGGCAGCCCGGTCTTCGGTCCAGTCGACCTGCGCCATAAGACCAAGGAGAAGGTGTTCGTTCACCCGCAGGTCAACACCACCATAGCCCACAAAGAAGTCACCCTTCTGGTCCGCTGCGCCAGATTTATCCTTGTACAGGGCAAATTGCCCCTCCACCCAGGCATTCAGAGGCGAAGAACGGTCCTCATCGGTTTGCAGCGTTTCATGCAGGGCGTTGGCAACCGCGCGGGCATTTAGGGCAAAGTCCCCTTTTATGTTACCGTCAAGCCCCACGACATTGAACCCATTCGTTCCCTCCGCGAAGTCGCCCTTGCCACGGTTGATCAAGCGGTGAAGTGTTGGCTCATGGGAGAGGATAAGGTCTTCGCGCCGCGCCATGAAATTATGGGTCTGGCTGGCAAAGGCCGTACGGATGGTGTTGTCGATCGCATTGTCATCATCCGAAATCGTGTTGGTGGCAGAAGGAGTACCCGCCAGAACGCCGAGCCCCGATGTAACATTCATCAGTGTAATGATAACTGTCTCTGGTCCTTCGACAAGCGTGTCATCCAGCACCAAAATGGTAATGGACGCCGTGGTCGATCCCGCCGGAATGGTGATGGTTCCCGAAAGTGCTGAATAGTCACTTCCCGGGATCGCAGTGCCGCCAATGCCATATGACAGAACCGTGTCTGACACGCTTATTGCTGACTGGCTCACTGTGAGAACGCCGTTGGTCGCGGGCTCGCCAGCGTTTGCAACACTTGCAATCGTTACCACTGCGGTATCATTGTCAGAAATCGTGTTTGTCGCCACAAGCGTGGCGCCAAGCACGGCGAGTCCAGATGTAACCGATGCCAGTGTCACATCAACTGTCTCTGAACCCTCAACGATTGCATCATCGACAACAGCTAGAACAATACTGACTGTTGTTGATCCAGCCGGAATGGTGACAGAGGCAGGCCGCGTATAATCAGAAACATTGGACGCCGAGCCGCCATAGCTGAGCGCAATGACTGTCTCAGACGTACTCACCGCCGATTGTGTAACTGTCAGCGTACCGGCTGTTCCGGGCTCTGCGCCGTTTGTGGTGTTGGCAATCGTGACCGTCGCCGCATCATTGTCGGCAATGGTGTTGGTGGCGAGGACTGTTGTCCCCAAGGTGGCAAGGCCGGAGGTGATTGAGGCCAGTGTCACATCAACTGTCTCTGAACCCTCAATCAGCGCGTCATCAATTATGGAGAGCGTAATCGTTGCCGTGGTTGATCCGGCAGTAATCGTGACAGAAGCAGGCCGTGTGTAATCGGAAAGATTCGTTGCCGTGCCGCTATAGCTGAGGGCGATCACCGTATTGGTGGCACTTATAGCTGATTGTGTAACTGTCAGGGTGCCGTCGGTTGAAGGTTCGGCACCATTTGTGGTATTGGCAATCGTGACCGTCGCTGCATCATTGTCGGCAATGGTGTTGGTAGCAACGATAGTGGCTCCCAATGTTGCCAAACCAGACGTCACCGAAGCAAGTGTTACATCAACGGTCTCTGAACCCTCAATCAGCGCGTCGTCAACAATAGGGAGAGTGATTATTGCCGTGGTTGAGCCCGCCGGAATGGTCACAGAGGCAGGCCGTGTGTAATCGGAAAGGTTCGTTGCGGTGCCGCCGTAGCTAAGCGCGATCACCGTATTGCTGGCACTCACGGCAGATTGTGTAACTGTCAGCGTACCGGCTGTTCCGGGCTCTGCACCGTTTGTGGTGTTGGCAATTGTTACAGTTGCCGCGTCATTGTCGGCAATGGTGTTGGTGGCGAGGACTGTCGTCCCCAATGTTGCCAAACCAGACGTCACCGAAGCGAGTGTTACATCAACCGTCTCTGAACCCTCAATCAGCGCGTCGTCAACAATAGGGAGAGTGATTATTGCAGTCGTCGATCCGGCAGCAATCGTGACAGAAACAGGGCCTGTATAATCCGTTGTATTTGTTGCCGTGCCGCCATAGCTGAGCGCGATCACCGTATTGCTGGCACTCACGGCAGACTGGGTCACCGTCAATGTTCCGCTGGTCGCTGGTTCTGCACCGTTTGTGGTATTGGCAATCGTGACCGTCGCTGCATCATTGTCGGCAATGGTGTTGGTGGCAACGATAGTGGC
>JANOVC010000036.1:0-4835 GCA_031417195.1 Rhodobiaceae bacterium
GAAGACGCTGAAGACCGAAGAGGTCGGTGCCAGCAACTTTCAAAACATCGCGGAAGCCCGCTAGTCCATCACTCACTTCATCGACACCATCTACAATACCGAGCGCCTCCATTCCGCGCTCGGCTACCTCCCACCCCTTGAGTTTGAAGCCAAATTCGCGCTAACCCAAACCCAGTAAATAGAAATGAAAACCAACCTGTCACAGAAATTATCGTGTCTCAATTATGGGGTGCAGTCCACTTCACCCGTCAAGTTTGAACGATAATCAGCCAAAATGAGAACAGGATGCGGAATTAAATTGGGGACAAGTGCATATTGCCAATTAGGGGTCTCAAAACGAGAACAGAATTATATCGGAATTTTCCGAAAGTTTCGCCAATGAAAGAGTCACCAGCTTGGTTATTTCCTAAGAGTTGCAACTAAATTAGATAACGCTTGACCTGCTCATCTCACTCACTCTGGCAACCCTGCCCTAAGCAACGCCGCAATAATTCTGTCGATTTTTTCTTTCTCTTTGTAACGTTCTGTGCGTCTTACGTCACTGAGGCAATAGAAAGGATATTTTGCTCTAATCAGAGAAACCACACGCTTGGCATCGTCATGCCGATTTTGGAAACCATACACAGTGGCAACATGCATCAAAGCATTGACATCATCTGGATACATCTGCAATTGCTCCTCAAAAGAGGCTTGAGCGGTGACATAATCATTGCTCCAGAGATATGCCAGTGCATAAGACTCGATGTACCAACCCAAGGGGCGCGGGCTGAGACGCAGCGCAGTTTTAAGCACTTCAACAGCGCGCTGGGTTTTGCCGCCATAGGTGCAAACCAAACCTAAAAATGCCATTGCCCAAGAGTCACTTGGCGCGAGTTCAACGGATTTCTCGCAAAGTCGAATGGCCTCATCATATTGATCACGCAAAAAGGCATTTCCACCCAGAAGCATGTAAGCGCTACCTAAATTTGGATCAACAACGAGCGCCAATTGGGCTTGTTCTTCACAAAGTCGCAGCGATGTCTCTTTATCCACCGCTGTGTCATAACGGGCTTGCCACCAATAACATAATCCAAGCTGCACCATTGCCCCCGTGTAGCCGGGGTCTATCTTAACTGCGTCTTTCAAAGCAGCTTGCGCATGTCGGACATTGACTTCATCAAAGCAGAGAAAATATTCACGTCCTTGAGCCATTTTCTCCCAAGCCCGGAGATTCTGTGTTTGCCCTTCCCACAAACGGGCAAGGTCGCCATATGACAGCTTTACCTGCATGGCCAGCGCTATACTGTGGGCAATTTCATCTTGAACTGAGAATATGTCGGTGATTACGCTTTCAAAGCGTTCGGCCCATATATGCCCACCGGTCTGACCATCGATCAATTGTGCCGTAACCCGCAGCTGCGAACCAGAAACACGCACGCTGCCTTCAAGCAGATATCTAACACCAAGCTCTTGGGCAACATCCCGCGCTTGAACAGCACGATGCTTATAAGAGAAGCTGGTGGTCCGCGAAATCACAAAAAACTCGCGAACGCGCGAAAGTGCCGTAATAATATCTTCCGTTGTGGCATCGGCGAAAAAATTAAACTGCGGATCACTGCTCATGTTTGAGAAGGGCAAAACAACAATCGATGGTTTTTCAATGCTGGGCAAAGGCCTGCCTGGCACTCCCGAGAAAGTAGAATTTCGGTTCTTTAGCTGGGGGAACACAAACTGGTATCCCACCCGCTGCATAGTCGCAATCCACTCCTGGCCATTGGAATTTTGTCCAAGACATTTCCGCAAAGAAGCAATTTGCACCGTCAGGTTGCTTTCTTCAACGAACTGAGCTTCCCAAGCCACATCCATAAGTTCGCTCTTGGAAACAGCCTGTCCGGCAGCAGCCAACAATCGCTTAAGCAATGCCGCGGCACGCTGCCCAATAGCAACCACAGCATCATTTTTCAGCAATATCATGCGTTTGCTATCAAACACAAATGGGCCAAATTCATAATTCTGCTCTGACATATTTAACTCTTTACTCCAATTCGGAACTTTTCGGAACTTTTTGGCGTCAGTTTTGAGACCCCGAATTGGAGTAAGACGAATGTTCCCTCACATCCAAGACGGATGACAACTTCACTGAGGAGACTGATATGATGAAATTAGCACAATCAACTAAACGTATGATGGTTCAAGCGGGGCTTTTGGCTGGCCTCGGCCTGACCTGCAGTTTGATGTCCTTAACTTACGCCACAGCTCATCCTGTCAAATATAGCGTCGCGAAGGCCATTCCACTCCAGGTTTCGACGGATCAAGTGGCAACATCACCTTTACTTACGACCGATGATTTTAGGGCTCCACCAAGGGGCCAATTTTTGACAGGATCAGTCGACAAACCGAGGTCCTGTGGTCGCGCAACATTTCTGAATTGTAGACCACGTCATTGAAGCCACACACGGCAACACAAAACCCGCCGACCATTTCTGTATCGGCGGGTTCTTGAATTGAAATTGTAAAGAAAGGTTCCCACGATCAAGTCCGAGGGCGTACCCTCTGTTCTTAGCAAGTTTGGCAGCGGCCCACTCTCTAGCTCCACCCACTCAATCGACCCTAAAGCCCAAGCGCGGCTTTGGCGGCGGCCAGTCCTGGCTTTCCGTCGAGAGTGGTCACACCGTCCAGCCAGGCAGACAGTTTTTCCGGATGTTGCTTCATCATTTCCGTGGCGGCAGCGTCTGCTGTCATGCCATCTGCCGTCACTTTGCGCATGGCGATATTTTCATAATTAATGTCGAACACCAGGTTTTTGAAAAACTTTGCGGCATTTGGGCATTGTTTCGCATAGCCCACGCGCGAAATTGTGCGAACCTCAGCGCCGCCGAAATTCGGGCCAAACTCAACGTCACCGCCTGACAGATATGTCATCTGGTAATCAACATTCATGGGATGGGGCTGCCAGCCCAGAAACGCGATCCAGTCCTTGTTGGCCACAGATTTCTTGACCTCTGTCATCATGCCCACTTCACTGGATTCGACGATCTCCCACCCGGCCAACCCATGGGTGCCTGCGGCCACCATGTCGACAAGCGGCTTGTTTGAACCCGGCTCGATACCATAAATTTTCTTGCCAAACTTATCGGCAAACCTGGCAAGATCATCAAAGCTCTTGACGCCTGCGTCGGCCACATAGGACGGAACAGCGAGCGTATATTTGGCGCCTTGCAAATTGGTGTTGATCACTTCGACCGATTTATTGTCGTAGTAAGGCGCAAACTCCACATCCTGCGCCGGCCGCCAATTGCCCATGAAAATGTCTGCGTCTTTGTTTTTCAACGCTTCGTATGCCACCGTGAGACCCAGCAACGTATTATCCATCTCATAGCCAAGGCTTTTGAGAATAACCGCAGCTGTATTGGTGGTAATCGCAATATCAGTCCATCCCAGATCGGCACTTTTGATTTTGATGCAAGATGCGTCATCGGCAAAAGCCGATGGTGCCGCGAGGGTCGCGAGCAATGCAGCCGTGACTAGTTTTTTCATTATGGATCTTCCCGAGGTGACGCCTTTTTCGGCGGCCGTTCATATTGGATAGACATCATCGGTCCTAATTTGGGGGATTGTCAATGCGTGTGAAAGCAATCGCGCCTGATGCGAACGCGCGGTGATGCCTAAAACAGACAAACCGCCGCGCATTTCTGCACCGGCGAGTTTTTGAATTGAGATTGCTTTTATTTCGCCGCCCGCTCCAATTTTTCCGCCAGCCAAGTCTTGATCAGAGATTGGTAAGGCACATCGCGCTTGTTGGCAGCTATTTTGATGCGTTCCAAAAGACCGTTGGGCAAGCGAAGCGAAATAGCTGTTGCACTGGGCTTCAGGTTTGGCAGGCGCACATTTTCGGCCTTGCTCCAATCAACATGGCCTGCGGAATCGTTTTCTTCCCAGAAGGCGCGTTCTTCACCTTCGGACTTGAATACGCTTGTCGCCTTAAGTTTATTTTTCATAATATTCGCGCTCCTTTCGGCTCATATTTCGGGCAGAAATAACTCTGATTTTTGTCCCTTGTTGCCTCAGTGTGAAAGTGGTGTGCAGCTTTCGCTCCTCATCCGATTTCCCCAATGCGTGAAGTCGGGTTTCAACTGCACTGTGCGTTACATCAGGTACAATCAGCAGCGGCTCGTTGAAAAACAGCTGCTCGGCCTCAGCTTGACTCACATAATGCTTGTCAGAATTTTTGCGGGCATTACCCTCATCCCAATCAAAACCAGTGATCAGTCGCCAGTCAATCATGACTGTATATTATCATAATATACAGTAGATGCAACATGATTGAACAACGACAAAACCCGCCGTCCATTTCTGGATCGGCGGGTTTTTAAATTGAGATTGTAAAGAAGGGATCTTCTGTTCTTCGCAGGCCTGGCAGCGACCTACTCTTCCGCGTCTTAAGACGAAGTACCATTGGCGCTGGAGCGATTTACGGCCGAGTTCGAGATGGGATCGGGTATGGACACTCCGCCATAGCCACCAGGCCGGCGAAAAACAGAAGGCGCACAATATATTGAATTTAAGTCTTGCCTCAGAAACCGCTGCGCCGTCTCTGGTCATGTTCTGGTCCGAAAAGTCTTACAACTTTTCGGGAACATGCAATATGGGCATCGACAAATGAGAAGATCAAGCCGTTCGAACGATTAGTACCAATAAGCTTCACACATTACTGCGCTTCCACACTTGGCCTATCAACGAGGTCGTCTTCCTCGGTTCTCAAGGGAGAAATTGTTTTGAGGTGGGTTTCCCGCTTAGATGCATTCAGCGGTTATCCCGTCCACACATAGCTACCCTGCTGTACCGCTGGCGCGATA
>JANOVC010000037.1:0-26315 GCA_031417195.1 Rhodobiaceae bacterium
AAAGCGGAAAATGTGGCGATATCCGTGCCATCTGGGCCTTGCTCAACAAAAACATGTCGTTCATCAGAGCCTCCTTGTCCGGAGGCAGTGAATCAAATTGCAAACTGATCCGCAACTAAATTAATAGGTCCTGACCCTAGTTGTTACTTGATCGCGTTGAAACATGAGTAACAGGAACAAGCCCAGTGATAACAACTGGTAAGAGAGCCAACATAGCTATCATCTCGGGCCTGAATGGTCAAATATGATCAGGCTCTCACACTTAATCCCGGCATAAATGCCAGCAGCGACTATTTGCTGAGTTCCGCCTCTAGCTCTGGCACTGCGGTGAAGAGATCGGCGACCAGGCCGTAATCGGCGACTTGGAATATGGGTGCGTCTTCGTCCTTGTTGATGGCGACGATGATTTTTGAGTCTTTCATGCCGGCGAGATGCTGGATGGCGCCGGAAATGCCGACGGCGATGTAGAGATCGGGGGCGACGACCTTGCCGGTTTGGCCGACCTGGTAATCATTGGGAACATAGCCCGCATCCACGGCGGCACGCGAGGCACCAACGGCTGCACCAAGTTTTTTGGCGACGGCTTCGAGCATCTTGAAGTTTTCGCCATTCTGCATGCCGCGGCCACCGGAGACGATGACCTTGGCCGAGGTAAGTTCGGGGCGATCAGACTTGGTCAGGTTTTCGCTTGTGTATGATGACAAGCCGGGATCAGAGGCGGCGTTCACTTTTTCTATCGTCGCAGAACCGGTTTCATCCGCTGCCACAAAGGATGCGGTGCGCACGGTGATGACTTTCTTGGCATCGCTGGTCTGTACGGTTTGAACGGCGTTTCCGGCATAGATCAGGCGCACGAAGGTGTCGGCGGATTTCACTTCGGAGATGTCTGATATCTGCATGACGTCGAGAAGGGCTGCCACGCGTGGCATGATGTTTTTGCCATTGGTGGTGGCAGCTGCGACGAGATGATCATACCCACCCGCCAGCGACACAATCATTGCCGCCATGGGTTCGGCCAGCGGGCGCTCGAGGGACGCACTTTCGGCATGGAGAACTTTTTTCACGCCCGTGAGCTTGGCGGCCTGGGCTGCGGCAGCGCCTGCATTGTTGCCCGCGACCAGCACATGCACATCACCACCCATTTGCAGGGCGGCGGTGAGCGCCTTGTGGGTTGCGTCCTTGATGGATTTATTGTCGTGTTCGGCAACAAGAAGTACGGCCATGATTATACTGCTCCAGCTTCCTTGAGTTTGGCGACGAGTTCGCCGACGGATTTTACCTTTACGCCCGCCAGACGCTTTGGCGGCTCAACCGTGTTGACCACTTTCAGACGTGGCCTTACATCAGCGCCGTAATCAGCTGCTGTTTTTTCATCCAGCGGCTTTTTCTTTGCCTTCATGATATTGGGAAGGGAGGCGTAGCGCGGCTGGTTCAAACGCAGGTCAGTGGTGACAATCAGTGGCATCTTTACCTTCAGGGTTTGCAGGCCGCCATCGATCTCGCGGGTGATCACGGCTTCGCCATCGCCGGGTTCCAGCTTCGAACAGGCTGTGGCTTGGGCCCAGCCCAATAGGGCAGACAGCATTTGTCCGGTCTGGTTGCAGTCATCGTCAATGGCCTGCTTGCCGAGGATCACGATGTCCGGCTTCTCGGCCTCAACCACGCCCTTCAAAATCTTGGCCACACCCAGCGGCTCCACATATTCATCATTCTTCACGAGAATGGCGCGGTCGGCACCCATGGCAAGGGCGGTGCGCAGGGTTTCCTGGGCCTGTTGGGGGCCTATGGTGACCACCACAACTTCCGTGGCCTTGCCAGCTTCACGCAAGCGAATGGCTTCCTCAACGCCGATTTCGTCAAAGGGGTTCATGGACATTTTCACGTTGGCGAGCTCCACACCCGAACCATCCGCCTTCACGCGGATTTTCACGTTGTAGTCCACGACCCGCTTTACGGCGACCAAAACCTTCATATTCATCCTCATTCGAATTTGCGGCGGAACCTAGTGAAGGCCCCCGCCTAAGTCAATTCTAACACCGACATGCCTTGCATGTTAGCGACGCGTTGCCTCAGTTTTCGCCACGCACCAGAAGCCGTGAGCGCAGAACTGCGGTAATCAGGATGCCTGCTGCAAAGCCTCCGATATGGGAATAGAAGGCAACCTCCAACTCGCCGCCTTTTTCTGCGGTGAACGCGCTGAAAACCTGCAACAGGAACCAGCCGCCGAGCACCCACAGGGCTGAAATGCGAAGAGGAATGGGCAGAAACGCGATGACCCAAATACGGGCATGGGGGTAGAGCAAGAAATAGGCACCGATGACGCCGGATACGGCAGCGGATGCGCCAATGAGCGGTGAGCCTGAATTGGGCTGCATCGCAATATGGGCAAGGGCACCGACAATACCGCAGAGGACATAGAACAGTGCAAAACCGAAATAGCCAAAGGCATCTTCCACATTATCGGCAAAGACCCAGAGAAACAACATGTTGCCAATCAAATGCATCCAGCTGGCATGGAGAAACATATAGGTGACAAGGGTGAAGGGTTCCGGGATCACACTATAGGGCATATTCTGCGAAAGATGGGTGAGATCGGACGGCACAACGCCAAAACTGGTGGCAATGGTGGCAAGATATGCCTCGCCCTGGAAAGCACCGGTCATCAGGAAAATCACGACGTTGCCAACGAGAATGGCCACGGTGACGAATTGAAAGCGGATCACCTGAAGCGGTGTGTTGTCGTGCAGGGGAACAAACATCAGTTCGGAATCCTTCGGCTCGCTGTATCCTAGCCCAAGACGAGCTTGGCGGCGAGCCAGAACATGATGGCGGCGATGGCAAAATCAATGAAACGCCAGACGGCTGGTTTTGACAATGGCTTTCGCAACATGCGCGCACCATAGCCTATGGCGAAAAACCATAAAAATGAGGCAAGTGTTGCGCCTGCCGCAAACGGGGCCTGTTGGCCCAGAGGCCTGCTGTTTGCAATCGAGCCCACGAGGACAACCGTATCGAGATAAACATGGGGGTTCAGAAATGTGAATGCCGCGCATGTGGCCAGTGCTGCAGCGAGACTTGTTCCCGCTTCCGAGGCTTCACGCAAGACCGATGGATTGAGCGCACGCATAAGGGCCTTGATGCCGTAGAATGTCAGAAAGGCAACACCGCCCCATGTCATGATGGGCACAAGGGCCGGCATGGTTTTGATGAGGGCGCTGAGGCCGAATGTTCCGGCCCAGATCAGTAACGCATCACTCAGCGCGCAGAACAGGCAGACCAGAAAAATGTGCTGGTTCAGAATGCCTTGGCGAATGACATAGGCATTCTGCGCGCCAATGGCGACGATGAGGCCGCCGCCCAAGGCAAAGCCTGCGACGACAGCCGACAGCATGTCAGCGGGTTTTCCCCGGGACCCAGAGAATGTCTCCGGAGGTTTTGACATTGGCCCAGCGGCTCGCGACGAAAAGGAAATCACTGAGGCGGTTGATGTAGGTCAGGCCATTTTCGCTGATGTGTTCGCCTTTGTGGGATTTGAGTTCGACCATGAGGCGCTCAGCCCGGCGACACACCGTGCGCGAAACGTGGAGCTGGGCTGCTGCGGCATGGCCACCGGGGAGCACGAAGGAGCGGAGTGGTTCCAGCTCTTCATTCAACTCATCGATCTCGCGTTCCAGCCGTTCATGCTGGGTGGCCAGAATACGCAAGGGTTCGTAACTCAATTTTTCGCTGGTATCGGGAACACAGAGGTCTGCGCCCAGATCGAAGAGTTCGTTTTGAATGCGGGCCAGCATGGCATCGAGCTTGGCGAAGGCGGCATCCGTTGTGTGCAGCCGCACGACGCCGAGGGTGGCATTGGTTTCATCCACCGTGCCATAGGCCTGGATGCGGATATGTGCCTTGGACAGGCGTTGACCGGAGCCGAGAGCGGTTTCGCCCTTGTCACCGGTACGGGTATATATGCGATTGAGTACGACCATGGCGACTGACTAGCGGGAAGCGCTGCGGATTTCTACTCGTTTCTTAAGATGGGGGCGGGTTTGGTGGTCAATGCGCGCCATGTCACAGTCAGGCCTGCAATGATGGTGATCACCATGGCGAGGAAAGCTGTTGTGAAGGCTACGGCAAAGGAGAAATGCCACGGCATTTCCAATATCCACTTTGCCATGAACCATGAGCCCAGAGAGCCTACGGCCACACCAAAGAGTGCGGCGGCGAGGCCGAGCACGGCATATTCAATGACGAAGGCACCGATGAGCTGTTTGCGGGATGCGCCATAGGTTTTGAGCACCACGGCTTCATAGCTGCGGCTGGAGAGGCCAGCAGCAAGGGCACCTGCCAGAACCAGAACACCTGTCAGTAAGGTGAGCGCGTTGGCACCGCGAATGGCGGCCAGCATTTTTCCCAGGAGATCGCTGATGGTCGCAAGGGCTTCTTTCACACGCACGGCAGTGACCGACGGGAATTCACGTGCCACGCTGTTCAAGAGCTTTGCCTCGTCACCACCATTCATTTCAACGGTGACGATATGGCTGTGGGGGGCGGACTTCAACGTGTTGGGTGTGAACACCATGACGAAATTGATGCCCATGCTGCGCCAGTTCACTTTACGGAAGTTGGCAACTTTTGCGGTGACATCACGGCCCAGCACGTTGACGGTGACTGTGTCACCAATTTTCAAGCCAATGTCATGGGCAATTTCATCGACGAAGGAGACAAGCGGTGGACCTGCGTAATCCTTGGCCCACCACTGGCCTTCGACGAGTTCGGAGCCTTGCGGGAGCACATCGGAATAGGTGAGGCCGCGATCCCCGCGCAAGGCCCAGCCGCCATCGCCCTGGCTTTTGACTTTTTCGACCAGCGTGTCACCCACTTTTGAAATGCGGCCGCGCAGCATGGGGGCGTTGTCAATTTTGGTGACACCTGCAAATTTGCCGATGGCATCCTTGAATGCGGGCAATTGTTCATTGCGCACATCTGCGAAAAAGAACGCTGGCGCACGCTCCGGAATGCCTGCGCGCATTTCCTGGCTGATGGTTTGATCGGTGAGGGCAAGGGTGACAAACAGGGTGAGGCCGAGACCCAATGCGAGAATGACGGAGATGGCCGATGACCCGGGGCGGTAGAGATTGGAAATGGCGTAGCGCCAAATGGCGGATTTTGGTTTGGGGGATTTGCGCGCAAGCCAGATGATGGCGTAGGCGAGACCCAGCAGGATGATGAAGCTGAACAGCAGGCCACCGAGATAATAGGCGGTGATGCGTTTGTTGTTGAAGCTTGTGAATATCAGGATTGCCGCAAGCGTGAGGGATATGAAAATGCTGGCCAGATAACGCCACTGGGGCAGCCCACGGAGCTGCACAACGCGGTGACGAAACAGGGCTGAGGCTGGCACCTGATGGGTGCGCGCCAAGGGCCAGATTGAGAATGCGAGGGTGACGAGAAAGCCAAGTGCTGCGGTGAGGGCAAGGGGTGCCATTTCAACTTGCGAGGTAATGGGCAGCGGCAGAATATTTTTGAGCAGCGTGCTCGCGAGCCATGGTGTGGCCGCGCCTGCGCTCACGCCAATAGCGATGGCGAGAATGGCGACGAGAAGAATTTCCATGAGGTAAATGCCAAATATATCACGGGATGAAGCACCCAGACATTTCAACGTCGCAATGGTTGCGACGCGACCTTCGACAAAAGCGGATACGGCATTGGCAATGCCAGCGCCGCCGACGATGAGTGAGGTTAGTCCGACAAGGGTCAGAAAATAAGACAGGCGCTCGACGAAGTTCGCGGTCCCTTGGGCAGCCTTGTCACGCGTTTTGATTTGCCAACCGGCATCGGGAAAATTCGTCTTGGCTGACTTTACCACGCTCTCGACGGCGCTGAGGCTTTGATCTGATTTGAGTTTGACGCGGTATTTATAGGTGACAAGGCTGCCGGGCTGAACGAGACCTGTTGCTTTCAGTGCATCCGCCGACATCAACACGCGGGGGCCAAGAATGAAGCCATCAGAAATGCGGTCGGGCTCGGTTGTGATGGTTGCGCGGATTTCGGCGTTGATGGTGCCGATTTTGATTTTGTCGCCGAGCTTCACGCCGAGCCTGCCCAAGAGCAATGAGTCGACGGCGATGCCATAGGCGCCATTGTTTGAACGCGTTGCAGTTCGGAGTGAGGTCGCGCCTTCGAGTGCAACGCTTCCATACAGGGGATATGCGGTGTCAGTGGCCTTGATCTCAACCAGTGTTGTTGTGTCGGGGGCTACGGCCATGGCGCGGAGCGTGGCGATTTTACTGACCGCTCCTTTGCCTGCGATGAAAGCCAATTCCTTGTCGGTGGTTTCGCGGTGGATGAGGGCGAACTCGGCATCGCCGCCCAACAGGGATTGGCCCTGTTCATTGAGGCCGCGCTCAATGGATGATGACAGGGAGCCGATCATGGCGATGGCTGCGGTACCAAGGGCCAGACAGGTTAAAAAAATCCAAAAACCTTTCAGGCCCGAGCGCAGGTCGCGGAAGGCAAATCGAAGCCAGAGGGATGGATTCATGGGGCGCTGCCGGACATGATTTTTCCGTCACGCACTTCGGCAATCCGGTCACAACGTTTGGCGAGGCTGCTGTCATGGGTGATGAGCAGGAGGGATGCACCTTCCTGCTGTTTCAAATCAAACAACAGCTTGATGATCTGTTCGCCGGTTTCCTGATCGAGGTTCCCGGTGGGTTCATCGGCGAGGAGAATTTTGGCCCCCGATGCGAGGGCACGGGCGATGGCTGTGCGCTGCTGCTCGCCGCCTGAAAGCTGGCCGGGGTAATGGTCGAGACGGTGGCCGAGGCCTACGCGCTTCAACTTGTCCTCGGCGATGTCCATGGCGTTGGTTACGCCACGGAACTCAAGAGGGACCGCGACATTTTCCAGTGCCGTCATGGTGGGAATGAGATGGAATGACTGGAAGATGATGCCGATATTGTCACGACGGAAAGTGGCCAGTGCATCCTCGCTTTTGTCACCAAGTGAAACGCCTGCCACTTCGACGCTGCCCGATGTGGCGCGTTCGAGACCTGCGATCAGCATGAGAAGGGATGTTTTGCCGGAACCGGAAGGTCCGACGATGCCGATGGCCTCTCCGACATTGACCGAGAGATCAACGCCGCGCAGGATTTCAACGAGGCCGGCGCGGCTGGGAAGGGTGAGCTTGACGTTTTTAAGGGAGAGGGCTGGTGCAATCATTTTCCCTAAATGGGAGATGGTTTGTGATTTGTCGAGTAAGGAGCGCTTGAGAAAATGACTCTTTGATCCTATCTCTTTGCTCATGCTTAAAATTCTTGCAGTTCTGGCAGTTTTCATGGTGTTTCCGGGCGTGGCATTTGCCAAATCCGCGACATTACTTGTTTTGGGTGACAGTCTTACGGCTGGCTATGGTTTGGAGGCGAGCGAGGCGTTTCCGGTGAAGCTGGAAGCGGCGCTCAAAACGAAATATCCCGATGTGAAAATCATCAACGCAGGCGTTTCGGGCGATACGGCGTCCGATGGTTTGGCGCGGCTGGATTGGGCTTTGACTGACGGTGTGACAGGGCTGATGGTTGAACTCGGTGCCAACGATGCGCTGCGCGGGCTTGGGGTTGCCCAAACGGAAGCGGCACTGGACGAGATTCTGGCCAAGGCGAAAGACAAGAACCTTCCTGTTCTTATTCTCGGCATGAAGGCGCCACCCAATATGGGACCGGAATATGTGGCGCAGTTTGATGGACTGTATCCTAAGCTGGCCGAGAAATACCAGGCGCTTTTAGTGCCGTTTTTCCTCGATGGGGTGGCGGCAGACCCCGCCCTTAATCAGGCTGATGGCATCCACCCCAATGTCAAAGGCGTTGACATCATTGTGTCACGTGTCCTTCCGAAGGTTGAGGAATTGATCGCAAAATAGGGTTTGGCAAACGCCAGAATCACCCTAGTTTGCGAATACGCGTTCCGAGTCACCCTTTCACATTGAGGATGCCCGCCATGCCCAGACTGTTTACCGGTGTCGAAATTCCCGCCGATATTTCCATTGATCTTGCAATCATGAAGGGCGGCATTGGTGGTGCCCGCTGGATTGACCGCGAGTCCTTTCACATCACCCTTCGCTTTATTGGTGATATTGACGTGGGACTGGCGCGCGAAATTGCCTATGAGCTTGAAGGGGTGGAAGCACGGCCATTTTCGCTGCGGTTGAAAGGCATCGAGGTGATGGGAGGTAACAAGCCCCATACGCTGTGTTTGCCAATTGAGGAAAGCCCGGAGCTTCGGCGGCTGCAATCCATCCATGAGCGTATTGCGCAGGTGCTGGGGCTTCCCGCGGAACAGCGGAAATTCGTGCCCCATGTCACTCTTGCCCGGCTCAAAGACCCGGACCTGCAAAGCCTTGAACGATATGTGGTGTCACACAGCCTTTATCGGAGTAGGCTGTTTGAGGTGAGCCGCTTTGTGTTGTTTTCGTCGCGGCCATCACGGGGTGGCGGACCCTATGCGGTGGAGGAAAGCTATGACTTGCAGGCCTTGCCATGAATAATGCGGTTTTGCTGGGCGCGGCAAGGGCCAAGATCTTGGCCGAGCTTGAGGGCTGGGAAGAGGTTCGCGGGCGGGATGCCATTACCAAGACATTCCAGTTCAAATCGTTCAATCAGGCTTGGGGCTGGATGAACCGGGTGGCTCTAGTGGCTGAAAAGATGGATCACCATCCGGAATGGTCAAATGTGTATGGACGGGTGGAAGTTACACTTTCTACCCATGATGCGAGCGGGGTGACCCAGTTGGACATTGATTTGGCGCGAAAGATGGAAGCCTTTACCCATTAATAATCTTAACGGACAATAACTTGACGCGGGGCCATCCCCACACCATATTCCATACAAGCTGCTTTATTGGAGGAGAATTCCATGGCCGACACGAGATTTAACACCCAGACAGGTACACAGGTCCAGATCGACCAGGGCCTGCGCAACTATATGCTGCGGGTTTACAACTATATGGGCGCAGGCCTTGCCATTACTGGTGCTGCTGCTTACGGCACGTTCCAAGCCGCTGTGACGTCAGCTGGCGAGTTGACACCGTTTGGCACTGCCATTTATGCCAGTCCCTTGAAGTGGGTTTTCATTTTGGCACCCCTCGCCATGGTCATGTTCCTGTCATTCCGCATTCACAAGATGAGTGTTTCAGCGGCGCAACTGACATTCTGGACCTATGCCGCATTGGTTGGTGTCAGCTTTGGTTCGCTCGGCCTGATCTACACCGCTGGCAGCATTGCTCAGGTGTTCTTCATAACGGCGGGCGCTTTTGGCGCTTTGAGCCTTTATGGCTACACGACAAAACGTGACCTTACCGGGCTTGGCTCGTTCTTGTTCATGGGCCTGATCGGACTGATCATTGCTTCACTGGTCAATCTTTATTTCCAGAGTGGCATGATGAGCCTGGTGCTTTCAGCCGTGAGCGTTCTGATATTCACGGGTCTTACCGCTTATGACACGCAGAAAATCAAGGAAATGTATTTTGATGGTGACGATGTTGCCGTAATGGGCCGCAAGGCGATCATGGGTGCGCTGAACCTGTACCTCGACTTCATCAACTTGTTCCTGTCGCTGTTGCGCCTGTTTGGCAACCGTAACTAGGATTTGGATGTTTCGAAAAAACCCGGGTGGAAACGCCCGGGTTTTTTTATGTCGCAAGCCTCGGTTTTTTGACCAGCACGTTTAGTACCTGTGCGAGGTCATGGCCGCGTTTGAGGATGAGGCCACCCTGGGCAATGACGGAGTAAACGCCCTGCTTGCGGGCCAGCGCCGGATTTTTCACGATGCGGTAGAGCGGCACTTCGCTGGATCTTCGGAAGATTGAAAAGGTTGCCAGTTCACACCCGAAATCCATGGCGTAATCACGCCATTCGCCAGAGGCCACATATTTTCCATAGAGATTGAGAATGAGGTTCAGCTCTTTGCGGTCAAACGCCACCTGCTGCGGGGCGCCGGCTCCCTGATAAACCGGACCGCGCTCAGCGCCAGAACGCGGAAATTGAATTATGGGTTCCCCCTCACTCAACGGTCTGCTCTCCAAATTCCATAGGTTTAATGATGAACCCGCAGGACTTATTTTGCAAGCGGCCCGATCAGATCCCATTTGTTTCCGAAGGCATCGTGGAAGACGACGACTTGGCCGTAGGGCTCCTGTCTTGGCGCTTCGAGGAATTCGATTCCTGATTCAGTGAACCTTGCGTGGTCGCCTTCAAAATCATCGGTTCTGAGAATGAGAAAGACACGGCCTCCGCTTTGGTTGCCGATGGCGGCAAGCTGTGGAGCGGAATCAGCCTTCGCCAGCAGCAGGCCGGTTTCTGTAGCGCCTCTCGGCATGACCACAACCCAGCGCTTGGTGGCCGACAGTTTTGTATCCTCGGCTAGCGTGAACCCCATTTTTTCAACGTAGAATGTTATCGCTTCGTCATAATCGGGGACGAGAATAGACAGGCTTGCAATGTTTTGTGTCATGAAATGTTTCTATCAAAAATTCCGCAGTTTCGCCGCAATTACATCAAGCCTTCGACATGATGGAGGTCAATATTTTAATTGTTGCCTCTAAGGCCCGGCTGGAGTTGAGTTTCGGATATCTCAGCCCCCCAGCCCCTTCCGGAACTTGTTATCTGGCCGGGCCCCCTTGATTTGTTTGTTTGTGAGGCGTCGCGTTTTTGCGGTCGGGTTGTTTCCCGGCCGTTTTTTTATGTCCGGGGTTGACCTATGCCTCCGCACGCCCGATATCGCTTGTTTGGCATAGAGGGCGACATGGCGAAAGCAGCAAAGAAAACCACTGCACAACCCCATGAATTCCAGGCGGAAGTGGCAAAGCTGCTGCAATTGATGGTGCATTCCGTTTATTCCGACCGGGACGTGTTCCTGCGCGAACTGATTTCCAATGCAGCCGATGCGCTGGATAAGCTGCGCTATGAGGCCATTGCAGCGCCTGAGCTTTTGGAGGAGCAACCTCTTCTCAACATCGTGTTGACCCCGGACAAGACCGCCAAGACATTGACCATCGCCGATAGCGGTATTGGCATGGGCGAAGATGAGCTTGTCGATAACCTCGGCACCATCGCCAAGTCCGGCACCCAGGCTTTTGTTGAAAAGGCGGGACAGGGCGTCAACCTGATTGGCCAGTTTGGTGTTGGTTTCTATTCGGCGTTTATCGTGGCCTCTCGTGTTGAGGTGACGTCGCGGAAAGCCGGAGCGGACGCGGCATTTACGTGGGCATCCGAGGGTGCTGGCACGTTCACTGTTGTTGCCGCAGACAAGGCTACACGGGGGACTTCCATTGTTCTGCACCTCAAGGATGATGCCGTTGAATTTCTGGAGGGTTGGAAAATTGAACAGGTCGTACGGGCCTATTCCGACCACATCGGTCACCCCATCATGCTCGCAGGCGACGACGAGCCAAAACAGATCAACACGGCAAACGCGATTTGGACGCGCTCCAAATCAGAGGTGACACCTGAACAGCACAAGGAATTTTTCGGCCATATCTCCGGTAGCTATTCGGACCCCGCACTCACCATTCATTACCGCGCGGAAGGCCGTCATGAATATACCGTGCTGCTTTATGTGCCGGGTGAACGGCCGTTTGATCTCTATGACCCTGAACGCAAGGGCCGTCAGAAGCTTTATGTGAAGCGCGTTTATATTGCCGATGACGCCAACCTGCTGCCTGCCTATCTTCGCTTCGTGCGTGGTATTATTGATTCAGAGGACATGCCGCTGAACCTGTCGCGCGAAATGCTGCAGCACAATCCGCAGGTCGCTGCCATCCGCAAGGCTGTCACCAACAAGGTTTTGGCCGAACTGAAGAAATGTTTTGAAAACGATGCAGCCACCTTCACGAAAATCTGGGATGTGTTCGGCCCGGTGATCAAGGAAGGGCTGTATGAAGACTTTGAACACCGTGAACAGTTGTTTGAATTTTCAAAATTCCGCTCGACCAAATCTGAAACACTGACCCTCAAGGATTATGTGGCAGGCCTCAAGGAAAACCAGACTGCGATTTATTATCTCGCGGGTGATGATGCGGTGAAGGCTGCTGCCAGCCCGCAGCTTGAAGGTTACAAGGCACGCGATATTGAAGTGCTGCTGTTTACCGATCCGGTTGATTCTTTCTGGGTACGCACGGCCATGGGCTTTGACGGCAAGCCGTTCAAATCCGTGAGTCAGGGCGCGGCTGATCTTGATCTCATTGCGCTTAGAGATGCGCCGGTCAAAGATGACAAGGCGGAGGCTGCAACCGCATCGCTGATCGTAGCGATGAAGGAAGCGTTGGGTGACAAGGTGAAAGATGTGCGTAATTCCAAACGTCTTACCGACAGTGCGGTGTGTATCGTGGCTGACAGCGAGCTTGACCGCAATCTGGAAAAACTTCTTTCACGCCAGCAGGATTCAGGCGTGAATGTGAGTGCACCTGTGCTTGAAATCAATCCGACACATCCCCTGATTATTGCGTTGGAAAAAGTGGCACCTTCCGAAATCGCCGATGCCGCGCTACTGTTGTTGGATCAGGCCTATGTGTTGGAGGGGGAACCTCTGGCGGATCCTGCTGGATTTGCGCGACGCATGACGCATGTGATGACGAAGCTGTTTGCATCTTGATGTGACGCGATGGCAACAGTCCGTTGCTTTTTTGGCTGAAGCCTTTTCAGATCAGTAATGTGGATGTATCAGACGTGCATCTGTAATTGAAAAGGAGATCAGCATGGCAAGGATTTTTTCTAGAGGTTGATCCCTTGGGCTAACGAAGCCTAGGGCTCGTTGGTTCGCGTTACATCGCACCTGAGGTGCCTCCCAACTTTCACTTCGTAATTGTCAGGGTTTGCTGGCGCATTTTTGTGTCTTGCATAGTCATGACGCTTTGGCCGCGCGTGTACTTCACGCGATTGGCGATGGAGAGACTTATGTTTTTTCTGAAATTTGATCAGTTCTTTGCGCAGTTTAAAGATGCAAAGGACCATGCCAAGACGCTTGACCGCCTCAAACGTTCCGAAGCAGATCCACGGGAACTGCAGAAAATGCGGGCAGAACTGCGCGCTGCGCAGGAGCATGCACGGTTGATGAACATCATCAACCGTAACAGGATATTCTAAGCCGTGGATATAACCCTGCCGAACACATCAAGCGGCGTGTTGGCGCCACAGACGATGACGCCAACGCGCTCGCCTTTTGCGGGCTTGTAATGACCGCCGAGCAGGGCGGCGAGGGCTGCGGCACCACCCGGCTCACTGATGATCTGTGCCTGGTTCCACAGGAAGCGCTGGGCTGTCTTGATGTCATCGTCTTCAATCAGTACAACTTCGGCCACATGTTTTTGTGCGATGGGAAACATCATGGCACCAGCTGAACTTGCGCCCAAACTATCGGCGGCCAAACCTGATGGTGTGATCAGTGTTGGTGCGCCCGCTGCCATTGCTGCATGCAGCGCATTGCAGGTGCGGGGTTCAACACCCACAATTTTGATTCTGGAGTGATACCAGGTTGCAATACCGGCGATGAGACCGCCGCCGCCCGCGGCGACAAGCACCGTATCAAGGTAAGGGCATTGTTCCTCAAATTCCAAACCAACGGTGCCTTGGCCAATGATGGTTTTTTCCATGTTGTAGGCGTGGATATCCATGGCACCACTTTGACCCACATAGGCGTGGCAGAGGTCAAGCGCTTCCTGGTAATGGGCACCCTGTTGCACAACGGTTGCGCCATAGCCCGCAATGCGTGCCACTTTGGCGGGCGATGAAATGCCGGGCACAAAAATGCGTGCCGGGATTCCGAGCGTCATTGCGGCATAGGCAACAGCTGCGCCGTGGTTGCCGCCGGATGCTGCCGCAATACCTGCCTTTGGAACAGAAGCGCCAATCAAGTTGCTGAAGGCTCCGCGCGGTTTAAAGCTCCCGGCGTGTTGAAAGAGTTCAAGCTTGAGTGCAACGGGGTGTGCGAAGCTTGGAACCTTCACGTCCATCACAGGCGTTTTGCGGATGTAGGGTGCGATGCGTGTTGCGGCTTTGGCAATCGCGTTTTGGTCAATGGTCATGCAGGGCTCCGATTATATCAAGCGAGGGTCGTCCCTCACTGCGGGCTATTGCGGCTTCAAGCAAAGTCGAAGACAGTTTCAAGGCTTGTGCGGGTTCATATCCATTCAGCCGTGCTGCGAGATAGAGACCCGCCAGAAAATCCCCCGTGCCATGGGGAACGGATGGTCTCAGTGTTGAAAGTGATTGCGTACATTCATCCCCGGTGATGGCGAGCGTTGCAATGGTTTTGCCATCCACCGGGATTGATGTCGCCAGAACTTCATTGCATGTCAATTCTGCAGCAGCCTCTATCGCATCCTGCTTGTTTGCAATCGGTTTGTCCGTGAGCCATGAGAGTTCAAACCTGTTCGGCGTGATGCAAGTGGCCAACGGCAAGAGCTTGTCGCGCATGGCAATGGCCACTTCCTTTGCAACATAGAGGCTGTCGCCATCGCCGATCACGGGATCAACAAGCACAAAGAGGGATGGATTGGCCCGTTTCATGATTAAAATCCGGCTTGCCGCAATCTCCACCTGATCGGCGCTGGCGAAATAGCCGGTCAAGACGCCCATGCACTTTACGAGAACGCCCAAGCCATCCATCGCACCCAGCATCGCTTCAATTTCAATGGCGGGAAGGCGCACGCCTGAGGGTTTGCCAAGGCCTGGATGATTTGAGAGGATGATGGTTGGTACCTGCAGCACGGTAAAGCCTGCGGCCTGCATAGCAGGAACAGCGGCACTGTTGCCCACGGGCCCATAGGCGACCTGCGAGGACATGCTCAGGATGTGGCGTGGCATTAAATGACGTTTTTCTCAAACAGTGGTTGATTGCGTTGAATGCGTTCATAACCAAAGCGCGTGAGATCAATGGTGCGATAAATGCCGTGGATAATGAGTTCGGCGATGGCATTGCCAACAGCGGGACCCTGTTGCAGGCCGTGGCCGGAAAAGCCATTGGCGAAATAAAAGTTCTTTTTTTCAGGATGGGCACCCAAAACCGCGTTTTGATCCAGCGTGTTGTAGTCATACTGCCCGACCCATGCGTTGATGACCTTAATGGTTTCAAACTGGGGAACGCGGGTGGCGAGCACGGGCCAGATGCGTTCTTCGAAGAAACCATAATCCACGTCCCAGTTCATGTCGGTTGGCTCTTCATGTTCTTCCGGCGACAGGCCGCAGAGAAAATTGCGACCTTCGGGGCGGAAGTAAATACCGGTGGGATCAACAGTCAGGGGTGCGCTGTGGAGTGCTTCGCTGGCGGCGGGGCAATCCAGGAGATAGACGTAGCGTTTGCGTGGGCCGATAGGGAGTTTGATACCCGCAAGGCCTGCCACATGGCCTGCACCGGTTCCAGCCGCATTGACGATGTGCGTGCAGGACAGGGTTTGACCGTTGGCGAGGGTGAGTGTTTTTCCGTTGGCAATTGCCATCACCTCGTGGGGAATAACTGTGACACCTTGTGCGATGGCCGCCTTGCGCAACAGGGTCATGAGGGAATAGGGGTCAACCCAACCTTCGCCGGACAATCCAAAACAGCCAGCTGCCACATCGTCTCCCATCAACCAGGAAAAGCGTGCGGTCAGTTCGTCGCCCTTGAGAATGATGTTATCTGCGCCTTTGGCAATTTGGGTGCGGTGGTTCTCCTCCAATATAGGCAGGCCCGTTTCCGAGGCCAAGATAAGATAACCATTTTCATGAAATCCTACGTCTGCGTCAGGACCGAATTCAGACTTCAGATTGCGGATGAGCTTAAGGCCAAACATGCTGAGTTCAATGTTTTCCGGGGTGGAAAACTGCTGGCGAATGCCGCCAAGGGAACGCCCGGTGCATCCAAACTGATATGTTATGTCCTTTTCGATAATTGAAATTGATCCGGCGAAACCATTCTTTTTGAGGTAATAGGCCGTTGCACTGCCAATCACGCCGCCGCCAATAATCGCCACATCAACGTATTCCATATTCATATTCTGCCCAAGTGTTGGAATGCCCACAAGGGGTGCTCACATGATGCCTTTATCCATAAGGTAGAGCAGAAGGGATACAGTCATTGCGGAAAGACCCGTGCCCAAGGCGATGGCCGCAGACACGGACGCAACCGATTCCTCATTGCGATGGGCGAACAGGAATGCATTGGCCCCGGTTGGCATGGCTGCAAGAAGGATGGCGATATTGGCCCAGAATGGCGGCACGGATACAACGTATCGCGTGAGCAGGAACACCAGGATTGGCATCACAAGCATTTTCATGGCGATCAATACCGTCATGCCGTTCCATTGGCCACGGAGCGAATAGGTAGAGAGTGAAAGGCCAAGGGCGAAGAGTGCGGTGGGAATGCTTGCATCCGACAGCATTGACAACACGCGATCTATCACGGGATGAAGCCCAAGCCTGGTTTGACTCCAGATGGCTGCGGCAATGAGTGCCAGAACAATGCCGTTGCTGGCGAGGTTTACAAACAGTTCGCGGGCGAGTTTAAAAAATGACAGGTTTCCGCTGTGTCGCGCCAGTTCACGGTGCAGGAGTGCCGCAAACCACAGGATTGGTGCGTGTACGGATAGTATGAGACCTAGGGGAACAGCGGCCTGTTCGCCGTAATGTGACAACACGAGCGGTGTGCCGAGCAATGCAAGGTTGCCAAAGCCTGCGGCCATGCTGGCGGACGCGCCACCGGATGGTGACAGGCTTTGTACATTGCGCGAGAGGATTGCTGTCATTATCCATGTGATGGCAAGACCGCCAAAGAAGGCGATCCACAAGCTGAAGGGAGCAGCCTCCTGCGGCTTCATGGTGACCACGGTGCGAAACAGGAAGGCGGGGATCGCCAACATGAAAACGAACTGGGTGAGACCCTTGGCTGTTGCCCCATCAACCAGCTTGAGGCGCGCGAAGACGTATCCCAGAACGATCAGTCCGAAGACCGGCAGAACCGTGGTGAGGATGGATTGCAATTAAATCCAGGGCTGGCTTGTTGCCTGCTTCTTTTCAAAGCTGTCGATGGAGGCCACCTTTTCCATGCTCAGGCCAATGTCGTCCAAGCCGTTCAGCAGGCAATGTTTGCGGAAGGGGTCGATATCGAACTTCACCGTGCCACCGTCGGGGCCTTTTATTTCCTGATTGGGAAGATCGATGGACAGAGTGGCGTTGCTGCCACGGTCCGCATCATCCATCAGTTTTTTCAAATCGTCTGGCGAGACGACGATGGGGAGGATGCCGTTCTTGAAACAGTTGTTGTAGAAAATATCCGCAAAGCTCGTGGAGATAACGCAGCGGATGCCGAAATCAAGCAGCGCCCATGGGGCATGTTCGCGCGAAGAGCCGCAGCCGAAGTTGTTGCCAGCAACCAGGATTTGCGCCTTGCGATAGGCGGGCCTGTTGAGCACGAATTCCGGCACTTCAACGCCGTCCTGCGTGTAACGCATTTCAAAGAACAGGCTTTTGCCCAATCCGGTGCGCTTGATGGTTTTGAGGAACTGCTTCGGAATGATCATGTCCGTATCGATGTTCACGATATTGAGGGGGGCTGCCACGCCGTTCAGTGTGTTGAATTTTTCCATCAGGTCACCTTCAGTTCTTAATGGGGAGATCAACGCCGAGGCTTTCCTCGGCACCGATCATGAGATTCAAATTTTGCACGGCGGCACCGGAGGCGCCCTTGCCGAGATTGTCGTAGATTGACGTTAGCAGAACCTGACCGCGCGCATCATTGCCAAAAACGTGGAGCCGCATGCGATTTGTGTTGTTCAGGGCTTCGGGGTCGACGGATTTGGACCGCTCGACGCTTTCAAGACCAGCGACGTCAAGAAAGGTGCTGTTGGTATAAGCCGATGTCAAAATCGCGTGGATGTCTGCCGTGCTGGTTTTCTTTCTGAACAGGCTCAGAAACAGCGGAACCGTGCCCAGCATGCCTTGGGCATAGTTTCCGACGACCGGCTGAAAGATGACATCGTTGGACAGTCCTGCGTATTGTTTCATCTCTGCCAAATGCTTGTGGTTCAAAGTAAGACCGTAAGGCATGTAAGCCACCGCACCGGCCTGCCGATAGTCTTCAATCATTTTCTTGCCGCCGCCGGAATAGCCGGACACGGCATTATAGGTGAAGGGGTAATCGGCACCCAAAACACCGGCATCAATTAGCGGCTTTACCACTGCGATGAAGCCTTGGGGGTAGCAGCCAGGGTTTGACACGCGGGTGGCACCGGCAATTCTGGTTTTTTGAGCCGCACTGATTTCGGCAAAGCCATAGGCCCATGCGGGATCCACACGGTAGGACGTTGAGGCATCGATCACTCGGGTTTTGGACTTGGCATCAATCAAGCCAACGGCTTCCCGGGCCGCATCGTCGGGCAGACACAGGATGGCCACATCGACGGAATTCATCAAATCCCGGCGCGCGCCTGCATCTTTGCGCTTTTCCGGCGCGATGCTGACGAGGGTGATATCGGTACGGCCAGCCAGACGGTCACGGATTTGAAGTCCCGTAGTTCCTGCCTCGCCATCTATGAAAATCGTGGTCATTTGCGGGTTCATACAGGTGGGAGGCGATGCTTGCAACATGAACGGGAGATAACGGTGGCCTCAGAATTGGTTCAGGCTGGGTGGTTCATAACACCATCCATCGAACGGCAATCACGCCGACAAAGTTTAACCAGAGGGACTAAAACCATGATCCACAATCTTCTCATCGCCGCTTCTGCCGCTGCCATTCTTGCAACCGCGTCGGCCTCAACCGCCTCAGCCAAAACCCACATCAATCTTACCCTCGGTTATGGCTACCATAATGTTGGCTGCGACCCGCGCGTCTGCGACACGTTCGAGCCCCGCTACGGCTATGATGATGGCTATGGGTATGGTGATGACGATTGCGGCTTTCAATGGCGCACTTACAAGAAGTGGAACCACTACCACACTGCTTTCAAGATCAAGCAAAAGCGCGTTTGGGTTTGCGAATAGGATTTTATCATGTCGGCCAAGCCTTTGTGCTTGGCCGATTTTCGCCACAAACATGAATGGGAGATGAACAATCACCTCAGATCAGGTTCAGGCAGCCTGCCCTATAAATACCACCATCAAGAGCAATACTGCCGTTAAATTCAATCGAGAGGGACTAACCATGATCCGTAAACTTATTATTGCAGCTTCCGCCGTGGCCGTTCTTGCAACAGCTGCCGCATCACAGGCTTCTGCCAAAGTACATGTCAATGTTCTTATAGGTGGCGGTTATCCAGTCTATTCCCAGCCCTATCCGGTTTACCCCTCCTATCCCGTGTATGATGACGGTTATGACGATAATGGTGACTGCGGCTATGAGTATGTAAACGTCAAGAAGTGGAACCGCTATCATGACCGCTATAGAATTGTACAAAGGCGCGTTTGGGTCTGCAACTAAGGTTCAGTAACCACCCCCTATCTTTTGAATCGGCCACGAAATCTCCCCGTGGTCGGTTCATTTTTTTTGTGGCAAGCTCCGGATTACTGGAGAACCACTGATGACTGCCTCATTCAACCTGTTCGCGCCCGACACGGACGCGCAGAAACCCGTTACCAATTTTGGCCCGGATTTTCCGTTTCCGTTTGATGACTGGATCAAGCATCCATCGGGCCTGGGTTCTGTTCCGGCGCATCGCCATGGTGAGGAAGTGGCCATCATTGGGTCGGGCATGGCGGGCATGACGGCGGCTTTCGAGCTTTTGAAGATGGGGTTGAAGCCCGTAATCTATGAGGCGGGCCGCATGGGTGGGCGTTTGCGGTCCCAGGCTTTCGAAGGTGCTGACGGTATTATCGCAGAACTTGGTGGTATGCGCTTTCCGGAATCGTCTACGGCGTTTTACCATTACGTGAATATGCTGGGCCTGGAGAAGAAGCCGTTTCCAAATCCGCTGTCTCCTGCCGCACCATCCACAGTCGTTGATCTGGAAGGGCAGACATTATACGTCGAGAACACGTCTGATCTGCCGCCCATGTTCAAGGAAATCGGTGCAGCCTGGGCCAAGGCTTTGGAAGAAGGTGCCGGGTTCTCAGCACTTCGGCAAGCCATTCGCACGCGCAATGTGGCGGCTGTGAAAGAGATTTGGGACAAGCTCATTCCCATTTGGGATGACCGCAGCTTCTATGACTTTGTGGCCACCTCCTATGCCTTTGCCGACAAGCCGTTCAAATACCGCGAAGTGTTTGGGCAGGTGGGATTTGGCACGGGTGGATGGGATTCGGATTATCCCAATTCCATGCTGGAAATCCTGCGGGTAGTGGCAACGGATTGCGATGAGAACCAGCATTACATTGTAGGTGGTGTTGAGCAGGTGCCGCGCGGGCTTTGGAAACGATCACCCGAAGAGATGGCGCACTGGCCGAAGGGTACGACACTTGAATCATTGCATAGGGGTGCGCCGCGACCCGGCGTGACGGGAATTGACCGCGCCTATGGCGACAAGATTGCTGTCACTGACCGGTGGGGCGACACCAAGCTTTATGACTGCGTGCTGGTGACCGTGCAGAGCTGGATTCTCACATCTTACATGAAGGTCGAGGAAAGCCTGTTTTCGCAGAAGATGTGGATGGCTCTGGACCGCACGCGTTACATGCAATCGTCCAAAACATTCGTGATGACGGACCGGCCTTTTTGGAAAGACAAGGATCCACGCACGGGCCGTGACCTTATGAGCATGACGCTGACGGATCGCCTCACACGCGGTACCTATTTGTTTGACAATGGCGACGACAAGCCGGGCGTCATTTGCCTCACCTATTCCTGGATGAGTGATGCGATGCGCATGCTGCCGCTGCCGATTGAAAAGCGGGTGAAGCTGGCGCTGGATGCGCTGAAGAAGATTTATCCCGACCTAGAACTCGAGAAACATATTATTGGCGATCCCATCACCGTATCGTGGGAGTCAGATCCCAATTTCATGGGCGCATTCAAAGGAGCACTGCCCGGTCACTATCGTTATAACCACCGTATGTATTGCCATTTCATGCAAGACAGGATGCCTGCTTCCGAACGCGGCATTTTCGTGGCCGGTGACGACGTGTCGTGGACACCGGGCTGGGTGGAAGGGGCGGTGCAAACCGGGCTCAATGCCGTGTGGGGCATCATGCATCATCTTGGTGGCGCATGTGCACATGACAATCCCGGCCCTGGCGATTTGTTTGACGCGCTGAAGCCTTTAGAGCTTCCGGACTAAACGGCGCTGAATCCGTTATCGACAAATAATTGCGTACCAGTGATGAAGTCTGACTCGTCGGATGCCAAATAAAGTGCGGCGCGGGCGATATCTTCGGGTGTGCCCATGCGACCCTGCTGGGCCTTGATTGCGGCATCGCTCACATCAACGCCGAGCGCGTTCAATTCCTTTACCTCACGATCGCCATGGGGGGTTTTGATAAATCCCGGGCAGATGGCGTTGCAGCGGATATTGCGGTCACGAAATTCCACGGCAATGGCGCGGGAAAACATATGACAGGCACCCTTGGTGGCGTCATAAAGAACCTCCATTGGCGTTGCGTAAACAGCTGAAATCGATGACGTGCAAACAATGCTACCACCGCCTGCGGCCAGCATGTGGGGGATCACTTCGCGCGTAATCAGATACATGCTCTTCACATTTACATCGAAAAGGAAATCCCAGTCGGCCTCTTCAGTTTCGAGGAAGGGTTTGATCACAATTGTTCCGGCATGGTTGAACAGTACCGTGATTGGCCCAAGCTTGGCAACAATCCTTGCCACAGCTGATTTTACCTCGGCGGCTTTGGCAACGTTTGCGGATGCAAAACACACGTGATGCCCTTGGCCGGTGAGCTCTTTAATAAGAGCTTCACCGCGCGCAACATCCCGGTCAATAATGCCAACCGCTGCGCCCTCGGCGGCGAACAACCTTACGGTTGCCGCGCCACATCCACCAGCACCCCCCGAAACCAGAGCTATTTTGCCGTCAAGCCGTCGTGCCATTAAGCCGTTGCTTCCATTCTTGCTGCGCGACCCATTTGTAACAGACCAAGGCCAAAAATCACAACTAACACAATGGGAATCAGAAAGGTTGTGTAGAACGAGGCATCTGGTGTTGCGGGCCGTGGCCAGACAATGTTGATCACGGCACAGACTTCAAAAGCCAGACCAACAATGGTGACGGGCCAGCCCCAACCACCAAGCTTGAATGCACCAGCAGGTTTCCAGCCGTTCATGCGGGCGATGACTGCCGCGACAACCACCATTGCAAAGGCCGTATAAATTCCAGCTGTCGCAAAGGAAATAATCGCGGTTGCCGCATCGGGTGAAAAAATTCCGCAGAAGACGACAAAGCAAGGAACAAGAGTTGCCACCACAACAGCCGCAACGGGAAGACCGCGCCGCTCATCAATTGCGCTCAGCATTTTTGAGCCAAACACCAGATTGTCGCGCCCCAGTGAAAACAGCAGACGACTGGTTGATGCAACGACCGAGGCCGTGGCACTGAAGACGACAACAAGCAGGCAGAGCAGCATGAATTTACCACCCCAGACACCAAAGGAATTGGTAAGAATGGCTTCAGCCGGATTGGCAATTTTTCCGCTTACGGCGGCGGCCATGTCGGGCACCGCCAATATCATGCCGAGCGCAATAACAAGGGCGCTCGCACCACCGACAATCATGGTGAGCATCATGGCGCGTGGAACCTGCACGGACGCATTCTGAACCTCTTCGGCGAGATCTCCGCAGGATTCATGCCCAAAGAAAATCCAGATACCGATGAGGCTTGCGGCAAACAGTGCCGATGTTCGGTTGCCGTCGCCCGCGCCAAAGCTTTCATACAAAACGCTGAAGGGTTGCACACGCGCAAAGAGCAGCATGTAGAGCCCGCAAATAATCAATCCAACAAGTCCTGCCCAAACACCAAGTTCAGTCACCCGGGCCAGATTTTTTGTTCCCATAAGATTGAAAATCGCTGCTATCAGCACCATTGCAATGCCGGAAACTGCGTTAAACACGGGGCCAGATTCAATGCCAAGCAAGGGGCCAAGATAGGGTGCCACACCGGCCGCCAAGCCAGCTGTCGTGCCGATCAATGCCAATAAATACATCCAGCCCGTGAGAAATCCGAAACGCAATCCCGCAAGCCTTCGCGCCCATTGATAAATTCCGCCAGCGATTGGGTATTGTGATGCGGCCTCGGCAAATACGAGTGCAACCAGTGAGTGGCCGACCAGAACGATTGGCATGGTCCAGAAGAATGACGGGCCTGCCGTGACCAGCGCATATCCGAACAGGGCATAGAACCCCGCGATTGGGCTCATGTAGGAGTAGCCCAATGAAAAATCACCAAACAGGCCCAGAAGCCGCTTGAACTGCGGCTGGTAGCCAAGCTCACGCAGGCGCGCGTCATCGTTTTGGTTGGTTGTCATGTGTTTCTCCCCCGAAAGCGGTTTTTACCATTTTTATAAATTCTTAACGTCTGCCGGAATTAGCACCATGTCCCGAAAGGGACATGGTGGCCTTGCCAAACTGTGCGATCAGGGCGAAATTGGCGTCATGGTCATAAACATGTCTGACATGGCAAATGCGGCAAACCGCATGATAGGCGCACTTGATACCGCGGAATTCGTGACGACCATGGACAAGGCGCTGCAGCAGTTTGTTGACTTTGACTTGTCGGCCGTCCTGCAGTTTTCACCCGGCGCAAAGCCAGTGTTGCTGCATAATGGGCTGGGTGGAATTTCTTCGAGCCAGGTCATGGCGAATTACCTTAATGGCACCTATTTGCTGGATGCAGTATATGTGGCGTGTGCGCGGCGCATTGAGCCAGGGCTTTACCGTCTTTCACAACTGGCGCCCGATGAGTTCTTTTCTTCGGGTTATTATGTGTCACCGGAGGTGCATCCCTGCATTTCGCTGGAATCAGGCACACTTGCCGAGGAAATCACGTTCATTGCAATGCTTTCACCTGGAACATATGCCTGTTATTCGCTCATGCGCTCGTCGCATTATCAGGCGTTCAGCGATGCCGAAATGGCCTGTCTCCAGCAGTTCGTTCCGGTGGTGAATGCGCTCATGATGAAGCAATGGCGCGGGCCTGAAACAGCTGGTGATTTAGCGCTGGAGCCGCAAACCGGCGAGCTCGAACATGCGTTTGCAAGCTTTGCCGGAGCAACACTTTCCCACCGCGAGCAGATGATCGTGAGTTTCATTTTGCGCGGACATTCATCCCTGTCGATCGCGCATGTTCTCGACATTGCCGAGGGAACGGTGAAGAACCACCGCAAACACATCCATGCCAAGCTTGGAATATCGAGCCAAGGCGAGCTGTTCAAGCTGTTTCTTGACCACGTTCTCGGGAAGCGCTGAGCTTACTGACAGGAAACCGTGCAGGCTGTGGAAAGGTCAGTCATGGCTTGGGCCGCAGTGAGGCCAATCATGCCGCCGGCCGCGAGTGTCAAAACCACCAATGTCATGAAAATGCGACGCAAAAACTTGGCGTCGGCCTGAACTGAATTACCCACTGAATATCCCCTCGAACGCAGACCCACATCTGGCATGAATCACATTACCGTCTTGATGGTGACATAAGCCTTAACGAAAGCTTGAGCAACCGTTAATTGGATGTATCGTTACCGGACAGTCCTGATATCCACAAAGCGCCCCGCGAGGGCTGCGGCGGCGGCCATTTGGGGTGACACGAGATGCGTGCGGCCACGGTAGCCCTGACGGCCTTCGAAGTTGCGGTTTGAGGTCGAGGCGCAACGCTGGCCGGGTTTCAACTGGTCGGGGTTCATGCCGAGACACATGGAACAGCCGGGTTCGCGCCATTCAAAGCCCGCATTGAGGAAAATCCTGTGCAGGCCTTCGGCTTCGGCTTGTTCCTTTACGAGGCCGGAGCCGGGAACGATCATGGCATAGGCCAGGTTTCCGGCGATTTTCTTGCCGTCAACGATCTTGGCCACATTGCGCAAATCTTCGATGCGACCGTTGGTGCAGGAGCCGATCCAGACCACGTCGAGCTCTACGTCCGTCATTTTCTGGCCGGGCTTCAAGCCCATATATTCCAGCGCGCGCCATTTGGATTGGCGCTTGCCCTCATCGGCAATGTCATCAGGATTTGGAATGGCGGCGGCCACCGACATCACGTCTTCGGGCGACGTTCCCCAAGACACGATGGGCGGAAGCGATGCAGCATCAAGTTTCACGATGCGGTCGAAATGCGCATTTTCATCCGTGTGCAGAGTATCCCAATACGCCCTCGCCGCGTCCCAGTCCGCACCCTTGGGTGCTTTGGGGCGGCCGTGGAGATAATCATAGGATTTCTGGTCGGGAGCAATCATGCCCGCACGTGCGCCGCCCTCGATGGTCATGTTGCAGATAGTCATGCGGCCTTCCATGGAGAGCTCGCGGATGGCTTCGCCGCCGAATTCGATGACGGAACCTGTGCCACCTGCCGTTCCGATTTCGCCGATGATGGCGAGAATGATGTCCTTGGCTGTGGCACTCTCGGCGAGCTTGCCTGTCACATCCACCAGCATGTTCCTGGCTTTTTTCTGGATCAGGGTTTGGGTTGCCAGCACGTGTTCCACTTCCGATGTGCCGATGCCGTGGGCAAGCGCTCCGAATGCGCCGTGGGTGGACGTGTGGCTGTCACCGCATACAATTGTTGTGCCGGGGAGCGTGAAGCCCTGTTCGGGGCCAACGACGTGTACGATACCTTGGCGCTTGTCGCGCTCGTGGAAATATTCGATGCCGAATTCGCGAGCATTGTTGGCCAGTGTTTCCACTTGAATGCGGCTTTCGGGTTCGGCAATGCCTTTGCTGCGGTCAGTGGTGGGAACATTGTGGTCCACCACGGCCAGCGTGCGCTCGGGGTGGCGCACGGTGCGGCCCGTCATGCGCAGGCCTTCGAAGGCTTGCGGACTTGTCACTTCATGCACGAGATGGCGATCAATATAGAGAAGGCAGGTGCCGTCGTCGGCCTCGTGAACCAGATGATCGTCCCAGATTTTATCGTACAGCGTGCGTGGCTTGGCCATGGAAAGTTCCAATAGAGAAGTGTTGGCGGTTATTTAGCGCGTGGCGCGCCCATGTCAAATCCTGTTCCTGCAAGGGGCCTTGCGGGAATTGGGGGGGCGTTGGCTGGATTATTCAGTGGGGCGGCGGCCTTGCGAATGGTGCTGAAAAAAACGGAGGGGAATGCCCGAACGTGGCTCCTTGCCGGTAGAAAAGCTTTTTTGGAAAAAATGGCGCAGAGCCACAGGTTTCAGACGCAGCGGTTTGTGACAAGGGTTTGCGCTTACAGAGCTTTAGATCGCACGGTGT
>JANOVC010000038.1:0-37578 GCA_031417195.1 Rhodobiaceae bacterium
CCATGAAGCCCCGCGCCTTCATGCTGATGGGCACCGGGTCCGACGTGGGAAAATCCCTGGTGGCGGCCGGCCTCTGTCGCGCCTTCGCCAGACACGGGCTGAAAGTGATGCCCTTCAAGCCGCAGAATATGTCCAACAATGCGGCGGTCACGAACGATGGTGGTGAGATCGGTCGCGCCCAAGCCTTGCAATCTCGTGCAGCACGCCAAGCCTCAACGGTTCACATGAACCCCGTATTACTCAAACCCGAAACCAACACAGGCGCGCAGATTATTGTGCAGGGCAAACGCGCCGCCACCATGACGGCCCGCGATTTCTTCAAAAACCGCCAGCAATTCATGCAGGCGATTGTCGAAAGCTTTCAAACCCTCGCCAAACAGGCCGATCTGATCATTGTGGAAGGTGCGGGAAGCCCTGCGGAAGTGAATTTGCGCGATGGTGACTTGGCGAATATGGGCTTTGCCAAAGCGGTGAACATTCCAGCCTTTCTGGTGGGCGACATCCATCGCGGCGGTGTCATCGCCTCAATCATCGGCACACTTCTGGTGCTCGACCCTGAAGACAAAGCCCGACTCAAAGGCTTCATCATCAACAAGTTTCACGGTGACACATCGCTGTTCGATGCCGGAAAAACCTACATCGAAGACCACACGAAACTCCCCTGCCTCGGCGTCATCCCACACTTTGCGGCAGCGCGAAATCTGCCCGCAGAAGATGCAGTGGCGTTGGAGGAAACACTGCTAAGTGATTTCGGTGATTGCAAAATCATCGTTTTGCGATTGCCGCGCATTGCGAATTTTGATGATATCGATCCGCTGCGTTTGGAACCGGGCGTCTCCGTCCAATTCCTCGAATTGGGACAGGCCATTCCGGGCGACATCAAACTTGTGATTATCCCGGGCTCCAAATCCACCATTGCGGACTTTGACGCTTTAAAAACGGCGGGCTGGGACATTGATCTCAAGGCCCATGTGCGCCGGGGTGGCCACGTGCTTGGCCTGTGTGGCGGCTATCAAATGCTGGGCACAAAAATCCACGATCCCAATGGCCTCGAAGGGCCTGCCCAGACGGTTGATGGATTGGGATTGCTTGATATTGAAACAACCCTCCTCGCCAACAAAACCTTGACGCGTGTTTCGGCCAAACATCTTACCAGCGGGACGGACATCGAAGGCTATGAAATCCACCTCGGCACCTCGCAAGGAGTTGATTGCGCGCGGCCCTTCGCGAAGATCGGCGATCATAATGACGGTGCTTCACGTGCCGATGGCCTGGTCACTGGCACCTATATCCACGGCTGCTTTTCGAGCGATGCCTTCCGCCGCAGTTTTCTGAAATCAATCGGCGCAAAGACCAGCAACTTGGCTTTTGAGCAGCTGATCGAAACGACACTCGATGATCTCGCAGCGCATCTCGAAGAACATCTCAACCTTGATCAGCTCTTGAGCCTTGCAGGCGAAATATGATCTTCCACTTCGCCGCCGCGTCCCTTGCCCTCGCTGTTGAGCGGGTGGTTGGTTATCCGAAACCGCTTTATAAAAAAATTGGCCATCCCGTGGAATGGATCGGGAATGTAATTTCATGGCTTGAGAAAAATCTGAATAATGGGGGCAGCAAAAAACCAAAAGGCATCACTGCCCTTGCAGCACTGCTCATCATCGTTGGCATTCCCACTTTCATCGTCTCATATGTATTGCAAAAACTTCCCCTCGGCTGGATCATCGAAGCACTCCTCGCCACCACGCTCATCGCGCAACACTCCATGCACGAACATGTCAGCGCCGTGGCCAAGGGGCTTGCGAACTCACTGGCCGATGGTCGCCGCGCAGTGAGCATGATCGTGGGGCGTGATCCCACACAGCTTGATGAATCCGGTGTGACCCGCGCGGCCCTCGAAAGCCTCGCCGAAAATACGTCAGACGGCATTGTCGCCCCTGCCCTGTGGTTTGCATTGCTCGGCCTTCCCGGCATCGCACTTTATAAGGCCATCAACACGGCGGACTCGATGATTGGCCACAAGTCGGAGCGTTATCTGCACTTCGGTTGGGCGGCGGCGAAACTGGATGATCTCGTCAATCTCCCAGCCTCGCGATTGTCAGGGCTTCTCTTTGCAGCGGCAGCGGCATGGAATGACCAGAAGCGCGGACGTGCGGCATTGAAAGCGATGTGGCGGGATGCGTCCAAGCATCAGTCGCCCAACGCGGGCTGGCCAGAGTCAGCACTCGCGGCTGGTCTCGATGTCAAGTTCGGTGGGCCACGCAGTTACGATGGCGCGTTGGTTGATCTTCCCTGGATGGGAAATGGCCGCGAACTTCTCAACCGCGATGATATTTCAAAAGGCCTCAGACTTTACGCAACCGCGATGACGATGCTCTTCGCGCTGTCGTTGGCCTGCGCTTTGCTTTTTTGAGAACCATGGGTAATCCGGCAGTGACAAAAACAACGTCATCACAGGCCTCAGCCAGCCGTTGGTTGGCACGGCCCTGTTCATCACGAAACGCGCGTGCCAATGCGTTATCCGGCACAATGCCTTGCCCCACTTCATTGGACACCAGAACAATTCGCGCCTTCACGGTTTTCAAGGCAACACATAATCGCGTAATTTCTGCTGCCACATCGCGCTTGGCATACATCAAATTATTGATCCAGATCGTGATGCAATCCACCAGCACAAAGCGGCCCTTGCCATCGATGCGCGCAATTGCTTCCACCAAATCCAGTGGCGCTTCCAATGTGTCCCAACCAGCGCCCCGTTGCTCGCGGTGCTGTGAAATGCGCGCGCGCATCTCGTCATCAAAAATTTCCGCTGTCGCAATGTAATGGCGCTCGCCCTTGGCAAGACTCTCCGCATAACGGCTCTTGCCACTGCGCGCGCCACCAAGCACCAGCGTGACACTCATGTCGCAGCTTTCGGAATGCGCGCGATGAAATGGCCGCGCATGGCATCGGGCCATTCGCGAAACGGAACTTCGCCCGTTTCCGACTGCCCGTGCAGATCAAACCACGCGAGAATGGCTTCGGCCTGCGCGCGGCTCGGCGCGTGATGTCCGGTGAAATAGGAAACCCGCGCATCATCCTGCATGGCCACACTGCAATGCTGCTTGCAGTTCCACATGCACGCCTGGGTTTGAATGCGCACATCATCGCGGGCTCCCTCGGCCAACACGTCGCGCATATGGGCGATAAGCGTTTCACCACCCGTGCGCCCGTCCGCGCCGGTTTTCTGTTCGGCGGAATAGCGGCAGGTCGTGCAAAAAATCAAAGAGCGCATGGTGCTTGCGAAATTCCTCATAGGGTTGCTAAGGTTGGCCATCTCATGGTGGCAAAGCGGCTGCCTGTCAACGCAAACGAAAGCGACATGAATTTCACCCGCATCGCCTTCACGGCCGCCGAAACACCCGAAGCCCGCAAGGCCCTGAACCGTCTGGTCAAGCGCTATGGCAATGCCGACGCAGACAACGCCGATGTGGTGGTGGCCCTGGGCGGCGATGGCCACATGTTGCAAATCCTCCATCGCTATGTCTCCACCGGCATGCCGATCTACGGCATGAACCGCGGCTCCGTGGGTTTCCTGATGAATGATTTCAGCGAAGTGGATCTGGTGTCGCGCCTGCGCGAATCCGAACTCACCACGATCCGGCCGCTTCGCATGGTGGCAACCGATGAGGCGGGCAAACAACACAAGGCCATCGCCTTCAACGAAGTGTCGCTTCTGCGCCAACGCTCGCAAGCCGCCAAACTGCAAATCATGGTGGATGGCAAAGTGCGGCTTGAGGAATTGATCTGCGACGGGTTGCTGCTGTCCACGCCCGCTGGCAGCACGGCCTATAATCTCTCGGCGCAAGGTCCCATCCTGCCCGTGAACTCACCGCTCCTCGCCTTGACGCCGATCAGTGCCTTCCGGCCCAGACGCTGGCGCGGCGCCATCTTGCCGCACAATGCGAAGGTGACGATTACGGTTCTGGAAGACGACAAGCGCCCGGTAGCGGCCGTGGCCGACCACGTTGAAGTGCGTCACGTGAAAACCGTGGAGATTGCCGAAGACAAAAAACGCTCGGTGAAAATTCTGTTCGACCCCGGCCACAGTTTGGCAGAGCGGGTGTTGAATGAACAGTTCAGGTTTTAGATAATATTGGGGTACGGCTCCGCCTCTTGTGAAAACGGTAGTTCCGTTTTCGCATTGGCGTACATTCCATAGGTCTCAGGAGGTATCGGGCTTATCGGGGTTGTTGATGGCGAGCCACGCGAAGTAGTGGCAATCGGAGAGAATGTCATCGATCTCGTGAATCTTCTTCTTGCGGTGGCCCGGAGGATAGCCCGGTCGCATAGGGTAGCGCATTTTCAGATGGGATATATTGGCCCGCTTCAACCGCCAGCGGGCCAGACGGTTGGCTTGGCGTGGCAGATCGGCAAGGGCGGATTGGAGCGCCTTGAGCCTGCGGGCAATGCGCGCACCGTCCACAAGGCCATCGGAGAGGGGTGGCAGCACGGACACGGCAGGGGCAACCGGGCAAGGCTGGGCATACCACGGGGCAGTCCCCAAGGGATCAGAGCCCACGAGATAAAAGCGTGGCACAATGCGTGCGACCTTTCTCTTCTGTGTCTGCTGAAACATGGCAAAGCTCTTGCGGGTATCAAACAGAGCAAAACAACACCCAAAGCGCTTGCCCCGCCCGGTGATGGGACCAGACGGTTTTGGCCGCACAGGCACCTGTTTTACCACAAGCCCCCGGGCGGCAATCACAATCAAACGCCGCACGGCAGATTCGGCTGGCCGCAGCAGGCGCAGCACTTGGCGGTAAACACCGGGCGAAAGCCGTAGCGCACCGTCCAACATGGCAAACAGGGCCTCGACAATGGGTTTGAGCAATGTCGTGTTGCGCGCGATGACACCTTCCCAGGACCAGCAATTCTCAAGTGTCGAAGTGAACATAGCACGAACAAATAGACCAGCAGAAATCCCCTGTCAAGGACTAAAGTCATGTCTCGGGCTCTTTCCATCGTCGGTTTTGAGGCAGTGAACCAGTAACTGCAACGGCAAGTGTCGGCTATTTTTTTCTGTTGTTCATAAAACAAACCTCTGATTTCAAACCACAACACCCGTCATCCCGACGAAAGTCGGGAACCAGCTGTCATCAGGAATGGTCTTGAATTTTCTGTCCCGTTGCCGAGAGCTGGGTCCCGTTTTTCAACGGGATGACGGCGTTGGGGTGGAGTTTTGCGAGTAAAGGAAAGCGTCCAATATTCCTCGAAAGGACCTCATCCCCGGCGTTGCCGGACCTTCTCCAAAGGAGAAGGGTGACGTCTTGCAGGGAGCTATCAAAATCCACCCTTCTCCTTTGGAGAAGGTGGCCCAACGGGCCGGATGAGGTCCCTCTGCTGTAAGCTCTGGTATCAAACCTTATCGTATAATTGAATGCACTGTCCCCATAATTACATCACCGTCATCTCGATGAAAGTCGGGAACCAGCTGTCATCAAGAATAGTCTTGAATTTTCTATCCCCTTGCCAAAAGCTTGGTCCCGTTTTTCAAAGGGATGACAGCGTTGGGTTGGGACTTTGCAAACAAATGGAGCGTCCTTAATTCCCGTACCTGCACAACGCAGGATTGATCACAGCTTCTATTATGCGCTATTGAACGCGCATAAAACAAAGATTACATTTCGAGATGGGGCGTAACTTTTAGCTAAAAGGACTGAAACAAATGAAAGCAATTGTTTTTAGTACTCTAATTTTAGCATTATGTTCAACATCAGCGTTTGCTGCGGATAAAGTGAAAGTTCCCGCAACTGCGAAGTTACTATCAAAATCGGAAATTGTGGCCCTCTACGACGGCAAACTGTATTCGTGGGCTCATCCCAATACTGACAACGGGAACGGAACGACGACTTTTGTTTCAACAAGCTCCACCATCAGTGAAACGTATAATGTTGGTGGAAACAAAGGAAACTGGGAAGGAAAAATCACTTGGAAAGACAACCAATATTGTTTCCAGACGCGTGGCAAGGGTGGCAAAAAATTTGATCCGAAACAGTGTAATCTCATATATCTAGATGGCAAGACTGCCTACGAAGTTAATCCTAAAACGAAAAAGGTTATGTCGGTCAATAATCCTCTTTAGCCTCGCTTATGATTGTTCTGCTTCAAGACTATATGGAGTGAGCAATCGTTCCAAGAGTTATAGGTTTATCATTCGTACGCTGGAACTTTCTCCCACCCCCGAGAAATCAGGGATGGGAGAAGACAATTTTTAAGACAGAATTGCGGTACGGGAAACATAGTAGTGATGTTTTTGTTTTATACGGCCGGTTATTTTCACATCCATGTTAATCGAAGGTAGCAGCCGTAAAGGTGGATCCTCGCATGCGCGAGGATGACGGCGTTGGGGTGGTGATGGAAAATCTGCACTCAGAGAAAAGTCTGGGTGGCAGGGTCACGCCCTGCCATGGAGAGAAGTTTGAGAGAATCACTTTTTTCTCAACACACTCAGCGACGAAGGGACCTCATCCCCGGCGTTGCCGGACCTTCTCCAAAGGAGAAGGGTGAAGTCTTGCAGGGAGCAGTTAAATACACCCTTCTCCTTTGGAGAAGGTGGCCCAACGGGCCGGATGAGGTCTCTTTAAAGCAAGCTTTGGTATAACGATTTGTCGTATAACTGAATGCACTGTCACTATAATTATACCATCGTCATCCCGACGAAAGTCGGGAACCCGCTGTTATTAGGACTGCTCCTGAATTCTCTTTCCCGTTGCCGAGAGCTGGGTCCCGTTTTTCAACAGGATGACGGCGTTGGGGTAAGGGAGTAACAAACAAAGGTAGGCGTCCTCTATTCTTCACTGTCATCGAAAACCAAAATTATACGGGAGATCATCAGTTATATGGCGTATATTGCAATTTCAAATTTCGGTCACTTAAGTGCTCATCTTAATTTACTAGACCTTGCGCTTATTCCAATTCACTCCGCGATTAAGAACTCACATAATCCTGATTTAGATGGGTTATGTGACCGCGGAGAATATTTTATTGGGCAAGGCTTCATTGCAATACAAACATTTGTAGCAACAGCGTACCCTCAAACTGGAATCAGCAAGCTTAGAGCACTCGAAGTACCTCCGTTGGTTAAAAATAATCTATCCTTTGTTGCCGCGATAAATGCGGGAGCCAATTATTGTAAACATATGGAGGAGTGGGGACTTAGGAACGCCATGGAGAGAAATACTGAAGCACTTACTCGTCCTGCCTTGGCAACCATCCAAACAATTAAAAAACTTACGCCTTGGGACGATTACACTTGTTCTAATTTGCTGGCAGTATTGCTGAACGGCAGTGAACGAACTGAGCTCTCACTTTTACTTCCTCTAATTTTAGAATGGCAAAATAATCTTATGGAGATATCTCATTAAATTGAATATTCCATTTTTTGATATTAAAATGATTTGGTCGATGCTGCTCGCTTACGGCATCTAGATCGACTCTTTCTGAATTTGAATCAGAGGTCTCCCCAAGTTAAGTTGAGATGTAACTCAAGATGTTATTATGATGACAGTGCATTATTTTTTTCCAATCGGCTAATCTTGCACTGGACTACGCTATAACCGCCGTCAAGTTGGATTCCCACTTTCGCGAGGAGGATGAAGAACTTGGGGGTGGGCACAAATAGCTGGCAGCATGATTTGTAAAAGAGACTAAGCCGCCTGGACGATCCCTGCCCGCAATCTTTGTGCAATCTTCCGGACACGGTCTTCGGCAAACCTTCCCACGAATTCCAAATTCTTCGTGCGCTCTGATGTCTGCATGTGTTCGTAGCGCGTCATCAGGGCTTCGATCAGGCGGCGACCGAAGGCTTCGGGGTCGAGCGGGGTTTTTTCTTCCCGCGCATCCTTCACCACGTCGCAGGCGGCTTGCAGTAATCCGCAGCAGGATTGCGGCAGGCCGGATTTGTTGTGCAGGGACTTGAGGCCCATGAGGCCGCGGCCAAACATCATGTCATGGGCGCGTGCCAAATTCACGTCGGCGAGATGCGCCAGCGACCATTGCACCACTTTCATTTCGCCAATGGCGGCGGCGCGCAAAATGATGGAGGGCACCAGCATGTTTTTGGACACCAGAAACGGAATGGCCCGCGCCAGTTCCTGATTGCTGGCTTCGACAAGAATGCGGAGTATTGCCGTGTCTTCGGCGTCGGCCACCAGTTCTGCGGCATCATTGGCGGCAATCCAGCCCTTCTCCGCCATCAACTGGTGCATGCGGTTCGAGGCGCGTTTGGCCTGCAGGATGCGGATATCCAGCGGCAGGTCGGAGCGACCCATGAGCAGTTCGGCCATTTCAGGCACCTGGCCAAAGCGCGTGTAAAGCGTGTGATAGGCCTCATCGCTGAATTTGACGGCCCGGTTGTGAAACAGCGCGAGGCAAATTTCGAGGGTGCCTGCCTTGATGGCATAGGCCAAGGCTTCCGCCGAGAGATCGCCCCTGCCCGCAATCACCTGTTGGCGCGCTTCGTCGCCCACGCGCAAGACAGCCAGCATGTGCCAGTGGTTCAGCGCCGGTGTGAGATTGAGAAAGGGCAGCGCGATGTCATCATCATCGGCGATCACCGAAAACACGATATCCGCATGCAGGTTTTCAATCGACGTCAACGCTTCAACCAGCGCGCGCCGCACGTCTTTCACAGGGTCCACTGTAAGCTTGAGAACAATGGGAACAACCTGGTTGCGGTCAATGTCGGTCGTCTCGGGATCGGCCAGAAAGGCGGCGAGCTGCACCGCGAGCTTGCTGCGCGAGCCAACATTGCTGCTTTCGATCACAGTGTTGAAAACAGTGGTATCAAGGCTTGGAGTGGGTTCGATGCGCATTGCCGTGCCAATCAGGGAGAAGTGATTGGTCCCACGCTAAGAGGCAACCCTTAACAATTGGTTCACTATATCCGGCAACGCTTCATTAAGTTTTAAGTTTAGATCACACCCGCCTGATGCAATTTGAATTGCAGCAATTCGCGGTCAAAGGGCTGCATGATGAAATCAGCGGCACCTTCGAGAATGGACAGACCGATCTCATCGGCATCGGGCTCATCGGCATAAAGAATGACCACGGTTTTCTTGCCACGCGGCGTGCGGCGCACCTGGCGAATGAAATCGCTGGGCGCCATGCCCTCGGTGGATGCGGCCATCACGACAACTTCGGGGAAATTGTCATTGCAGTATTTCAGGCCATCGCTGGCGGCAGAACTTTCGGCAAAGCTCAAGCCGAGATTCTCCAGAAGATGGGATACGCGCTTGCGTTCAGCAGGGTCTTTGTCAATCAACAGGCACTCAACCATTACACCGTTCCTTTGTCCAAACCACGGATGACTTCCCCCAAATTCATCCGTGTCTGACTCCTGCGCCCCGATGGTTAACGAGACGTTAAACATGTTTTCCACAGCTTTTCCACAGGGCTTAACATGCTGAATCATATGGATAATAGGCAGTTATGAACAGGCTATTGAACTGTGGCAGGATTGCGGCGTTCTGCACCCGTTCACGACTCGCATTGCGACTCACAAAAACAGCATAACACGCTTGGGTTGCTTAACCCGGACGGCGTATCCGCCAGGCTTCATTAGCTGTCACATATTCGGAGTAGCCCATACGGGCTATGGGCTGCATGGCAGCGGTGTTCACGCGGCCGCCCTCAATAAAACGGTCATCGATATGGATGCCGATCACGCGGCCCACAATCATCCAGTCCGCAACCCGGCCCTCGTCATCGGGCAGCTCGATGATCCGGTGCAACTTGCATTCGAGACAGGCGGGGCTTTCCGCCACGCGGGGCACCTTGATGAGCTGGCAATGGGCCTTGGCAAGACCCGCAAGTTCAAACTCGTCGGTGTTGGGCGGTGCATTGGTGGATGTCATGTTCATGGCGTCACGCAAATCATAGGTCGCCATGTTCACGGCAAATTCCCGCGTGGCCTCAATGTTGCGCAAGCTGTCTTTATAACCGCCGGAGCCGAACACCACATAATGCGGGTTCTGCGACATGGCATTGAAGTAACTATAGGGTGCAAGGTTGGCGATGCCATTGGGCGCAAGTGTTGAAATCCAGCCGATGGGACGCGGCGCCACAATCGCCTTGAACGGGTCAACGGCAAACCCGTGGTCATTGCGGATGGCATTGTAAAACATCTAGAGCGACCGCAACAAGGCGGGCAATTCGGAAATGCTCGCCAGCGTGTAATCGGCAAGATGCGCGATGTCGCCGTGATCGGAATTTCCGCTGAGAACGGCGATGGCAAGCCCTGCCCCGCCATTGCGCGCCTCTTCCATGTCATGGGAATTGTCGCCAACCATCGCAATGTCGGAGGTGCGCAAACCCTGGCTTGTAGCAAACTTCCGGATCATGTCGCCGGAGGGCTTCGGTATGGGCACCGTGTCCGCCGCGATCACCTCATCAAACAAATCCAGTACACCAAGATGCGCCATATGGTTCAACGCGGAAAAGTGGCTGTCATTGGTGGCAACACCTACCCGCAAATTCATGGCGCGAAATTGCGTGAGCAGTGGGGCCAGCGGCATCAAGGGCTGCAACATGGATTTGGACAGTGGCGCATAATCCACATCGATCATCTTCAATTTTGCCGCAATGCCCGCCGCATCAAGGTCGGGCCACCAGGTTTGCACGAGCTGGCGCGTGGTGCCGCTGGCCAGCATGCTGTTGGCCACAAAACCATCCGTCGACGGATCATATCCCACGGGCTGCATCATGGCATTGGCCTGCGCGTCATCAATGCCGAACTGGTCGCAGAGCAGCTTGCGGTAAATCGGCACCCACGTTGCATCCGACTGAATGAGGGTGCCATCCTTGTCAAACAACAGACCACGGATGATCATGAATCGGTCCAGCGCGTCAGCAGGGATTGCGCATCGGGCCGGGGCCGGTCCTCGAGCGGGATTGTTGAGGTTCCGATATAGACAAGACCTGCCACGCGCTCCGTTCCCGCAAGACCCATGGCAGCGGTGGCACCCTCATCATAAGCCACCCAATCCGATTGCCATTGCGCGTGAAAGCCCATGGCCGTTGCCGCAAGCACAAGATTGAAACTCACGGCGGCAGACGACATGAGCTGTTCCCATTCCGGAATTTTATGATGCGGGGCAGCGGTTGAGACAACGGCAATGACGACAGGCGCACGCAGGAACAGCCCGCGCTGAAAGTTGAGGCTGTCCTCGGCGTGGTCGGGATGCAAAACCTGCCACCGCGCTGCAAAAGTCTCGCCGATTTTACCGCGTGCTTCGCCCTCAAACAGGATGAAGCGCCACGGATTGAGCTTGCCATGATCCGGCACCCGCACTGCAATATCGAGCATGTCTGCGATCTCTGCGGCATCGGGGCCAGGACCTGCCATCGCCTTGGCCGAGCCAGATTTACGGGTTTTGAGGAAAGTGAGGGGGGAAGAGACGTCATTCAGCTGGGTCATGATCGCTCCAATGTGGCGACAGATGCCTAAAAATGCAATTAATTCAATTGCGCGTTTTCTGTTAACTAAAAATTAAGGATATGATTGAGGGCCGTCCCGCCCCGTGCTTTTGTTCATTCACCGGTCGGAAGGCTGGGGGATCAGCAACCAAAGGGGACGACAGCGTGCACGATTTCAGCACCCGTGCAGGCACCACAAACCGCCAGAACAGCGCGACATTCGCAAGCGTTCTGGCGGCATTTTTATGTCTTGCGACACCTCTTTCCCTTGCAGCCTCCAGCGGAAACCAGGCCGCGCTTGAGGCCCCGGCCCCGCAGAACAAAGCCGCCCATGAAATCGCCATCGAAATCGTGAAACCCGGCAGCGAAGGCCTGGAGTTAACCGCACGGCTTTCTGAAACGGGGGGGCTCATTGAACGCGACATCGTGTGGAAAGTCCGCGACGCCCAGGGGCAGACAGTATTTGACGGCGCGTCATCTATTGCCGCTGTTCCAGTGCCTCCGGGCGATTACACCATTGAGGCATCTTACGGTTCGGCCCGCTTTACGCAAAACCTGACATTGCTGCAAGCCAACCGCCTGATGGTCAGCTTCGTGCTGGATGTGGGCGGCATTCGCATCCTGCCAAGGATTAAAAATATCGGGCTTCCGGCAACCGATACGCAATCGCTTGTCTATGCCGTTTCCGGCCACAACAAGGGAAAGCTCATCACCATTTCCAGAATTCCCGGTGAAGTTCTCCGCGTTGAGGCGGGCGACTACCGCATTGAAAGCCATTTCGCCGCTGGCAATGCCGTCGCCGTAGCGGATGTGCACGTGAAACCCGGCATCATGAGTGCGGTGGAAATCGACCACGCAGCAGGCCTCGCCAGGCTTGCCTATGTGGGCGCACCAGACCGAACCGTATCATGGCTTGTGATTGATGCAAAAGGCAACGCCCTGCCCGCCATCGACGGCCTCTCCGCCAACATCGTGCTGAAACCCGGAACCTATGTAGCCAAGGCAAAGATCGGCAGCGAGTCCCTCACCGCCAATTTCGAGATCACCGCTGGCCAAGCGCGGGATATTCTTTTAGGGAATTGAAACACGAAGCTTTGACTGTCGCCCGGTCTGAACTTCGGCCTTCGTCCTGCCATCTCAGTTATCGGGTTCGCCGCGACGTCTTTTGATGCGTCTATACCACTCGACAGCATCGCGCTCGGTCATCTTGACGAACAAGTCTTTGCCGTCTTGGTAGCTTTCCCAAGTCATTTTTTCGTCAGAGACCAGCAGGGCTTTTAACGCGGAATACTCAGCTGCCCGTTCTGAGTGTCCCCTCAAATACTCACGAAAGGCGAGATGACGCTCAATGTTCTCCGACCCCGATTTGAAGATGTGGAGGTGATGGGTCCGCATGCCAGAGGCATCAAACCGCCGGAAGTAACGCCGTCCATCGATACCAAATGTGCCCATGGCCTCATAGCCAATGCGTTCAAATTTTGCTGTTTCACGGTCGACCTCCTCCAATGAAGCCACTGCTCCGAGAATATCAATAATCGGTTTGGCAAGAATTCCGGGGATTGCCGTGCTTCCGATGTGGTGCAGCGCAATGACGTTGCCGCCAAGCACGTCGCTGAGACGTGCCGCTTCACGGGTAAAGGCATCTGACCACGTGGGATCATGGGGAACCACAATCCTGTTCATGGTTATGAGCCTTCAAAAATTCCCATCATGCACTAAGGCGACACCGGTGGCGCTGGATCAACCATTTCAACGGGTGGGGTTATGTCACCAAGAGGATTGCTGTTCCAAAATCCACTCCCCATCATCAGTGGTGCCATGTAACTTGTGAAATTCGGGAAGCGCAGTTCCGTGTCGTTGACGAGCATCAGTCCCTGCCCCGCCTTTGGATAGGTGATGTTCCAGACCTGCGCGTCACCTTCGATGGTGGCCAGCGCGCGGAATGTGCTGATGAAGGATTGCCCCATAATGAGGCCTGCCCGGTCGGAACTGCCGATGCCGCCTTGATCCGATGGCGTTGACATGTATTCATCCAGCAACGCCGATATTTTGCTCAAGCCCGAAATCCTGATCGTGCTTTTGCCTTCATATGGCAGCGATTCCATCACCCAGGCCGGATAGAAACGGACCAAGCCGGAAAGGCTGGCGTCGACATCCGCCGACTTATAATGCGCATCATTGGTTTCCACCATCGGCTTCAGCGCCAGGAAATAAGCAACAGCCGGTGCAGCCAAAGCCACATAGTCGTCTGAATTCTTGATCACCACATCGGCAAACAATTTTCGCAACAGGGGTTCGTTCAATTCAGAAACACCAAGACTGTAGCGCAGCGTTTTGGGATTGAGCAGCTGATAGGCCTTTTCTTCAAGGGCCGTGTTGAATTTAGACAGTTTGAGGTCCATGCCGTCCACGGCTGTTGAGAAAAACAGCCTGCCCTTGCTGTCACGGAAACCTTCCGAGCCCGTTTCAAAGGAATAGCTGCCAATGCGCACAACGGGATCGGTTTTCACAACGGGCACATAGGAAATCCCCTTGGCACCCGACGTGAGTTTCAACGCGCCCATATTCAGCAGGCCATCGAGCAATTCGGAAACGCGGTATGAAACTGGCTCGCCGCGCGACATGGCATTCATTTTTGCGAATGCATTCAGCGTGGCACCGATCGGAATACGCGCACCATCGAGTGCGAGCGTACCCGAATCCATATTCATTTCCTGCGTACCCAAAATGCCCTTGTCGTTGATTTTCGTGCCGTTGAATTTGACCGATACCGTGCCCCACTCCTCCGGTGAAACATCGGTGAGGCCAACGGCACCTGTCACATCCGCAATCGAAAGCTTTAGATTGGACCCCGGCTCCCCTCCCTTCACGTCAACGCCCGCCATCATTAGATTGAGAATGGCCGTGTCGTATTTTTTGACCCGCAGGCTTTCGGCAAACTGCAAGGCAGCATCGCCATCTTGCTGCATGGCCGAGAGTACGACAAAGCGTGATATCACGGAATAAAGATCAACAGGTTCCTCGCCATTGGCGGTGAGCTCTGCCACAATATCAGCTATTTTCACGTTGTAGGGCAGGAACCCCTGTGACGTGAAATCATGGGCCTTGATGGCAAATTTGCTTTCGGTGGCCCCGGCTTCACCTTCCTTCATCACATTGAGCGCCAGCGAGCCCACCGTCACCTTGCTTAAGTCAGCGCCCGATTTTGGCACCACGCTCAGGTCATTGAGCTGGAAGCCAAGCGTTTGATATGACCGCGTTGTTGCCGACCACACGCCATCAAACTGGGTTGCCCCAAGGCCCACAGTGACGGCGTTAAACAGGTCGAGTTTTTTGGGCAGTTTGAAATCCGTGATGCGGTAAAGCTTGTCGCCTGCGGGCGTCATCTTGAATGACATCTCGCTCAATGGAATAAGGCCCATCAACATGGGCTCAACCAGCGTGGCGCGAAACCCGTCACCCTCCTTCACAACCTTCACATCACGCGCAATCAGGGGACCAATCACGGTAATCGGTAGCGGCGTTGAAAGCGCGGCCATAACATCGTTCTTCACCTCGTCCGCGGTCTGTGCAGCCGCGAAATTAATGTGGGCGATTAAGAAAATGAAACCAAGGACGATCGCACGCATGTTGTTCTCCCAAACTGTGTTACACGTTAGGTAAAGTAAAATTGTGCGCCATGCAATCCAGACGGAGCTTGACGCGATGGCACTTTCGATATTTCGATAATAGTCGAAATATCGAAAGTGTGCCTTGCAAAACATGGATCAAATGCCTGCAGCCGTAGAAGCGCTAGGCGCACTCGCCCACAAACATCGGCTGGCTGTGTTTCGCATCCTTGTGCAGGCTGGTAAATCAGGAAAGCCTGCGAGCGATATTGCGCAGGCTCTCGATATACCAAACAGCTCACTTTCGTTCCATCTCGCACATCTTGCCCGTGCTGGCCTCGTCGTACAAACCCGACAAGGGCGGTCGCTCATCTACACCGCCAATTACAATGCAGTGAACGCGCTTGTGGCTTACCTGATGGAAAATTGCTGCGAAGGAATACCGTGCAGCACTGATGCAATTTGCGCAACCAAACCCGGTTTGCATGAGGTGGCGGCATGAGTGTCACCATTTGGCACAATCCGGCTTGCGGCACATCGCGCAACACATTGGCCATGATCCGCGCAACTGGCATTGAGCCAGTCATTGTCGAATATCTGCGCAACCCGCCTGACCGCGCGACCCTCATCCACCTGATTGCAGCCACTGGGCACACACCCCGTGGTTTGCTGCGCGAGAAAGACACGCCGTTTGAACAGCTTGGTCTCGGCGATGCATCATTGACCGACGACGCGCTGATCAATGCGATGTTGGCGCATCCCATCCTCATCAATCGCCCGCTTGTCGAAACGCCGCACGGCGTTCGCCTGTGCCGTCCTTCTGAAGTTGTGTTCAAAATTCTGGCAAAGCCCCTCCTTCACGATTTCGTCAAAGAGGGTGGAGAGGTCGTGCGCGCGTGATTACCCGTAACGCTACAGTGGACGACGCCGAAGATATCGCAGCCATCTATGCACACCATGTGCTTTACGGCACTGCGAGCTTTGACACCGAACCACCCAGCGTTGCGACATGGGTTACAAAAATTGCCGAACTCCAGCGGAAATCATGGCCCAGTCGGTGATCCCGCCCCTCAGACGTCGGCTGCTGGCAGAAGGTATTGGCTCTGCCATGCTGTTTGCAACGGTCATCGGTTCAGGCATCATGGCGGAGCGTTTGGCAGGGGGAAATATCGCTGTTGCATTGCTCGGCAACACCATTGCAACGGGCGCCATGCTGTTTGTATTGATCACGATGCTCGGTCCCATTTCAGGAGCACATTTCAATCCCGTTGTCAGCGCCGTTGCCGCTTGGCTGAGACCTGAACTGGCGAGACGCCGCTGCGTATGGTATGGCACAACTCCTGTTTGGCATCTCAGGCGTGTGGATCGCGCATCTCATGTTCGCGGTGCCAATCCTGCAAACTGCAACACACGCAAGGACCGGAATCAGCCAATGGACTGGCGAGACCGTTGCCACGTTCGGGCTCATTCTAACCATCCTTGGAACAGTTCGATACAGGCCTGAATGGGTGTCTGCGAGCGTTGCACTCTACATCATCGCCGCCTATTGGTTTACGTCTTCAACCAGTTTCGCCAATCCGGCAATCACGATTGCCCGCAGCCTGTCCGACAGCTTCGCGGGCATTGCACCGGTTGATGTTCCAGGTTTCATTGCGGCGCAATGTCTTGGTGCTGCCGCAGCAACAGTCATCGGCAAAGTTCTTTTTGGTGGCACTTCGTCTGCATAAATTCAAATGACGAATTTGCGCCGTTCTTTTGGCAGTCACCAAAAACCCGTTTCCGACCTTTCGCGAGGCCTGCCTCCTCGCTAACCCGTGCGCCCCGACCCCCTTCCATAGTTTTATAAAGCTGTCACACTACCCGTAAATAAAGCGCCGGGAGGGATTGCGACCATGAACATGTTGAAGGAGCTTTTCAGTCCGCGTTATGTAATTTTGACATTGGCTGTCATCGGGCTGGTCCTCAGCCTGCCAGCAGCCCACATCATGAACCTGCGCGACTGGTATTTTGTTCTGCCCTTTGCAATCTTCGGCGGCTTCACGGTTTTGGGGTTTCATGACCTCCTGCAAAAGCGCCACGCGGTGCTTCGCAACTATCCTATTTCCGGCCACCTGCGCTTCATGCTGGAAAACATCAGGCCGGAGCTTCGGCAATATTTCTTTGAAGGCGACAAGGACGGCATGCCGTTTCCGCGTGACAAGCGCGCCATTGTTTACCAACGCGCCAAAAAGGCTTTGGACAAGCGCCCCTTCGGCACGCAATTCGATGTCTATGAAAACCGCTTTGAATGGCTGCACCATTCCATGGCACCCAAGCCCGCGAGCAAGGAACCGTTTCGCATCATGATCGGCGGACCCGATTGCACCAAGCCCTACTCGGCTTCCGTGTTCAATATTTCCGCCATGAGCTATGGCTCGCTTTCGGCCAACGCCATCCGCTCCCTGAACAAGGGCGCAAAAATCGGCGGCTTTGCCCATGACACGGGCGAAGGCAGCATCAGCCCCTATCACAGGGAATTTGGCGGCGACATCATCTGGGAAATTGGCTCGGGCTACTTCGGCTGCCGGAATGGCGATGGCACATTCTCGCCCAAGCTTTTTGCCGAAACGGCGGCACTCGATCAGGTCAAAATGATCGAAATCAAACTGTCCCAAGGAGCCAAGCCCGGCCACGGTGGCGTGTTGCCAGCGGCGAAGGTGACAGCGGAAATCGCTTCCATCCGCGGCGTTGAAATGGGCAAGGACTGCATCTCGCCACCCAACCATTCCGCATTTTCAACACCGCTTGAATTTGTGGGCTTCATCGCAACATTGCGGGAACTTTCCGGAGGCAAACCCATTGGTTTCAAACTCTGCATCGGCCATCGCTGGGAGTTCATGGCCATCATCAAGGCCATGCTCGAAACCGGCATCACACCGGATTTCATTGTGGTGGACGGCAAGGAAGGCGGCACAGGAGCAGCACCGCTCGAGTTCATGGATCACATCGGAACACCTTTGCGCGATGGGCTCAACTTCGTGCATTCAACACTTGTCGGAGCAAACCTCCGTGAACGGATTAAAATCGGCGTGTCGGGAAAAATCACGTCGGCCTTCGACATGGCCCGTATCATGGCGATGGGTGCGGACTGGTGCAACGCCGCGCGCGGCTTCATGTTCGCGGTGGGCTGCATTCAGGCCCAGCATTGCCACACGGACAAATGCCCCACGGGTGTGGCAACACAAGACCCGTTGCGCCAGCGCGCCATTGTGGTGCCGGACAAGGCCGAGCGCGTGGCCAGTTTCCACCGTGAAACGGTAAAAGCACTCACCGAAATCATCGCAGCAGCAGGTCTCAACCACCCGCACGACCTGCGCCCCACCCACTTCATGCAACGCGCCGCTCCCGACCGTTCCATCAGCTTTGAGGAACTGTATCCCTGCATGGACCCCGGCGCATTGCTTGATGGCAGTGCGGCCCCTATCATGCGCCACGCGTGGGACATGGCCAGTCCCAAAAGCTTTGCCGCACAACTTTAAAAGGGAACCGCCGTGACCAAGACCATGAAAGCCGCCGTGCTCCGCAAGATGGGCGACGGCCTCAAAATTGAAACCATAGCGCGTCCCGAACCCGGCCCCGGTGAAGTGTTGATCAAGGTGAAGGCTTGCGGCGTGTGCCACAGCGACCTGCATGCCGTTGAAGGCGATTGGACGCCGCCTCCCACGCTTCCCCTCATTCCCGGCCATGAAGTAACGGGCCATGTGGAAGCCTTGGGCGCTGGGGTGGAGGAGTTTGCCAAGGGCGATGCGATTGGTGTGCCGTGGATGTTCTGGTCTTGCGGCACCTGCGAGTTTTGTCTGCAAGGCATGGAGACAATTTGCCTCCGCACGGAAGCCACGGGCTATTCCAAGCCGGGTGGATATGCCGAATATATGGTGGCCCCCGCCGCCTTCTGCGGTCACCTCGAACCCCATATTGATTTGTATGCCATGGCCCCCATCCTGTGCGCCGGGGTGACCACCTATCGCGGTATCAAACGCACGCAGGCCAAACCCGGGCAATGGCTGGCCGTCATTGGCATCGGTGGTCTTGGCCACATTGCAGTGCAATACGCAAAAGCCATGGGATTTCGTGTGGCGGCCATTGATGTGTCCGATGAAAAGCTGGACCACGCCAAACGCCTCGGCGCTGAAGTCGTGATCGACGCACGTGCTGGTGACCCCGGCATTGCCGTGAAAGAACAAACAGGCGGCGGCGCCCATGGTGCTATCGTCACCGCGGTTTCAGCCCGCGCCTTCGAGCAATCCGTCACCATGTTGCGACCCGCCGGTGCGGTCAGCTTTATCGGCCTCCCCGGCGGTGATGCAGATCAAATCCGACTATCCATTTCCCATATCGTGAACGGTGAATATTCCATCCGCGGTTCCAACGTCGGCACCCGCCAGGACCTGCGTGAAGCCGTGGATTTTGCCAGCCGTGGTCTGGTGAAAGCCGACATCGAAACCCAGCCCCTGGAAAACATCAATGCCGTATTCGCCCGCATGAAAAAAGGCGAGATCACAGGCCGCGTGGTGCTCGCAATAAGCTGAACGTCAGCCCTACTGACATTTCCGGCGCGACATTACAGACATGTCATCTTTGCATGCGCGGGCCTACGACAAAGGAGTACACCAACGCTCCTTTTGTTGCAGTGCAGCAAAGCCAATGGAGAAGAAAATGACATCAACCACCGAACAGACGGACGAGGCATCAGACGGTGCCGCAATTCACCTGAGCGGCCACAAGCCGCCAAGCTTTTGGATACTCACACTGGGTTCAATCGGCGTCGTTTACGGCGATATCGGAACCAGTCCTCTCTATGCCATTCGTGAAGCGGTTCTTGCTGCCACGGGCAAAACCGGCCCGGTTACCGAACCCATCGTTCTCGGCGTTCTCTCGCTCATCATCTGGGCACTCATTCTCGTCGTCACGGTCAAATATGTGGCCATCCTGCTCAACGCCGATAACAAGGGCGAAGGTGGCACGCTCTCGCTCATGGCGCTGGCCCAGCGCGTGATGGGCACCAAACTTGTTCTCATTCCGATTCTCGCGATGATCGGTGCGGCGCTGTTTTATGGCGACGCGATGATCACGCCCGCAATCTCAGTTCTTTCAGCCATCGAAGGTTTGAAGATTGTCACACCTGCGTTTGAACCTTATGTCTTGCCCATAACAATCGGCATTATCGTTGGGCTCTTCGCCGTTCAATCACGCGGCACGGCAAGTGTTGCGACGTTCTTCGGCCCCATCACACTTGTGTGGTTTGTGTGCATCGGCCTTGCGGGCCTTGCGCATATCGGTGACAATCCAACCGTTTTGCTCTCCTTCAGCCCTACCTATGCCGTCAGCTTCTTGAGCTCCCACGGTGTGATTGGCCTGATAACCCTTGGCGCAGTTTTCCTCGCGGTAACAGGTGCGGAAGCACTCTATGCGGACCTCGGCCATTTCGGCAAGCGCCCCATTCAACTCGCTTGGTTCGCCGTGGTGCTCCCCTCTCTTGTGTTGAACTATCTGGGCCAAGGCGCACTTATCCTTCACGATCCAAAGACCATCGATAATCCATTCTTTCTCATGATGCCGCAATGGGCGCTCATTCCCATCGTTGTGCTGGCAACGGCTGCAACCATTATCGCCAGTCAGGCCGTGATCACCGGCGCTTTCTCGCTCACACGGCAGGCCATCCAGCTCGGCCTTCTGCCCCGCATGGAAATTCGCTTCACGTCCGAAGCACACGCTGGTCAAATCTATATGCCGCAAGTGAATTGGATCATCATGCTCGGTGTGATTGCACTCGTGATCATGTTCAAGACATCGTCAAGCCTTGCATCCGCCTATGGCATCGCAGTGACCGGCACGATGGTGGTGACATCCATGATGGCGATCTTTGTCATCTGGAAATACTGGAAATGGCCATTGTGGACGACCCTCGCGATGATGATCCCGCTTCTTGCGATTGACGTCATTTTCCTTGGTGCGAACTCACTCAAGATTCATGAAGGCGGTTATGTTCCCCTGTTGCTGGGCGCACTTCTGATGCTGGTGATGTGGACATGGCGCAGGGGGTCACAAATCCTCTTCGCCAAAACCCGCAAACTGGAAGTACCTCTGGCCGATCTTGTTGGCAGTCTTTCAAAGCGTGTGCCCCACTGTGTTCCGGGAACAGCTGTGTTCTTCACGTCCGATCCGGAAAGCGCACCAACCGCCCTGCTTCACAGCCTAAAGCATTACAAGGTGCTGCATGAAAACAACGTAGTTCTCACCATCCGCACCAGCGACAGCCCAAGCGTTCCGCATGATGAAAAAGTGACGATTGAAAAGCTGAACGACCTTTTCAGCCGCATCATCATAACTTTCGGTTATATGGAAACACCTGATGTGCCGAAGGCCATGGCCGTTGCGCGCAAGCTGGGCTGGAAATTCAACATCATGACAACATCATTCTTCCTGTCGCGCCGCAATGTGCGGGCATCAAAAAACGAGGGCATGCCCGTGTGGCAGGACAAGCTGTTCATCGGCCTCGCCCGCAACGCCGACGACGCCAGCCACTACTTCCGATTGCCAACAGATCGCGTGGTGGAAGTGGGAAGCCAGATCACGGTGTGATGTAACGATCCCGTTGCCTGCTCACGCGGTGGGCAGCGGGATAAAATCTTTTTCATCGCCGGGTACGATGTCAAAGCGGCCACGCCGCCATTCCTCTTTGGCCATTTCGATGCGCTCTTTGGAGGACGACACGAAATTCCACCAGATGTGGCGTGGGCCATCCATGGGCTCGCCGCCCAGCATCATGAAGCGCGCATCGCTTCGCGCAGTGATAGTTATGTCATCGTGTGGGCGAAACACCAGAAGCCGCCCCGCCTCGTGCTGTTGTCCCGCAATTTCGATTGATCCCTCAACAATATAGATCGCGCGTTCTTCGTGTTCTGTCGGCAATGGGAGGGATGCACCTGCGGCCAGTTTCACGTCACCATAGAACAGGTCCGAATGGGTTTTGACCTGAGATGTCGCGCCATAAATTGAACCTGCGACCACACGCACCTCGCGGCCATGGTCAGCAATCAGCGGCAAATCCGCAGGTGCCACGTGCTCAAAACCGGGGGTTGTTTCCTCATGGCTTTTTGGTAGCGCCACCCAGCTTTGAATGCCGAAGACTTTTCGCGTGCGCGAAAGTTCCGGCTCCGGTGTGCGTTCGGAGTGCACGATGCCTTTTCCCACCGTCATCCAGTTCAATTCACCGGGTGCGATGGCCTGTTGCGAACCCAAACTGTCACGGTGAAAAATCATGCCGTCAAACAGCCATGTCACCGTCGACAATCCGATATGGGGATGCGGGCGCACATCAACACCTTGGCCAGACTGCATCATGACAGGCCCAAACTGATCAAAGAAAATGAAGGGGCCGACCATTTGCCGCTCAACCGATGGCAACGCGCGGCGCACTTCAAAATTACCCAAGTCACGGGCGCGCGGAATAATCACATGTTCGATGGCATCAACCGAGGCAGCGTTGGCAAACACGGGATCTGGAATATGTGGCAGTGTCACGTCTTTCCTCCAACAGCATCACGCACGCGCGGTGCAACTTCCTTGCCCATCAATTCAATCGCCCGCATGAGGTCTTTATGTGGCAGCGAGCCCAACGCCATTTGCACCAGTATGCGGTCATTGCCGAATATCCTGTGCAGCGCGATCATCTTGTCGGCAACATCCTTGGGACTGCCAATGATGAGATGTCCGCGCGGGGTACATGATGCATCAAACTGTGCCCGTGTTGTCGCGGGCCAGCCGCGCTCGCGGCCAATCCGTGTCATCACTTCGGCATAGCCGGGGAAAAATATATTCTGTGCGGACGTCATATCATCGCCCACAAAGCCATGCATGTTCAGGCTGAGCTTAAGCGACGGCGCATTCTTTCCGGACTCGCGATACAAATCCGCGTGGGGTTTGAAGCGCGCGGGCTCACCGCCAATGATCGCAAGCGCCATGGGAAGTCCAAGCTTTCCCGCCCGCGCAACGCTTTGCGGCGTGCCACCCACACCAATCCACACCGGCAACGGATTTTGCTCCGCACGCGGATAGATTCCGGCATCATTCAGGGGCGCACGCGCAGTGCCGCTCCAGGTCACATGCTCTTGCGCGCGAAGCTTGAGCAGCAAATCAAGCTTCTCGGAAAACAATACGTCATAGTCATTGAGGTCATAGCCAAACAAGGGATAGGACTCGATGAAGGAACCGCGCCCGACAATGATTTCGGCACGGCCCCCGGATATCAGATCGAGCGTTGCAAAATTTTGGTAGACCCGCACGGGATCATCGGAGCTGAGAACGGTCACCGCCGGTGTAAGCCGGATGTTTTTGGTGCGCGCGGCACCCGCAGCCAGAATGATGGCAGGTGCAGACGCCGCATAATCCGGCCTGTGGTGCTCGCCCACGCCAAAGACATCAAGTAAACATGGTCTGCCAGTTCAATTTCTTCGACAGGTTCGTCAGCTGTTGTCCCGCCGAAATTGTCGACCCCATGTCGGCGAATGTATAGAGTCCAATTTCCAAAGTGCACCTCGTGTGATTGAGGTTATATGTAGCACTCGTGATTACAATTCAAGCTTCAGTTGAGACGAGGACGGTTTGTACGCGGGCAATCCATCCAGAAAGGCCGTCGCCTCCGCATGGATCTGCTCTTTTCGTCCTGCGTCCATTTTCTTCAAAGTGCTGTAAGGCATGCTCATACGCGGATTTTTGCCCAGCTTGTCTTGATTCCGGATGAGAAAATCCCAGTACAAGATATTAAAAGGACAGGCTTTTTCACCGATCTTGATGGTGGGGCTGTAGTGACAACCCGAACAATAGTCCGACATGCGGTCGATATAGGCACCTGACGCCGCATAGGGCTTTGACGCCAACAACCCGCCATCGGCAAACAAGGCCATGCCATGGGTATTGGGCAATTCCACCCATTCATAGGCATCCGCATAGACCAAATGATACCACTCTTCAACTTCACGTGGGTTCAGCCCTGCGAGCAGGGCAAAATTCCCGGTGATCATCAGGCGCTGGATATGGTGCGCATAGGCATGGCGCTTGGTATCGCCAATGGCCTGGCTCATGCAGTTCATCGCGGTATCTGCGGTCCAATAAAAATCCGGCAAGGGCCTGGCCGCATCAAGCGCATTGGAATTTTTATAGTCCGGCATCTTGAGCCAATAGATGCCGCGAACATATTCGCGCCAGCCGAGGATTTGCCGAATGAAGCCTTCCACTGCGTTGAGCGGTGCTGCACCCTGCTCATAAGCCGCTTGTGCTGCCTCGCAAACCTCCCGCGCCGTAAGCAACCCGGCATTGAGATAGGGCGAAATGACAGAGTGATACAAAAACACATTGTCGATTTTCATGGCATCTTGATAATCGCCAAATTTTGGCAGGCATTGCGTGATAAAGTGATCAAGTGCTTCCAGTGCGCCTTCGCATGTTACCGCCCAACCAAAGGGTTCGAGATCACCGAAGTGATGACCAAACCGTGCTGCGACGAGCGTGATTACCTCACGTGTGATTGCATCCGGTTCAAAGCGCTTGCGTTTCGGCGGGTGCACGTACTTGGGCAGGGACTTGCGGTTGTCATGGTCAAAATTCCATTGCCCACCCATGGGATCATCGCCAGCCATCAGCAGATTATGCTCGCGCCGCATCTCACGATAGAAAAATTCCATGCGCAGGGATTTGCGGTCTTCAGCCCACGTCAAAAATCGTGCGCGCGTTGCAAAGAAGCGGTCATCATCATGAATGGTAACGGCAACGCCCACATCTGCTTCCCAGCCGCGCATGGATTTCAACACGCGCCATTCGCCGGGTTCTGTCACTTCAATCTGATCGGGCTTGTGCCGCTTTACAGCCCGAGCCAACTCACCTGCAAATGAGCCCGTGTTCTTCGCGTCATCAAGGTTGACGTAATCGACCGTCAGGCCTTCGGCCCTAAGCTCCTCCGCAAAGTGGCGCATGGCAGAGAAAATAAACACGATCTTTTGCTTGTGATGGGGAACGTGAGTGGCCTCCTCTTGCACCTCCATCATGAGCACGACATCACCCGATTTCACGTCGCGAAGACTGGCAAGTCCGCGTGTGAGTTGGTCGCCAAGAACAACACGCAGGGTTTTCAAGATTTCGCCTTTGACCGCAGGTCGGATTTGCAGCGGTCCGAACAGGTTTTGACCTGATCCCAATCGCGCTCCCACTTCTTGCGCCAGCTAAAGGGTCGGCCACAAGCTTCACAGAGCTTGCTGGGCAGTTCAGATTTTTTGACCATCCGCGCCAAGAGTGTCAGCCCCTAGGGCGCAAACTCGCGCGCCCGCCATCAACGCCGATGATCTGTCCCGTGATCCACGATGCCTCAGGCGACATCAGGAACGCCGCAAGACCCGCTACATCATCAGCCTCACCCAAACGCTGCAGCGGATGAAGGGCAGCAATGGCAGTTGCCATCTGCTCATTTGATGTCAGCGCCGCCGCGAGTGGTGTTTTCGTGAGCGAAGGTGCAATGCAATTCACACGAATGCGAGGGGCCAACTCTGCTGCGACACTGAGAGTTAGCCCCTCCACCGCCCCCTTCGCCATGCCAATCGTGGCATGTGACGGAAACCCCTGCGCAACCGCAATTGTGGAAAAAAGGAGAATGGAAGAAATGCCGCCCCCGGCCTTTAACAATGGAAGTGCGCATTGAATGGCACGAAATGCGCCTAGCGCATTAAGCTGAAAATCACGCAAAGCATCATCATCGGTCAGCCGCGAAAGTGGCTTCAACGTGATGGAACCGACGGCATAGGCCAATCCGGAAACCTCAGGGCCAGCCTGTGCGACCGCCGCTTCAACCTGTGCGCGATCTGTGACATCGCCTACAGCAAAAGTGCCACCAATTTCGGCTGCAACCGCTGCGAGCTTGTCGCCACTGCGCCCAATCAAATGAACCGTATCGCCCCGCGCCACAATCCGCCGCGCAATGGCAGACCCAATGCCGCCAGATCCGCCAAAAACAATAAATTTCCCACTCATGGAGCAAATTACGCTGGCGGAAGGTGATTGGTTCACAGGAAAACACCTGATTCAAAATGCAAAGACTAGCACAACCAAAAATCTCTCCATCGCCGCCCTTGAGGCGGTGAACCAGCACCCGCAACTGGGTAAGTCTGGGTTGCAGGGTCAAGCCCCCCATGCAGAGTCGCTGGGGAGAACCCGCTTTTACCTCAAATCAGGTGGCACGGCCTCGGCTACCAATGCCGCAACCGCATCCAACAGTGTCATCGGCTTCTGATCCTGAGACCCGAGCCGTCGCATGTTGACGGCCTGTTCGTCCCTCTCGCGTTTGCCGACAACCAGAATGACCGGCACCTTGGCCAGCGAATGCTCGCGCACCTTGTAGTTGATCTTCTCGTTGCGAACATCAACATCAGCGCGAAGGCCCGCCTTGCGCAAATCATCACGCACCTTCATGGCATACGCATCGCCGTCCGATGTGATCGTTGTCACCATCACCTGCAGAGGTGCCAGCCACAGCGGGAAATGCCCCGCATAGTGCTCGATCAAAATGCCAAGGAACCGTTCCATCGAACCGCAAATGGCGCGGTGGATCATGACGGGGACATGCTTCTCACCGTCAGCACCGATGTAGAAGGCGCCGAAGCGTTCCGGCAGGTTGAAATCCACCTGTGTGGTGCCGCATTGCCAGTCACGGCCAATCGCATCGCGCAGCACATATTCAAACTTGGGACCGTAGAAGGCGCCCTCGCCGGGGTTGACTGCTGTCTTGATCGCACCACCGGAAGCTCCCGCGATTTGCACGAGCACCTTCTGCATGATGTCTTCGGCGCGGTCCCAATCCGCGTCGGTGCCAACGCGCTTTTCAGGCCGCGTGGACAGCTTCACCACAATCTGCTCGAAACCGAAATCCTTGTAAGTGGAAAGGATGAGGTCATTGATCTTCAAACATTCATCTTGCATCTGCTCTGGCGTGCAGAAAATATGCGCATCGTCTTGCGTGAAGCCACGCACGCGCATGAGGCCGTGCAGCGCGCCCGATGGCTCATAGCGATGCACATTGCCGAATTCCGCAAGCCGCATGGGCAGTTCGCGGTAGCTTCTTAGGCCATGCTTGAAGAGTTGCACGTGGCCAGGGCAGTTCATGGGCTTGAGCGCAAAGACTTGGTCATCATCCGTTTCGTCACCAGCAGAGGTCACCTGGAACATGCCTTCGCGGTACCAGCCCCAATGGCCTGATGTTTCCCACAGGCTTTTGTCGAGAACCTGCGGTGCATTCACTTCCTGATAATCCAGCTTGGCCAAGCGGCGACGCATGTATGCAATGAGTTGCTGAAACATCGTCCAGCCCTTGGCATGCCAGAACACAACGCCGGGACCTTCTTCCTGGAAATGAAACAGGTCCATCTCGCGGCCTAGCTTGCGGTGGTCACGTTTCTCCGCCTCATCCAAAGCCGTGAGATAACTCTGCAAGTCCTTGTCATTTGCCCAAGCTGTACCGTAAATGCGCGTCAGCATCGGGTTCTTGCTGTCACCGCGCCAATACGCTCCCGCCACCTTCATCAGCTTAAACGCGGTGCCGATTTTTCCCGTGCTTGTCATATGCGGGCCACGGCACATGTCCACCCAGCCGCCCTGATCATAGAACTTGATGTCCTCATGGCCCGGAATGGAGTCAACCAATTCCACCTTGAAATTCTCGCCCTTGGCACGGAAAAATGCCTTGGCGTCCTCGCGCGATTTCACGGATTTCGTAAAGGGCTTGTCGCGCTGGATGATCTCGCGCATCTTTTTTTCGATGGGGGCAAAGTCCTCCGTTGTAAAAGGTGCGTTGCGGAAGAAGTCATAATAGAAGCCGTTTTCAATCACGGGTCCAATCGTCACCTGCGTTCCGGGGTGCAGTTCCTGAACGGCCTCGGCAAGCACGTGGGCTGCGTCGTGACGAATCAGTTCCAGAGCGCGCGCATCGTCGCGCAAAACAATCTGCAAATTGGCGTCAGTAGTAATGGGATCGTTGAGATCAACCAGCGCGCCATTAACAATTGCGGCAACTGCCTTTTTCTCCAGAGACTTTGAAATGGAGGCCGCAACCTGTGCAGCACTCACCCCCTGCTCGACATCGCGCTTTGCGCCATCAGGGAATGTCAACGTAATCATGGTTTTTCTCCTGCCCACTCCTGCAAACACCCACAGGTAAGCGCCTCTCAAATTGTCCGTACACTGCTTATGACGATAGCCCCCGCCATGGTCAAGCCTCGAAAAAAACTCAAGGGATTAACTCCACCTTAGCGTTTCAATAACCCGATGTTAACCTTAACACTTCATGTTCATTCCGAACGACAGCGTAACAATTGGTTTGGGTAAACATATGAAACAGTTCTTTTTCCGTCTCGCATTCTCGGTTGCGGTCTTGCTACCGGCAGCATCAGCCCTCGCGGCAGACTTGGATATTCCACCCCCACCTGTGGAAGAATTGCGCCCCGCCACTTACGACTGGTCAGGCCCTTATGTTGGCGCGTTCGTGGCCGGCATTACCGAAACAGCCACATACGATGTGGTTTGTTTGCCAATTTGCGGATCCGGACTTCGTGAAAACAATGGCCACGGCTGGAATGGTGGTATCAAAGCCGGCTGGAATTACCAGATTGATAACTTTGTCATGGGCCTGGAAGGTGATTGGGCCTTGGGCGGCCATGTGGCCAGGAACCATGAGCCGGCAGAAATGACGGATTTGGCATTTGACAATATAGCAACGCTCCGCGCGCGCGCAGGCATGGCCTTTGATGACACCTTGATTTATGCCACGGGCGGTGTAGCCCTCGTTGACTCAAAATTCTCAACGACCGACTTTCCAACCGCATCAGGCTTTGCAACGGATGATTCAAAGTGGCTCACAGGCTGGGTTATCGGTGGCGGCATTGAACATGCCTTTACAGACGGTTTGAGCGGCAGTCTGGAATACACTTACATGGGCCTTCCGGATGCGGATTATCATTTTGAGAACGGTGTAAATACAGCTGATATTACCCAATCATTTGATGGCGTGCATACCATCCGCGCCGGATTGTCCTATAACTTCGGTTGGTAAGCCGTTTTTTCCATCTTCGAAGAAGGGACCCCTATTCCGGGTCCCTTTTCTTTTGTCGCCATTCCGGCCCCACATAGATTTCCGGTACAGGATCAAATCCGTGTCCGCCCCAGGGATGGCAACGGCACACCCGTGAAAACCCGAGCAGAAAACCATGCCCTGCCCCGTGTTTTTCGATTGCGGTACGCGCATAGTCGGAACATGTCGGTAAATAGCGACAGCGCCTGCCGATGACGGATGATAATGTGAGCTGATAAAACCGAATTAAGAACAAGAGCAAAGATTTCATGATGGTCCAACCCAATATTCTCTTCATTATTGCAGATCAACTCGCCGCGCAATTCCTCAGCGCCTATGGCCACGGTCTGGTCAAGACTCCAAATTTGGACCGCCTGGCCAAATCAGGCGTGGTGTTTGAGAATGCCTATTCCTCAAGTCCGCTCTGTGCGCCTGCGCGTGCCACCATCATGAATGGACTGCTGCCATCACGTACCGGTGTTTACGACAACGCGGCAGAGTTTCCCTCCTCCATTCCAACGTGGGCACATTATCTGCGTTTGCAAGGCTACCAAACCTGCCTCTCCGGCAAGATGCACTTTGTTGGACCCGATCAACTTCACGGTCTACAGGAACGTCTGACGACAGATATCTATCCGGCTGATTTCGGCTGGACCCCCAACTGGTGCTTGAAGCAGGAACGCATCGATTGGTGGTATCACAACATGACGAGCGTGTTGCAGCCCGGCATTGCCGAAATTACCAACCAGATGGAATTCGATGATGAAGTGGCATTCCTCGCCGTGCGCAAGATTTATGACTACGCACGCTTCACGCCCGACAAGCCATTCTGCCTGATGGCCTCTTTCACCCATCCTCACGACCCCTATGCGGCTCGCGCCAAATATTGGAACCTGTACAAGGATGAAGATATCGACTTACCAAAGGTTCCCCGCGTGGAACGTGATAAACTCGATGCGCACAGTCAGCGGCTTTATGATGTGTCCGCCATGCAGGACTACACGGTTACAGAAGCCGACATTCGTGCGGCACGTCACGGCTATTATGCCAATATTTCCTACGTTGATGAACTCATCGGCCAATTACTTGATGCCCTTGAGGCAACGGGCAAACTGGATAACACGGTTATCATGTTCACATCGGACCACGGCGATTTTTTGGGCGAGCGCGGGCTTTGGTACAAGATGTCCTATCTCGAACCGGCAGCGCATATTCCGTTGATTGTCAGTGCACCGAAACATTTCAAAGCCCGCCGCGTCAATGAACCCGTAACGCTCGCTGACATCTTGTCAACCATCGTCGATGTGGCAACGCAGGGCAAAGGCGAGCTTGCCCGGGACATTGATGGGCGCTCACTTTATCCGCTGCTCAAGGGTGCTGCCGAAAATCCCAATGCAACGGCGTGGGGCGAATATCTCGCCGAAGGAACAGTTGCGCCCATGTACATGCTGCGCAGGGGTCCGTGGAAATTTATCCACTGCCCGACGGATCCCGACCAACTCTACAATCTGGTTGACGATCCAGATGAGTTAGACAATCTTGCACAAACCAATCCACTCGCGGCAAAGCTCAGAAGCGAAGTGCGGGCCAAGTTCGATATTCCGAAAATCAACGATGCCGTTTTGGAAAGCCAACGCGCACGCCACATGATGTTCGAGGCGTTGAAAAGCGGTGGACATTTTCCCTGGGACTTCCAACCCCTGCGCGATGCCTCTGAGCAATATACGCGAAACCATATGAGCGTGACTGATCGCGATTTGCAGTCAAGATTTCCGCGCGCAAAAGATATTGAAGTAAAGAAACGCTAGAACGGCGTTCCATCCCTCTTCGTCATTGCATATTTGCCGCCAGACTTTGTACCCAACATATCGTCATCCGGATAATGCGCCACCTCATCAGGTGACCTTATACCAATTTCGATATAGGTCGCAGGTGCATTTGATTTGTTCACAAGGCAATGACCGTTCGGCACGCCAGCCTTGAACCCAGCACACTTGCCGGCCACGAGCACATGCTCACCGAGATCATCAATAAGCGTGACCTCGCCAGATACCACAAACACAAACTCATCTTCCCGCTCATGCCAATGGCGCAACGCCGATGAACTTGCAGGTGCCAGTGTTGTGAGATTCACGCCAAACTGAGTGAGTCCGAACGCATCTCCCAACACGCGTTTTTCGCGACCCGCAACAACACCCGCATACTTCGCCGGATAGTTAGTGCCGACCCGTGGCTTGACTGTCTTCGGATCAAGTGTGCTCATGCTGCGTGGCTTCAATTTGGGATATTGCATCTGTCACGGCATCAAACGTCAGAAGCGTTGAGGCATGCCGTGCCTTAAAATCGCGCACGGGAATAAAGGCTTCATAGTCCGCCCACTTGCCGGTAGGCGGCGGCCCCTCTTCCCTCAGCATGGCATACATCTGTGTCTTTAAGTCGCGCAGTTCCGCTGCGGTGGAGCCAATCACATGCCGCCCCATAATTGACGATGACGCTTGCCCCAAGGCGCAGGCTTTCACATCCTGCCCAAAATCAGTCACCATGCCGTCCCGCATCTTCAAATCAACAGTTACCTTCGATCCACACAGCCGCGAATGGGCAACGGATGTCGCATCAGGCCCATCCAAGCGCTGCAAATGCGGAATATCCGCTGCAAATTCCAGAATTTTTCTATTGTAAATATCGTTGATCATTCACATTTCTCGTCAACAAGGCCTAAAAAACAAGCTTTTGTTCGTTTGCCTCAATTCCCACCCCATGATATGGGAAGAGAACAGAGATTAGCAATTTGAATTAAAGACCCTAATCCAATTTTGGTACCGGAACGTAATCAAACACACAACGGACCCCAAGAGTAGAGACAACATGGACGCTATCGTCAAGAAACTCCAACGTGAAATCCCACCATCAAGGTCTGGCCGCCCCTCGCAAGAGGAAGCGGAGGCAGCAGTGCGAACTCTTCTTGCATGGGCCGGTGATGACCCAACGCGTGAGGGATTGCTCGACACCCCGCGTCGCGTAACCAAGGCTTTCACGGAATATTTCAGTGGCTATGGCAAGGATGCTTCGAAGGAACTCTCACGTACATTCTCCGAGGTCGGTGGTTATGATGACATCGTGATGCTGCGCGATATTGAGTTCAACTCCCATTGTGAGCATCATATCGCTCCCTTCGTTGGTCGTGCCCACGTGGCTTATTTGCCGACGGATGCTGTCGTAGGCATTTCCAAGCTCGCGCGCGTGGTCGAGATTTATGCCCGTCGCTTGCAGACCCAGGAAACGATGACGGCGCAAATCGCCAACGCAATTTCCGCAAGCCTCAAGCCCAAGGGCGTGGCGGTAATGATTGAAGCAGTGCACACCTGCATGTCGATGCGCGGCATTGGAAAACGCAATGTGGCAACCATCACCACGCAGTTTACAGGTGAGTTCAAAACCAACCCGGTCATGCAGGCCCGTTTCATGGAGTTGGTACGCGCGCCATCGGGTGGTTTCTCACTCTAATGTCAGGCGATGCTGACGAAACAACAGCGCTTGATTTGAAATTCGATGAGAGCGGCCTGATCGCCGCAATTGTTACTAATACCGCCGACAACTGTCTTTTAATGTTTGCCTATATGAACAAGCAAGCCATGGAAAAAACCGTTAGCACCGGCCATCTCCATTTCTACAGCCGCTCGCGCAAAGCCTTATGGAAAAAAGGCGAGACCTCCGGCGAGACATTTTCAGTTGTTTCAATCCTGGTCGATTGCGACCAAGACGCCCTGCAAATAAAAGTCACCGCAGATGGCAACGGTGCCGCCTGCCATACGGGCCGAAAATCCTGCTTCTACCGCAAGGTCATTGACGGAAAACTGGTCTTCACGGACACCGAGAAGCTGTTTGACCCCGCGCTTGTCTACGGAAAATAAGGCCTAACCCGCCGAAGCAATATAGCTTTTCATGTCTTCCGCCTCGCGTTCAATCGCCTCAATGCGAAATTTCACAATATCACCAATGGATATCATGCCTGCGAGTTTTCCGGCTTCAACAACAGGCAAATGGCGAATGCGGTTCGTTGTCATCAGCGCCATCAACTCAATTTCACTGTCACTGTATTTGCAGGTCTTGACTGCCTTGCTCATGATTGAGGAAACCGGCTGCGCCATAGCGACAGCGCCCTGCTCAGCCAAGGCGCGCACAATATCGCGTTCCGAAACAATGCCAACAATACCGCCCTTTTCATCTACGACTATAAGAGCGCCAATGCGGTTCTTGGCAAGTTTCTGGGCTGTCTCGTGAACATTGTCATGCGGGGCAGCTGTGATAACTGACCGGCCTTTGACACCAAGAATGTGTGAAACAGACATGAATTCCTCCCTGTCGATTAATTTCAGTACGTTACTCTAACACGATTGGACATAAGGTAAATCACTTCCAGGGGTCCAGCGCATAAAAGCTGAAAAGCCCCGCGATAAAACCGCCAATATGGGCTTCCCATGCAATTGAGGCATTTTCAATATATGACGTGCCTGTCCAGCCAGATGCGCCGGAATAGAGTGTCATGGCAAAGAAAACAGCAAGAAAAGCAATCGCTCCCCTATTGGACAGGATTTCAAAGGGTTTCAACGGTTTAATGGCAATTTGATAGGACCCGTCAGAATCGACCACCTGCATTTTGGAGCCGAACATCAAGGGGATTGCTGCGGCCATCAAACCAGACACCGCGCCAGAAACACCAACGACAGTGCCGCCATCACCCCAATGGGTTGCAAGCATGGCGGCAGCCCCGGCAACGACAGAAAACAAGCACAACACCAAAAATCCTGCATTACCCAGTCGGCGCGCAACAACAGTGCCAAATATCAGGAGCCAAATGGCATTTGAAAACAAATGCCCCCAGCTGCCGTGCAAGAACGCGTAGGTCACAAATGACCACACCTGCGAACCGTAAATTGCCGGAAAACTGATGCTGCCGGTTATGCGTGCAGGAATGAAGGAAAAAGCATAAAGGCTCCAAACCTCCCAGTTGGGACCTGCAATTTGAATGGCGATGTGAATCCCGATCAACACGGCAATCATCGCCAAAACGATACCGGGTGCCTTGAAAAATGGTTCTTTCACAGGGCCGGCAATGTCTGGTTGATCACTCATTCGCTGGTCTTCCCTCACACATGGCACGTCCCCTGCAACGTGTTTCCCGAAAGTACATGATTGGCACAGGCAGACGGACGCCCGTGCACCAGAGGGTATGTGATGTTAGTTAACGATATTAGCGAGTTAAGCCAAGCCGAATCCCATATTCTGCATCCCGGCACGCGCGCGCTTTACCGCTACTGGGAAACCATTCGGGCAGAAAAGGCAGCCCCCAATCGCAATGATCTCGATTTGAAACAAATCAGCAGCATTGTGCCCAATCTGCTGATACTGGAACGCGATCACATGCGCCAAACCTACAAATGGCGTCTTGCGGGAACCAACACGTGCCGCCTCTACTGTCGCGAGTTGACAAATACAGATGCTCTTGCGGGATGGGATAAATTTGAGGGCGATACGATAAAGAAGTTGTTGGATATGGTGGTAACCAGCTTGCAGCCCTGTCTCATCCGGTTCCGGCTCACCACAACGATGGACCAGGTCATAGGGGCGGAAATGCTAGGCTTGCCACTTCATGCCCGTAACGGTTCGAGATTTAATGTATTTGGCGGCGTTTTCCCGTTTCGGGATATTGCCAATATCAGTTACGACGGCATCAGGCACATGGAGCTTTCGGGAGCACGTACCATTTGGACCGAACATTTACCGGGCGACAAGCTGGTGGCGAGCCTCAACAACAGCAGTCAGCCCAGGGGCGGTCTTCGCGTGATCCAGGGCGGCAGATAAACGTAAACCATCATAGCGTTTTTAACTCCCCCTTTACATGCCGATAGCTACACTTCTAATGTTGGTAAATTTGAAGCCAACCACGCTTTGGTTAAAAACCCGCAGCGCGACATCGAAGAGGTATTATTTGTGATTGCAGCAGCCAAGGCACCTGATGATCAAGGGACACCCCAAGTTGCAGTGCCTCAATCCTTGTTTGGGCGTTACATGTTGCCTGACATGTCGGAGCATCCATGCCAAGTTACAAACATATCCAGTGCGGGTGCAGTATTCATAACTGAAACACCGCCGGCTCCAGGTCTCACCCTCGTCGCCTATCTCGAGGAATTGGGCCGCGTTGAAGCAATCTCCGGCGAAAGGGTGCCAGGTGGCTTTAACATCGCTTTTGCCGTCAAAGGAAGTCGGCTGGAAAAGCTGGAATCCCGCATCAAATGGCTGGGCCAGCGCCAGTCCGGTGAAGAGGACGGTCGCCGCCACGCCCGTTTTGAACCCCGCGACAATCAATCTCAAATTACGCTGCCCGACGGTCGCGTTTACAATTGTGAAGTCATCGATATCTCCCTTTCGGGCGCGGGCATCAAGGTTGATGTCATGCCAAGCCTCGGAACCTATGTCATGCTGGGTAAAATGCGTGGCCGTATCGTGCGCTACCTCGAAAATGGCGTAGGCATCGAATTTATAAAGCAGCTCGACGGCACGCAGCTCAGCGCCAAAATCTGATCAAGGCGGCTTTTCCTTTTCGCTGAATTGGGCTTTAGTGAATTTCGTACACGGAATTCGGGAGAGCAATTTTGGCCAAGACAACAAAAAGGCAGAAGCTGACCAGCCTGTCAGAAATCTATGCCTTCTTCAGGCAAAACCAGACTCCCATCACTTTCCTGTCGCCGACACCCTATAATATCCTGGGTCTTGGCCGCTGGATCAATAAATTCGAATATATCAACTTCTTCGACTGCTTTGACGGCACCCATCCCAAAATTGCCGTGCCACGCGAACATGGACCCCATGAATTCAAGTCCATTGAAGACGTGAATAACTATCTTCTGCGCCACAAGGAAGTGCGCACGCGCCTTGCCGATAGGGGGCCGGGCCTGCTCATGCTTGTGATGTTCGATGAGGAAACGGAGGCCCTCGCCAAGGAACTTGGCCAGAAAATTGCCCTGCCGCCCGCCAAGCTGCGCAAGCACATCGATTCCAAAATCACCACCACCAAGCTTGGAAACGAAGCCGGCATCAAAAGTGCGCCCAACACCATGGGCAAAGCCAAGACATACGAAGAGCTCTGCTCACTCGCCAAATCCGCCAAACTGGGCAGCGACCTCGTTGTGCAAACACCCTATGGCGATTCAGGCCGCACCACATTCTTCATCAAGTCGCAAGCCGACTGGAACAAATATGCGGAAGACATCGTGGGTGAACAGCTCAAGGTCATGCGCCGCATCAACCACCTTCCCGGCACGGTGGAAGCCGTTGCCACGCGCCACGGAACACTTGTTGGTCCCATGCAAACCGACATTACCGGCTTTGCCGAAGTAACACCCTACAAGGGCGGCTGGTGCGGCAATGACGTGTTCACCGGCGGCATGGACAAGGAACGCCGGGCTGTTTTAAAAATGGCCCAGAAGCTAGGCGACAGGCTCTATGCAGCGGGCTACAAAGGCGCATTCTGCATGGATTTCCTGATCGATACCGACACGCGCGAAGTGTACTTGGGCGAAATCAACCCACGCATTTCGGGCGCATCACCGCTCACCAATCTCATCACCTCAACCTATGGCGGTTGCCCCATTTATATGTTCCATTTGCTGGAGTATATGAATGTGGACTGGGAAATCGATCTGTCAGAGGTTCAGCAGCGTTGGTCTGAATTTGACAATTGGAGTCAGCTCATCCTCAAATACCCCGTCGACCAGGTGGAGATGATCACCAAGGCACCCTCCTCCGGCATCTACCGCATGGACAAGTCGGGCGACATCAAGCTTGTACGCAAATCCATCGACTGGTTCGTGGTATCTGATGAGGATGAAGCCTTCTATCTGCGCGTCTATTCCGCCGGTGATTACCGCTACCACGGCGCCGATCTCGGCATCCTTGTCTCGCGCGGACGTTTCCAAACCGATGACCGGAAATTGACGCCGCGCGCCAAGGCCTGGGTTGCGGCCATCAACAGCGAGTTTGAAGCCATCCCCGTCACCGGATCATCGGCGCCGACACCACCACCGATGCATGATGCAAACAAGATGTTTTGAGAGCTCCGACGTTACAGATTCAATTGTCAAACAGCATTGGGCAAAGCTCCGCCTTTGATAGAAAACAGGTCTTGTCATTTTCAGATGACGTTCAGGGCGGTACCCTGTGTTGCGGGAGAAAAAACGGAGGGGAATGCCCGAACGTGGCTCCTTGCCGGTAGAAAAGCTTTTTTGGAAAAAATGGCGCAGAGCCACAGGTTTCAGACGCAGCGGTTTGTGACAAGGGTTTGCGCTTACAGAGCTTTAGATCGCACGGTGT